>NC_010655.1:0-666025 GCF_000020225.1 Akkermansia muciniphila ATCC BAA-835 | reverse complement strand
ATGTAATTCCCCTTCATGGGAAAGGATGGCAAGGAGTGTGAAAATAATGAATGGTTCCCGGAATGCCCGGGAGACAGGAATGTTGCCGCGGACGGGAATAACTGTTATTCCCTGCTTTTTCTTTCCCGGTGAATCACATGCCGTTTTCCGTTACTTGAGGAAACGGAAATCAGAATTTTCTTCCGGAAGGGGATTCCCATAGAAACGTTTAGGGCGCGTATGCCCGTTTTTCTGCCGGGCTGTGTCGTTCGGCATGGTTTTCCGCCGCCCATTTCCTGTACTGTGCGGACAATTGTTCTACAAGCGTCTGGTGCCTGGATGCCAGATTGTTCTGTTCCGTCCTGTCCCTGATGTCGTACACCTGCCAGGGGCCGCGGTTGGGGGCCACCAGCTTGAATTGACTTGTCAGGGCCGCCCGGTTCCTCTGATGTTCCCAGAAGATAGTGCGGGGAGGGCAGGTATTGGGAATGAAGTCCCACACCTTGGACGGAGGAAGTTCCGGAGGATTATTCCAGTAGGTGTTGAGCGGCTTGCCGTCCATATGGGCCGGAATTGGGAGAGCGGCCCACGCAAGGCAGGTTGGGGCGATGTCCTGAAGCAGGAAAGGCGAGTGGTAGCGCGATCCCGGACGTATTTTGGAAGGGTAGCGAATGATGAAGGGGGCGGACAGCCCTCCGTCAAAGGTTTCTATTTTATACTGGCGGTAAGGGGTATTGGACACAGCCGCCCACATGGGGCCGTATCCGTCCCTGCATCCGACTTCTCCCAGCGGGCCTGTGGGGAGGGTAGTCTTCTTGTTTTTATTGTTCTGGGGCATTTCCGCTGTTGCGCCATTGTCTGATAAAAACATGACGATGGTATTGTCACTGAGGCGGTGACGTTCTAGGGACGCGAGAATGCGGCCTATGCCGCGGTCCATGATAACGATTTGGGCGGCGTAGGTGGCCATGCATTCGGCAATATAATCCTTCCGCTTTGCGGAAGTTTTTTCATAGCCTTCTGGATTGAATTTGCCGGCCATGCCCAGTTTGGCGGCAGGAGGGACGATTCCCAGCAGCTTTTGTTTTTCCAGTCTTTTGGAAGCAATGGCATGGGGGGATTTGCCGTTGTAGAACGGGAGCATTTTTTCTATTTCCCTCCGGGGGGCCTGGAGGGGTGTATGCGGAGCCGTATAAGCCACGTAAAGGAAGAAGGGCTGCCTGCTTTTGGCGGCATCGCCAATATAGGCCAGAGCCGTTTTGGTGATATCGTCCGTCATGTAGAAATCCTCCGGCAGATCCTCCGGACGGAGCAGTTTCCCGTTTTCACCGAAGGGGCTGTCCGGCATGGGCCTGTAGTAATCTGCCGCTCCACCCAGCAAACCGCGGGAACGGTCGAAGCCGCGGTCCCATGGGTAGGATCCCCGAACTTTTCCAAGATGCCATTTCCCGGAAAGATAGGTACGGTATCCCGCTTTTTTCAGAAGTTCCGGCAGGGTGGGGATACCCGGGTTCAGGCGTCCGCGGTAGCCGGGGCGCCCGCTGTCGTCATCCAGGAGCCCTACGTCCACCTTGTGAGGTTCGCAGCCGGTCATGATGGAGGCCCGGGAGGGTGAACAGCGGGAAGCGGTGTAGAGCCGGGTTGCCAGCATCCCCTGTCTGGCCAGGGTATCCAGGGCTGGAGTGGGTATTTCCGAACCGTAGCAGCCCGGGTCGGACCATCCCATGTCATCAGCCAGGATAAGGACGATATTAGGCCTGTCCGCCAGTGAAGGGACAAGGGTAAGCAACCAGAAGGCTATGCTGGACATGATGGAGGAACGCAGGGTAGAGCACATGAAAGGAATATGGAATATCATATATAATAAGCGGAACCGCTATTGATTCTTGCAGCAGGAGGAAAAAACAGGCCGTTCCGGAAAGATCCGTCCTGCGTATGCCTGTTTTTGCCGGAGGCCTTCTCCTGCGGCTGAATGTCTTTTCTGCGTGATGAAGCAGTGCCGGAAGAGGCGGCCTCCCTACCACCATAGGATGGCGCAAAGCAGAATGGCGGCTCCATAGGCCATTCCTCCCAGGCAAAGAGGCGTCCACCAAGCAGGTTTGGAGCATATTTTATTGACCATGTCGCGGTACAGGTAGGGCTTGCCTATCCAGAGAATCGAAAGGAAAATGACGATGTAACACCAGATGGGAATAAGGAGCCTGGTCACTGGCTCCTGAAGGAAGGCGGCACTGAGCAGGGGAGCTGCCACCATCAGGCCGAAGATGCCTAGCGCCCGTGGAAAGAGCAGGTTTTTCACCTGCGTGACCATCAGCACCAGAAAGACGGGGCATGCCAGCTGGAGCAGCCAGCGGATACCTTCAAATTCCGCCAGCCCCACCCGAAAGCGGCTCAGCACGCCCAATCCTTCGGGAGCCACCAGCAGAAAGAACCAGAACAGGCCGCCGGCCAGCAGAATCTGAGCCAGCAGGTGGTTGCGCGGAGACGCCAGCAGAAAAGCCTGCACCTGCTGCCTTTTTACCAGCGCATACAGGTGGACCAGCAACAGAACGGTTCCCAGGATATACCCCGCCACAGACAGTGGTATCATTCCATCGTACGGATGCAGGAAGGGAGCATGCTGGTTCATCTGGACGCTAACCTTAATGATTATCTCGGTTTCGTAAAGGCGAATCAGTGGGAGTAGGAAGAAAATTCCACTGGATTGCCGGCAATGGTCCGGCAGCTTCCCGCCCGCGCCGGGCGGAGAAACAAGGGGTTCAGGAACCTTGGGTGACTTTGTTAAGCGTAGGGTCCTCAACGGGGGATATTTTCCCGTCCGCATAAAGCACCATGATTCCTCCCTGGTGGCGTTCAAGGGCCGGGACTACGATTTCCTCAAAATCCTGTTCCGTGATGACGCTGCGCCCGTCAATCGGGATGCCGTCGCTGATCCAGGGTTTGCCCCGCAGGGCCTGGCCGCGCGCCACATTCATAGGACGCCCCTTCCGGTTGTCCAGCCAGCTGGTGTAGGAAATGGTGTCCGGCCCGGCGGGAAGGTTGGCATCCTCCGCTCCGAGGATTTCCGGACGCTTGTCGTTTTTGCAGCGGAACGTGTCCGGGAGCATGTTGGGTTCCTTGGCGTTCCGGGCGATCAGGTCGGGTTGTTCCGCATTAACGATGGGCGCCAGGGCGTCCCACCAGTTCCGGCATTCCCTGGCACTCAGGAGGCTGTCTTTCATGCCGCTGGAGGGCAGTTTTCCGCCGTTCTGGCCTGCGAATTCCTTGCCCCAGTCGCTAATGCGGCGCAGGTTGTCCGTACAGCGCGTTCTGGCTGCCGTTTCCGTGGCATGGGAATAAATGCTGTAGGAGACGCCTGCCAGCAAGGCAATGATGGCGATGACTACGAGAACTTCAATGAGCGTGAAACCTTTGCTGCGTGGGGTAAGTAAGCGGGTTTTCATGATTTCCCGCCATTATGCACGATTTAGGCTGCTTGAAAAGGCAGAAACTGCGCTCTTGGGTGAAAAGAGCGAGGCCGGTGCTCCGGAGATGAAAAAGGCCGGTCCCGTGAAGGACCGGCCTGTAGAAGGGGTGGCGCCGGATTCCGCTTATTTGGCGGAAGTTACCAGAGCAGCGAAGGATTCCGGCTTCAGGGAAGCGCCGCCAACCAGAGCCCCGTCAATGTCCGGCTGGGCCATGAGTTCCTCCACGTTTTCCGGTTTTACGGAGCCGCCGTACTGGATGCGCACCTTGGCGGCGGCGTCTGCTCCGAAGACGTCGGAAATAACCTTGCGGATAAAGGAATGGGCTTCTTGGGCTTCCTTGGAAGTTGCGGTCAGGCCGGTGCCAATGGCCCAGACGGGTTCATAGGCGATGACCAGGTTGGATACCTCCTCCGGGGTGAGATCCTTGAGGCCGCCCTTGAGCTGGATTTCCAGCACGGGTTCCAAAATGCCCCCCAGGCGTTCGTCCTTCGTTTCTCCGATGCAGAAAATGGGGGTGATGCCTGCGGCGATGGCCTTCTTGATTTTGGAGTTGATAATGGCATCCGTTTCTCCGAAATATTGGCGGCGTTCGCTGTGGCCGAGCACCACATACTTGAGGTTCAGTTCATTCAGCATGCTGGTGGAGATTTCACCGGTATAAGCTCCGTTGTCGTACTGGGAGACGTTCTGGGCTCCGGCGGCGATGCAGGAGCAACCGCCCAGAGCGTTCTGCACGGAGGGAATGGTGGTGAAGGGAGGGATGATGACCACGTCACACGCGACGTCTTTCCCCTTAATGAGGTTTTTGAAGCTTTCGATGAACTGGGTGCCTTCGGCGGGGCCGATGTTCATCTTCCAGTTGGCGGCAATGATGGGTTTGCGGGACATAATGGAATGATATTAATCAGGAACACGCATTGTTGACAAATTGAAGCTGAGGTCAAGCACAGATCAAAAGGGCCGCATACGCGCCGTCCGATTTTTCCTCGTGGGGAAGGATAAGTTTTTCTTCTTTCAGCGTCCATTCCGGATGGTTCTGCAAAAAGTCCCTGATCAGCAGTCCGTCTTCCTCCGCGTCAATGGAACAGGTGGAATAAACCAGTCTGCCGCCCGGTTTGACGGCGCGGGAGGCATTTTCCAGGATGGTCTTCTGGAGTGCGGTCAGGCGACGGATTTCCTCCGGAGTCAGGCGCCAGCGCACGTCCACGCGGCGTTGGATGACTCCGGTGTTGGAACAGGGAACGTCCAGAAGCACGGCGTCAAAGCGGCCCTTCCATTCCGTGCGGCAGGGAAGGGACCAGTCCGCCTGCGCCGTCCTGACGAAGGAAGAACCCTGCCTGTCCAGGTTTTCCTTCAGGGTGGGCAGCCGGTGTTCGTGGAGATCCGTGGCGGTCAGGTGGGCTTTGCCTCCGGTAGCGGCGATGATGGCGGCGGATTTGCCGCCGGGGGCGGCGCAGGCGTCCAGAATTTCCTCTCCGGGCTGTGGGGCCAGCAAATCAATGGAATAACGGGTGGAAGGATCCGCTACGTAAAGGGAGCCTGTTTTAATTTCCTCCAGCGGCAGAAGGCCTTCCACGGAGAACCAGCCGGGCGCGCGGTCCAGCGGGGCGAGGGAGGCCGGAATATTTTTCATGGGCATCAGAGGATTGGCGCGCACATACAGGCGCGGCGTGGTATTGTTCCAGCGGAGCAGGTCGCGGGCCATTTGCGGCCCCATTTGTTCCGTCCATCTCCGTACCAGCCACGCGGGGGTGGAATAATGAATGGAAAGCGGAAGTTTTTCCCGTTCCTCCAGAATGGTTTTCTCCCGCCGCAAAGCGTTGCGCAGGATAGCGTTTACCAGTCCTCTCAGGCGTACGGACGCGAGATTCACGGTTTCATACACAGCGGCGTGGTCCGCCATGCCCAGCAGAAAAAGCTGGCTCAACCCCAGTTGGAGAATAAGACGCGCTTCCACGTCCAGCCTGCCTTTCCGGAGGGTTCCGATGACGTGGTCCAGCCAGGTCTGGTTGCGCAATACGCTGAAGACCAAAGCCTGCACCAGGTGCCTGTCTGCCGATGGAAGCGCGGTTCGTGAACATTCCCGGTCCACGAGGGTTTCCGCGAAGGAGCGGCCTGCATGCCAGCTCCTCAGGCAATTTAGTGCTGTCTGGCGGGGGGAGGGGGGATTGTTCTTCACCGGGGAACTCTACATGCGGAACGTTCAGGTTTCAACCTGCAAAAACGCCCGGCGGAAAAAGGAGGATGCCGGGCCAGCTCCGGATTTCACCTGTCTTTTCTGGGGCTGCCCACTTCCTTCCTGTAAATGGCCCGGAGTTTTTCCAGCTGGTCTTTCCTTGTTTCCGCAAGATTATGTCTTTCTTCAGGGTCCTTGCCTATTTGAAAGAGGAACGGTTTATTTTGTTTTTGCGTAAGCTTCCAGCCGTCCCCCGTGATGACGGTGTGATCCACGACCACATAATCGCGCTGCCTGGCGGAGTTGCCGGACAGTATATCTATATAGGAAACGGCATCTTTACCTTCCGGCATGCGGACCCCCGCAAGATCGGCGAAAGAGGCCATATGGTCGTAATTGGCCACCAGGCTGTGGCAGACCTTCCCATAGGGCAGTGTGCCGGGCCAGGAAATGATGAGGGGAACGCGGATGCCTCCTTCATGGCTGGTCCATTTCAGTCCGGCCCGCGGCCGCGGCCTTTATCTGTACGGTAGTAAAGTTCATGCCCGTTGTCGGAACTGAAAATGATAATGGTGCGCTTGTCCAGGCCCAGCTTGCGCACCTGGTCCACGATGGCTCCGACCTGCCTGTCCAGCTTGTCCACCATGGAAGCGTATTCTTCTGCCGCTCCGGAGCATTCCCTGTTGGTTCCGCTGGCATTGCCATAGGCCTGACGGATGGAGGGGGAGCCCGCGTACGTGTTTTCTTCCGGAGGAATATCTACCGGGCCGTGGGGAAGGTTGGTGGAAAAAAAGATGAACATGGGCTTGTTCCGGTTTTCCTCCATGAAACGAAGGGTTTCCGCCAGCATCACGTCCGGAGCGTAGGTGACTTTACCTTCCCTGTTGCCTCTTCGTTTTTCTGTGGCTCCCGGACTGTAGTCTTCCGGGGTTTTGCCTCCGTCGGCGTGGGTGTTGCCTTTCAGGGGGAGGCGTTCGCCGTCTTTCCAGAGGAAGGAGGGATAAAAGCCATGGGCCCTTTGATGGTCCATGTACCCTACATAGCGGTCCCAGCCGTGTCTTTTCAATTCTCCGTGCCAGGTGGTGAATCCCCATTCCAGCTTGCCGAACTGTCCCGTGACGTATCCGGCCTTTTTCAGCAATTCCGGGAGGAACACTTCTCCCTCGGCGGCCTTGATGCGTGCTGCCCGTGCCGCTTTCTCTTCCAGTTGCTCATTGGACCAGCCTTTCCGTTCCGCCGTGATGACCAGGGCTCCCGCCGTCTGGGTGTAGGAATGGGAGTGGCTGTCGTGCACGCCCATAAGCAGGGAAGCGCGCGCCGGGCAGCAATATTGGCTGCTGTAGCACCGGGTGAACATGATGCCCTGGCTGGCCAGGCGGTCGATATTGGGTGTTTTCACGATTTCCTGGCCATAGCAGCCCAGCATGCCCATGCCCAGGTCATCTGCGTAAATAAAAATGATATTGGGTTTGAAGGCCGCGGCGGATGCCAAAAACGGAGAGAGCGAAAATGCAGCCGCCAGAAATGCGTGTGAAAGAAATCCCATAACGGTCACTACGCAGGAAAGGAAAAGGTTATTGCAAAGAAAAAACCGTCCGGAATACCTTTTCCGGACGGTTTGATAAAGAGTGGTACCGTTACGGGCGCTTAATTGCCGTAGGGTTTGTTGACGCGGCTGAATTGCTTCAGGCGCAATCCGTTGAGGTGGATGAACCCTTCCGCGTCGTTCTGGTTGTACAGTTCCTCGTGGCCGCCTTCCATCGTGGCGATTTCTTCGGAATACAGGGACTGCGGGGAACGGCGTCCGGCGTACATGACGTTGCCCTTGTAAAGCTTCAGGCGTACTTCCCCGTTGACGGTTTCCTGGGATTTGGTTACCAGGGCCTGGATGGCCTCGCGTTCCGGTGCAAACCAGAAGCCGTTGTAAACCAGCGTAGCGTATTCCGGGATGAGGGAGTCGCGCACCTTTTGCACTTCCCGATCAATTGTAATTGTTTCAATATCGCGGTGGGCCGCCAGCAGGATGGTGCCGCCGGGAGTTTCATAAATGCCGCGGCTCTTCATGCCCACAAAGCGGTTTTCTACGATATCCACGCGGCCGATGCCATGCTTGCCGCCCAGGGCGTTCAGCACGTACATGACGCCCAGGGGGCTGAGCAGGGTATACCCGTCGCGTTCTCCTTTCGGGTTGACGCCCAGTTCTTTCAGCAGAACGTCGAGACCATCGTACTGGATGCCGATGACATTGCCCTTTTCATACAGGAGCTGGATGTATTCGGCCTGGTCCGGAGCATCTTCCGGGGAAACGGAAAGCTTGTACATTTCACGGTCGGCGGGGGTGGTGCCGTCGTACCAGGTATCTTCCAGCATCCCGGCTTCAAAGGAAATGTGAAGCAGGTTGCGGTCCATGGAATAAGGCTTTTTCAGAGACTGCCGGATCGGGATGCCGTGGGATTCCGCGTAGGCGATCATTTCCGTGCGGCCCGGGAACTGCTGGCGGAATTCGGGATCGCGCCACGGGGCGATGACCTTGATGTTCGGAGCCAGGGCATTGACGGCCAGTTCAAAGCGGACCTGGTCGTTCCCCTTGCCGGTGGCGCCGTGGGCGATGGCGTCCGCGCCTTCCCGGATGGCCAGATCCACCATGTCTTTGGAAATGCAGGGGCGGGCGATGGAGGTTCCCAGCAGGTAGCGGCCTTCGTAAAGGGCGTTGGCCTGTATCATCGGGAAGATGTAGTTGGTGGCGAAGTCTTCCTTAAGGTCGCCGATGAAGCACTTGGAGGCGCCCGTCGCCAGGGCTTTGGCTTCCAGTCCGTCCAGTTCTTCCGCTTGTCCTACGTCTGCGCAGTAGGCGATGATTTCGGCATTATATTTTTCCTTGAGCCACTTCAGAAGAACGGAGGTGTCAAGGCCGCCAGAGTATGCAACTACGATTTTCATGTACGTCAATGATTAGTGTGCGGCGGCATGATGCCCCATTCCCCCCCCGGAGGAAAGGACAAAATCATGTTTCGCCGCGGGCTTTTTCCCGGAGCCGCCGGAGACTGCTTTGATGAAACGGTTCCAAGCGGAGATGAACCGGCCTTACCGGGGAAAGCAACGCTCATTTCTTCCACAGCTTTTTCCGGAATTTACTCGGGATTTTTACCGGAACCCATTGGAAAACGGCACTCCGTACAAAATGCTGAAAATGTCGGCCCTTTCCGGTTTCCGTTCATGAATCCGGCAATCTTCGGCCATCATCCGGAACAGGAGTGAAACAGCCGCTTTCCTATATAAAGATAGCCATATCTTGCGTTCTTTTTGCATACTCTCACGGAAATTCCCAGCTGAAGCCTGTCCGGTGAACGGTTCCGCCGCCAGTCTGCGTAAATGGTGCAGTTCCCGGTCCTGTCCTCCCTGATGATGAATTTGATTGCGCAATGGATCTGAAACAGGCGGTGCGTGTAGGCAGAACTCCCCATGTCTTTTTTCTTCAATATTTACTGCAGGGACGGAGATAAGGGCCGTTTTTTACGACGGAGCTTCCCTGCCCGATCGCCGTTTTCATGCCGGAATATTTCTAGAAAAATTTTCAGAAAATGTCCTCCGAGCCCTGGGAGCGGGGTATTTTGCATGAACTTCTTTCAAATATGTTTCCTGGGGTGTTGGAGATAATGGTTAGGAAGAGTTAAATAAATTAGCTTCTTCCATCCTGTTGCGAATGTTCCGGATGCCTCCTCACGCGATATGTTTGTGAAAGAAACAGGTATTCAATTCCATGCGCAAAGACCGCCGGAAAGGTCGGATGACATTGAAAACGGCTTGAATTTGATAAAATCGAAAAAAAGCGCTTGATTTTTCATCCCCGTCCCTCTACTTATTCCGCCGAACTTATGGCTAAGAAGAGCTGGATCGCAAGAGACAAGAAAAAGGCTGAAACCGTCAAGCGCTATGCAGAACTGCGTGCGCAATTGAAGGCTGAGAAGGATTATATCGGTTTAACCATGCTGCCCCGCAATGCAAGCCCGACCCGTACGGTCAACCGCTGCCTTGTTTCCGGCCGCCGCCGTGCATTTATCCGCCGTTTCAAGCTTTCCCGTATTTCCTTCCGTGAACTGGCCAATGCCGGCATGATTCCCGGTGTGACCAAGTCCAGCTGGTAAGGACAGGAAAAGGTTGCAGCCTTATAAAGATTTTGACGCTAGGCTGATTTTTATTTAGCCTAGCGTTTTGCTATGCCCATATACGAGTATATTTCTGAAAACCCTGACGACCCCGGACAGTCCTGTCCGGTGTGCCGCCGCGGTTTTGAGTTGAGGCGTCCCGTGGACCGTGCTCCGCTTGAAAAATGCCTTGTGTGCAAGCATCCCGTGCGTAAGGTCATCAGCCGCATTAATGTGCCGGAGGTGACCAAGCCTCTTTCCGTTTCAGACGCCAAGGCTGCCGGATTCACCGTGCTGGAGCGCCGGGACAAGGGCGTTTATGAAAAACTGTGATGACAAAGTGCCGGGCAATATCTCTGCCTTCTTCTCCGAATATATTATTTGAATCAGAATGAATGATCCGGATCCTCTGAGTATTCTTGCGGCCTTCGGGGCCGCTGAAGCGCCCGGTGCAGGCCCGGCGCTGGGTGGGATGATGCTGGCAGTTGCCGGCTTTATCCTTTTTTTGTTGTTGAATGCGTTTTTTGCGGCAGGCGAGTTCGCCTTGATGAAGGTTCGTGAAAGCCAGCTGCACGCCGGGGAAGGTGTTCCGGCCCGAACTCGGAAAAAACTGGCCCGGGCGCGGAAGGCTGCCAAGCATCCTGATCTTTATTTGGCCGCCTGCCAGGCGGGCATTACGCTTTCTTCCCTGGCGTTGGGATTCCTGGGAACGTTTTTTGTATCGGAACTGACAGCTCCCTTTCTGGTTTCCCTGGGATTGGGAGGCATGGTTTCCGTTTACGGAATCGCTCTGGCCGTTACATTTATTTTCTTTGCCTGCTGCCAGGTGGTATTTGGGGAGTTTATCCCCAAGGCTATGGCGATGCGCCAGCCGGACAAGGCCGCCCTGGCGACGGTTCCCCTGCTGTATTTCTTTTATACGGTGTTCAGATATACGGGTATTCTTGGCCTGACGGGCGGAATGGCGCGGTTTGTGCTGAAATACCTGCTGGGCATAGACCCCCGTTCCACGGCGTGCACGGTGCACAGCACGGATGAATTGATGTATCTGGTGGAAGAAAGCGAACGTTCCCGCGAGCTGACGAAGCAGGAGGCTGAAATTTCCAAAAATGCCCTTGAACTGAACGATATGTGCGTCAAGGACGTAATGACCCCGCGCTCTGAAGTGGATGTGATGGATTTGACGGCTCCCTTTGAGGAAAACTGGGAGCTTGCCCGGAAATCCCGCCACACCCGGTTTCCGCTGGTGGAGGGAGACCACCTGGATGAAGTGAAAGGCTGGGTGCATGTCAAAGATCTGCTCAAACTGGTAGGACGGGAAAATCCGGATCTGAGGAGCGTGCGGCGTGAATTGCGCGTGGTGCCGGATACGATGCCCCTGGACAGCCTTCTCACGTTCTTTCTGAAAGAACATGCCCACTTTGCCCTGGTAGTGGATGAATTCGGTGATTCTATCGGCCTGGTATTCCTGGATGATGTGCTGGAACAGATTGTGGGGGATGACATTCAGGACGAGTTTGACCAGGAGGAAATGCGGGAGTTTGTGAAAACCGGCAAGGATACATATGCCGTCAATGGGGCTATTACCCTGTTTGACCTGGCAGATTACCTGCCTGAAATGGATTTGGATTGTCCGGGCGTTACTACGCTGGGCGGTTACGTAATCAGCCGGATGGGTTATATTCCGGAAGAAGGGGAGGAATTGCGGATTGGCCGCTACCGGGCTGTGGTGACGGGGTCTGACGGCAGGAGAATCACGCAGATTCTGCTGGCCCGCCTTCCGGAGGAACAGGAGGAGGAATAGCGCCATGAAGGAAAAACCGCATCCGGATATGAGTTTTGAGATGGAGGCCCGGGCCTCCGGTTTTCTTTGCGTGGCTGGAGTGGATGAGGCCGGGCGCGGGCCGTTGGCCGGTCCCGTGGTAGCCGGCGCCGTTATTTTGCCTGTTCTGGCGGAGGAGTTAACCGGTTTGAACGATTCCAAGCAGTTGACCGCAGCAAAAAGGGAACGCCTGTTTCTGGCTCTTTTGGAGTGTGAACAGGCGGTGTGTTCCGTAGGAGTGGCTTCCGTGGAAGAAATAGACCGGTTCAACATTTTGAGGGCCACTCATCTGGCGATGGCGCGTGCGGTGGAAGGTCTGGCCCTGCGTGCAGATTTCTGCCTGGTGGATGGATTGCCTGTCAAGGGGCTTCCTGTGCCGCACCGCGCCATTGTAAAGGGGGACGGCAGGAGCCTTTCCATAGCCGCCGCCAGCGTTCTAGCCAAGGTGACGAGGGACCGCATGATGATGGAAGCGGACGCTTCCTACCCGCAGTATGGTTTTGCAAAACACAAGGGATATGGCACAAAAGCCCACATGGAAGCTCTGCGGCGGCATGGGCCCTGTCCGCTCCATCGCCGCTCGTTTGCGCCGGTTTCACAAATGGAACTGTCCATCCCTGAGCAGGGGTAAGCGGGATACGGCATGGCTGGGAATGTACGGGGAACTGGCTGCGGCCTCCTTCCTGCGTGCGGAAGGGTGCGTTATCCTGAGGAGAAACTGGCGTCCCGTCAGAGGCGGAGAGCTGGACATTGTGTGCCGGGAAGGGGAGTGCCTGGTTTTTGTGGAGGTGAAAACCCGTACGGGGAATGGTTATGGAGGTGCCCGCCGCGCTGTGAATGCCCGTAAAAGGGCGCTGATACGCCGGGGAGCGGCGGAATGGCTTCGCCTGCTTCCGGAACCGGTGAATTCCCGTTACGATGTTGTGGAAGTCCTGTACAGGGAAGGGATGCCTCCGGAATTCAGACATATCCGCGGAGCATTCGGGGCGAAGGATTTGCCCGCTTCATGAAAAGACGGCAGGGAAAGGCGGGAAGGAAACGCGGCGGATACGGAGCTCAGGTCGCGAAGCCCTGCCGCAGT
The DNA here is from genome assembly GCF_000020225.1 of Akkermansia muciniphila ATCC BAA-835. Classification (NCBI taxonomy): domain Bacteria; kingdom Pseudomonadati; phylum Verrucomicrobiota; class Verrucomicrobiia; order Verrucomicrobiales; family Akkermansiaceae; genus Akkermansia; species Akkermansia muciniphila. The sequence continues at coordinate 653,355 of NC_010655.1, read as the reverse complement.
GGACGGGACAATCTCTTCAGCCCCGCATTTCCCCATGCGGATGCAGATGTTTTTCTATGATAATATAGAGGGAGTGGAAACTCAGTCCGTCCGGAGAGCCAGAATGGCCTCCATGAAATCCTGGGGAATATCCATGCGGGCAAGTTCGTCTTGGAGAAGGACGCCATTGGCTCCTGCGTCCAGCATGCGGCGCGCGTCTTCCACGGTGCGGATGCCCCCTGCGGACAGGACAGTGACGGAGGCGGGTATTTCTTCAATGAGTTTCTCCGTGACTGCAGGATTGGCCTGGAGAGTGTGCGGGTCTGCATTGTTGATGCAGATGAATTCCGCTTCCAGATCCATGACGGTTTCAAGCTCCTTCAGGGTATGGACCTCCATCATCACGTCCAATCCCAGCCCGGAAGCCATGCGGTACAGCTCCGACAAATCCTTTGCCGGCAGGGCGGCCGCCACCAGATTGACGGCATCCGCCCCCGAGACGATGGCCTGGCAGATCATGGCGGGATGAATGAACACGTCGCGCGCCATGACGGGAATGGAACTGATTCTGGAAACAGTGGAAACCATGTCCCATGACCCGCCGTATACTTCCGGTTCCACAGCGATGGAAATGCCCTGCGCTCCGCCCTGGAGGAACATGCCGTACATGTGCCGGATATCCTGGGCTGCTTCCCGGAGGCGGAGGGCGGGATGTACCCTGGATATCTCCGGAATTACGGAGAGGCGGGTTTCCCCAAGGTCCGCCGCGGTGCGGAATCCCGCGTAGTCGTTCCGCTGGATGGCGGAGGCCCGTAATTTTCCTTCCAGGGGAAGAAGTTTTTTCAAATCGGCGCGTTTGCGCTCCAGAATACTGTTTAAATAATCCATATATTACTTTTTGGGCAGGAAATAGGAACGTTGTTTTTCGGAGATGGGCAGGCCTGCCTGTTCCATGACACACAGCATATCCTCCCAAACCTTTCGCTTTTCTGAAATATCTTCCGTGCGGAGAAGATAACTGGGATTGTAAGTAACGCGCACGGGCGTGTTGAAAGCTGTGTGGAAGGTGCCTCTCAGGGCGGAAAGAGGCGTCTCTCCTGACTGGAGGATGCCGCGGGCGGAGATTGCTCCCAGGGCCACCACTACTTTCGGGCGCACCAGCATAATTTCCTCCCGGAGAATGGGCAGGGAAATTTCTATCTCCCGGTCTGTAGGCGGGCGGTTATTGGTAAGCTGCCGGGGGAGGGCCGGACGGTATTTGACCAGATGGGTCAGATAAATATCGGAACGGGAAAGCCCCATGGCTTTCAGCATGGCGTCCAGCTTTTGTCCGGAAGGCCCGGCCAGGGGAACCCCCTGTTTTTCTTCATACAGGCCGGGGGCGTCCGTTACCATCATGATGTCCGCCCTGGGATTGCCGGAGGAAAACACGGGCGTTTCCCTCAAGGAATCCATGTTCCGGAGCGGCGGCCAGTTAACGACCAGCTCCCGCAGGGAGGACAGTTTTTCTTCCTCCGTTTCACCTTCCAGATCAAAGGAAATATGGCGGGGTACCGGAGCATCCTCCTCCGTTCTGTGCGGCTGTACTCCGTTGAGGATATCCCGGAGTTCATTGCCGAAGGATGCTTCATCCACGGAATCTGGAGGCGTCTGCTCCGGGGTGGGCTGTTTCGGCCGTGTTTCATTTGCGGCAGGCTTGGCGTAAACGGAAGCGGGGAGGGGGCTTCCGGATATCCGGCGCGCGTCCATGACCCATTTTCTCAGGACCATTCTGGCTTCCTCCGTGACGGTGGTTTTCTCCACGCCCCGGGATAGCAGGGCGCGCAGATAATCCAGCGTGAGGTGTTGGGGAAGGCCGGCGGACATGTTCGTTCCGGAGTGTAATCTATTTCCGGATGGATGCAACAGCCCATTCGGTATGTGCCTGTCTGCCGGGTGAAACGCCGGGGACTCTTATGGAAGGCCGCCCGGAAGGGAATGGGAAAGAAGAAAATTCCATAAGAGCTCCCTTCCCGCGGCAGATGCCGCTAAACGGAGGGGAAAGTTTTTTCTCCGGCTGGATATGCTTTTCTGGTATGAGCGTTATCCAGAATTTGGAAGACAGCGGCAAGGGTGGGGAGCCCTTTTTTTCAACCGGGCCTGCGCATCTTTTCCCATAGCGCATTTCTGCGGCGGGAACATTACCCGGCAGAATCCGGACTTTTCCGGTTTCCCCTTATAAGGGTATGTTCTCACCAACCTCTTCCTGAGCCCTTCATTCTGCCGCATGGAAGGGCTGTGAAAATGCGGATATGGCAAGGAGTCGATTAGGATTCGCGTGAAACCTTGAACGGCAGAGGGAAATCCGTTCAACGGGAGACGCGTTTTTCTTGCTCATGACGCCTTTGCGGAGTACAACCCCTGGAACTTTTTCAGGGAATATTTTTTGAGGGATTGTGCGTTTTTTTGTGTGTAAATTATTTATTATAAATGAAATATGATAAAAATAAAAAAGCGTGTTGTGATGTGATAGAAAAAAGTATTTCGGAAAGTATATTATTTGTCATGATATGACAAAAATGCGGCATGTTTTATATATTGTTTATTTTTAGTAATTTATCTTAATAGGTTTTCCTTGTTTGGGAGGGGGTGGGCGGAAAAAAAGGGTTGCCAAGGCAGGGATTATTTCGTACCCAAGAGCCGCCGTTGCCGATTTTCCGGCTTCCGCACATGGCCTGAAGGTTTTGCCGGAGTGACTGCCATGTGTATGGCGCCTAACCTCGTACCGCATGAATTTAAGAATAATTGCCACCCTGTCTTGTGCCGTCGCGGCCATGTTTGTCAGCAGCTGTTCGACAAACGGCGCTGTAACCGGCATGGGGAAATCCAGTAGTGACGCTCTTGTTTTGGCCCGTGTAGGTGAAACTGCCCAGGGATTCGTCCAGCCCCTGGCACCCAGTCGTTCGGCAGCGCCTTCTTCCAAACTTCCCAAGTTGGGGCGCGACAAGCACAAGATGCCGTTTTATCATCCCGCCCAGCGCACCCGCGTAGTGCGCACCACGGCTTATACCCATTCCGAACGAGACCATTTGGCCTATGGCCCCCGGAATGCCGTCGGTACGGCGCTGAAATACACGTCTTCCGTCCGCAGCGCCGCTGCAGACTGGTCCGTTTATCCCTTGGGGACTACTTTCCGCATCAAGGGCCAGCCCTACCTTTACGTTGTTGATGATTACGGAAGCGCCCTGGTCGGAACCGGAACCATTGATATTTACCAGCCCAACAAAAAGCTGATGAAGGAATGGGGCCGCCGTTATGTGGAACTGACTATCGTCCGCTGGGGAGATCCCGCCAACAGTCTGGAGGTGCTCGGTAGCCGTCGCGGCTACAGGCACTGCCGCGCCATGTATGCGGCCCTGCAGCACCGCGTTTCCAAGGGGTTTTACGCCAAGGCCGACTGACCCATGTTTTCCATCCCGGCGCCGCCATCGCTGCATGGCGGCGCTTTTTTATTTTCCGCCGTGCGGGCGGAGTGGTAATCTGGCGGCATGAATACGGAAAAACGGGCTTCCATTGTCCAGGAGGAACTCATGTCCCTGTACGGGGCTCCTCCCATTCCCCTGGTGCACCGCGACGCTTACACGCTGCTGGTGGCGGTTCTCTTGTCTGCCCAGTGTACGGACAAGCGGGTGAATCTGGTGACCCCTGCTCTGTTTGCCCTGGCCTCCACCCCGGAGGAAATGGCCCGGCAGGATGTGGAAGCGGTCCGGGAAATTGTGAGGCCCTGCGGCCTCTCGGAAAGGAAGGCATCCGCCATCGTGAACCTCAGCCGCATCCTGGTGGAAAAATATGAGGGAAAGGTTCCTTGCGACTTTGCTGCTCTGGAGTCTCTTCCGGGGGTGGGGCATAAAACGGCTTCCGTCGTCATGGTTCAGGCCTTTGGCGTTCCCGCCTTTCCGGTGGATACCCACATTTTCCGCCTTTCACGGCTGTGGGGGCTGAGCACGGGAAAAACGGTGGAAGCCGTGGAACGCGATTTGAAAAGCCTTTTCCCTGAAAAATTGTGGGGAGATCTTCATCTGCGTATTGTCTTGTACGGTCGTGAATATTGCCCTGCGCGGGGATGCGGGGGGCGCTGCCCCATCTGCAGCCGGCTGGCCCGGGAGAGCGGCTGCGCAGGCGTCTGAATTTTTTACAGGGTCTAAAATGATGCTTGCAAGTCTGAATTTGCATGCTTTAATACACCAGTATCTTTTCGAACAACCATATAACTTAAATTATGAAGAACCTTTTTAGACTGGGTTTCCGTTTCGTTGCATTTGCTTCCGTCCTGATGGCTGCGTTTTCTACATCCGCTTTCGCTCAGGAAGCCGCCGAAGCCGTTGCCCCGCAGGAACAGACCATGCTTGACAAATGGATCATCGCCGGTGGTTGGACCATGATTCCGATTATGCTGGTGGAAGCTTTCATCATTTTCCTGGTGATTTACAACATGGTAGCCCTGAAAAAGGAAAAATTCTGCCCGGAAGATCTCAAGGTCACTCTGTTGCAGCTGATGGCCGAATGCCGCATCCGGTCCGCCATTGAAGTTGCGGCCGGCAGTCCCACCTATTTGGGCCGTCTGGTTGCCTACGCCCTGCCGAATGTGGACGCTACCCGTCCGGAAGACCTCGGCAAAGATGCTATTGAAGACGCCGTGGCCGACTTTACGGCCAATGAAAGCCGTTCCGTGTTCAAATGGATCAACATGCTGGCCCTTTGCGCGCAGATTTCTCCCATGCTCGGCCTGTTCGGGACGGTGCAGGGGATGGTGGGCGCGTTCGGGACGCTGGCTACCGCCGGCCAGGCGGACCCCACCCAGCTGGCCGGTGACATTTCCGTGGCTCTTCTGACAACGTTCTGGGGATTGATCAACGCCATTATCGCCACTCCGTTCTTCTTCTTCCAGAAGGGCATTGCCAACGCCCAGATTGCCGAATGTGTGGGCACTGTGCAGGAAATGGTGAACACCTCCATCAACGTGGTGAATGCCGAAGCCCAGCTTGCCCGCATCCCCGAAGGCCTGGCCTGATTGCCGGAACAGGCGGTCCGGCCCGGAAGCGTCCGCTCAGTCGGAACCGGGCCGGAGAACCTCAACAAAATGTAGCTTATGGGTAAGAAAAAAGCTAATGTAGCGCCTGAAGAAGAAAATGGGGAAATGGATATGTCCCCCATGATCGACATGGTTTTCCTCCTGTTGATTTTCTTCGTGGTGAACGCTACGGCCATTACCGTTAAAAAGGATAAGAACATTCAGATGCCCACGGCCAGCAGCTCCGGTGAAGTGAAATCCGCCAACGGCTGCATTGTGGTGAATGTTTATGGGGAAGGTGCGGGTAAGCGGCCGCCCGGCGTAGATCCCAGCGTTCTCTGGTCCTCCGACGTAGGCACTCCGCTCAATTCCTTTGATGAACTCAAGGAATACATCAAAAACCTTGCGGAACGCTTCAAGGACAAGCAGGATTTTGAAACGCGTCTCTATCTGCGCGGTGACCAGCAGGCTCTGTTCAAAGGCTCCCGGGAAGTAATCCGCGCGGCTGCGGAATGCGGCGTAGTCAAAGTGATCTTTGCCGTACTGCCTGCCAAGAATTCCTCTCCTGCAACCAAGGCTGAATAACATTACGCGCTATGGCAAGACATAAAAAACTGGAAACGGTTGAGGATGAAGATCCCAAGCTGGATATTTCCTCTCTCATCGACGTATGTTTCCTTCTGCTGATTTACTTCATTGTAGCGACCTCTCTGATTCAGGAACGCAAATTGGATATGTCCATGCCAGGGCAGTCCGTGAGCGAAAATGCCTCCCAGATTGAACCGGCACTGATCCGCATTATCAAGGACGGCACCATTTACTGGGGCAAGGACAACAGCCTGATGATCGACAATGACATGAACAACCACAACCTGGCGACGCTCGTCCAGCAGCTGGAAGCCAAAAAACAGGAGGCCAGCGCTGTAGGCACCAAGCCGGTAGTGCAGTTGTGGGTAGAAGGGGATGTCCCCCACCAGCGCGTTATTGACGTCATGAACGCGTTGACGGAGGCCGGGATTACAACGGTGGCTCTGACCGACCTTAAGGACGACTAAAAGTAAATTACCTTTATTTTTTTCATTGACTCTCAGCTTCCGCTCTCAAAAGGAGCGGAAGCTTTTTTTGTTATTGACGGGAGAAACGGAGGCCCGCATACGGCAGCATTTTACGGCAAGGGGGGGAGCCCCGTAGAGAAATCCGGAGTCGGACCATGCCCTTTTTGTTGTACGGTAAATGTTCTGGTGGGGATATGCAGTTTTGGCCGGAACAATACTCCTTTCTTGGCCCGGTGCTGAATCCGTTTTTCCCTTTTGTGGGACCGCAGGTGGCAGGCGGATAGCCGTGAATTCTGTCCGGGAACGAAACTTCAGGAGAAGTGTTGCCGTCTTTTTCCAGTATTGCATTCCGTGTGTGGCTGGGAGGAGGAGAGGCAGTCAGGAGAGTATTGGAAGGGCCGGCTTCAGAAAACCTGTTCATTCACGGGAGGGATGGAAAGAGTATATTGAAAGGAGGATGCAGCAGAGCAGGGAGAAAGGCGGCTCGAAGCCTTTATCTTATTTGTACAGTAACAGGAAAATCCTTGTTGATGATTCCCGGGAAGTGATATTGTTATGGGGGAGTACGGGGAGGAGTGTGTTTCTTCCCGTACCTCCCGTGGGGAGGAATAGCTGTTTTTTCATGATATTTCCTTTCAACTCGCGGATGGGATTTCATGTTGAAAAAAGAGAACTGAGAGGGGAGGGGATGGATGTTGCCGGGGAGAAGGCCGGCATGGCTGCGGATGCCGGAAAAATGGAATTCCGGTTGAACGGACGATCTGTTTGCGCCATGTTAAATGTGCCTCTGGCATCCTGACAGACGGGATCCGAGGCTCCTTAAGGGTATGATGGAATAGTAGGCCGTGTTCCACCGAAAAACTTTTGAAAGCGGAAAGAGTGCATTCCTTTGGCCGCAGAGTGTGTAGCGGGGTATTGAAAAAGCAGTATTTTTCCGGCTGGGCGGCGCAGACCTGTTCCAACTCCGGATAGACGGGGGATGTAAGAACTTTCTTGCAAGGATGACTAAAAAGGTAAAACTTTCTTCTTTAGAGTTTGACGCATCCTGTTAAAATGACGCAATCCATTACAGATAGGTGTATTCCGTGTATTTGCACAGATATTGCACCTGTTTTATTATCTCTTCTGTTTCAACGAATTTTAAACACATGATCAAATCAAACTATACTACTGCACTGGCTGCAGGCCTGGTTTCCGTGCTGAGTATCGGGGCGGTTCTTCCATCCGGCGCCCAGCATGGCCCGCGCGATTACCAGCGCACGGCCCTGACGGCCATTAAGGAAGGGAAGTGGCAGGAAGCCCTGGATGCCGTGGATCGCTGCATCCGCGTTTATGAACCCCGTATCAAGATGCTGGGGCTGGATGACGGCTTCGGCTGGTTCTATTACCAGAAGGGCGTCTGTCTGGCCCAGCTGAAAAATTACAAGGAGGCTGTGGAAGCGTTCAAGGCTTGTTACACCAAGTTTCCGAGCGCTAAAAACCAGCTCGTGAAAATGGCCCTGTTCCGGGAAGGGGAAAACTACTGCCGTCTTGGGGATTTTGCCAAGGGTGCGGAGCTGCTGGAAAAATTCCTGAAAGAATACCGCAGCGATCCTGTCGCCAGAAACGTCAATGCTGGCGAAGTGCAGGGGCTTCTGGCCCAATGCTATTTCAAGATGTCTCCGCCTGCTTTTGAAAAAGGGATGGAAAACCTTACCTCTTGCGTCACGTCACGCTACAAGGGCCGCCGCATTACGGATGCCGTTATTACCAATGGCTTTCTGGCGATGGTGGATGCCGCCATTAAGACCGGCAAATGCAGTGAGACGGTGAAGTTTGTGGAAAACTACCCTTCCGTGATGAATATCAGTCCCACGCGTGTGGCTTTGTACACCCCGCGGCTGGTGAGCTACGTTGCGGAAGTGCTGGAGAAATCCCGTTCCCTGCTTCAGGATGGAAAGCAGAAAGAGTCTGAAGATTATGCTTCCCTGGCGATGGTGCTGATGGGTCTTCTTCCCGATCAGTCCGGAGTAATGGCGGATGCCAATTATTCCCTGGATCGTCTGGGCCGTGCCAACGGGGCCGTGCCTGGCGTGACGGATTTTTCCCATACGCTGGACAGAGCGAAGGTGACGGCCCTGATCGACCAGTTCAACAAGATGAAGGAGGAAGGAAAGGTCATGGACGCCTTCACGTTCAGCTTTATGGGCAACCAGGCCCTGGTGCATGGTTCCCAAAGGGTTGCCCGCGCCGCCTACCAGCTTATCAATGAATCCTACCCGGATGCTCCGGGCAGGGAGGATAACCTGTATTATCTGGCGATGACCACCTGGCAGCTGGGAGAAGCGGACAAGGGAGGCGAGCTTGTGGCGCAGCACCTGAAGGAATTCCCCAATTCCAAGTATGCCCCCATGCTTAATACGCTGTCTTTGGAAGGGCTTCTGAAGGAAAAAAAATTCGATCTCTGCGTTCAGCAGGCGGACAAGGTCATGGAGTTGCATAAGGATGACCCCACCCATAAGTTCTATGAACTGGCCCTGTACTGCAAAGGAGCCTCCCTGTTCAACCTGGGGGCTGCCGACGCCTCCCGTTATAAGGAAGCGGTGCCGGTGCTGGAACGCTTCGTGAAGGAATACCGTGACAGCACTTATCTGAAAACGGCCATGTACCTTCTTGGTGAAACCTACACGAACCTGGGCAATACGGATGAAGCCATCCGGTCCTTTACCAATTACATTGCCCGTTTCCCGGACAAGGGGGAGGCCAATATGGCCGCCGTATTGTATGACCGGGCCTTCAACTACCTGAACCGCAAGAACCCCGGAGACGAAGAGCTTGCCGCGAAAGATGCGAAGGAAATTGTGGACAATTTCAAGGACCACCGCCTGTTCCCGTATGCCAACAATTTGCTGGCTAATCTGTGTGCCGGCAGCAAGGAGCATGAGCAGGAAGCGGAAGGCTATTTCCTGGCCGCTCTGGAGTCCGCCAAGAAGCTGGGCGACAAGCGTCCCGCTGCGGAAGCCGTGTACAACCTGTTTATTAACGCTACCAAGAAGCCTCTTCCGGTAGAACCGAAGGAAGCCGTGGAAACGGCCAGGACGGCGCGCCGGGACGAGGTCAAGAAATGGTATGACGAGTACTGGAAAGACAGCGACCAGCCCGGCAGCCGCTACAGCCTCCAGCTGGCTGCCGCCGCCATGGACTTCTTTAAGGATGACAAGGAGATGTTTGACCCGGCATCCGTCAAGATGCAGGAAATTATTGTGAGGGAAGGCAAGAAGGACGATCCCAAGATGACCGTTCTTCTGGAAGAGGCCGTCAATTCCTATACCAAGACGTACATGGCCGGCAATCAGGCCCTGGGCCGCAATCTGGATGCCAATGCCATGCGCAACCACTTCTACCGGTTCCCCGGCGTGGACAATGATAAAGACAAGACGCTGAGCGCCATGCTTCGCATGGCCGTTATTGCCCAGACTCAGGAACGGTATGAAAAGGCTCCTGTGGAGACGGACGAACAGCGTGCCGAGAAAGCCGCCCTGGAAGGTCTGGTCAAGCAGCTCTTCGTGGAGCTGAAGCGCGACTTCAAGCCTTCCGATCTGCCCCCGTACACGCTTGTGAAGCTTGGCATGCACCTGGCCGGCACTTCCCAGCCTGAAGAAAGCATCTCCTACTTTGATGAAATCCTGGACCCGTCGGAACCTGACCCGGTGCGTAAGAAGGCCCGCATCAACGGCATGTCCAAGTACCGCAAGAATGCGGTCTTCGGGAAAGCCGTAGCTCTGGGGCGCAGCAAGGATAACGCCAAGGTGGACACCGCCATCAAGATGATGAGGGATGAACTGAGCAAGGAAGAATCCAGCTCCAACCCGGACCGCAAGGCCATGGAAGACGCCCAGTACAATCTGGTCAAGTTCACTTCCGCCCGCCAGGACTGGCCGGCCGTCATTGCCGCTGCCGACAAGTACCGCGAAAACAAGACCTATAAGAAGAATCTGCCGGAAGTCCTCTATCTGCAGGGTGAAGCCTACCTGAAGCAGAATGAGCTGGACAAGGCGTTGATTAACTTCATGAACATCACGGGTACGTACAAGGGGCTCGTGAAGTGGTCCGCCCCCGCCGTGCTGGCGCAGATGGATACGCTGTGGAAGAGGAATACGATGTCCCAGGGTGCGGGCAAGCAGCCTTCCGACAGGTACGTTGCCTGGAAGGCCGGCAGCCAGTACGTGCAGTTGCTGGATACTCCCGCCAACCGCAAGAAGATGACGGCGGAGGACAGTGCCCTGGTCAATGAGGTGAAGGATAAGACGGCCAAGTTCGGTTCCGATCCTGCCGTCAGCCAGGAACGGGCGGACATTGCCGCCTATGAAGCAGCCGTACGCGCCGCCAAGGGCCAGAAATAATAACAAGAGGTTTAGTAATCAATCATATGAAAGCACTTTCAGTAATAATGGTATTGGCCGGACTGTCCTCCCTGGTTCCGTCCATGGCCCAGAATGCCCAGAATCCCCAGCGCCTGCGCGCCAGAGTTGCCGCACCGACCATCAAGAATGGCCGTCCGACGGATATCTACATTCTTTCCTCCAATGGACCCACGGTCCAGTTTGTGGAGAGCAGGGAATCCCAGGAAGTCCTTCAGCAGATGGCCAGCGCCTTCAAGACGCTGTATATTTTTGAAACGGACGACTTTGTGGATGCCAAGGTGGCTATGGAAAACCGGAAGTACCAGGAAGCCCGCAACAAATTCCACGCTCTGGTGAATAAGTATGCCTCAACGCTTTCCATCAAGGACAGCCTGTCCGCCCGGGCGGCCGTCTATGAACTGGAGTGCGCCATGCGCATGATGGATTGGGCTGGAGTCAAAGGGTTGGCGGCCAAGTTTCCCGTCAGAGGGGCCAATTTGTCCCCTTCCGCCCAGAATGACCTGGAGGTGGCAAAAATCATGGCCTTGATTCCAGATAAGGACTGGAACGGCGTGAAAAGCCGTGCCGGTTCTTTCCTGGCAACCAAAAAGAATGCCACCCGCCTCCAGCAGGCGCGGATGAAATATGCCCTGGGTGCGGCCGCCATGGTGGCCCAGGATTGGAACAAGGCGCTGGATTATTTTGCGGAAGCCCTGGTTTTGTTGCATGGTTCCGATGAAGAACTGGCGTCTGCCTGCGTGGCCCGCTCCCTGGATGCCTACCTGCGCATGCCGGATGTTGTCAAATTCTTTGAGAATCCCGTCGTCTCATCTGCCGTGGAATCCAGGAAGAATAATCCCGAAGCTGTGATTCCGGATTCACGGCTGAAGTCCCGTCCCGTTCCTGTCAAGGAAGCGGCTGCCCTGTACCGTTTGCATGAACTGATGTTCCCGGACAGGAAGCTGCCGGCCAAGTATGACGGTTTTGCGGTTTCCTACAAGCATCCGGCCGCTGTTGCTCCCGCCAAGGCTCCTGACCAGGCTCCCGCACAGCCGCAGAATAAGCAGTAATAAAGCTTCGCGGCAGGTTGTTCGCCGGCCGATATTTCTTTAATAAGGGCCGTCTCCCCATAAGGGGGGAGACGGCCCTTGTGTTGAGTTTTTCTTGTTTCTGCAGGCAGAAGCCTCTCCCGGTGTATCCCGGAAAGGAAACAGCGCCGGAGCAAAGGAGAAAATGAATAGCTCATCAGGTTGAGGCGTGCGTCTCCCTGAAGGCTTGAAACGGATTTCTTCAGTCCCGTTTCCTGAATTGACAGGAAAATATATCAAAGATCCTGGAACGTCCGGGAAAACGGTATTAAGCCGCTGTAGGCCGGGAATAGGGAACTAAGCGGTGCTGCAGGACGGAGGGAGGGGAAACAGCCGGCATCTCAGTTGCGGCATTAAAAATGCTTGTGCCTTCGTGACGGCATTCGCGGGAGTTCGGAGGGAAAAGCTGTTCTACCCCAGGGGAAGACCACCGGAGGCGGGCGTGGAGAAGGGAGTTACTGCAGAACGGGAGCTTTTTTTACTTCTTCCATCCATTTCCTATACAGTTCCGGAGAAATCTCGGAAGGCTTGATTTCCGAACGTTCACCCCAGAAAACAGCCGTGTGGAGGATGGGAATGCCGGAAGCCTCCAGATGGCGGTCAATCGCCGCTTTGTGCTCCAGAACGGCATCTTTTTCCAATCCGTGTACCACACCCATGATTTGCGCTCCTCCAAAAACATCTCCGCCTGTTCTCCAATAACAATGGGTCATGCAGATGTGGCGCCCGCATTCCGCTCCAGCCCGGATTTCCATGCCGGAGGGAACCGTCCAATGGAACAGTCCGTTGTATTTGGTAACGGGGCCGTCGTCCGTTTTGGCTCTCACATGTTCCAGAAAAGTGGCGAAACGGCCGATGACATGCTTCCGGTCCAGTTCTTCCGCCGTACGGCAGTATTCTTCCGTTTCCAATCCTGCCCGTGCGGCCCGGAGGGACCAGGGATCTTCCACCATTTCCTCAGGCCTGAGCTGTTCCTTGACGGAGAGGAGCACCTTCCATTCCAGTTCTGAAAGAGATACGGTTTTCGTTTCCTGCATGGGAGCCGGTTCCGGAGTTTTTTCTCCGGGCCTGAGTCCCCTGCGGCGCATGTGCCCCACCCCCAGCGCAAAGACGCCGCGTGCCGGCAGCAGAACATAACCGTCTGCGCCGATATGGCGTTTCAGGATGCCGCAGTGTTCCTCCGGCGTACCGCACCCCACGGGCACCTTGACCGTGGTCCAGAGCCTGTAGTTGGCGCCGGGGTTGGCCGCATCCGTATTGCGGAGCACCACATGGCCCGTAAAAGGGTCCAGCTCCTTCATCCAGTCAAAAGCGGCATCCAGTTTTTCCTCCGGCAGGGACCAGGCCACCAGGGCTCCCTGGGCCAGCTTAGTCGCCAGCAGCGTCTGGCGCACGCGACGCACTACTCCGGCCTCCATCATGGCTTTCAGCCGCTGGATAACCACCGGAACAGGATGTCCGCATTGTTCGGAAATGGCGTGGAAGGGCAGGCGGCGGAACCCTTTGATGCGGTCTTCCGCCACCAGCAGAATGTCCGTGTTGACGGGGTCGTTGGGGGAAGTGGGAATGTTGTTCATGGCGGCGTAAAAAAGGCCGGGCGAGGGTATCGCCCGGCCCGGAAAGCCGGATTTGATTTTCAGGCTATTGCCCGGACTGGTAGAGGGGTTTGTTGTCGTATCGGGCGTCGTAAATGGCGAAGGATTCGCGGTGCTGGTTGTGGTCGCCCCGGAAAATCAGCCTTCCGCTGTGCTGGCGTTCCAGTTCCATGAGCAGGCTGGCGTCTTCATTCTTGAAGCGGGAGAGCACTTCCGAGTTGACGACGATGACCATGTCTCCGATGGTATCCCGGTATTTCTGGATGCAGGCGTAAATTTGCCGCTGAATTTCCACGCTCATGGTCATCACGGATTTGACGCGGCCCCTGCCTCCGCAGTACGGGCACGGATCATGAACGGATTCCCTGAGGCTCTCGTTGAGCCGCTGGCGCGTCATTTCCATCAGGCCGATGGGGGTGATCTGCAGTACCTGGGTTTTTGCCTTGTCCCGTTTCAGGCGGTCCTTCATGGCCTTATAAACGGCCTGCTGGTCCTTCCTGTGGCGCATGTCGATAAAGTCCACCACCACCAGACCGCCGATGTTGCGCAGGCGAAGCTGGCGGGCGATTTCATAGGCGGCTTCCAGATTGGTATCCAGAATGGTCTTGTCCAGATCCTTGGTGCCCTTGTTGCGTCCGGTGTTGACGTCAATGGCGATCAGCGCCTCCGTTTCGTCAATCACCAGGTAGCCTCCGCAGGGCAGGAGCACCTGGCGCTGGAAAGCTTCATTGATTTGTTTTTCAATTCCCAGTTCTTCAAAGATAGGCGTGCGCACGGGGAAGTGCTGGATGTGGCGCTTGGCGCGGCGCGAGATTTTTCCGGCAATGGCGCGCATGTGTTCCGTGGTTTCCGCGTTGTCGCAGATGATGTTGTCTACGGTGTCCGTAAGGAAATCCCGTGCCGTGCGTTCAATCAGGTCCGGCTCCTTGTACACGCAGACGGGGGCCGGATTGGCCTCCTTCTTTTCTTCCACGCTGTACCATTGTTCCAGCAGCATGGCGAGGTCGCGGACAAAGTGGCGGTAGCGCTGGCCCTGGGCCACCGTGCGCATGATGATGCCCATTCCGTCCGGAACATTCAGTTTCTGCATGATCTGGCGCAGGCGCAGGCGCTCTTTGGGGTCTTCAATTTTACGGGAGATGCCGAACTGGTCCGTAAAAGGCATCAGGACCAGGTAGCGTCCCGCCAGGGATACGTTCGTTGTGACACGGGGACCCTTGGTGCCGATCGGTCCTTTGGTGACCTGCACCATGATTTCAGAGCCGATGGGATAGATGTCCGGGATGTCTTTGGACGTGATTTTGCGCTGCTGTTTTTTCGGACGGCCTTCGCGTTCGATTTCTTCCAGGCTGGAGTCCAGTGCGGCGGGAAGCGCGTCCCAGAAGTGCAGAAAGGCGTTTTTTTCCTGCCCGATGTCCACGAACATGGCTTTGAGGCCCGGTTCGATGTTCTTGACACGGCCTTTGAAAATGCCGCCTACGATGTTGTCTTCGCCTTCGCGCTCGATGGTGTATTCTTCCAATACGCCGTTTTCCAGAAGGGCTACGCGGCGTTCGAGCTTTTCGGCATTGATGATGATAGTGGAGCCTTCCATGGGATCGCAGGATCCGAAGCCGAAGGCCCGTTTGATTTTTTTAAGCATTTTTGTAAACACGGGGTGAGAATAAGCTAGGGTGTGCTATTGCCCGTAATGTTTCCGGTGGGCCGTCTCCCGTCAGGAGCGGCTGGAGTTGAAGCTGTAGGGATGGCCGGAAAGGAATCATGCAGGCAGTTGCGTTGATGTGATGCGGCAGTACGGCAGACGCAAGGCCGGAGCGCTTGCTCCGGAGATTCCGTTTTTAGTCTTCCGCATCAGTAACATTAGTGAAGAAGTCCAGTTCCTGGAGGGCTTTCCCGGTACCTTCCGCAACAGCGCTCAGAGGGTCTTCCGCAATGTGGATGGGCAGTCCCGTCTGTTCATGCAGGAGCTGATCCAGACCGCGCAGCAGAGCGCCTCCTCCAGCCAGAACAATCCCCCGGTCCACAAGGTCGGCGGCCAGTTCAGGGGGGCAGCGTTCCAAAGTCGTCCGCACGGCGTCAACAATCGTGTTGAGCTGTTCCGTGAGCGCTTCACGCACTTCTTCCGATCGAATCGTCACTGTCTTGGGCAGGCCCGCGACCAGGTCGCGGCCCTTGACCTCGATAGAGAGTTCCTGAGGCAGGGGATAGGCGGAGCCGATACGGATTTTGATGTCTTCGGCAGTACGTTCCCCGACCATGAGATTGTAGGTTCTCCTCATGTAGGAGATGATGGCGTCGTCCAGTTCATCCCCGGCGCAGCGGACGGAACGGCTGTAAACGATGCCGGAAAGGGAAATAAGCGCCACTTCCGTCGTGCCGCCGCCGATGTCCACAATCATGTTGCCCGCAGCTTCCTGAACCGGAAGGCCTACACCGATGGCGGCGGCCATGGGTTCTTCAATCAGATGCACGCGGCGGGCTCCGGCCGCTTCCGCGGATTCCTTGACGGCCCTGCGTTCCACTTCCGTAATGCCGGAGGGGATGGCGATGAGCACGCGCGGCTTAATCAGGTAGTACCTGGCCGTGGCTTTTTTGATGAAGTAGCGGAGCATTTCCTCCGTGATGTAGAAATCGGCGATGACGCCGTCCTTCAACGGCCGGATGGCCGTGACGGAGCCGGGGGTGCGGCCCAGCATGCGCTTGGCTTCGTCTCCCACGGCCAGAACCTTGTCCCCCTTGACGGCGACAACCGAAGGCTCGCGCAGAACGATGCCCTGGTCCTTGACGTTGACCAGGGTGTTGGCGGTGCCCAGGTCAATGCCAATGTCATAGGAGAAAAGTTTGACAATTTTCTGAAAGAAAGATGACATAAAAAACTAGTGGATAAAGGCATAGCCCTGAGACAGCCGGTGGAGGAACGCCTCGCTTTTTCCTTTTCACGGGACTGAAAACCTGGCACTCGGACCGGGGCTGCGGGATAATCCCGTACAGGGCGAGTCGACTATGAAAAAACATGCCTTCCAGGTCAAGCGGAAGATGCCGGATGACATATGTATTTGCATTATACGCAAGGATGTATTATATGAATGAAAGATGGCGCCGGGGGATCTCCGTATATTAATTTTGCATTCCCCTATTCCATGATGAAAGTCACTACCATTCTCATAACGGCGGCATGTCTGGCCGGCTCTTTTTCCCTTTATGCCGATGCGGTTTCCGATCAGGAGGAGGCCGCTTCATCTACGGGAGCCTATTCCGTGGCAGGGGCTCTTCGCCTGCCGGAAAACGTAACGAAAAGGGACGTTTACGGCATGAATGTGGGCTGGAAACTGTTTAAGGGAGAGAAGGAGCCGGAGGAAGCGGCCAGCCCGGATGTTGACGATTCCTCCTGGGAGTCCGTCAACCTCCCCAACGGCATTGAGCTTCTTCCGGAAGAGGCCAGCGGCTGTTCCAACTACCAGGGGCCGGTATGGTACCGGAAAACATTTATTCCTCCCTCCCGGCTGGAGGGGAGGAGAAACACCCTGTATTTTGAGGGCATCATGGGAAAGAGCGAGGTCTGGGTGAATGGGGAGAAGGCCGCGGAGCATTTCGGCGGATATCTTCCCGTGATTGTTAATCTGGACAAGTGGCTGAAACCGGGACAAAAGAATGTCATCGCCGTGAAGGCGGACAATTCCAACGACGCTTCCTATCCCCCCGGCAAACCCCAGGAGGGCCTGGATTTTTCCTATTTTGGCGGTATTTACCGGGATGTGTACCTCATTTCCACCGGACCCGTGTATATCACGGACCCGAACGAGGCCGGAACTGTGGCCGGGGGGGGAGTTTTTTTCCGGACGGAATTTCTTGATCCCCGTACCCGCAAGGGCAAGGTGGGGGTGAAGGTTCAGGTGGCCAACCAGACAGACAAGGAACGGAAGGTGCGTGTGCAGGCGGTGATGACGGACCCCAAGGGGGTGGATCCTGCCGGGGAGACGGTTCCGCTGACTATTCCTCCACATTCCACGGGTGAAGTGGATATTCCTCTTGTGCTTTCCAACGTGAAACCGTGGTCTCCGGACAATCCCGATTTGTACACGTTGAGCGTGGAAGTATGGGACGCTGCTGGAGGGGACCATTCCAAAAATCCGGCCCATTTGCTGGACAACCGTTCCATAAGGGTGGGTGTCCGGACGGTGGAAATTACGGAAAAGGGGCTGGTGCTCAATGGATCCCTGTTTCCTGAAAAGCTGATTGGCGGCAACAGGCACCAGGATTTTGCCCGGCTTGGGAATGCAGTGCCCAACAACCTGCAATGGCAGGATGCCGTGAAGTTGAGGAAGGCAGGCATGCGCGTGATCCGGAGCGCCCATTATCCGCAGGATCCGGCTTTCATGGACGCCTGCGACCGTCTGGGCCTTTTCGTCATCGTCGCCACGCCGGGCTGGCAGTTCTGGGGCAGCGGCCCTTTTGCGGATCGGGTGTATGACGATATCCGCCAGATGGTGCGCCGGGACAGGAACCATCCCTCCGTGATGATGTGGGAACCTATTTTGAATGAAACTCATTACCCGGCGGATTTCGCCAAAAAGGCCCGCGACCTGGTGCATGAGGAATATCCGTACAAGGGATGCTACACCGCTTGCGACGCGGTGGCTCAGGGCAGCCAGCATTATGAAGTTCTGTATGCCCACCCGGTTACGGGGGACAAACACTGGTCCATCAAGGAACGGAAGAACAGCAAACCGTATTTTACCCGTGAATTCGGTGATAACGTGGATACCTGGTCCGCCCACAACTCCACCTCCCGTGTAGCCCGTCACTGGGGTGAAGCTCCCATGATGGTGCAGGCCCTTCACTACCTCAAGACCTCGTTCCCATATACGACGTACGATACGCTGAACGCCGCTCCGGCCTATCATTTCGGCGGCTGCCTGTGGCATCCTTTCGACCATCAGCGCGGTTACCATCCGGATCCCTTCTACGGCGGTATTCTGGATGCTTTCAGGCAGCCCAAAACCTCCTATTACGCATTTATGTCCCAGCGTCCCCAGAAGACGCGCAACGGGTTGGGTTCCGGCCCTGTGGTGCACATCGCCAATGAATGCACTCCCTTTTCTCCGGAAGACGTGACGGTGTTTTCCAATTGTGATTCCGTTCGCCTGAGTGTCAACGGAGGGCCCCCGGTGGAAAAGAGGGTGGCGTCCTGTCCCGGAGGCCTCAAGCGCGTGCCCGTCGTGTTCCCTAAAGCCTGGGATTTCATGGAAAACAAGAAGCTTGCCCGAGCAGGCAAGGAGGGAGCGGTGAAACTGGTGGCGGAAGGCCTGATAGGCGGCAAGGTGGTGACCAGGCATGAAGTCCGCCCGGCCCGGAGGGCGGAGAAAATCCGGTTGACTCTGGACCGGGAAGATGGAGTGGATTTGTACGCCAACGGTTCCGATGTGTTTGCCGTGGTGGCGGAGGTTACGGATGGCCGCGGAACAGTGAAGCGCCTGAATGATGAGGAGATTGTCTTTTCCGTGGAAGGCCCCGCCGAGCTGCTGACGGATTCCCCGGACGGCACGCTGACCCAGTCCGTTAAATGGGGTTCCGCTCCGGCCCTGGTGCGCCTGGG
Source organism: Akkermansia muciniphila ATCC BAA-835 (assembly GCF_000020225.1). NCBI lineage: Bacteria > Pseudomonadati > Verrucomicrobiota > Verrucomicrobiia > Verrucomicrobiales > Akkermansiaceae > Akkermansia > Akkermansia muciniphila. The sequence goes on along the minus strand of NC_010655.1, from coordinate 634,610 downwards.
GGCAACACCCGGCACGGTGACGGTGAGAGCCTCCGTGAAGCATCCCGGTTCTCAAAAGCCCGTTTCCGGCGTCATAAGGTTTGACACGAAGGCTCCCGGGTTGAAAATGCTCTTTACGGAAGACGCCGCAGGCAGCGCGAAGAAGGTTGCCGGTACGCCGTCTTCCTCCGAGGCTCCTGCCTCCGAACGGGAGAAATCCCTTCAGATGGAGCTGGAAAAAGTGCGCCATGAACTGAACAGGTTGCGCAATGAAAAAGTGAGCGCCCAGCAAACCCACTTCGAATAATCGGAATACGCCAATGATGCTAAAGGAAAAAATCGTCCGTTTCTGTTTGCTCCTGCTCCGGCTGGGGATGGGGGGCTTCTTCCTTTTTGTCGCGGCGCGCAAGCTGCTTCATCTGGACCAGCTTCAGGAGACGATCGACCGTTTCGCCATTTTCCCGGAGGCCTGGGGGCATCCTCTGGCCTGCCTGGGAGTGTCGTGCGAGATTGCGGTTGGCCTGGGGCTTCTGTTCCGCAGAACCTGCGCCGGGGCCGCGCTGCTGGGCAGTGCGCTTACGTTCACGTTCGTGGCGTTGTTCGTCCAGGGCTGGGCCAGGGGGCTTTCCCTTTCCTGCAACTGCATCGGTGTGGAGAGGGTGGTAACCAGCTATCCCTTTGAAGTGGCTTGGAGACTGGTCCTCTTTTTCCTCATGCTGATTCTCCTGTGGGATTCCTGCCGGAAGGGAAAAACGTACTTTAATGTGACCCGGCTGGATTTCAGTGAAATGTGACCGGGAGAAAGAGTTCCGGCCGGTTTCCGGCCTGTAATGGTTTCCGGGAAAATATTCCGGAAAAGGAAGCCAGGGGCCGGAAAACAGGAAGCACCGCCGGGAAGCGGAGAATGACCGTATGAGGACGCAGGATGCCTGCAGGGAGTAATTCCATCCCTGCCTCAAAGGGGAGATGCGGCCTGAATGCTGCCGCATGGGGGCGTGCCGGGGGAAATTGACGCCTTTGCGCGCCTTCCCCCGGCAGGACGGTTCATGTCCTCATTTTGTCAGCAATGCTGCCGTCCGTGCCGTATTACAGCTTGTGCCCGAAAGAGTCTCCCGGCATCAGGGATTTGACCAATTCCAGCAGCAGCTTGATTGTATTTTCCACATCTGTCAGAGAGGCCGTTTCCACCGGGGAGTGCATATAGCGCAGGGGGACGGACACCAGCGCGGAGGCTACGCCGTCGCGGGAGATGTAGATACTGTCCGTATCCGTTCCGGTGCGGCGTCCGGCGGCTTCATGCTGGAGGGGTATTTTGTTCTTGTCCGCCACGATTTCCAGACGGGCCACCAGATTGGGATGGTTGGCCGTGCCGTGGATGACCGCAGGGCCGCCGCCAAGCCTGATATCGCCAAATTTGCCCTTGTCCAGTCCGGGCGAGTCCGTGGCATGAGTCACGTCTATGCAGATAGCCGCATCCGGGCGCAGGCGGTGGGTAATCATTCCCGCGCCAATGCAGCCCACTTCTTCCTGCACGGCATTGACGAGCACCACGTTCCAGGAGACGGGCTTTTTCAGCTTGCACAGCTTGCGGGCTATTTCCGACAGGATGAAGCCGCTCAGCCGGTTGTCCAGAGCCCGGCATACCAGCTTGTTTTCATTCATCAGCATGGGGCCGTCGCAGTAAACGCCCACATGGCCCACGCGCAAACCGAGTTCCGCTACTTCCTTGTCGGAGGAGGCGCCTACATCAACGTAAATTTCCCAGATTTTGGGTTCCTTCTCTCCGGGTTCCCGCAAGTGGATGGCCGTGTTTCCGGTCACCCCCATCACTTCTCCCTGGGAACCCAGGAAGCGCACGCGGCGCCCCCGTGCGATGGCCGTATCCGTGCCGCCTACGCGTTCCACATACAGGAAGCCGTCCTTGGTGATATGGCGGATCATGAAGCCGATTTCATCCGCGTGGGCTTCAATCATCAATGTGGGGGCTTCTTCCGCGTCCGCGTGGAAGACGGCCCAGGTATTGCCGTAAGTGTCGCACTGGACGTCTTCCGTATATTTGCGCAGTTCGTCCGCCCAGATGCGCTGGGCATCTATTTCAAAGCCGGAAGGGCTGGGGGTTTCCAGAAGTTCCGTTAAGAATTCAAGGCTGTCGTCGCTAATCTTCATGGCTTTTGTATAGCACCGTTCCGGAATGCGCTCAACAGGAAAGCACGGCTCCTGCGGGGGAGCTTTTTTGAAGGTGGGGGATAAAAAGCCCCGACTGCACAGGGCGCAGACGGGGGCTGACCGGGGGCTAGGACTGTTTGTCCGGAGAGAGCCCCGCCAGGACGTCCTGCTTGTCCATGATATAACCGGTGTCCGGATCGTGGTACTGCGTGGAGTAAACGGATGTTCTGGCGCTCCCGTACGGGTCCGTTTCCTTCGCGACGGGGAGGCGGTTGACCAGGGAAGGGAAGCACTGCTCCACCAGTTCAAAGGCCGTGACGGGTTCCGGCACCAGATTCACGGAAAAGATGCCGCACTCCCATGCTTTTTCCACATCCCTGACCAGGCGGTGCATGGGATAAAGCTGGTGGCGTTCCAGCAGGGCTACGTCCAGCTCTTCCGTCCCTTCCGGAACTGCTGCCAGCAGATCCGCCACACTCATGCCTGCTCCCGTTCCGGTGACTTCCGGAAGGTAAACGTTCAGCACGCGGCCGAACCGGAGGTTGATGAAGTCTTTCAGCTCTACCAGAGCCGCCAGCCATTCGTCCTCCGTTTCTCGGAGCAAGGGAGAAAGTTCATTTCCCGTTTCCGGCTGGGTGTCAATGCTGGTGATGTAGGTCACCCGTTCCGCCTTCACCTCATGCAGGAGATCAATCAGGGTTTTAACCTGAGCCAGAAAGGGAGCCGTATTCCCCCGAATGGCCGTGCCCCCTTCCCGGAGGGAGGGACAGATAATGACGGCCTGCCCGAATTCCTTGCCGCGCAGCAGGGACAGGTTGGTTTCATCAATCAGGTAGTCAAAGTACCGTTTTGAGGACCAGAAAACGCCGAGGGCGCAAGAAGAACCGATGAGGGCCGTATCTGTCATGGAATGAATGCGGGGGGAGCGGTTAATGGGAAATGGACCTTTATTTCAGGGCGTCAAAGGCGGATTTGAAGAGGAAGTACCCCCAGCCCCAGTCTTCGTTGCCGGCCCAGTCCTTGTCATAGTGGTGGCGGGGCAGCAGAAAGCGTTCCGGATGGGGCATCAGACCCATGGCGCGCCCGGTGGAATCCTGGAGGCCGGCGATACTGCATTCGCAGCCGTCGCGGTTGTCTACGTACTGGAGAGCCACATTCCCGGAAGCCAGGTATTTTTCCGCATCTCCGGGACGGGTGACCAGGCGCCCTTCCGCATGGGCGGAGGGCAGTTCGAATTCATCCGGCAGGCCTTGAAGGAAGGGAGAGTTCCTGGCTACTTTCACCAGTTTAGCCCAGACGCATTCAAAGCGTTCCTTTTTGTTGTCAATCAGGCTGGAGTCGGGAAGAATGCCCAGCTTGGTGAGAATCTGGAACCCGTTGCAGATGCCCAGGAGCATGCCTCCTCCGGCATGGTGCCGCTGCAGGGCATCTCCCAGGAAGCGTTCCGTTTCCAACTGGGCCAGGCGGCCGCTGGTGACGTAGTCTCCGTAGCTGAAGCCGCCGCCCAGGACGACAAGCTGGGATTTTGCGACGTGTTCCGGCGTAGCCGTGGCGATGGGCTGGATCTGGGTGGAGAACCCTGCCGCGCGCAGGGCGCGTTCCGTTTCCACATCGCAGTTGGTGCCGGGGTATTTCAGTAAAAGTGCGTGAGGCATATTGGTAGAAATAAATCGATGGTTTGATAAGATGCCGGTTTCAGGAGGTCAATAATAGGGGGTAAGTCCGTCCTTCCAGAGTTTTTTGAGGTTGGCTATGTCGCAATCCAGCACCTTTTCTCCGCCGCAGCAGGTGGCCGTGAGACGCTTTTCCTCCGTAACACCGCCGATGCAGGCGCAGGGGAAGCCGTCCATAGCCGTTTCAAAATCCGCGGCGAATTCCGGATCCACCTCCACAAGGATGCGGCCCGTGCTTTCACTGAACAGAGGCACTGCGGGGGATTTCCAGCCGTTGACGGTCGGTACTTTCGTGAGATCCAGCCGAACGCCTCCCTTGCCGGAAAAGGCCATTTCCGCCGCCGTGACGGCCAGGCCGCCTTCGGAAACGTCATGGGCGGAGAGCACCAGACCGGAAGTCAGGGCGCCGTAGTAGGCTTTGTACAGTTCCATGTTCGCGGCGCAGTCCGTCTGGGGAACCTTGCCGTCTTCCACCCCGTGGGTGCGGGCGAAGACGGAACCGCCCATTTCATCTTCCGTATGGCCGATGAGGTACAGCAGGCTGTTGCTCCGCCTCAGGGAAGAACCGATGACGTGGTCCGGGTTTTCCACCACACCAAAGCCGGAGCAGAGGAAGGTGACGGGCACGTTGATAGGGCCGTCTTCCGTTTCAAAATAGTTGTAGAAGGAGTCCTTGCCGGAAATGAAGGGGGCATTGTACGCGTCCGCCGCCTTGGCGATGGCTTTCACGCATTCCACCAGGCGGCCGAGTTCCGCCGGATCTTCCGGATTACCCATGCAGAAGTTGTCCAGCAGGCCGATTTTGTCCGGGTTGGAGCCAACCAGGATGAGCTGGCGCACACATTCATCCACGGTGCCGGTACCCATGGCGTAGGGATCCGTTTTGCCCCATTCCGGAAGAATGGCGCAAGCCATGGCCATGCATTTGTCCGAGCCGTCGATATCCACCACGGAGCCGTCCTGCGGAGCGTCCGCCTGGGCGCCCGCCAGAGGCTTCAGGATGGTGTTGCCCTGCACCTCGTGGTCATACTCGCGGATGATGGGTTCCCGGGAAACGATGGCGAAATCCCCCATCACGGTTTCCAGGGATTTATTCAGATCCTTGTCCGGGAGGGGCTGGCCCGTGAGCGCCTTGCCGGGAGTGAATACGGATTCCAGCTTCTTGATGGGGGCGTCATGCAGCTTGGAGTTGTCCAGGCAGCAGACGAGTTCCCCCTTGTGCCAGACCTTCAGGATTCCCGTATCGTCGGAATGGCCTAGGACGGTCAGTTCCGTCTGGAAGGTGTCTGCCAGCTTCCGGAGTTCCGGAAGGTCTTTTTCCTCCACGGCCATAACCATGCGTTCCTGGGATTCCGACAGGAAGATTTCCCAGGAGATGAGGCCCGGTTCCTTGAGAGGGGCGTTGTCCAGGAAAATTTCACCGCCCGTGACGGAGAGCATTTCCCCGGCGGCGGAAGAGAAGCCGCCGGCGCCGCAGTCCGTAATAAAGACGATGAGGCCGCGTTCGCGCGCTTCCAGAATGAAGTCCAGCGTTTTCTTCTCTTCAATCGGGTTACCGATTTGCACGGCGGTGAAGTCTTCCTCATGGGAGGCTTCATCCAGAGCGGCGGAAGAGAACGTGGCTCCCTTGAGGCCGTCCCGTCCCGTGCGCCCGCCGATGACGATGACCTTGAGGCCGGGACGCATTTCCTTCAGGATGTCGCCGCGCGGAATCACGCCGGCGGTGCCGCAGAAGACGAGGGGGTTGTAAATGTACGTGGGGTCAAACTGGATGGCGCCGTTGACGGTGGGAATGCCCATGCGGTTGCCGTAGTCGCGCACGCCGCGCACCACGCCGCGCATGATGCCCAGGGGGTGGATGACGTCCGGGGCGGTGATGTCTGCCGGATTCGTGTCCGGAGCGCCGAAGCAGAAGACATCCAGGGAGGCGATGGGCTTGGCACCCTTGCCTGCGCCCAGGATGTCGCGGATAACGCCGCCCAGCCCGGTGTTGGCCCCCGCGTACGGTTCAATGGCGGAGGGGTGGTTGTGCGTTTCCGCCTTCAGGCAGACGGCCAGGTTGTCGTCCAGGGCGATGAAGCCGGCATTGTCGTCAAACGCGCTGAGCACGAAGCCCGGTTTGCGTTCCATGATCTTTTCGGAAGGCTTCTTGATGTAGGTCTTGAACAGGCTGTTCACCGTCTCCGGTGCGCCGCCGTTGACGCTGTGGCTGATGGAGGCGGAGAAGATGCGGTGTTTGCAGTGTTCCGACCACGTCTGGGCGATTACTTCCAGTTCCACGTCAGTGGGGTCGCGGTCGATTTCCCGGAAAATCTGCTGGACGACTTCCATGTCTTCACGGGACAGGGAAAGCTTCTGTTTCTTGCTGAGCTCAAGCAGTTCGTCGCTGCTCAGGTTCCTCACGGGAACGGTTCGGTAGGTTTTGGCGGACATGTGGATGGGAAAGGAAAAGGGTTAGGCGATGGTCCAGTTGTGAATGGCGGGGTTGCAGACGTCCTTGGCAAAGCGCGCCGCCAGGGTTTCCTTGTCTCCCTGGCCGAAGACGTACACGCGCTGGGTGATTTTCAGGCCGTCCATAGTAAAGCCCATATTCCGGCGCCCGCGGTAGTTTTGCAGGATGGCTTCTTTTTCCAGATCCAGGGCGCCGGCTTTCATGCCGTAGTCAATCGTGAACAGGGCGCCTTTCAGGATGGGAGCGTTCTGTTCCGTGCATTCCTGGGAAATGGGGTCCACCAGCACACTCAGGAGGTATTCGCGGGCTTTTTGTTCGTCCCCGGTGATTTCTACGGTGTAAACGCGGCTGCGGCGGAAAGTGAGGCCGGCGTTCAGGGGGGTATAGAGCAGGGCGTCCGCATTGGCGGCGGCCTGGAACCGGCTGATAACTTCAAAGTGGAGGGTCATATCGCTCAAGAGTGTGGTAAAATGAAAAATGGGGGCCGGCGGAAGACCGGCTCCCATGGGAAGGGGGAAGAGGCTCAAGCCTTGTTCTGGAGCCGGGAAAGGACTTCTTCGTAGGCTTCCATCACGTTGCCGAGGTCCTGGCGGAAGCGGTCCTTGTCCATCTTCTCGCCGGTTTTGATGTCCCACAGGCGGCAGGTATCCGGGGAAATTTCATCTGCCAGCACGATTTGGGAGGGATCTTCCGCCAAGCGGCCGAACTCGATTTTGAAGTCCACCAGCGTAAGGCCGACCTGTTTGAAAAAGTCAATCAGCACGTCATTCACGATGCGGGCCTGATTCTTCAGGAAGACGCATTCCTCTTCCGTAGCGGCGTTCATTTCCCGGGCGTAGTCATCATTAATGAAGGGGTCGCCCAGGCTGTCGTCCTTGTAGGAAAATTCCACGATCGGCTTCTTGAAGGGGGTGCCTTCCTTGACGCCCATGCGGCGGCTGAAGGAGCCGGCGGCGATGTTGCGCACGATCACTTCCAGAGGAAGGATGGAAACCTTTTTTACGTCAATGTTGATGTCGTCCACGTCCGCAACCAGGTGGGTTTTCACGCCCTTGCTTTCCAGCATGCGGTAGATGACCAGGGTGATGGCCTTATTCATCCTGCCCTTGTTTTCAAACTGGGCCTTCTTGGCTCCGTTTCCGGCAGTGGCGTCGTCCTTGTATTCCATGCGGAGGACGTTGGGATTGTCAGTCGTATAAAGGCGTTTGGCCTTCCCTTCGTAAATAGGTTCCATGATACGTGTTGCGCAGGGGTTGAATGCGTGCGGAGATGTTACGCCAGACGCTCCGCACGGTCAAGCCGCAACTGGATGAAGGAGGGGAGGGAAAAAGAAGCGAAACCCGAATGCGAAGTCGGAGCATGACGCGGACGGACGCTGTCTCCGTGGCGGCTTTGGAAAGCCGTTCGGGATGCCTCCGGACGGAAGAGGGAAATTAGTCTTGATACCGGTAGGGGGGGGCGTATCATGTGCTTTAGTATGCACGCCGACTTGGAGAAATTATTGTCTCTGGGGAAAATTACCCCCTCTCTCGCCGAAAAACTTGATCGCATCGCACCTGGCCGTTACTGCTTCCATGCTTCCTGGGGCGCCGGAAAAGTCATTTCCTGGAATCTCCCCGCCAAAAAGCTGGTCATTGATTTTGAGGAAAATCCGGAACACGAAGTTGCCCTGGAATTCGCTCCCAGAATTTTGGAGTTCATCAGTGACGACCATTTCCTGGCCAAGCGGTATGAAGATACCGAATCCCTGATCAACCTGTCCGTGGATGACCCGGTGGAACTGGTGCGCGTTACCTTGCAGGGCTACGGTAATTCCCTTACTCCGGAGAAGCTGGAAGCCGCGCTGAAAGGCACCGTAATTGCGGCGGACAAGTGGAAAAACTGGTGGGACAAGGTGCGCGCCATGCTCCGTTCCAATGTCCAGTTCATGATGCCCACCCGCAAGGGCGAACGCATCACGCTTCGCGCGAATATCCTTTCCCGCGCGCAGGCGGCCCTGGAAGATTACAATAAGGCCGCCGACCTGAAAGCCAAGGTGCGTGTGCTGGACGGCATCAAAATGGAAGCGGTCATGGCAGAGCCGGATGCCGTCAATGCCCTGATTCGTGCCGTGGATGCTGATGTGCGCAACGGCGGCAGCCTGGCTCTCCAGCAGGTGCTGGAGCTGGCCGTGCTCAGGGATGACCTGATTGCCTCCCTTAAAAATACGGAGGCGGCCAAGGAAGCTTATCCCCTTCGTTCCATCGTGGAAGCCAATATCGGCGATGTGGGCCGCTTCGCGGAAGTGCTCAATTCCATGCCTGCCGTGCGGCAGAAGCGCGTGTATGCCACGCTGCCCGCCATCTTTGGGGAGGATTGGCCGCAGAAGGCGCTGGAGCTTTTTGATGCAGGCGGCGCCCGCGCCGTGGGGGAAATCGCCAAATTCCTGATAGAAGAAGGGCAGGACAAGGTACTGGTCAAGCATTTGAAGCATGAATTGCTGCGCCAGACCCTTCCGGCGGAGTCCCTCATCTGGATATGCCGCCAGCGGCATGACGCTTCCAAGCCTCTTTTTGGCCTCCCTGTGGGCATTGCGATGCTTTCCCTGATTGAACAGGACCACATGGACGGCGGCCCCAACCGCATGCTGCGCCTGAAGAACCTGTTCATGGAGGATAAGAGCATCATCCAGGAAATGATCAAGGGGCAGGATGTGGCGGAAGTCCGCCAGTTTGCCAAGATGCTGTACAACACCTCCGCTTTCTCCGAACAGGACCGCGGCGCGCTGATGGCCCGCATCATCAGCGTATTCCCGGACCTGCACGCCATTGTGCTGGACGCCCTGGTGGACAACTCCGACAAACCGGAACCGATTTTCGTTTCCTGGGAAAGCCTGGAGGCCCGCAAGAAGGAGCTGGAAGAACTGGTAAACGTGAAAATTCCGGAAAACCTGCATAACAAGAAGATTTCCCGTGCGGAGGGGGATCTCCGCGAAAACGGCGGCTACCAGGATGCCAAGGAAGTGGAGAAGGTGCTCAACCGCCGCCGGGCGGAACTGGAACATGCGCTGGCCCTGGCCCGCGGCACGGACTTTGCCGTGACGGATACCTCCCGCGCCGCCATGGGAACGAAGGTGACTCTTCAGCCGTTGAATGGCGGGGAGCCCGTGGTGTACACCATTCTGGGCGCGTGGGACACAAATCCGGAAAAGCATATCGTCTCCTATCTTTCCCAGGTCGGCAAGGAGCTGACGGGCAAAAGCGTAGGGGACCAGGTGAAGATTGTCCCGATGGACGGCGACAAAAAAAAGGTGTATACTATTACGAAGATTGAAGCCGCTTTCTAAAGGAGCCGCTTCCCTTGTCGCCAAGGTCTTTAAAACCGCCCCTTTTTTCGGAAAGGGGCGGTTTTTCATTGTTGATGGGCCGGACCCTCGTTATTTTGCGGGTTTAGGGTGCATCGCATCGTCGATAGAGGCGGCGCTTGATCATGGCCGCCCCGCATATTTATCGGCGCCATGAAGGAAACCTGAAATTATCCGTTCCGGCAGCTGAGATGAAAACGGGCTGCTTGCAACCGGGGCTTTTGCGGCCTGAGTCCCATCCGGGTCCGGTTCGGACAATGGAGCTGATGTGCGGAGGTCTTGTATTTAGAGAAATCCGGACGGGAAACGAACGGAATTTTCACAGGAAAGGATATAGTTCCTGCGTTACGGATACTGGTGTTTCGTGAAAACGGCCTTGCCTTTTTCCTGGCAACCGGGGAGGCATGAAAAAGGGGCTGTCCCGGCGGATGCGGAACAGCCCCTGAAAGGAGATGAGGGGAAATATTCCCTGTTTATTTGGCCAGAACCTTGTGGACGGCGGCAACGACGTTGTCCACATTCATGCCGAGTTCTTCCAGCACCTGTGTTCCGGGAGCGGAGAAGCCGAAACGGTTGATGCCCACGGCTTCCCCCTGGCAGCCCAGATATTTCCACCAGAGGTCCGTGACTCCGGCTTCTACGGAAACTCTCCTCATGCAGGAGGAGGGAAGCACGCTTTCCCGGTATTCGGCAGGCTGCGCGTCAAAGCGGCAGAAGCTTGGCATGGAGACGACCCGGATTCCTTCCCCTGTTTTTTCCGCCGCTTTCAGAGCCAGTTCCAGTTCGGAACCGCTGGCAAGAATAATGGCTTTCAAGGCTCCCTGTTCTTTCCGGGCGATGTAGGCGCCTTTCAGCACGCCTTCCCGGCGCGTTTCAACGGGGATTCCGTTCAGCGTAGCCACTTTCTGACGGGTCAGGATGAGGGCGGTAGGGCCGTCGGCACGCTGCATGGCGGCCATCCAGGCTCCTGCGGTTTCTTCCGGGTCCGCCGGGCGGATGACATCCAGGTTCGGAATGACACGGAGGCCGGAAATTGTTTCCACCGGCTGGTGGGTGGGGCCGTCTTCTCCCACGGCTACGGAGTCATGCGTCAGAATATAGGTGACGGGGAGTCCGCTGAGGGCGGCTACACGGATGGAGGCGCGCATGTAGTCTACGAAGACGCAGAAAGTGGCGGCGCTTACGCGGAACAGGCCGTCGTAGGCAATGCCGTTGCAGATGGCGGCCATGGCGTGTTCGCGGATGCCGAACCAGAAGTTGCGCCCTTCCGGGGTTTCCGCAGAGAAGTCTCCTGCGCCGGAAAGGTAGTTTTTATTGGAGCTGTAAAGGTCTGCGCTGGTGGTCAGGAAGCAGGGATTCGCTTTAGCGATGGCGTTGATGGCAACGGCTCCGGCCGAACGGGTAGCATCGCCATAGTCCTGCGGGAAGGGCGGTATTGCCTTGTCCGAGTCTGCCGGATTGACGCCGCAGGAGCAGGCGTTGATGCCTGCGTCCAGTTCCTCTGCCAGTTCCGGATAAGCCCGGCGCCATTGTTCATACATGGCGTTCCAGGCATTGAAATCTTTTTCCCGTTGGGCTTTCAGGTTTGCGAAAGCGGTACGGACGTCTTCGGAGACGTAATAGCGTTCTCCGGCGGGAATTCCCCAGTTGGCGTGCGCTTCTTCCTGAAGCTTGGCTCCGCCTTCCCCATGGCCTTTTGTGGTGCCTTCAATGCCGGGAATGCCCTTGCCGATGACCGTTTTGGCAATGATGAGCTGGGGTTTCCCGTTTTTGGCGTTTTTGGCGGCTTCAACCGCTGACTCAATGGCCCTGATATCGTGCCCGTCAATCTGGCGCACATCCCAGCCCAGGGCTTCGTATACGGCGCGCGGATCTGTGAGCTGGGTGCGTTCCGCGGGAGCGTCCAGCGTGATGTCGTTGGAATCGTAAATGAGAATAAGGTTATCCAGCTTGAGCACGGCGGCCAGGGCGAGGGATTCCCGGGCGACGCCTTCCTGCAGGCAGCCGTCTCCCGTGAGGCAGAAGACGTGCTGGGTGAAGATATCCATGCCGGGCCTGTTGAACCGGGCAGCCGCGCGCCTGGCGGAGAGGGCGAAGCCTACGGCGTTCGCAATGCCCTGGCCCAACGGTCCCGTGGTGCATTCTACACCCTCCGTATCCCGGAATTCCGGGTGGCCGGGCGTGATGGAACCTTTGCGGCGGAAATTCTTGATATCTTCAATGCCGATGTTGAATCCTGACAGGTGGAGCCAGCCGTAAAGAAACATGGAGCCGTGTCCGGCGGAAAGAATGAAGCGGTCACGGTTGAGCCAGCGGGGCTGCGAAGGGCAGATGTTGAGCAAATCGCCGAACAGGACGGCCCCGATTTCGGCGCACCCCAGCGGCAGGCCCAGGTGGCCGGATGCGCAGTCGTGAACGGCATCCATGGCGAGTCCCCGCGCCTGGTTGGCGGCTTTTTGGAGAAGGTCAAGATTCATGCCCGGGCAATATGAGCGGATCAGCTTCATATTGGAAGCCTAAAATGCGTCTCCGGCACCAGTTCCGGACCGGGGAAAAGCATTGAAGATGGAAGCGCCGCGCATGCCGTTCCCGGTTTTGCGGCACGCTCACCGGCATGCATGGAGCTTTAGGGAATAAAGCCGGGGGGAAACATGTCGCACGGCCTGCTCCAGTCCTTTTCCCCGGTGTTGTCCTCCCCTGGTTTTCATGGCTGTCCAGATATTGGCCGGGATGGCGGATTTTATCCGCGCCGGAGCCGGTCGGGCGGAGGGAATTATCTTTTTTATCCTTATGGAGTAAGAAGGGGGAATTCCTTCCATTTTTTACGGCCGGCGCTTTCACGGGGTAGCGCGGAAAGGACGCGTTTTCTGCTTTCTGTGGAAAAAGGGATTGTTGTATCATGAACGGCGGAGATACATGAAAATCGTAATTAAAGTAGGTACGGGCGTGTTAACCCGTGAGAATGGGACATTGGACGGTTCTTCCATTGTGCATTTGGTGAGCGTCCTGGCGGGACTCATGCAGCAGGGCCACCAGGTGGTTCTGGTCAGCTCCGGCGCTGTAGGGGCCGGCGTGTCCGTCCTGGGGCTTCCGTCCTATCCTCAGGAACTGTCCTTGAAACAGGCGTGCGCGGCCGTGGGGCAGACGCGGCTGATGCAGGCATATGAAAATCTTTTCAACCACTTTAACGTGGATGTGGCCCAGCTCCTGCTGACGGCGGAGGATTTGAAACTCCGCCGCCGCAACGTGCAGGCCACGGTGTTGCGCCTATTTGAGCACGGAGGCATTATCCCGATTATCAATGAGAATGATACCGTATCCGTGGAGGAGCTGAAGTTTGGGGACAACGATATCCTGTCCGTGCATATGGCCCGCCTGGTGGAGGCCGACGCTCTGTTTATCCTGACGAGCGTGGACGGCCTGTATCCCCCCGGAGGAAGGCGGGAGGCCATCATTTCCCGGGTGGAGGATGTGGATGCCGTACTGGCATTCGCTGAGGAGGACCGGGGCCGCTTTTCCATGGGAGGCATGGGCGCCAAATTGCAGGCCATACGGGAAGCCGTGAATGCGGGAACGGGCGTTTACATGCTGCATGGCCGCCATCCGGAACGCATTGCGCTGCTGCTGGAGGGAAGGGAGGAAGGAGCCGGAACGTATTTTGTGCCGAAAGGAGGAAGTCATGAAGATGGAAAATCCTCTTGAACCGGCGGGGCGGGCCGCTCTGGCGGCTTCACGGGAGATGCTTGCCCTGGAGCCGGAAGAGAAGGCTCAGGCCCTGCGGCTGATGGCCGCAGGAGTGCGGAACGCCGCAGAGAAAATTATCCGGGAGAATGTCCTTGATATGGAAGAGGCCCGGAAGAGTGGCCGGAATTCCGCGTTTCTGGACAGGCTTCTGCTGACGCCGGACCGGGTAGAACACATGGCCTGCGGCATAGAGCAGGTAGCAGCCCTTCCCGACCCCGTGGGAGAGTGCATCCGGGAATGGACACGCCCCAACGGCCTGCGTATCCGCCAGGTGCGCGTTCCCCTGGGGGTCATTGGCTTTATTTATGAGAGCCGAGGGACCGTCACCTGCGATGCCGCCGCCTTGTGCCTGAAGTCCGGGAATGCCGTCATTCTGCGCGGCGGGAGCGAGTCCCTGCGGACCAACCGGGTGTTGGCGGAGACTCTTCGCAGCGCGCTGGAGAAATCCGCTGTTCCCGCGGATGCCGTGCGGCTTCTGGATTCCGGCAGCCGGGATGAGGTGCGGCAGTTGTGCGAGCTGGATTCCTGCTTGAATGTAATTATTCCCAGGGGAGGGAAAGGGTTGATCCGCGCCGTGACGGAGTTCTCCAAAGTTCCCGTGTTGAAACATCTGGACGGCATTTGCCATGTGTATGTGGATGCGGCGGCGGATTTAGAGATGGCCGTGAACGTGCTGGACGATGCCAAAACGCAGAGGCCCGGCGTTTGCAACGCGGCGGAAACCCTGCTGGTGGATGCTGCCGCGGCAGAGCGGTTTTTGCCTATGGCGGCGGAACGCATGCGCATGCGTGGCGTGGAATGCCGCGTGTGTGAACGGAGCCGCCCGTTTTTTGGTCAGGAGGCCGTTCCGGCGGAAGAAAGGGATTGGTCCACGGAATATGAAGACCTCATTTTGTCCGTCAAGGTGGTGGACGGCGTCCGGGATGCAGTGGAACACATTAACCGCTACGGGTCCCACCACAGTGATTCCATCATTACGGAGGATAAACGGGCACGCGATTATTTTATGAACCGGGTGGACAGCGCCTGCGTTTACCATAATTGCTCCACGCGGTTCAGCGACGGGGAGGAATTCGGCTTTGGGGCGGAGATAGGCATCGGCACGGACAAGTTTCATGCCCGGGGTCCCATGGCTCTGCGCGAACTGACTTCCTACAAGTATGTTATTGAAGGAAACGGGCAGCTGAAGGAGCCGTCCCGGATTCCGGGGGAAAGCCGTGCCTGAACAGGCGCGGCCCGTCAGATTGGCCAATCAGGATTCGGGTTTGCTTCAAGTATTGAAAATCAGCATTTTATAAATACAGGCGAGTTGGGGTTGAAACTATTGTATCAAGTCCGGTCTTTTTAAGGCTTGCCTTTTCCGCTGATTTTGGCGGAGCTGCGGATTCAACCTGTTTTCTGCCGTAAGTGATGGCTTCCCAATCTGTTGCCGGTTCAGTCGCAAAGGCACTGGTTCATGTCCAGCGCGGGATTGTCCGGAATGGAATCGTTGACGATAACGGCGGGTACGCCCGCTACCGTGGTATGGGGGGGGACATTTTCCAGAACGACGGAGCTGGCTGCGATTTTGGCGCAGGCGCCAATGGTGACGCGCCCCAGTATTTTAGCCCCCGCGCCGATAAGAACTCCGGATTCCACGATGGGATGGCGGTCCCCTTCTTCCTTGCCCGTGCCGCCCAGCGTGACTTCATGCAGGATGGAGACGTTGTCCCGGATGATGGCGGTTTCCCCTACCACGAAACTGGTGGCGTGGTCCAGCAGGATGCCGCAGCCGATGGTGGCCGCCGGATGGATGTCCACCGCAAATACTTCACTGGCCAAGCTCTGGAACTGAAGGGCCATGATTGTCCGGTCATGCTGCCACAGCCAGTGGGAGATGCGGTACGTGGTGATGGCGTGGAATCCCTTGTAAAAAAGCAGGGGTTCCAGCGGCGTACGGCAGGCGGGATCCCGGTCCACGATGGCAATCAGGTCCTGGGCGATTTGGCTGAGGATGTTCTGGTCTTCCGTCAATGCTTCCCGGATAAGGGGCTCAATCAGCTCCCGCGGCATGTCACGGCGGGAGAGCTTGCGGGCCAGCCGCGCCGAGATGGAAGTGGCCAGGGAATTGCGGGACAGGCAGACGTCATCCAGAATACCGCGCATGGCGGGTTCTTCCGCCGCTGCGCTGCGGGCGCATTCCTCCACCCATTCCCATACTCCGTTAATGACGCATTCGCAGTTGGTGCACTGCCGGAGTTTTAAGCGTTTATGGCTGGTCATGGCGGAAAGGGTTAACGAGGCAAAAGAAAGCCTTTCCATAAATACCAGAATACGGCGGGTTTGAGAATCGGAAAGTATGTTCTATGCCCTTCCGTGTGCTGTCTGCCGCCGTCAACCGAAGATGACATGCACGATGTTCATGCACCAGGCGTCCACGGACCAAGGGCCGGGGCCTGTCAGGAACAGGGCGAAAGCGGAGCCCGCATAAAGCAGGTGGAATTCTACGCCTTCCCCGGCTTTTTTGCCGGACCAGTTGGAAAAGTAGCCGTTTTTGACGTGTTTGGTTATGGCTACGGCCATGAGGATGATAACGCTGAGAGCCGCTATTCTGGTGAATACGCCCAGTATCAGGCAGATAGGGGCGAAAAATTCCGTCAGCATGGCCACCTTGGCCAGAAAGGGGGGAATGCCCATTTTTTCCGTGAAGGCCCGGTAGGTGCCCTCCCAGCCCGCGCCCCCGAACCAGCCCAGCACTTTCTGGGTCCCGTGTGGCCACAGGATAAAAGCCAGCGTCAGCCGGAGAACCAGCAGGCCCCATGCCGCTGCAATAATGGTAATGGAATCAATGGTGTCCATGAATTTGAAGTGATTGAAGAAAAGACCCTTCTATTTCATGGGGCGTTCATTTCCGGGTACGGAAAAGGCCGGAAAAGGAGGTCATTGCCTCCCCTTCCGGCCCGGGAAATCAGCATGGCAGTCCGTTACCGGGGAATGGAGTGGTAGAGCTGTTCCAGCGCCAGCACGCAGTAGGAGGTCACCAGGACGGGGTCCGCCTCCCACCAGCGGTTGTTGGTGTTCACCCAGGAACCGTCGCTCTTCTGGATGGAAATGAGCTTGTTGGCCAGTTCATCCCGCCAGTCCACCTTGCGGCCGTTTTCCAGCGTCAGGGTATCTATTCCCATGGCGCTGAGCGCCTTGGACATAGCCTGATAGTAGTAGTAAAGCCCCTGGACGCCCATGCCGGGGTTTTCGTCCAGGCTGTAGCTGTTTTCCAGCCACTTGAGGGCCAGCTTGACGCGGGGGTCGTTTTTATCCACATTGGCGTAAATAAGGGACTGCATGCCCGCATACGTCATGCTGCCGTAAGCTTTGGGGGGCTCCGCTTTGTCAAAGGCGGCGCTTTTTTTGTCCCTGGCGCTGGAGACGCCGGGACGGTACACGAAGCCGCCGAGCTGGGATTTGTCATTGGAAACCCAGGGTTCCTTGTTTACGGCAGGGTTTTGCTGGCAACGGTTGATGAATTCCGTGGCGGCGTTCCAGTCCAGATCCGGCTGTTCACCGTACTTGCCGTCTTTGGCGAGTTTCTGGGAGTAGTAAATGGCTTCCAGCGCCAGGGAGGTATTGGAGAGGTCTGCAATGGGAGGAGCCTGCTTGTCTCCATAGCCGATGCCGCCGTTATAAGGGTTGTCCGGGGCAAAGTGGTTCTGCTGCTTGATGAGGTAGGCGCGGCCCTTGAGAATGGCGGGGGCATATTCCTCCTTGTTGGCGGCCAGCAGGGCCATCATGCACACGGCAGTATTGTAGGAGGACATGCCGCGGTTGAAAATGGAGCCGTCTTCCTTCTGGGATTTCAGGATGAAGTCATACCCCTTCCGGATGTATTCCGGGACGGGTTTCCCCTGGTTGGCGGGGTCCCGCATGTAGGCGGTGACCGCCAGGGCTGTCAGGGCAGGGTAGGACGGCTGGGCCCAGTAACCTTCCGGATTTTGTTTGCTTTTCAGGTATTCGTTCCCTTTTTCAATGGCACGCAGAATTTCCTGGCTAATGGAGGCGTATTTGGCGGCTGCCGCTTCTCCGGGAATGGCCGTCAGGGTGGTCTGCCCGAAGGAGGCTGTGCCCAGTGCGGCGGCCAGCGTTAGTGAAAGTACGGATTTGAACATAGGATGCTATTGCTTGGGTTGAACCGGTTTCTGGGAAATGGTGACAGTGACGTTTGTGCCCAGAGGCAGGTTTTTTTGGGGGTTGACGATCCAGCCTGTATCGTTGACGCCGTCATGGAAGTCTCCGATGTAATTGATGGGGGAGGTGCGGCTGGCGAAGATGGAGATTACTTCTCCGCTCAGGCTGGCCTGGTAGGCGCCTTCGTAAAAGAAGGAATTGGTGTAAAGCCAGTCGCTGGGATTCAGTCCCTTCCGCGTTTGTGAATTCACGACGATGTCGGAAAAATCGCTCTTCTGTTCCCTGCCGTTTTCCGTATAGGTCATGACAATCTGCACGTAGGAGTCTGCGTAGTCCTCCGGCTTGGGTTCCGTGAAGGGAAGCCATTCAAAATTTTCATCCCGCACCGGGAAGAATTTTTCAAAGCGGTGGAATTTGAGCAGCGTCATTCCCAGGCTGATGTGCAGGGGATCCGCCTCCGTCACCAACAGGGATTCATGCAGCTTGCCGTTGGGCATGCAGCAGACGTATTCCAGAATTCCTTCCTTCATGTTGACTTGAGCCTGAAAACTGACGGTGCGCTCCTTATGGTTGACAATCACATTGCCGATTTTGATGCGGTGCTCATCCAGGGGTTCAAATTTGGGAACCGTTTTCCCGTCCGGAAGAGGGACTTCCCGCGTGGCTTCCTCGGCAGCGGGGGCATTGGTATCTTCCTCCGGGCCGGAGATGTCCTGTGCGCAGGAAAAGCCCCAGGTGCAGGCAAGCAGGGCGATGGTAAATTTCAGGAACATGTTTATGAAAACAAGATTGTGGAAACGGAAGCTTCTGTTCAATGAAAAAGGCATCCGTGATTGATTTGTTACTTTTGAATCACGGATGCCTGGAAAGAATGGGAAAGGGAGGGTTTAAACCAGTTTCAGCCTGGCAAGGTCCTGGAGGTCAATGATGCCCACGGGGGCCATTTCCGCGTTGAGCACCACCAGATCGTCAATGTGGCGGTTGCTCACGGCTTTCGCCGCTTCAGCGGCCAGGTCGTCTTCCATGACATAAATGGGATTGCGGGTCATGAACCCGCTGACGGGCTGTTCTCCGATGAGAGGGTTCGCCCCGTATGCCCGGACAAAGTCTCCGTGGGTGAAGATGCCGGCCAGCTTGCGGTCCTCCGTCAGCAGGACGCAGGCACCGGCGTGGGCTGTGGTCATCGCCTTCAGGCAGTCGTTCACGGAGGCGGTTTCCGGAAGCATGGCCATTTCTTCTCCACGGCGCATGATATCGCTCACCCGGGTGAGCAGGGCACGCCCCAGCGAACCGCCGGGGTGGCGTTTGGCGAAGTCCCGCGCGGTGAAGTGGCGCGCTTCCACCAGGGCCATGGCGAGGGCGTCTCCCATGACCAGCATGGCCGTGGTGCTGGAAGTAGGGGCCAGGTTCAGCGGGCAGGCTTCCCGGGAAACGCCTGTGTCCAGAACGATATCCGAGTATTTGGCCAGGGATGAGCCCGTGTTGCCCGTCATGGAAATGATGGGCAGTTCAAAACGCTTGATGAAGGGGAGCAGGGTCAGCAGCTCCGAAGTTTCTCCGGAGAAAGACATGGCAATGCAGACGTCCCCGTCCTGGACGATGCCCAGATCCCCGTGCAGGGCGTTCAGGGAATCCAGCAAAACGGTGGGCGTTCCCGTAGAGTTCAGGGTAGCGACGATCTTGGCCCCGATGTTGCCGGATTTGCCTACGCCTACAATGACGATCTTGTTGCCGCGGTCCAGAGCCTGGGACATGAGGTCCACAGCCTTGTTGAAATTGTCGTCCAGCCGGGACAGGACGCCGCGCAGCTCTTCAATCTCCATTTCAAAAACGGATTTGGCGCGTGTTAAATGATTCATACCTGCCGGAAATGATGCCAGATGCCGCCGTCGCCGTCAATTTTTCATTGCGGCTCCGCACCCCTCGTTAGTCCGGCATCTGCACGCGGGATTAGGCGCCAGAGGGATGGTGGTGAAGCGCATGCGCCGCGTGTCCGCAGAGAGCATGGCGCCCACCAGCGGAGAGGGAATGCCCGCAAGATATTTCAGGGCTTCCATGGCCTGGATGCAGCCGATGATGCCCGCATGCGCACCCAGAATGCCTGCGGCGGAGGCGGTGTCTTTTTCCTGCATGGGCGTATCTGCCGGGAAGAGGCAGCGGTAACAGGCGGTTCCCTGATGGGGGGCGAAAACGGCCACCTGCCCGATAAAGCCCTTCACGGCGCCGTACACCAGCGGAATGCGCAGGGTGCAGGCGGCATCCGCCATGGCGAAGCGTGCCGCGTAATTGTCTGAAGCGTCCAGAACCAGGTCGCACCCTTCCAGCAGGGAAACGGCATTTTCCGGCGTAAGGCGCCTGTGGACCGTGTTGATGCGTACGGAGGGGTTCAGGGCGTACAGGCGTCTGGCGGCGCTGGCGGTTTTAGCCGTTCCCGCCGCATCCGTGGCATGCAGGATTTGCCGCTGGAGGTTGGAAAGACACACCTCGTCCGGGTCAATCAGGGTCAGGCGCCCCACGCCTGCGGCAGCAAGATAAAGGGCCGCCGGGGAGCCAAGCCCCCCGAGGCCCGTCAGGGCGACATGCGCCCGTTTGAGTTTGTATTGGCCCTGTTCTCCCAGTTCCGGAAGGGAAAGATGCCTGGCGTACCGTTCGGTTTCTTCCTGGGTGAGGGTCATTGTTGTCACTGGGATTAACGGCGGGCGGAATTGCCGCTGAATGCATACAGGAGCAGCGTCCACCCGGAGAAGATCAGTTCCACTGCGATCAGAGTACCTACGAACCAGGCCGTGGATTCAGGCCAGCCGAAGATGACCATGAGGCCCAGGATCAGCGTGATGATCACGTTGAACAGCCGCCACCCGCTGGCAGGCAGGGAACGGGTTTGAAGCCAGATGGCTCCCTGAAATACGGCGGCAATAACCAGGCCCCACCCGATGATGAGCGTGGTGATAGCCAGGGAAATATTGGGGTCCCGGAACAGAAACCAGCCGGCGATGCCGTACAGGATGGCCGTCACCAGGTTCCACCCACGGGAGGAAGGGACGGTGAAGACCTGGATCAGCCGGACGACGGCCAGAACCATCAGCATGATGCCGATTACCCAAATGAAGCTGGCTCCGACGATCCAGGGAGAGGCCAGGGCGATGAAGCCAAGAAATAGCTCGATGACGCCAAGGATTCCCATCCACCATGAGTTGCCGGATACCGCGGAGCTGCTGACTTGAGGTTGAGTTGTCATATGGCGGTATGACCGGGCCCGCAACGGAAACGTTGAAGAATGACGATTTTATTTGCCGGCGGCTGCCTTCGGGGAAGAATTCTTCGGTTCCATGGTCTTCAGCAATTCCGGAGTGACGTTAATCAGCACAGGGCCGCTTTTGGGTTGCGCCTGGGGGGGGACGAAGTAGGAAAAAGCCCTGGCGGGCAGGTGGCCCGGGATTTCCGGCATGATGTACACTTCCACGAGTACGGCGCCTTTTTTGCCGTTCGGGCTGTCGGAAAAGTTCAGTGTGAGTGAGTTGGTCCCGTCCCTCAGTCCTCCGGAAATGACTTCCGCCAGGCGGGTGTTGTCAAATTCATGCAGGGAAATATTGTTTACGTTCGCCTGGACGGTGCGGCCGGGACAGTCCACCAGAATTTTTGCGATGTATTTGGGCGGCGGGCAGACAGGCGGCACGGCGGGAATTTTCCCAAGGGGCTGGAACCCGTCCTGCTCCATCAGCACGGAGGCGTCTCCGCGTTTGAGGCGTTCTTTGACGGCGGGCAGGCGGGTGAGGTTGAAAAAGCGCGCCTGGTCATATTTCCATTTGCCGTTTTCATGAGTGAACAGCAGCACCAGGGCGTTCGAATCCGTGGGTTCCTGGCCCAGCCCCAGATCCACCTTGCCGTAGTAGGTGGCTGCGGCCGTGGGGCCGTTTACGACGGAACCTACGTACATCAGCGGAGCGAGCGCAGGAGGTGCCATGGGCTGCCGGAACAGGGAAGCGGGAAAGGGGCGTTTTTCCGAGACGGCCAGATTGCGCACTTTCACCTGGCGGTAGGCGGAGGTTGTGGATCTCCAGCCGTCATAATTGCCGCGCAGCAGATGCAGACGCCATGTATTATAAGCCACGTCCAGGTCGTCTCTCAGTTTGGCGTCTCCGGGGCGGGGGGCTGCGGAAGCGGGAGAAAGAAGGGCTGCGGCGCAGCAGGCCAGGGAGAAAATGGAACGGAAAGTCATTACACGATTATTTAGACATCAAACTTGCGCGGAGTGCAACACAATTGCATCATGAAGCCGTTCTTATGGAATTGTTCACGGAAGCCGATCATTTGGCGGAAGCCCGGTACAGGAAACTGTTGCGGGAACAGCCCGGCTTTGTGTGGAGGCGGTTTTCAGACGGAGAGGAGCTGATGGCGTATGTCTTTTTTCCCCCCGGCCACCGGGCGGAAGCCGCCGCTCCTTCCGTGCTCTTTTTCCACGGCGGCATGTGGGTGGGCAAGAGCCTGGGGGATTTTGTGCCGTGGGCGCTCCATCTTGCCCAGCAGGGTATTGCAGGCATTATACCCATGTTCCGCACACGCGGCGATTATGAAGTGGAGCCGATGGACATTCTGGAAGAGGGCAGGGAAGCCTGGGCCTGGCTGCATGGGAACGCCGCTCTGCTGGGGCTGGACCCGGCCCGCATTACTGTGGCGGGAAGTGATGCCGGAGGGCTGATGGCTCTGCATGTGGCCCTTCCGGATCATCCCGCCCGCTGGTCCCTGTTCCGCAAAAAGGCTCCCCTTCCTCCCGGCCCCGCCGCCGTGGCCCTGTTCCGAGGCGTGTGCGACCTGACGGCGCAATCCGCTTTTAAGCTGGGCGGCATGATGCCTCCGGACCAGAGGGATGCCGTCAACCCCCTGCGGCGCGTGCAGAGGGGGCTGCCTCCCCTGTTTGCGAGTCATGGAGGAAGGGACAGGCTTCTGCCGTGGCGCAACAGCGAGAGGCTGGCGGAGCTGTGGAGAAAAAAGAAGAACCGTTCCCGATTTGAACTTCTGGACGTGGCGGACCACACATTTTACCATTTCAATGTGAATGCCGCCTATTTTGAACAACTGCTCAATAGCTGGAGCGCGTTTATGGTGGAGCAGGGAATTTGGGAATATAACGAAGGAATGGACACCGGGCTGCTGGGGTGACCTTGGCCTGATATCCGGGAAGGTTCCCGGAAGGCGTTGCATGCAAAAAGGCTGTTTCCTATCTGCCTCCCAGCATGTTTTCCCGGATTTCCCGCATGTCCCGGCGGAAGGCGTCCTGCGTCTGCGGCGTAGGCGGCTGGATATCCCATTCCTTCATTTTCCGTCGCACCTTGAGAAAGAGTTCCTGCTCGTCGGCGCCGTATTTTTTACAGACGGCAGAGAGAGTCAGTTCCAGTCCCGTGAAGCGGCCTTTGAGAAAGAAAGGCAGGTCGTGCTGCCAGGCGCGCCGGAAGTCTTCCGGGCATCCTTCTGTTCTGATGGAGGCGAACAGTTCCCTGACCTGGCTTTCCCGGATGCCCGCAGTATCCATGCAGATGGCGGTTTCCATGTACGCCAGCGTGAATTCCAGCATAACCCGTTCAATGGACTGTCTGGCCCGGGCCAGCTGGCCCGGGGTGAGGCCCATGATCTGGGCGCGCAGGGCGGCCAGGGCTTCCAGGATAGCCTTGGGGTCTCCGCATGTGCGCGGATCCATGCGTGGAATTTGTTCATCTTCGTCGTAAAGGGGAATGGGCGGATGCACCCGAGGGTTGATTTTGAACAGTTTGCCCTGGAGCCTTTCCCTGAGGTCTTTCAGCCTGACGCCGTACTTGCGCAGGACGGGAGCCGCGTAATTGCGGCCCGGCCTGGCCGTTTGCCGCAGCCATGCTTCCTGAAAGTCCGCGGGGCATTGCTGAAGGCCCGCCGCCAGCATGGCATTCCGGAAATCCTCCGCCTTGGGCGTTTTATTGGCATAGGCGTGGGTCCATTCCATTTCCAGCATCCAGATGGCGGTAAGCCCCAGGAATTGTTCAATTGCCTGCCTTGGGGCCTCGGGCTTCGGCGCGGGAATGGCAGTCGGAGCTGCGTCGGAAGCCATGGAATGCCGGCAGAGCGGAAGCAACAGAGAGAAAGCAAGGAGGGGATGAAGCGGGTTCATGGGAGACGAAGTAGGAAAAATGAGAGGAAATGTCCGGAGTTATTCCGCTGTTACAGTGATGTCCAGGGGGTGGTCGGAGACGGGAAATTGCAATTCATAAAACCCGTTCCCCAGATTCCTGACGGGGGTGTTTCCCGCTTTGACCGGGCCTTTTCCCCGCCAGATGACGACAGGCCCGGATTCCTTCACGCGGAAGCGGAGGCCGTTCTCCCTGTACCCCGGAGCGGAAACCAGGGCGCAGGGAGAGAGAAATTTGTCCCTCCTTCCGATGACGGCCCAACCTTGGACGATAGGGGCCATGATGAACAGGCGGTCCTTGAATCCCGTCAGCTCTACATCCAGATCCGGCTGTGCCGGAGTCAGCGCGCGGCCTCCCTCTGCGGAATAGGCGGCGATGCCCTCCGCCGGGAGAGAGGCGTAGGCTTCCGCCGCATTGCCATTCAGCAGAGCCGCCGCGTTTTTATAATCCTCCAGGGAAATTTTCCCCCGTACCGGTTCCGCCGGGGAAGGATGTTTGAGGTTGTACACCACCACGGCGGCGCTTTGACCGGGTAAAGGGGCGATTACCCGGTACAGGCGGTTCTCGTTCAGAGCATCCGGAAAGACGGAATCAGGCAGGGGCACGGCGGGAGCCAGCGGGCGCAGCAGAAGACCGTCCGACCAGACGAGAGGCATGATGTTTTCCGGATTAAGTTTGTCTGCCGGGTCTGAAAGATAGACAGGGCCGCCTGAGACGGCTTTGGATACGGCCATGAGGCGGGCGCAGGCGGGATCCGTGGAATGGAACATGTCATGGTCCGGCCACACGGTCTGTCCCAGCCAGAGGGTATTGGCGTAGGACTGGAGGATGTGGGATTTGGCCATGGCTTCATCTCCCAGCTTGTAGTCGATGCTGCACCGGGTGACCGCGCTGTAACGCGTGTTCTGAATGTTGACGGTACCCTGCGCCATGCAGTTGACCAGGCTGAGCCCTGTTTTCAGGCAGGCCTGTTCCAGGGCTTCCGAGCACTTGGTATTGTGGCGGACCGGGTTGTCCAGCCCGTCCGCATGCTTCAGGTATTCCGCCTGCACATCAATTTTCACGAAGTCGAATCCGGTGTCTTTGACGGATTGCAGGAAGGGGGTATAAAACGCTCCGGCTCCTCCGGAGCCGTCACCGGGGAGGATTTTCCCTTTGGCGGTACGGACCAGACCGCGGGCAGTCTCGTCATCCAGACGGTGCCTGGGGTGGATGCCGTTCCAGAGGCCGTAATAGCAGTGCCACAGGCCCATCCATTTCAATTTGGGGCTTTTGTGTTTCATCAGGGGCTGCCAGCCCCGGGGGAATTGATCCTGCCGGGGCTGGAAACTGACCAGCTGAAGCCTTTCCTGGGTCTGGAATCCGTCGTCCACCAGCATCCACCGGACGGGGACGGGGGATGCCTCCAGTTTTCTGGCCGTTTCTTCAAGCAGCTTGGAGGAAATATTCTTTTTATACTGTTCCCAGCTGCACCAGCCGAGGTACTTGAACGGTTCCGGATAAATTTTCTTTTCCCGGGGCAAGGTTCTGCCCTTGATGAAAGGGAGGGAAAGGGCCTTGTCCCATACGGCGGAACAGGCGCGGTAAATATCTTTGTCCGTGGCGGTGACGGCCAGGACGGCCTGCGGTTTGGCGGGGGAAGTTCCCAGCGAACCGGCTTCCACAAGGAATGTTCCGTCCCTTTCAAGTTTCAGCCACGCGAGGGAATCAGGGGCGGCGACGGGGAGCACGGCCATGAAATTGCCGTCTTTGAGGTGGAACAGGGCGAACATGGCATGGTCCCCCGGTTTGGCGGTGCTGGGATTCGGCTTGCTGTCCAGCAGGTTGCCGGGGGCCGTCCTTCCGAACCAGGGCAGAACCCGGTTGCCGTCTCCGGGCCAGCGGCCGCGGTCCGCTGAAAACCAGCAAAAGGCCTGGTAGGGAGGAAGCGGAAGCCGGCACGCCTTTTCGCCCGGTACAGGTAAAATGGCGGTTGTCCGGGGCTGGGCGGCGCCAGTCCATATGTTCAGGGCCGCCAGAACAAGGGCTGGGAACATGAATGCTTTCATGGAATGATCATGGGGTTAGGAAATGGGGCAGGGGAACCGGAAGACAATCATGGAAGGAACGTGCTTGGCCTCTTTCCGGAAAGGGTGGCAGAGCTTTTCCCTGAAACGAGCAAAAAATGATGTTTCCGCTTTATTTCTCCTTTTAGGGCTTTGGGGGAAAGAGATAATGTTGGCTGGCCGTTTCACAGGGGAGTATCCGTTTTTTCGGGGAGCACCGGCAACCATGGCCGGGGTATCCGCCGCCTGGTCATTTGACCGCTTTTTTGATGAAAGGCAGTCGCCGCCTGTCAAGGAAGAGCAAGGCCAGCCATTGCAGCAGCAGAAGGGACACGGCAAGGAAGACGGGCTGGAACGGGGGGAAGAGGTCTGCCATGCCGCTGAAGATGCGACGGTTAAGTTCATGCACATTGAGCAGGGAGTGGATGAGGTAGGCGGCCAGGGCGTTTATGCCGATAACGCGGAGGGGAAATGCCCATTGGGCCCATTTCCCTTCGTTCCACACATCAACGGCCAGATGAAACAGGGAAAGAAACGTCAGGGAAATGCCGGCGGCGGCCAGGACGAAGGTCCCTGTCCACATGCTTTTAATGATGGGGTAGGTGCCGTCCAGCATCCTGGCGGTGCAGAAAAGGAGAAGGCCCGCTCCTGCCATTGCCGTGCAGAGGCGCACGGGGGGGAGCCGGCTTTCTTTCAAAAACTTTCCCGCTATCCATCCTCCCATGCACAGGGCGGAGGCGGAAACGACGCAGAGCGGGCCTTCCGGGTCAAAAACTCCCCCATGCAGACGGCCGGGGAGCCAGTGCCTGTCCACCCATGAGTTGACGGAGCCGTCCGGCGTAAAATTGCCGCAGGTGAACTGAAGCAGGGTAATGAGGACCAGGATGAATCCCGCTGCTGAGGCAACCGCCCCCGTCCGGCGGCACAGCAGGATGCAGGTTCCTGCAATAGCGCAGGAAAAACCGATCAGTCCCAGAACGGAGGCGTAACGCATGCTTTCCGTCCAGGTAAGCGTTCCGTTGACCAGAAGGCCCAGAAAAGCCAGGCCGAAAGCCCGTTTCCAGAGATGGAAGAGTCCGGGGGCGATGGAGGTGCCGGTGTATTTCGCCAGGGAGAAGGACATGGAGGCGCCCGATATGAATACAAAGACGGGAAATACCAGATCGTACAGGTGTAATCCTTCCCAACGGGCATGGGTCATCTGGCGCGCGGCTTCTTGCAGGAAGCCGTTTTCCGGATTTCTGGAGGCCAGAAGCAGAATCAGGGCGTCCAGCCCTAGGATAATGAGCATGTCCAGCCCGCGCAGGGCGTCCAGGGAGTGCAGGCGGGGAGAACGGGTGGGAACGGAAGAAGCGGCATTCATGACGGCAGAGAGAAAGAACGGAAACAGATACGGGCATAAACGGGCGTCTTTATCAGGATTACTCCAAACATGCCGGAACGGAGGGGAATCGTGCTTGATTTCCACGGGGGAAGAGGGTAAAGCAGGCCGCATGCCGCACGCCGCTCTCCCGTTTCTTCTTTTCCTGTGTGTTTCCCTGCTGCTGGCTGCCTGTTCCTCCACGCCCAGGACGCCTCATGGAAAGCCGTTGATGAAGGACGGCAGATATGCTTCTTCCTATGAAGCTTTTGTTGCGGATCCCCAGTACCGCTTCACGCGCGATATCTGGTATCATGACGAGCGTATCCGCCAGGCGGGGACGCGGAACAGCAAAATCGTCATTCATCTGAAGGATCAGCGCGGCGTGTTGTTGGTTGATGGCAAGCCGGCTATGAACTTTCCCGTTTGCACGGGCAAATCCGCCCATAAAACGCCGCGCGGCAAGTTTTCCATCATCCAAAAAGATGCGGATTACCGTTCCCGGTCTTACGGCAGCGTGTTTGATGCAAGCGGTTTGTGCGTGAATTCGGATGCTACCTCTTCTTCCCGCGTGCCTCCCGGCGGTAAATTCATCGGCGCCAAAATGCCTCTTTGGATGCGCATTCACGGCGGGATAGGGCTGCATGTGGGCACCGTGTTCCGGGACGCCAATTCCCACGGGTGCATCCGGGTTCCGGTGGAGGCATGCCGCATTCTGTTTGACAAATGCGGCCTGGGAACAACCGTCATCGTTCAGGAATAAGCGTGAGCGTGAATAATCGTTGATTCCTTGCGGTATATTTGCCACAATCCTGCAAGCTGATGAAAATAAAGGTTCTGATACGTTCCCTGGTATTGTTGGCCGGTTTGGCCGCGTGGACGGCGGATACAGCCTGGGGCCAGGCTTCCACGCGCCGCCCGTCTTCCCGGGGGGGAGCGGTCGCTGGCCGGGCTGCGGTGGAACAGCGCGGAGAGGATGACGCCGTGGAAACGGTTGACCTGGGGGACAAAAAGAAGGATTCCGACACGGCTTCCGGCGAACAGGAAGGCGTGGCCGCCGCTCCGGAGATGCCCAGGGAAACGGAAAAGGAGCAGAATGGCTTGGATTCCCTGTCCCTGATTCCTTCCCTTGGCGGAGGTCGGCTGGACGCTGCGCGGGAAGCGCACACCAGCACGCGGCCTTCCGCCAGGACCATGGCTCTGCTGATTCCCGCTCCGCGCGGCCCCATCCTGGACCGCAACGGGGAACCGCTGGCCGTGACTTCCGTAGCCTACCAGCTGGCTTTGCGGTTTGAAATTTTTGAAAACCCCGACCGTTCCCGCGTGGTGGAATTCGGGCGCAACTGTTTGGAACAGGCCAAAAAAATTGCCGGAAAGGCGTGGTCTTTTTCCGACGAACAGCTCTGGAAACATTATGAGCACCGCCGCTGGCTGCCTCTTCCGCTCACGAACGTCATTCGTGCGGAGGAAGCGGAAAAGCTGAAGGATAAGGTGAAAAGTGTGCGCGGCCTCCAGCTGCTGCCCATTTACATCCGTTCCTATCCGGAGAAGGAAATCGCCGGCCATATCATCGGCTATGTGGGGTCCAAGGGAAAACTGCCAACCGGCCCCATCAACCACATGGATCCGCTTTGGGAGCAGGTGGAAGGCCGTGCGGGGCTGGAAAAGGAATTCAACAAAAATCTGACCGGAACGCCCGGCGTATGGCGCTTGATGTTTGACGAAGACGGCAATAAAATTCTGGATGAACTGCAAATACGCCCCAAGCCCGGCGGGGCTGTCGTCACCACCCTCAACCTGAAATGGCAGAAGGATGCGGAACGCATCCTTTCCCGCGGCAAGAGGCGCGGCGCCATGGTGGTGCTGGACTGCGTGACGGGTGAAGTTCTGGTGATGGCGTCCACGCCGTCCTATGACCCGAACATGTTCATTCCAAACATATCCCAGAAAGATTACGATGCTTTGCGCAATGATCCTGCCGGTCCTCTGGGCGCCCGTGCTTTCCAGGGCCGTTATCCCCCCGCTTCCACATTTAAAGTCCTGACGGTAGCCAGTGCCTTGAGGAACAACAAAATCACGGAAAATACGCTCGTTTACTGCCCGGCTTCCGTGACGATCGGCAACCACGTGTTCAAAAACTGGAGCAAGACTCCCCTGGGGGATATCAACTGTGTCCGCGCCCTGGCGATGTCCAATAATCCGTTCATGTACCAGATGGGCCTGAAGCTGGGTGCGGAAGCCCTGATGGATACGGCCCGCGCCTTCGGCCTGGGGGAACGGACCGGCCTGCCCATTCCGGACGATCCCGGCCTGGTGCCGACCAGTGATTATATGATCCGCAATTACAAGCGCGATTTCATGTCCGGGGATGCCGCCAATTTGTCCATCGGCCAGGGGACGTTGCTGGTTACGCCCCTCCAGGTGGCGCACATGATGTCCGGCGTGGCAAACGGGTATCTGCCCAGGCTCCAGCTCATCAAGCAGATTCAGGACGGCAACGCCAATGTCGTTTACGCGCCCAAGCCCCAGGAAGTTCAACGTCCTCTGCCTGCCTATGAGCGTGCTCTGTCCAGCGTGCGCAAGGGGATGAGGGAAGTGGTTGAAGCCGGTACGGGGGGGCGTGCACGCCTGTCTTATGCCAGTATCGCCGGCAAATCCGGAACGGCCCAATGGGGGCCGGAACGGGAAGACAAGCGTCTGGCGTGGTTCGCCGGTTTCATGCCCTGCGACAATCCGCGCTTTGCCTATGTGGTGCTGTATGAAGGCCGCGCCCACGAACGGCTGGGCGGGGGGGCTGCCGCCGCTCCCATCGTAAAGGAATTTTTCGAAACGGAGAAAAAAGACATCAAGGCTATTATTGACCCGCCCAAAGATGACATCCCGGTGGCGGAACCGGTGGAGGAGACCCCGGAAACGGCCGCGGCCGCTCTTCGGGAACGGAGCGGAGCGCCTGCCGTCGTGCCGGACAACCTGCCGCCCGGCTTGTATGATCCGGAAGGGATGGAGCCGATCAAGGCTGATGAAATCCCTGCCGATCTGGATGACTCTTCCGATGCTGAAATCAAGGCAACTCCGGTGGGCGGCTCCTCAAGGCCTGCCGGGCCGTCGGCGCCTCCGTTGTCGGAGGAGCCTTCTGCGGCCCCCCTCACGCCGCGCCGGGGTGATTCCGATTACATCCCCGGACTGCCCCAGCAGATTCCCCGCCATCTTAACCGTTCCACCTCCGTAAACACTCCTGCGCCGCAGTCTCCCCTGCCGGAGGATGATATTCCCATGGCGGAACCTCTTTAATCCGGTTCTTAGAGAAAGCCGGAGAGTTTTTGCGGTTTCCGGAACGGCTTTTTCCCGGACAATATTGGCGGGGGAAAAAGGAAAATCTGGCGGATACGGGGATAGCTGGCGGCGCTTAAAAGGTTTTTCACGCAGCAACGTCATGCACGCCCTGAGTGCGTTAATGTTTTGCATTGTGCTTGCGTCGTGCGGGGAAACGCCTGTATAATGGGAAAGATGCGCCGATAGGGGCTGTTGCCGCAAGGAAGCAGCGCGCTTGCCGGATGGCATCATGACCCCATGTTTAAAGATAATGAAAAAGCATTATTTCTACTCCATACCCTGTTTTGTGCTGACCTGCGCTCTTGCCGCCTGCTCTGACGATCATCAATCATCTTCCGCCAAGGCCGGGCAGGATGCAGCCGGCTTGACTCCCGCCGCCTCTCTTGATCCTTTGGCTTCCGTGGCTCCCGACCTGGTGGCGAAGCGTGCCGAACGGCTCGGAATAGCCGCTCTCTTTCCCAAGGAAATGGGGATGATGGCGGGTGTTTACGATATTCCCGGCATCATGAAGAGCGTTCAGAATTTGAACATGGTGAAAACCTGGAGTTCCTGCTCCTCCGGGGAGGAGGCCGATGAATCCATAGCCATTCCGGGAGAAGACGCTTCCGAACCCGTGCAGCGGAAATGTTCTTTCAGCAGCCCTGTCATTGACGCGATGATCGGCTTGGGTCCCGAATGGGCTCCGTGGCTGGATAGCGCGCAGTCCTCTTTTACCAAGATGGGCCTGAACCAGATGAAGGAAATTTTGTCCGTTTACAAGCTTTTCCAGGGGGTAAAGGATGGAAATGAGGATGCCGATGGTGCGGGGGCGGAGGTCATGGGCGGCCAGGGGGCCGAGATGATTGTGCAGTGGGCTGAGCTGATGGATTTACGCCCTTCCCAGGCTGCGACGGCGCCTGTGATGATTGCCGCCAAACTGACGCCGGAAGCCCAGGCCCAGGCCAAAGCTTTCCTGAAGGACGCCAATCTCCAGGAGGATATGGAGCTGCATGGAATGGTTTCCCTGTATGAAAAGACCTACAATGGCCTGGCCTGCAAGGTAGCGGAAGTGGACTGCAAAAAAGTGCGTGCGAAGCTGGAAGAAATGCTGGATGAGGCGAAAGACCGGATGGAGATTTCCCGGGAAAATATGGACCGTCTTAAGGCGGCGCTCGTTCGTCTGGATGAATCCAGGCTGTATGTGGCCGTCTCTTTTGTGGATGATACCCTGGTAGGCTTTATAACCACCAATCCTGAAAAACAGGTCCGTATCGCCTCTTCACCCCAGGAATCCATGCTGTCCCGTCCTGATTTCTCCATGGCGGATGCACGGTTCCAGTATCCGGCTTATGGGCTGCTGTTCGCAGACAAAGCTTCCGTCAAAGGGGTTATTAACATGGATTTGGCCTATTACAAGGGCATGCTCACCGGGTTGAAGGATGTGATGCAGACGATAGGCGCCGATTGGAAAATTGCCGATCTGGCTCCTTCCATGACGGCGCTGGATTCCATCAAGGCCAGCATGCTTGGCATGTATGAAAAGCTGGCCCGGAATGCTACGGCCGTTTCCTACTTCTCGTGGCAGGATCAGGGGGTGCATGTGGAAGCATGCACATATCCGCTGGAATTCTACAAGTTGGACGCTCCTTCCGCCATGAGTGCCGTGCGTCCTGGCGCGTCCACGGTGCTGTATTCCTCCTGCACGGTCAATCCGCAGATGATGGATATGGGTTGTTCCCTGTGCGGTAATATTGCCCAGATTGTATGGGACTACGGCAATGCCTATATTTCCAATCCGAAGCATGATGTGAGCGATCAGGTGCGCATGGCCGCCCCTATGATCCAGATGGCCAGGCCTACCATTGAGGAGCTCTGGAAGGCTTATAAAACTGCTCTTTCCGGCCTTACGGGTTCAGGCGTGTTCATTATGGACATGCAGGGCGCTCCCAGTCCCATGCTCAAGAATGTGCCGGCGCCGCGTTTCTCCGCTGCATATGAAGTGAAAAACCGCGCCGCCCTGGGAGAAGCCTGGCAGAAAGTGGCTAATGCCGCCAAAACCGTCGTCACTCTGGCCAGCCAGGGTAAAATGGCGGAGTTGCCCGCTCCCCAGTCTTCTGTGGACGGGGATATCACTACCTACGATTACCAGTGTCCTTTGGGCGCCGATCTGAACCCGGTGGTAAGCATTTCCGATACCCGCTGGGCGGTCAGTATGCCGAAGGCCTTCGGTATGGAAGTCCTCAGGGAATCCGTGAAATCTCCGGTACAGGGAGCCCCTCTCGAATTTCAGCTTAACCTGGTTCCGGTCCGTGACGCCCTGAAGAGCGCGGCGGAAAGCAGCAGGGAGCTTCGGAATGCTGTGGAAACCCTCGATGTAATCACTTCCGATGTTACGGGAATTCATGCCACGGGGCGCAAGGCCGCGGACGGCAGAGACGTGTACCACATCCATATTATTTCCGCCGCCAAGTAACGGCCCTTCAGTTCTGCCTGCAGGCTTCCGGGATGGATTCCCGGAAGCTTTTTTGTTGATGGAGAAAAGATTTTGTTGATGTTGTAACGGGCATCCAGGTTTCTTTCAAGATTATGTACAAATGTATATAATTTGTGTGCGTGCCGAGTTTTGGGCTTGCCAAAATAAAGAGGAGAGTCCACAATCAAAACCGTCAAATAAAGGGAATGGATTCCTTTTTCCAGTATTTACAGGAGTTGGCACGAGTAATGGTAAAAGACAGACAATGAGCAGATTTTTCCAGTTCCTGTGGTTGGCGGCATTGACCGTGTCCGGCGTTATGGGCGGCAGCGCCTGTGCGGCGGAGGAAGGAGCGGAGCACGGATTGGAACAGGCCGCTCCCCATTTGTTTTCCATACCTCTGCCCGGAGGCATTGAGCTCCCGGTGTCCAACTCGATGCTGATGCTTTTTCTGGCGGTTCTTTTGATAGGGGTGGTCGTATGGTCCGCCACCCGCTCCATGCGCATCCTGCCTTCCCGTTTACAGAATGCGGTGGAATACTTTTTTGAAACTCTGTACAACTTTGTCCAGTCCCTTCTGGGTCCGCGCCTGACGCGCAAGTACTTCTGGTACTTCGGAACTATTTTCACCATTATTCTGGTCAGCAATTACATGGGGCTTCTTCCCGGGGTGGGAACCATCACCTATCATGGGGTGCCGCTGTTCCGCGGCGCGAATGCGGACATGAACGTGACGATGTTCCTGGGTATTTTTTATGCGCTGATGTGGCTTTACTGGTCTATCCGGGAGCAGGGGCTGAAAGGCTTCTTTATTCACCTGTTCGGCCCCAAGGGGAGACTGCCGGGGTTCATGGGATTCGTGCTGGTGTTCATCTTCATTTTTGTGGGACTGGTGGATGTCCTGAGCATCACGATTCGCCCCATTGCGCTGGCCGCTCGTCTTTACGGCAATATTTACGCCGGGGAAACGATTATTGACACCATGGCCCATATGTTCGGGCCCGTACTCAGCTCCCTGTGCGTACTGCCGTTTCTGGCGATCGAACTGCTGGTGGGGTTCATCCAGGCCCTGGTTTTCCTGCTTCTGACGGCGATTTTCCTGAAACTTCAGGTGGGGGACGATAACGCCCACGGCCATGCTTCCAAAAATGAGGAGAAGGAACTTCCCGTGCCGGACCGCCTGCCGCCTGGAAAAACCTCATAAACCGTACCGCCAGCTTTCCGTTCCGGACCATGGGCAACCTGTGGGGGAACGTTCAACAAAAAACATAAACCATACCAATAACATGATTGATCCTATCGCAATGACCTCCCTGGCCGAACTGTCCGGCAACGTAGGTTTCGGCCTCGTCACCATCGGCGCCGGCCTCGGCATTGGCCTCATTGGCGCGAAAGCCGCGGAAGCCACCGGACGCAACCCCGGAGCTTCCTCCCCCATTATGGTGATTGCCATCACGCTGGCGGCCCTGATTGAAGGCGTGGCCCTGATCTCCATCTTTGTGAAATAAAACGGAAGTTTCGCCCCCGGAGGGAGCTTCTCCGCTCCGGGGCGGTGCGCCCGTTCCCTGCCGGTTTCGGAAAATTTCCGGCATGTTCAAACCGCTCATCTTATGCTGAATCTCATAGCTGACCAAGCCTGGAATCCTTTTGCTCCCTTTGGGGTAACGAGTTGGGAACCTTTTGTTGCCAACCTGATCGCTTTCATTCTGATGGTGGTGATCCTGCGTTATCTGGCGTTCAAACCCATCCAGAATGTTCTGGAAAAAAGGCGCCAGCGTATTGAAGAAGGAGAGGAAATGCGTGAGGAAAGTGAGCGGCAGCTGGCTTCCGTAAAGGAACAGACGCATGAAATGCTGGTGGAAGCAGGGGAAAAGGGACAGGAGAAAATAGACGCCGCCAAGGCTGCCGCCGCCCGCCTGTTGGAAGAACAGGAAGCGGAAGCCTCCCGGAAGGCTGAGGAAATCATAAAAAAGGCCCGCCAGCTTGCGGAACTGGAACAGCAGAAAGAGCGTGAAGCGTTAAAAGAACAATTTGGCCAGCTGGTGGCCCTGGCGGCGGCCCAGGTTACCGGAAAAATGCTGACGGAAGAAGACCAGCGGAGAATCAACCGGGAAGCGATCGACAGCCTAGATTCCTGAAATATTTATGAAGATCGGAAAGGACACGCAAAATGCCGCCCGCAGGCTGTTCCGGCTCTGTATGGACGGGAATGCCGTGGCGGAGGACCGCGTGCGTCTGATCGCCCGGAAAATTGCGGAACGCAAGCCCCGCAATTATGCCGCTCTGCTGAAGGCTTTTTCCGGCATGGTGGGATATGCGGTGAAAAGCCGTACAGCCACTATTCAAAGCGCCGTGCCCCTCACGGAAGAGGAGCGTTCCCTGATTCAGGCCAAACTGGAGGCCAGATATGGCGGCGTCCTCTACTACCGCTGGGAGGTGGAACCGTCTCTGCTGGCGGGTGTCCGCATCCAGGTAGGGGACGACGTGAAGGACGGTTCCGTGCGTTCCAGAATCGACCGTCTGGCTGCGATGGCCCGCACCCTTTCCAATTAACCAACGAATTTTTCCCATGAGCAACATACTTCAAGAACTCGAAGCAGAAATAAAAAAAGCCACGGCTTCCGTCAGTCAGGAAAACGTGGGCGTCATTCGTTCCGTGGGGGACGGCGTCGCCAAGATCGAAGGGCTGAGCGGCGTCATGCTCAATGAAATGATAGAGTTCCCCGGCGGGGTGATGGGGCTGGCGATGAACCTAGAAGAACATGAGGTTGGCGCCGTGATTCTGGGGGATGATTCCAAGTTGAAGGAAGGGGATCTGGTCAAGTGTTCCGGACGCCTTCTTTCCGTGCCCGTGGGCCGCTCCCTGCTGGGCCGGGTGGTGAACACGCTGGGAGAACCTATTGACGGCAAAGGGCCGATTGAGGCGGAAGCGTATTACCCGGTGGAAAAAATCGCCTCCGGCATCATCTCCCGCCAATCCGTTTCCGTGCCCGTCCAGACCGGCATCCTTCCCATTGACGCCATGATTCCCATTGGCCGCGGCCAGCGCGAACTCATCATCGGGGACCGTGCCACCGGGAAGACCGCCATTGCCATGGATACCATGATTGCCCAGGCGGAACAGAACCGTCTGGCGGAGGAAGGCAAGCTTCCTGATCACCAGCCTCTCTACAATATTTACGTGGCTATCGGCCAGAAGCGCGCCAACATCAGCCGCCTGGTGGCGAAACTGGAGGAAACGGGAGCCATGAAATATTCCATCGTCGTGGCGGCTTCCGCCTCCGATCCTGCCGCCATGCTGTACCTGGCGCCCTACGCCGGCTGTGCGATGGGGGAATACTTTATGGACAAGGGGGAAGACGCCCTTATCGTTTATGACGACCTTTCCAAGCATGCCGTGGCCTACCGCCAGATTTCCCTGATTCTGCGCCGCCCCTCCGGCCGCGAGGCGTACCCGGGGGACGTATTCTACCTGCACAGCCGCCTGCTGGAACGCGCCGCGCGCATCAACAAGGAACACGGCGGCGGTTCCCTGACGGCTCTTCCCATTATTGAAACGCAGGCAGGCGACGTTTCCGCCTACATTCCCACGAACGTCATTTCCATCACGGACGGCCAGATATTCCTGGAAACGGACCTGTTTTACCAGGGGGTGCGCCCAGCCATCAACGTGGGTATTTCCGTCTCCCGTGTGGGTTCCTCCGCCCAGACGAAAATTATCAAGAAGCTGGCCGGCTCCATTAAGCTGGATCTGGCCCAATTTACGGAATTGCAGGCGTTCGCCCAGTTCGGGTCTGATCTGGACCCCAGCACGAAGGCCAAGCTGGCCCGCGGCCAGCGCATCGTGGAGCTCTTTAAGCAGAACCAGTATGAGCCCAAATCCCTGGGTCTGGAGGCCGCTGACTTGTATGCCATGCAAAAAGGGTACTTTGACGACGTTCCGGTGGACAGGATCAAGGAATGCCAGAATGCGTGGGAAGCGGTGATGCAGGATCAGCATCCGGATCTGCTGGAAAGCATTCTGAAGAAAAAAGACCTGACGCCGGAAATAGACGCAGGGCTTAAAGCCGCTATCGAATCCTTCAAGCTCAGCTGGAACTAACGATTACGGGAGTACTGACACATGGGCAATCTGAGAGACATCAGACGCCGGATCAAGTCCGTCAAAAACACGTCCCAGATCACCAGGGCGATGCAGATGGTGGCTTCCGCCAAAATGCGCCGCGCTCAGGACCAGGCCGTCAAGGGACGCCCCTATATCCGCGCCCTGGCGGAAGTGCTCTACCATCTCCAGGATGAAATTGACACCAGCAACAGCCCTCTGATGCAAACCCACGGCGGCGCGGATCTGGTGCTGCTGGTGAATACGGATCGCGGCCTTTGCGGCGGGCTGAACGCCAACCTGATCAAAATGGTCCGGGAACAGGCCCCGGAAAACGCCCATTACATCACCATCGGCCGCAAGCTGAATGCTGCGCTCGCCAAATTGAATGAACGGTTGGAGGCCACCTGGAGCCTGACGGATCCCCTGTCCCTGCTGGAACTAAAGCCGGTATTTGATTTCATCGTGCAAAAGTTCAAGGCGGAGGAATATGGGCGCGTTTTCGTGGCTTTCTCCGGTTTTGTGAACACAATGGTCCAGAAGCCTGTCTTTCGCCAGCTTCTTCCCATTGAGCCGGAACCCCTGATGAACATGGCGAAAGCCGGAGGCTCTTCCCTGGACGGAGCAGATGCCCATAAGCAATTCCTGCTGGAACCCAGCCCCGCTGCTCTGCTGGATACCATCCTGCCTCTTTACGTTTTCCACGGACTGGTTCAGATTGTGCTGGAGGCCCGGGCATCCGAACACTCCGCCCGCATGGTCGCCATGAAGGGAGCCACGGAAAACGCCAAAAACATCATCGGCGGCCTCACCCTGGACTACAACAAGGCGCGCCAGACGCAAATCACCAACGAACTTCTGGAAATTACCACGGCTATGCGCGCTATGGAATAACATGGTTCCGCTTTCTTTACCCGCTTTTCAAACAGAACATTCTTTCCTCTCCATTTCAACACCAAGTTTTTCCCATGATGAATAACACAGGCATTCTCGTTCAGATCATCGGCGCTGTGGTCGATGCGGACTTCTCCCAGGCAGAAACGCTCCCCGCCCTGCTCAATGCGCTGGAAGTGGACTATGAAGTTGACGGCAAGCGCAAGACCCTGGTTCTGGAAGTCCAGCAGCACATCGGAGACGGCTGGGTCCGCGCCGTGGCCATGAGTTCTACGGACGGTCTGCGGCGGGGGATGCCGGTGCGCGACACGGGGCGCCCTATTGAAGTTCCTGTGGGACAGTGCGTGCTGGGACGTATTTTCAATGTGCTGGGGGAAGCTGTGGACGAGCGCGGCGGACTCTCCTGCGCCGGTATGAAGAGCATCCACCGCGGCGCTCCGCCGTTGGACGAACAATCCACCAGCACGGAAGTGCTGGAAACGGGCATCAAGGTAATTGACCTTATCTGCCCCTTCCTGAAAGGCGGCAAAATCGGTGCCTTTGGGGGTGCGGGGGTAGGCAAGACCGTGCTCATCATGGAGTTGATCAACAACATTGCCAAGGCGCGCAGCGGCCTCTCCGTTTTTGCCGGGGTGGGGGAACGCACCCGTGAGGGGAACGACCTGTACAATGAGATGATAGAATCCGGAGTCATCAACCTGGAGAAACCGGAAGAATCCAAGGTGGCGCTGGTGTACGGACAGATGAATGAACCCCCCGGCGCCCGTCTGCGCGTAGCCCTGTCCGCCCTGACGATGGCGGAATACTTCCGTGACGAGGAGCATAAGGACGTGCTGCTGTTCATTGACAATATTTTCCGTTTCTCCCAGGCGGGGTCGGAAGTGTCCGCCCTGCTGGGCCGCACGCCGTCCGCCGTGGGTTACCAGCCGAACCTGGCGGAGGAAATGGCGGATCTTCAGGAACGCATCACCTCCACCAAGCACGGCTCCATCACCTCCATGCAGGCCGTGTATGTTCCTGCGGACGACTTGACGGACCCGGCCCCGGCCACAACCTTCGCCCACCTGGACTCCACGGTGGTGCTGGAACGCTCTCTGGCGGCCCAGGGGCTCTTCCCGGCGGTGGAACCGCTGTCTTCCACTTCCAAGGCCCTGGCCCCGGAAATTGTGGGGAATGAGCATTATGAAGTGGCGCGTGGCGTGCAGATGGTGCTGCAGCGCTACAAGGACCTTCAGGATATGATTGCCATTCTGGGCATGGACGAACTTTCGGAAGAAGACAAGCTCATCGTGAGCCGCGCCCGCAAGATTCAGCGCTTCCTGACCCAGCCGTTCCATGTGGCGGAAGTCTTTTCCAGCATTCCCGGTGCCTATGTTCCCGTGGCGGAAACCGTCCGGGGCTTCAAGGAAATCCTGGAAGGCAAGCTGGACATGGTTCCGGAGGACGCCTTCTTCATGCGCGGCGGCATTGATGACGTCCTCAAGGAAGCCAAATAACCCTTTTCCCGCCGTCCCGAACCATGAGCATGGAGTTCAAAGTCATTACCCCGGATGAAGTGGCGGTTGCCGCTACTGTAGAATACGTTTATCTGCCCGGCAGTCTCGGGGAGATGGGCGTGCTGGAACACCATACGGCCCTGATTACCTCCCTGGAACCAGGGGAACTCCGCTACAAGCCCATGGACGGCCCGGAGGAAAGCATGGTGGTGGGCACCGGCTTTGTGCAGGTCAATGACGACCATGTTCTCATGGTAACCGACCTCGCGCTTAATTCCTCCCAGATTGATGAAGGCAGCGTGGAACGGGCCATTCAGGAAGCGCAGGAGGTGCTCAAGACGCGTTCGGAAATGTCCCGCGAGGAACAGGCCCGCTTTGAAGCCAATCTGACCAAGCAGATCATGATGCTTAACTTCAAGCGCAAACATAAATCGCCGGGCCGATGATGGAAGAAGATTGGAACGATACGTTTTACGACCTTTTCCGCGAAGCGGTGGGGCGCTACCATGAAGGCCACAGGAATGTGGACGGTTTCTTTACGGACCAGGAAATTATCTTTCTGTCTTCCATCGGCTGCCGCACTCGGGAATTGTTTGATTTTGTAGAAACCTATGCCCGTACGGGAGAACCTTCCCCCACCACGGTTCTGCTGATGGCTGCGGCGCGCCGGGACTTCTTCCTGACCGTCCAGCACGGGCAGTTTTACCAGGGGAAACCTGTGATCGGGTATGATTTGCCGGGGTTCGGCGACGAACTCTGCGGTCTCCCCTACCTTCCGCGCCTGATTGCCAAGGCGCGGGCCAAGCTCGTCGGTTCCATGGGGGATGACATCATTTACTGCTGTGAGAATGACCGCCGTTTCTTCCGGGATCACGGAAATATTCATCCCGCCGACTTCCTGCGGGTGGTCTGGGCAGCCGGAGACAGCGACCCGAAGGTGTACGATTACGTACGCCAGCGCACCTTGAGTGTTTCCTCTGCTGTTCCGGATAATGAGCAGACGTAAAAAATGGAAATGCCCGGAATGGGATGATCGTTGATGCTGGAGAATAGCCGGAAACGGCTCGTTTTTTCAGCTTTTGTGGAGATTATTCTTCATAAGGCGCCAGTTCCAGCTGGCCCAGCGTATCGGGGCGGCCTTTCAGGGCCATGCGCTTGAGGTATTTGGCGAAAGAGGGGCGGCGGTGGTATTTGCCGACGATTTCTCCCGTCGTTTTCAGACGCAGGAGATATTTGTACGTGGTGACGCGGATGGCGTCCGGTTTGGCGGAGGCACACGGGACAGCCCCTATTTCTCTGCAAATTTGTTTCCATCGCGGTCCGTGGGTGCGTTCTCCGTGGCGGGTCCACGCCAGGGCGTGGGCGATCTCATGCAGAATCGTGTCACGGATTTCATGAGGGGTCTCCAGGTTGGCGCGGACGAAGTGAATGGAAATCGTAATGCTTTTTTCCAGCAGACGGCACACTCCCAGCCTTCTTTTGGCCCGGTCCCAGCCGAATTGCCAGTCTGCCAGACCAAGTTCATCCATTTTCATGCGAGCGTAAGTTTCAATATTCCGGAAGCTGTCGCGTTCGCCGGATTGGTCGTTCCCCATGGTCATGTTGCAGGGGCAGCATAGCATGAAATGCGGGGCAGGGAATATGGAGAAAGGCATCATGACGGAGTTGCCGTGAAGGACAGGTTTTTCCGGAAACAGCCGTTTTTCTTTGCGGAGCCTTAGAAAAAGAAAGTCTTTGGAAAGGTTGGCGGACGTGGTGCCGTAGTTGGAATGTTGCCATGAGTTCACTTTCCGATACCAGGCCGCAGAGAATTGCGGCCATTGACGCCCTGCGGGGATTTGACATGTTTTTCCTGACCGGGGGCCTGGCTCTGGTTGTGGCCGGCATCAATCTTTTTTACGACCGGAGCCCCGAGTGGCTGGTGAAGCACAGCACGCACGTGGCTTGGGAGGGATTCGCCGCCTGGGATCTGGTGATGCCCCTCTTTTTGTTCATTGTGGGAACGGCCATGCCGTTTTCCTTTTCCAAACGCATCGGTTCGGAACCTCTGTGGAAGATTTACCTGAAGGTTGCCAGGCGGGTAGTGGTGCTTTTTTTGCTGGGCATGGTGGTGCAGGGCAATCTGCTGAGTTTTGAACCGTCCAGGATGTCCCTGTACTGCAATACGCTCCAGGCCATCGCCTCCGGCTACCTGATTGCGGCCATTTGCCTTCTTCATCTGTCCATCCGGTGGCAGGTAGCGGCAACGGGGGGGCTGCTGGCTGTGTACTGGCTGGTCATGAAGTTTGTTTCCTTTTCTGACCCCGCGGTGGGTTCCTGTGCGGCAGGAATGCTTGAACCGGGGAGGAATCTGGCCCTGCTGCTGGATAAATACCTGATGGGAAACTGGCAGGATGGAACGAATTATGCGTGGATTCTGGCGCAGTTCGGTTTTGGCGCCATGACCATGCTCGGTCTGCTGGGCGGCCAGATTCTGAAGCGGGTGCAGGGGCACGGGAAAAAGCTGGCGTGGCTGTTATGTGCGGGCGCGGGCTGCCTGGCGCTGGGATATGCCTGGAGCCTGGATTTTCCGATGATCAAGCGTTTGTTCACCAGTTCCATGGTATTGTGGGCGGCGGGATGGTGCTATTTTCTGCTGTTCCTGTTCTATCTGCTGACGGATGTGCTGAAATTGAACTGGTTGACATTCTTTTTCTCCGTAATAGGGAGCAATGCCATTTTCGTGTACATGTGGGTATCTCTGTGCCCCCCTACGGGCAATTTCTCCCGGGTATTGTTTGCCGGGTTTAGCGAGTGCTTCGGGGATGCGGACAGGTTTGTCTTTTACCTGTGCAATTACGCCCTGATTTGGGGCGTGTTGTATTACATGTACAAAAACCGGACCTTCATCAAGGTCTAGGCTTGTTTTCAGCCCTTCGTTCATAGTAGGGTCTCCCCGT
This sequence comes from Akkermansia muciniphila ATCC BAA-835, assembly GCF_000020225.1. NCBI lineage: Bacteria > Pseudomonadati > Verrucomicrobiota > Verrucomicrobiia > Verrucomicrobiales > Akkermansiaceae > Akkermansia > Akkermansia muciniphila. The sequence goes on along the minus strand of NC_010655.1, from coordinate 592,313 downwards.
GCGGAAGGCGGGGAACGCCTTCCGCACGGGATCGGCATGCCCGCGCCGGGCGTCCGTCATGGGCCGGTCTTTTCTGAAGCCATGGAGATTCCTTTCAACCAACCTCACCAGCACGGTCCCGAATTGGATTATATCCGGGACGCCATCCAGCGCGCCCATTTATGCGGAGACGGCTATTACACGAAAAAATGCCATGAACTGCTTGCGGAACGCACCGGCGCCGGAAAGGTTCTGCTGGTTCATTCCGGAACCGCCGCGCTGGAGATGGCGGCCCTGTTGATCGACTGCCGCCCGGGCGACGAGATTATCATGCCTTCCTATACGTTCGTCTCCACGGCGAACGCGTTTGTGCTGCGCGGCGGCGTTCCTGTATTCGTGGATATCAGGCCGGATACGCAGAATATTGACGAGACGCTGATAGAAGCGGCCATCACGGACCGCACCCGCGCCATTTGCGTGGTTCATTACGCGGGCGTGGCTTGTGAAATGGATGCAATCATGGAAATTGCCGAGAGGCATCGCCTGTATGTGATTGAAGACGCTGCCCAGGGCGTCGGCTCCTGCTACAGAGGGCGTCGGCTCGGCTCCATCGGCCATTTGGGCTGTTACAGTTTCCACGAGACCAAGAATGTCATTTCCGGAGAGGGAGGAGCCCTGCTGGTGAATGACCCCTCCCTGATGGAACGCGCGGAGATTATCCGGGAAAAAGGGACCAACCGTGCCAGGTTTTTCCGCGGGCAGGTGGACAAATACACCTGGGTGGACGTAGGTTCCTCCTATCTGCCCGGAGAGATGATCGCCGCTTATTTGTATGCCCAGCTGGAACACGGGCAGGAGATCAACGGGGAAAGGCTGAAGTGGTGGGATATGTACCACCGCGCGCTGGCTCCATTGGAAGAACAGGGGGTGTTGCGGCGTCCGTGCATTCCGGAGCATTGCACGCATAACGCCCACATGTATTACGTGTTGCTCCGTTCCATGGAGGAGCGCACGCGCTTGATCAACAAGCTGGCGGAGCACGGGATTAAAGCGGTGTTCCACTACATTCCCCTCCATTCCTCCCCTGCCGGGATGAGATTCGGGCGTTCTGCCGGGGCCATGCCTCATACGGACCGTACCAGCGATACGTTGCTGAGGCTTCCTTTGTATTACGATTTGGGGGAAGAAGGTTGCCGGGAGGTGTTGCGGGCCGGCTTCGGGCTGGAGGGAGTTGAATCATGATGAAAATTTGCCTGGTCAACGTGTCTGATGTGGATGAGGCCATGCGCAGCCGCCTGCGCGTGTGGCGCAATTCCGAAAAGATCACCCCGTTTTTTTTGTTGGACCAGGTAACGGAGGAGCAGCATCGGGCGTGGCTGGAAAGGAACGTCCGCGGGGAGGATGCCCGCGCCTGCGTGATTTATGCGGACCAGGTTCCGCTGGGTCTGGTTTACCTGCCCTGGTTTGACCGGAATACGCGTTGCGGAGAGATAGGCATTTATCTTTACGACAGGGCATTCAGGGAACTGCGCCCGGCTTCCGCCGCATATGCCGGGATGATGGAGCTGGCCGCAGGGGAGCTGGGTCTGGAACGGTTATATGCCCGGATTCTGGAGGACAATGCGGCTTCCGTGCGTTTTCATGAGCGCATGGGTTTTGCCCGTGTTCCGGAAAAGGACGAGGTGTGCGAGAAAAGCGGGGAAAGGAAGCGCGTTCTCATGTATGTAAAAGCGTTATGACTGATCCACAGGTTCAATTGTCCATTGTGGCTACCGTGTATTGTACGGGCGGTTATCTGGCGGAGTTCTGTTCCCGCAGTTTCGCCGCTGCGCTTGAGGCGGGTTATGACCCCTCCTGCACGGAGGTGGTGCTGGTGAATGACGGCTGCCCAAGGGACGGTCTGGAACAGGCGTTGAAGGAGCGGGAGAAGGACGGCCGGGTGCGCGTGGTGGACTTATCCCGCAACTTCGGCCATCATCTGGCCATGTACGTGGCCTGCGAAGAAGCCCGGGGAGAGCGCGTATTCTTGATTGACAGTGATTTGGAGGAATCTCCCGAGTGGCTGGTTAATTTTTCCCGTGAGATGGATTCTACCGGGGCGGATGTGGTGTACGGGGTGCAGGAGAAGAGGAAGGGCGGCTTGTTTGAAGCCGTTTCCGGAGAATTGTTCTACACATTGTTTAATTTGCTTTCCGATCAGCAGATTACCAGGAATATGGTTACGGCGCGGCTGATGAGCGCGCGTTTTCTGCGGGAGATGCTGAAATTCCAGGACCGGGAGCCTTTTTTCTTTGGGCTGTGCGTTTCCGCCGGTTTCCGGCAGGTGCCGTGCAGGGTGAAGAAAGCATCCTCTTCTCCAACGACCTACACTTTCCGCAAAAAAATGGCGCTGGCGGTGAATTCCGTGGTTTCCTACAGCGCCAGGCCGTTGGTGTATATTTCATACTTTGGCCTGGCGGTCACCCTAGTAGCCATGCTGTATGTCGCCTGGGTGGTTGTGCGCCAGCTTCTGTATAATGTAGCCCCTCCCGGCTGGGCCTCTTCCGTGGCCTCCATCTGGCTGGTCGGAGGCTTGATTCTGATGAGCCTGGGCGTTATCGGCATTTACATTTCCAAGATTTATAAGGAAACCAAGCACAGGCCCGCCGTGGTGGTAGCGCGCCGGTATGAGTGAATTGTTCCCGTCTCTTTTTTTCTTTCATGATCAACTATCTGATTCTGCACCTGCTGTTTATCGTTTACGCGCTGAATACCGTGCTGGGGCGCATGGCTGCCCCCTACGGCTGGACGGACTGGCGCCGGTTTGCCCTGCTGGCCGGCGTGCTGTTCCTGTTGGGCATTTATGCGGCGGGATGGCAGGTCATGCTGAAAAAATTCAACCTGGGTGTGGCTTATGCCAACCGTTCCGCCGTTGTCATCTGGGGTATCCTGCTGGCATGGCTTTGCCTGGGGGAGGCTCTTTCCTGGACGCTGGCGGCGGGAGCGGCGCTGGTCATCGGGGGTATTATTTTGGTTTCCACGGAGGAGGCGCATGAGTGAGGAATTTTATATTGGGCTGAACCTGTTTTCCGTTTTTCTTGCTTCCTGCACACAGGTGGTTTTGAAAAAGTCCGCCATGAATGACCGGCTGACCGGCCTTGCCTATTTCGTGAATCCGGCCACGATGGCGGCATATTCCGTTTTTTTGGGCTGCTGCCTGCTGACGTTTTACTGCCTGTCCCACCTGCCGATGATTACGGTGAATATGCTGGAATGCTCCGCATATGTATATATCCTTTTGTTTGACCGGATTTTTTTCGGAAAACCGATCACCATGCGCAAAGTGGGCGGCAACGCGATGATTATCGCGGGCATTATCGTCTGCCTGAACCGTTAAGGAAGAGGTTGCAGCCTTTTAGCCCCTCCGGTTTGTTCATCCGGATCGGCTCTTGACTTTCATTTTCCCCGTTCCTAGTATGCGTCCCCGGACAGGGAAAACAGTCTGTAAAGTCAGGAAATTTGCTTATGTTGAAACAGATTTGGAGATGGGTATCGCTTTTTCCTCTGCTCCATCCCGTATGGTTCAACCTGTTGCTTCTGGTTCTGGCCTGGAGCCTTGTGGGCGTGGCGTACCAGTCCAATGACGATCTGGTGATTGCGTCCGTGCTTGACGGATGGGGGGATCCCTCTTATGCGGATGCCCATGTCATTTTCGTCAATCCCCTGTTGACCGGGCTTCTGTTGAAAGCTGCGCCTGTCCTTGGCGGGGTGTCCGTCTGGCCTGTGTTTCTGGCGCTTGCCACGTTGTCCAGCGGCGCGGCCATTTTCACGATGCTGACGGCGCATGCCCGCAAGGCGCGCAGATATGATTTCAATACGCTGGTTCTGCTGCTGGTGTGGCTTCTGATCATGCCGGGCTTTTACGCCGCTCTGCAATTCAGCCATGCCGCCTTTCTGACGGGATTTACAGGTGTGCTGGCGTGTTTGAAGTACGGCTCTTCCTGGAGGGGGTGGTGCGCGGGAGTATTCCTGTGCGTGCTGGGCAGCATGGTCCGGCTGGATGCCGCCCTGGTGTGCGATGCTTTCTGGGGGGCCATCCTGCTGGCAGGCAGCCTGGAAGGGCTCAGGCCGTCCAGGGAAAAGCTGTTTGCCCTCAGTCGTCTCTGGCTGGCTCTGGCCTGTGTGCTCATTGCGTCCTTCAGCCTGAATGAATATAATAAATACGCCCACCGGAATGTGCTGGAGGGATGTGACGTGGCGGCATGGAACCAGGCCCGCGCCCTTCTCTCGGACACGTGTCCCATCAGGCAGGAGAGCGCCTACCAGTGTGAAAAGTACGGCGTGTTCTCCAACGATATCAGGATGGTCCGGATGTTTACCAATTGCGATATGGATGTATTCAATACGGATTATCTGGAAAGGCTTCTGTTGGCGCGGGACGGAGGTGAATTCTGGCCCAGGGCGTGGGCCCGTGGAGAGAAAGCCTTGCATCTGTTTTCATGGGATTCCGTTATGGATCTTCTCCCCTGCTGGATTTTGTTCGGTCTGGCATGCCGCGTTTCTTTCCGGCGCGGGGATTCTCCGGCCCTGGTGTGCTGCGTAGGCTCCCTGCTGGTGCTGATTCTGCTGTATATGGCCAGCATAGACCGCCTGTATTTCCGCGTAGTTTATCCAACGTTCCTGATTGCAGGGCTGTGTCTGCTGTGGTCGGATAAATATCGTCCCATCCGCATCACCTGGACGGGGAAGGGAGCTCTTGCGGGCGGCGTGCCCATGTTCTGCGCGTTCTCCGTTTCTTTGTCCCAGGCGTGCGCCGCCGTGTGGGAGGCTAATCTGGAATCTTTTTCCCCGGATGCCGGGCGCCTGTTATGCGAGCGGGTGGACCGGGAGCCCGATTCCCTGTTTTGCGTCCAGATGTCCGGCGGCACTATTGACGATCTGGCCCCGGGGCAGTCTGTTTTCCGCAAGGCCTGGAGCTGTTCCCGGAAGAACGTTGTCACGCTGGGCGGCTGGAATTTTCCGTTGAAACCCGTACAGCGGAAACTGAAGGAGATGGGGTGGGAGGGGCAGTCCTCCCTGAACCTGTGCAGGGATAATGTGTACATTGTCTGTCTCACTCCGCAAGGTGACGTTTCCGATATGGACAGCAAGTTCATGGGGATGCTCAGCCGCCATATCTGGGAGCAGCACGGCGTTCGCACAGCCTGGCATCTGGATGAGAATATCCAGGGCGTGCGCGTTTACCGCCTGCGCAAGACATGGTTCCAACCCGGGAGGAAGGAAGCTGCCTCCGTCAGGGAAATGCGGCTCTCCGCAATGTAAAATCCCCCGGTGCGCGTTACGCAACGGGGGATGAGAAAGGAGGGAGGCTGGGGCTTGGCGACGATTGTTAAAAGCGAGGACCGCCCGGCATGCGTTTGTTCATGCGCTCTTCGCGGAGTTTCGCCTGTTCCGCCGGGGTAAGAAGCAGGAATTCCAGGTCGCGGATGGCACGCTGCTTTTCAGAAGGGTCCTTGATGCCGGAAATCAGGCTTTTCATCTTTTCAAGTGCCGCTACCTGGTCGCCGAGTTCAAAGCAGGCCTTTTCCCGTTCCCACTGTCTTTTAACCAGGAAATCGGCTTTTTCTGCTTCCGCTGTTTTTTTATCGCTGGCGGAGTTGTTTTGCAGCAGAGTCGCTTCCAGGCCGATGCGTTTGTTCCAGAGTTTCCGGAAGTTTTCCACATCCTTTTTCTCCTTGTAGGGAGCCAGCAGTACGCGGTCGAAGATGGTATTGAGATCCATCAGGTTGTCCGGCAGGGTTTCCGAACGGTAGTCTCCAATGTTCAGGTAGGTGCGGATGACTTCGCTGGCTCCGCTTACCATGGGAAGCTGTTCGCCTACATCCTTGGCGTTGGCGGCCACTTCATCCAGCATGGACAGGACGCTGGAGGAAACGTTAAGGTCGCGTTCGTTTTTTTCCGCGTCCGCTTTTCTCAGGCAAAGCAGCATCCATTTGCACTGGATTTGAAGGGCTTTTTTAAAGCCGGGAGCTACGTTGTTTCCCGTATTCTGCTTGCGCCAGTTGGAAAAGGCGGTGCTGGGGCTGTCAGGCTTGCTGCTGTTGCCTCCCCTCCCTCCGGAACCCGGCATGCGCATCATGCGGAAGCCGCCCCCGCCTCCCCGGTTCAGCATGCGGGACATCATGCTGGTGGGGTTCAGAAACCGGTCCTTCATGGCATCCACGTAAAGTTTCATGGCGGCGTTTTCCGTGCTGATGGCCGCGGTAAGGGCGGCCACGGCCTTCTGGATACGGGAAGAGCTGGTGTTCAGGTAGCCGGCTTTGACTTCCTTAAGCCATTCGGAAGCTTCCTTTCTTGCGGAATCGGTAAGCATTTCCTGAGCCTGGCAGAAGCCGGATCCCAGGAGGAGAAGCACCAGCGCGGAAAGCGCCGGACGTTTGCGGAGCGGGGTGAGGCGTATCATGGTGGTATGAGATTGCAAGGTATCTTTACAAACCCCGGTCCTGAAGAAAAGTTGCATCTTTTGTCTTAAAAAACGTGGTTGCCGGAGCTAATAGTCTAATAATCGCCCATTATCATTCCATTCGCCGTACATTATTCCTTTTTTTGTATTCTCAAGCAACTTTTGTAATCTTCTTTGAAAAAGTTGTGGTTGTTTCTTTTTTATCTGTATAGTATCTATGCGTACCCTCTGATAAAGAGGTGGAAATTTAAGAAAATTTTCCCACACTTCGTTATCAGTTTGTAATGCTTTTAGAATTTCTTTATCTATGATAAAACCTGCTGATGACATATCGGGTAAAGCAGAACGTCCGGCTTCCGTCATTTTTCCTAATTTTTCCATCCTGCGGCAGCGTTCCTTATTTAGTTCAGACCATAAGCTAACTGTTCTGCGGGGAGCCAGTTTTTGTGCAGTGATACCATTATCGAGTTTTTTTGTTGTACTATCAATCCAGCCGAAACACATAGCTTCTTCTACTGCGTCAATATACCAAAATGTGTTATTCCCTTTTGGTTTACCACGTTTTACAACAACCCAGCATTCTTTTTCAGTCTTATGATTCTGTTCAAGCCATTGCCTTAACTCATCACGATTTTTAGCTTTCAACAAATTGACTGGTTCCATAAGCATTGCTCCTTTATTGTCAAATTCATTGCGGAAATATTGTATTTGCAGCTCCTGTTGATACCATGCTTCAAAATTCAAAAGTGCTTACAACGGGATCACCCGCATACATAACGCCGAGCACATGAGGAAAAAGCGGGCGAATGTGACGCGATAGGGGAGAAAAAAACTTGATTTATGCGGGCTTCCCGGGCGGGGAAATAAGACAATAAGGTTTTATACCTTTACCCCCCAAAAAAAAATGCCGTTCTATTGCGTAACATTTTGGTATCTGCACTCATAAAAAAACGGGGCGCGGTGGCTGTATTGTAGCTGCCGCATCCCGGCTTTTGTCAAATTATAATTGCACTATATTGGTGGTTCACAATCTTCTTCAAGAAAAAACAGTTCGTCTTGTTGTGCCGGATGAACATTTATCCCAGCACTTTGCGGATGCAGGAAGCGCAGATGGATACGGCTTCCTCCATTTCCTCCGGAGAAATGACGAGGGGGGGATTGAAATACAGGACGTCGCCCAGGGGGCGAAGCAGAAGTCCCTGTTTAAGGGCTTCCCTGTAAATCCGGTACCCCAGCCTCTGCTCGGACGGAAAGCTTTTTTTGGTTTCCCTGTTCTCCACCAGTTCAATGGCGTTCACCAGGCCCAGGCTGCGTATTTCCCCCACGTGGGGATGATCCCCCAGGGCCTCCACGATCATCTGGCGGAAAAGAGGGGCTTTTTCCTGCGCCCGGGGAATAATGTGTTCCTCGTCCAGGACCTTCAGCACGGCGAGAGCTGTGGAGCACCCCAGCGGATTGCCGGAATAGGTATGGCTGTGCATGAATGCTTTTCCTTCCCTGTAGTCCGCATAAAAGGCATCGTAAATTTTCTGCGTGGTGATGGTGATGGACATGGGCATATAGCCGCCCGTGAGCCCTTTGGAGACGCACATGATGTCCGGGGAAACGCCGGCCTGGTCGCAGGCGAACATGCTCCCCGTGCGGCCAAAACCGGTGGCGATTTCATCTGCAATGAGGTGCACGTTGTAGGCGTCGCACAGGGAACGCAGTTTCGCCAGATAAGCGGGAGGATACATCCGCATGCCTGCGGAGCCCTGGAGCAGGGGTTCCACCAGCAGGGCGGCGCATTCGTCCCCATGGCGCGCAAAGGCCTCCTGTGCCGCGTCAATGCATTCCGCCTGGCAGCAGCCGCGTTTGTTCCCCTTGGGGCAGCGGTAGCAATCCGGAGCGGGAATGCGCACGATGTCCAGCAGAAGAGGTTTGTAGAGTTCCGAATAAAGGTCCAGGCCTCCTGCGGAGAGGGCTCCCAGGGTTTCTCCGTGGTAGGCGTCGCTCAGGGACATGAAACGTACTTTCTGACGGTTTCCGGTCTGGTAGTGGTATTGGAAACTCATTTTCATGGCGGATTCGATGGATGCCGAACCGTTATCCGAGAAATTGAATTTGCAGAGCCCCCGCGGAATTTTCTTCATCAGTTCTTCACACAGAGTGATAGCCGGCCTGTGTGAGAAGTTGGCGAAGATGACATGCTCCAGGGAATCAAGCTGTTCCTTGATGGCACGGTTGATTTTGGGGTGGGAATGGCCCAGCAGGTTGCACCACCAGGAGCTGACCACATCCAGATAGCGTTTCCCGTCCACATCATACAGGTTGACGCCTTTTCCGTGGTCGACCACGATAGGAGGCAGCGTTTCGTAATCCTTCATCTGGGAACAGGGATGCCAGATGTATTCCAGATCTTTTTTTGACCAGTCGGAGTGATTCATGGCAAAGGGCGCGAAAATGGGACGGACCTTATTTCATGCGGACTTCATATCCCAGTTCCGCCAGCATGGCCAGGTCTTCCCGGATGGTGACGCCGGCGGTGGTAAGCATATCTCCGGAGATGGCGGCATTCGCTCCGGACATGAAGATTTTCCTGCCGTGGTCCTTCATGGTATTCCTGCCGGCGGCGATGCGGACGAAGCCGTCCGGCATGATGAACCGCACCAGGGCCACGATACGCAGCTGTTCTTCTTCTCCCAGGGGGGTCATGTCCGCGTACGGCGTTCCGGGGATGGGGGTCAGAAAGTTGACGGGCATGGATTTGATGCCCAGCGCCGCGATGTCCATGTACATGTCTATCCGGTCTTCCATAGTCTCTCCAAGCCCCATAATGCCGCCGCTGCAAACTTCCAGCCCGGCTTCCAGAGCCCATTTGATGGTTTGCAGTTTGTCGTCGTACGTATGGGTGGTGCAGACATTAGGGAAATTGCGGCGGGAAGTTTCCAGATTATTGTGGTAGCGTGAAACGCCTGCGGCTTTCAATTGCTCGCAGTGTTTCTTGGAAATAAGGCCGTGGGAGGCGCAGAGGGAGATGCCGCAATGTTCGGCGATGTGCCGGTAACTGGCGCAGAGCCGGTCCACGTCTTCATCCGTCAGCCTCTTGCCGGAGGTGACGATGGAGTAGCGCAGAATGCCACGTGCGTCATTGTACCTGGCCCCCGCCAGGAGGGCTTCATCACTTAAAAGGGGATATTCCTCCACTGCCGTGGAGTAATGGGCGGACTGGGCGCAGTATTTGCAGTTTTCCGAACATTTGCCGCTGCGGCCGTTGATGATGGTGCAGAGGTCGAAGACATTCCCGCAAAAATGTTCCCGGATGGCGTTGGCCGCCTGGCACAATTCTTCCAGCGGTTCCCGGCTGAGGGCTATCAATTCTTCTCTGGAGCAGGAACCGCCTCCGAGCACCCTGGAAAGGAGGGATGATGTCAAACTCATGCGTGAAAGACTAACCCCGGCTCCGTTCACGTCAAGGTCAGAATGGCGAAGGAGGCGGATCGTGGAACCTTCTTTCCCGTTCTCTTATTCGGCTACCTGTTCCGGGGCCTTGTAACGCAGGGCCTGGAAGCCGGGCGCGGGTTGATATTCCCTGTCCAGAATGGCGATGGCTCTGTTGATAAGGTCACGGTTTTCTGCGGCGATATTATTTTTCTCTGCGGGGTCTTTCACGATATCGTACACTTCCCAGTTGTCCGGTTTTTTACCGGGAAACAGGTTGCGGCGGATGACTTTCTTGGAGTCGAAACGCACGGCTACCTGGCCGCCGTAGCCTCCCCCTGCCCAGACCAGGGGCTTCCTGTCATGCAGAGCGGATTTTTTGCCCAGAAGGACAGGGGAGAGGTCCGTTCCCAGCGGAGAACCTGCATCCGCTCCTGTCAGAGCGCACAGTGTAGGCATCACGTCCGCATGGAAGGCCGGCTGGGTGATGGTTTTTCCCGGGGCTATTTTCCCAGGCCAGCGGATAATGCCGGGGACACGTATACCGCCTTCATAAAGCTGCCCTTTCAAACCTTTGAGATCGGCTACGGAGTTGAAGAACCGGTGGTCCACCCCCCCTGCATCATGCGTGGTGCCGTTGTCGCTGGTAAAAATGACGATGGTATTTTTGTCCAGGCCACAGGCTTTCAGCGTGTCCAGCAGGCGTCCTACGTTGTGGTCCATCTGGGAAATCATGCCTGCATAGGCGGCCCGGGGGCGGGGATGGGGCAGATAGCCCCGGTTGCCGCGGTAGGGGGATTTGTCCCATTCGCGGGGATAGCGGTCAATCCATTCCTGAAGAGGCTGCATGGCCACATGGGGTTCCAGCGGGGCGTAATACAGGAAAAACGGTTGTTTGCCATGGGCCTTTTCCTTCACAAATTCCAGCATTTTATCCGCAATAAGATCGGAACTGTGTTGTTCCGCGCGGTAGGTGTCCGCCAGAACTTCCCCTTTGGGCTGGGAACCGTGTCCGATAGTGGCGGCTGTCAGGGAAGTGTTGAGAACTTCCTTCTTTCCGTCATTCCAGAGGTATGGAGGATAGTAGGTGTGGCAGGCTTTCTGGTCCGTGTAGCCATAGAACCTGTCCACGCCGTGTTTGTCCGGCGCTCCGGTGGAACCGAAATCCCCAATACCCCATTTACCGAACACCGCTGTGGCGTAACCGGCTTTTTTCATGGCTTCCGGTAGAGTGTAGGTTTCCGTTCTGATGGGCCAGTCTCCTTTGAGGTCGCGCCAGTTTTCGCCCGCGTCCACGCGTTTCAAATCCTGTACGTCGCAGTTGCCCGTATGCTTGCCCGTCATCAGCACATTGCGGGAAGGGGAACAAACCGGAGCTCCGGAATAGAAATAAACCCATCGCTGTCCTTCGGAGGCCAGCTTGTCAATGTTCGGGGTTTTAATTTTTTTCTGGCCGTAGCAGCCCACTTCCGCCCAGCCAAGGTCATCCGCATTGATGAGAACCACATTGGGCCGTGCCGCTTCCGCCACGGACAGCATCAGCAGGGAAAAGGCGGTAGAGAGAGTGATATTGTAAAATGTGACCATACGGTAATAATAACGGAGAAACACTCTTCCTTGTTTCAAAAAATAGTTTCGTTTTCCTTACCGGATGCCGGATGAGATGCTCACAGGGTGAGCCTTTCGGATTCCTTTTATTTCGGATTATTTATTTATTCGCGCCGTTCCTGTTTGTCCGGTTCCTTTTTATTTATATTTTTATATGGAATGATGAATCATAAATATTTGTGGCAGCAATTTGCTTGTCGGACAGGTCATAAACCGGCTGCAAGGCTATTTCATATCATTCCGGCCAGATTTTTTGATGCTTTTCTTAAGATGCTTAACTGGGAATTCAGGATGAAAATAATTCTGGGTGAAGCATTTTTCAATGAAATAGTGCTTTCTTGAGAAGGTGGGCGGATTTACAATCCGGAGTCAAGCTGTAACTCTAAGAGAAAAGAACTTGCAACATCGTTTCTTTACGTATCAGGGCCTCTTACGTAGCACAGAAATTTGCCTGGGCCCACCCTGGTGACGGGAATACGGGAAATTGCTACGATATCCGGGCCTGAAGTAGAATTTTGGCAAACCCTCTTTTATAGAGTTCGTTGCATGTTGAAGCGGAGTCACGTTTCAATAACCGTATAAAGAGCGGCACTTTCCCTGAGAACAAGAGTTTTTTTCTTTTACTGTCCGTAACGGATTGTAAATCCGCTAGAAAAAGGCGTTCCGATTCATTGGTTTAATTTCAGGGCTGAAGGAGAACGATGGATGCCGGTTTTAACAATTCTGTGGAGAAATTCATTCGTTAATTTACAGGAATTTTCTTTGGGGATGCATGAGGAGCCAATGTCAGATTTTTATTATAAATGAATTGTAAAAAAAATAGAAAAATTCCCTTGTGGTGGGGGATAATAATTTGGGCAGTACTTGTACTGCTTTTTTTTGCTCCTGCCGTGTTTGGAGGAAAGGTTTTAGCCCCGGTGGATTGTGTGGAATGCCTGTTCAAACCATTCGCAACTCAGCCAATGGAGGAAGTCCATAACCAATATAACGTAGATGGGGCTTCTCAATATTTACCTTATAGCTGGGCGATGCAGCAGTCCTGGCAAAGTGATGGGTATATGGGATGGAACCCTTATACTCACAATGGGACTTCACTGCCGGAAAATACCATGTTAAGCCCGGGGGATTGGCATCATTGGTTATTTGGTTTTCTTCCTTTCTGGACGGCATGGGATGCGGGAATCTTGCTGCAGTTTTTTATCGCAGGGCTGGGGATGATCATTCTACTGAAATCCAGGGGAATTCCTATTCCGTACGTATTGCTGGGAGCTGTGAGTTTCAGTTTTTATTCCCAGTTTATTATGTGGATATATGACCGGTGGCTTGGTGGAATAATCTGGGCGCCGTTGATTGTCTGGTCCCTGTTGGAAGGGAGAAGGAAAAACAAATGGGTGCATCTTCCCTCTATTCTCTTTATTGTTCTCGGATTCAGAGGAGGCCATTTGCAAGCGTGTCTCTTTGTTTTTCTTTTGGTGCTGTGCGTGTTTCTTGCGGATTGGTGGAAACGGGCAGACCGCTGGTCCTGGAAAGTTTTTCTGAAATCATCATCTTTTTATTTGATCTCCGGATTTTTGGCGGCGTTGCTTTCCTTGGATGTTTTTGTGGACACCCTGCCGCGCATGGAAGGCTGTAAAAGCTTGCCGTTTGTCTGGGGGCTGGAAAATATTCCTTTTCTGGCCACATCTGTGATGCCGACGCTCTTCGGCATTCCTCAGACAATCAGTATTTCCAAAGTGATTGGCGCTGATTTATTCGATATCAAATTTGGTGGAGGAGTTGTTTTTGTGCTGGCTGTTCTGGCATTGTTTAACCGCCGGGCACCGTTGACCGCCAAGTTTTGTTTTCTTGTCAGTTTAATTGTTTCATGCACACCTCTTTCCACTTTCCTCTATTCACGTTCCACGGTTGTGATGGCTTTTGGAATGAGCTGGCTTGCCGGATGGCAGTTATTTGACCTTAGGCGGCATCCGGTTCTTCCTATCTGGCGCAGACTTGCATGGTGGGGAATTGGAATTTTGTGTATATGGCTTGCCGTATCGGTGGCAGTTCAGTGTTTCCATGAACCATTGCTGTTAAAATTGCATAGCTTTATTGACGGAAACATAACGACTTCTCAGCAAAAATACCGTCATTCCTGGTATTTGCTCAGAAGCGAGCGTCTCCTGGACCAGCTGATGATTTGGGATTGGCGCAATGCCTTATTGATTTTACTGGTCAGCGTAGGGGGCTGGGCCTGTTCCCGCCTGAATATATCCAGCCGTTATCCGAAGTGGTGGGCAGGACTTGTGGTATTATGTACCTTTGGGGAACAAATAGTGTTTTCTTCTTCATGGATTGCCTATTCCGACAAACCGGAAAGCGGCTATCTTTATAAAGAACCGGAATGGATGTCCGAGTTTCGCGGACATGTGGGGGATGGTGCCGTTGTTATCGTCAATCCTCATAATGACTTGGATTTTTTATGTACTAATCATTTATCCACATATGGAATAAGGCTGGCCTCAGGTTATGAAACGGTGCAGCCCAGATATCTGAGACCTTTGTCGGATGGACATTATTATCCGAAAGATTATGCCATGGCCGGCATTTCTCATTTGTTGTGTGATGCCAAAGCCGGAAGGCCGTCTTTTGACGGGTGGAATCTGGTTCAGGAAACGGAAGATTTCTTCTTGCTGGAAAATCCCTTGTACCGTGGACGCTATTTTGTCCGAACCCAGGGGGAAGAGAATCATTTTTCTCCTGTTGTTCCGGATTGGAGAACGAATAATAAGATCCATGTCACCGTGCCGCCAGGAACAAAGGAATTGTCTGTTCTTGAGAGCTATTCCAGGGGATGGAGCGCCCGCACCGGGAAGGGGGAAGAGCTTCCTTTATCCAGTACTGAGCGCTATTCTATTCTTGTTTCTGTTCCGGATTCGGAACAGCAGACGGAAATCCTCCTGCAGTACCATACGCCTTACCGTGAATGGTATTACAGCATGATGGGGGGAACTGCTCTGTTTCTGCTTGTGGCGGCTCTCTTGCAGCGGCGCGTTAATATCAGGACGGAAAAGGAGGGATAGGGGACCGTCTCTCCGTCTTTTTGGGTTTCATGAAATAGCGGTCAGGGCAGGATGATGCTTTCTACCGCGGTACGTATGGTTTCATCGCCGAATTGGTCCAAGACATGTTTCAGAAAGCCCTGGGCAATCATTCTGCGCGCCGTCTGTTCCGGAATGCCCCGTGAAAGCAGGTAGAAAATTTCTTCCGGGGAAATGGAGGAAGTGGCGGAACCGTGCGAACACTGCACTCTGTCCGCCAGGATTTCCAGGCCGGGAATGGAGTTGGCTTCCGCTCTGGGGCTGAGAATGAGATTGCGGTTGCTTTGATAGGCGCTGGTGTCATGCGCGCCTTCCGCCACCAGGATCATGCCGCTGAAAATGCTGCTGGCTTCATCGTCAAGCACATTGGCATAAAGCAGGTTGCTGGAGGCTCCGCGGTAAAGGTGCTTCTGGCAGGTCCTCTGGTCCAGCTCCTTGTTTTCCTTCAGATGGTTGGCGGAAAGCAGGCGGACTCCTGCGCCGTCTCCGTTCAGGATGCAGACCGTCTCCTGTCTGGCCCAGGCTGCGCCGGGATGGCTGACGAGATGTTCCATTTCCGCGGAATCATCCGCCATAATATGGGAAAGCTCCACGGCACGGGAACGGCTGTTAAGTTCCTGAACCAGCGCGTATTTGACAGATGACGCGGAGGAAAGGTGGTATTGCTGGAGCGCTCCGCAGAATTGGCGGCCATGGTCTGCGCTAAGGTGGCGTTCCAGAATGTGCAGGCGGCTTCCGGTTTCCGCAATGAGCAGCGTAGAGGGAAAAACGGCCACGTTATCTCCGGAAATGAAGTGGAGTATTTCCAGAGGGAGAGAGATTTCCCTGTCCGCCATAATAACCAGCCCGTTGTGCTGGAGAGCCATAGTCAATGCCGACAGTTTTTCGGAACCGAGCGTTTCCGTCTCTGTTTCCAAATATTTCCGGGCGGTGTCCGGGCATTGGAGCACAAAGTCTTCCATATCCATGACGGAAAGCCCTTCCGGAAGCTCTTCCGGAAGGGATACGGGGAGCCCGTTGGCGTAAACAATGCGGAGGGCCTCCGGCATGGAGGCATGTTCCCTGATGATGGGGGCCAAGGCTTCCGGCGCCACAGGAAGGGCTGCTTCAACATGTTCCAGGGATTCGTTGCCGGGGGTGCCGAAACGCCAGGATTCCATGCGGCGGGAAGGTTCCGGAAGCCGTTCCGCCTGTTCCAGGGCATGGCGGCGCCGGGCTTCAAACCATGCGGGAAGAAAGCCTGCGGAAAATTGTTCTTCGTTAAGCAAGTGGTTCATTATTTCCCTCCTTATCCGATGCTGTCTTCCATTTCCAGATCAATGAGCCTGCGCAGCTCCACAGAGTATTCCATGGGGAATTCCTGAACGAGGTCGTTAATGAATCCATTGACGGCCAGAGACATCGCCGCAGCTTTCGGGATGCCCCGCTGCTGCATGTAAAAAAGCATTTCTTCAGAGACCTGGGAGACGGATGCCTCATGCTGCACCGTGCCTCCATCCCCTTTTACCGTGATGGCAGGGTAGGTGTCCGTACGGCTGTTGGCTGCCAGAAGTAGGGCGTCGCATTCCGTGTTGTTCCTGCACCCCTTAAGCCCTTTGCCCATGATTACCTGGCCCCGGTAGCTGGCGCGCCCTTCGCCGATGCTGATGGATTTGGAAACGATGTTGGACGTAGTGTCGTCCGCCGCATGGATCATTTTGGCCCCCGTATCTTGATGCTGGCCCGTGTTTGCCAGAGCGATGGAGATGACTTCCCCCCGCGCGCGCCTGCCTTTGAGCACCACAGCCGGGTATTTCATGGTGAGGCCGGAACCAATGTTGCAGTCTATCCAGCGGATTTCCGCATCTTCCATGGCAAGACCGCGCTTGGTGACCATGTTGAAGACATTGGAGGACCAGTTTTGCACGGTGACGTACTGAATTTTCGCGCCCTTGAGCGCGACCAGTTCCACAACGGCGGAGTGGAGGGTGGAAGTTTCAAACTGGGGTGCCGTGCATCCTTCCATGTACATGAGTTCCGCACCTTCATCCGCAATGATGAGAGTTCGTTCGAACTGCCCGAAATTTTCCGAGTTGATTCGGAAATACGCCTGGAGAGGATGTTTGAGTTTAACCCCTTTGGGTACGTAAATGAAGGAACCTCCGGAAAATACTGCGCTGTTCAGAGCGGAAAATTTGTTGTCTCCCGTGGGAATGACTTTTCCAAACCAGGGGCGGAAGACATCTTCATGGTGTTTCAGGCCTTCCGTGGAGTTGACGAAGATGACGCCCTGGCTGCGGAGTTCCTCCTTCATGTTGGAGTAGGCGGATTCGGAGTCGTACTGGGCTTCCACGCCCGCCAGAAACTGGCGTTCCTGTTCCGGAACGCCCAGGCGTTCGAAGGTGCGCTTTACATCCTCCGGCACGTCGTCCCAGCTTCGTTTGGGCCGTTCTCCGTCGGAGAGGTAGTAGCGGATTTGGGAGAAGTCTATTTTTTTAATATCCGGAGAAGCCCAGTGGGTGGGCATGGGCTTGCTTTCAAAAACGGCAAGCGCGTTTTTGCGGAACTGGCGCACCCATTCCGGGTCGTCCTTGACGTCGCAGATGTAGTCAATAGTGGCCTCCGTCAGGCCGTATCCGGCATCAAATTTATGGCGTTCCGGGAAGGAGAAGTTTCCCTTGCTCCGGTCGAAGTCAAACAGGTTCTGTGTGTTCCCGTTCTCTGACATGTCAGGTGTATCGCTCATGATTGATTGCCGGATTGGCGGCGTTATGCCTTTTCCGCTGTTTCCGTTTCTTTCAGGAACTCGTATCCCCTGCTTTCCAGTTCGTCCACCAGTTCTCCGCCTCCGGTCCGGACAATCCGCCCGTCAGCCAGTACATGGACCACATCCGGCCTGATGTAGTCCAGCAGGCGTTTGTAGTGGGTGATGACCAGGAAGCTCCGGAAAGGGGAACGCATGGAGTTGACTCCTTCCGAGACAATGCGGAGGGCATCTATGTCCAGGCCGGAATCCGTTTCGTCCAGAATGGCATAGAGGGGATCCAGGAGAAGCATTTGCAGCACTTCATTGCGCTTTTTCTCTCCCCCGGAGAAACCTTCGTTAACGGCGCGTGACGTGAATTTGCGGGCCATGCCGAGCTGGTCCATTTTTGCATAGAGCGTTTTGTAGAAGGTGACCGCATCCAGTTCCTCCCCATGGGGCATGCGGGCCTGCATGGCCGCACGAAGGAAGTTGGCGTTGGAAACGCCGGGAACTTCCATGGGGTACTGGAATGCCAGGAAGAGTCCCGCCCTGCTGCGTTCGTCAATGCTCATGTCCAGCAGGTTCTGTCCGTCCAGCCAGGCTTCTCCCTCCGTTACCTCATAGTCCGGATGTCCGCAAAGAACTTTGGATAAAGTACTTTTCCCGGAGCCGTTGGGCCCCATGATTGCATGCACCTCTCCCTTGGGAATTTCCAGATTGATGCCTTTAAGTATTTCCGTGCCTTGCACGTTGGCGTGCAAATTTTTAATGACCAGACTCATGATGATGAAAGAGAGTTAGCCCTGCGGCGTGGTGATGGAACCCCTCAGGGTGATTTGGGCTTCTTCCACGCACACGTCGTCGGGCAAGTTGATGAATTCCTTCAGTTCCACGCCTTCCTTGATGGTGATGTCGTAAATGCGTCCGGTCCGGGTGTCCTGGAAGTGTCCGTGCTCAACGAGATTGGGACAGAAACGGGAAGAACTGCGTTCAAAGTTGACCTGATTGACCAGGCCGTGGTTCACCAGCGCCTCCAGGCAGTTATAAACGGTGGCCAGGGAGATGCTGGGGAGTTTTTTGCGTACCCGCTGGTAAACTTCATTGGCTGTTGGATGATCCCTTTGTTCCAGAAGAACCTGATAAACTTCCTGCCTTTGCTTGGTAAGCCTCAACCCGGAAATGACCGGCAGGGTAGAGGCAGTGCGGACGGCCTGCTTGGAATCTGTTTTGGGATTCATATCTTATTTTTCATGCTCTGCGTGGATAGTGGGGGAGGGGCTATTGTTTTGCAAGAACAATTCCTGTTATTTATTGGAGCGCGGAGAAGGACAGAAAAAGGGGCGGTCATCCCTGTGGATGGCCGCCCCTGCAGGGAGATAGAGTAATCCGTATTTTAGTTGGCGGCTTCAGATCCTTCCGGAGCCACATTGACGCGGCGGCCTTCGCGGTCAAAGAACACGCGGCCGTCCACCAGGGAGAAGATGGTGTAGTCACGACCCATGCCTACGCCCTTGCCGGGGTGCCACTTGGTGCCGCGCTGGCGGATGATGATGTTGCCCGCGATCACTTCCTGTCCGCCGAATTTTTTAACGCCGAGGCGCTTGCTGCGGGAGTCGCGACCGTTCTTGACAGAACCTTGACCTTTCTTGTGAGCCATAAGATAATAAAAATTAAGGGTTGAAATTAGGCGTTGATAGCAGTGATTTCCAGCTTCGTCATGGCGCGGCGGGAACCTTTTTTCTTGTGGAAGCCCTTGCGGCGCTTAAATTTGAAAGCGATGATCTTTTTGCCGCGGAACTGGCTGACCACCTTGGCGGAGACCGT
Organism: Akkermansia muciniphila ATCC BAA-835; assembly: GCF_000020225.1. NCBI lineage: Bacteria > Pseudomonadati > Verrucomicrobiota > Verrucomicrobiia > Verrucomicrobiales > Akkermansiaceae > Akkermansia > Akkermansia muciniphila. Next base: position 573,235 of record NC_010655.1, on the reverse strand, counting down.
AGCTCCTTCCACCATGGGGGTGCCGACGGTCACTTTTCCGTCATTTTCCACCATAAGCACCTGATCGAAGCTTGCTTCGGCCCCCTCTTCGAGGGTATTGATGCATTCAACGTCGATCACGTCGCCCGTCTGGACGCGGTACTGCTTGCCACCTGTTTTGAAAATTGCGTATGCCATTGCTATCACTGTTAAGGTTCGCCCGCAGATGCGGGAGCCGCAATAAACCATATGACTTTATTTTAGACAAGCAAAATTTCATGAAAAAATGAGCGAATGGCATAAAATTTTTAGAAACGGCCCCGTTTTGACTCATTCCCCGGAGGAAATGAGGGAGCTGGGGAGGCAAATAGGTAAAATTTTAATGCCCGGCGAAATTCTGGGCGTGGTGGGTGAGCTGGGGGCCGGAAAGACGCACCTGACCCAGGGCATTATGGAGGGGCTGGGGAGTTCCGAGGCGGCTGCCAGCCCGACATTTTCCCTGGTGCATGAGCATGCTGACGGACGCCTGCCGGCATGCCATTTTGATTTTTACCGGCTGAAGGATGAGTCCGAGCTGACCGGCATAGGGTGGGAAGAGTATCTGGACGGAGAGACTGTGCTCATTGTCGAATGGGCCAACCTGTTTCCGGAAGCGCTGCCGGAAGAAACCTCATGGCTGCTGCTGGAACATGAAGGAAGCTGCCTGCGCCGCGTATCTCTGGCTCCTGCGGAATAAAACGGAGATCAGTACCCGATGCTTTGAGAAAACGCTTTATCAAAGCCGGGGCTGAGCCAGATGGTATTATGCATGGCTCCGGGGAATTCCTGGTAACTGACCGGTACGGAGAAACAGTCCCGGAGCCGTTTGGCGTGGTGCGGAGGAATGACTTCATCCGCTCCCGCAGCCAGGATGCTGACAGGGCAGGCGACTTTGGGCGCGGCCAGGTCTGACCGGAAGTGGTCCGGAAGGAGAAGCCTGACGGGCAGGTATGGGAAGAGACCGCGGGCAGTTTCCAGAAGGCTGTCAAAAGGGACCAGCAGCACCAGTTTTTTCACGTGTCTGACGGAGGCTACCTGGGTAGCGACTCCGGAACCGAGGCTTTGCCCGACCAGGATGACGTCGTCCGGCGTTCTTCCGGTTTCCTTCAGCACGGAGTCAAGGATAGCCAGGGAGTCTCCCATGATATCCTGTTCCGTAGGAGAGCCGGTGCTGAGCCCGTACCCGCGGTAATTGACCAGGAGTTTGGCATGGGGAAAACGGTCCAGGTAGGGAAGCATCATGGAAATATCCATGGCGTTCCCTCCGTAATATACTAGGAGGGGCTGCCCCTTTTTTTCAATAAGCCATCCGCTGAGTTTGGCCCCATTATGGTGGAAGGTGCGCCGATGCGGTTCCCAGGCGGCACGTTTTTCCAGATACGCGGTTTTGTCCTTGGGTTGGGGCGGCAGGTACACTAGGGAACGGACGGAACACTGGACGCATGCCAGAGCCAGAACCCCGGCAAGCAGAAGTGCGCACGGGATTTTCCATGTTCCCGTTTTCAGTATCCTCAGAAGATTCATGGGACGTTTTTTTCCGTGGTCATGGCTCCGGTTGTCCCGGAACGGAGCAGGGCTGTGCCCCGTTCCTGGCAGCTCCAGCCATTCAGGAAGGCCGTTTTTTCGTTCGCGTCCGGGCGGCGTACGTCATTCAGAAGTATTTCCCTGGAGGCCGTTTTGAAATGCAGCTCCGTGGAAGCCGCTCCCTGGTTGTATGTTACTGTAGCCGTTTCCGGAACCCCTCCTGCGATTTCCAAAGTTCCTCTGCCGTCCCCCAGCGAATGGTAAAAAAGAGTCATGCCGGAATGGGGATGCCGGATTTCCCGTTCGGAAACGGGTTCGCTTTCCCCTTCCAGGACAATCGCCGTTCTGCTGCCGTTGGGGAACCATTCCGCCTGGACGTTATCCGTTTCAAGCGTGGCGCCTCCGCGCCCGCAGGCGGAAAGAGCCGGCAGGATGCCGGGCAGTAGGAAGAATGCTGATCGCATGGAGACAGTGTCCCTGAATTCGGTATGGAAGGCAATCTCTCTTTTTCTCTGATGGAAGCTTCTGGACGATCCATATTTTTTCTGATAGAAGGAATACGGGAACAGAGTATAAAAAATATGTTCAGCCGGATGTTTTCATGGAGTTTTGTAGTTGCAGCGTGTTTGGCGGGATTATTCCCGGCACAGTCCCAGGGCGAGGAAAAAGCTGCCCAATCCGGAACCATAGCCGTAAAAGTTCCTGCCTCCAGCCTGCTGATGACTCGCCAGGAGACGGGGGAAACCCGGTTGGACCGGTCTTTCAGTAATGCGGGGTTGAGCATAGGCGGCAAAAAATATGCCACGGGAATCGGTACGCACGCTACGTCCATGATTCCCCTGCCCGTTCCGGAAAACCCGAAAGTTTTGAGGCTGGAAGGTGCATGCGGAATTGATGACGGTGCGGATGGAGACGGAAGCGTGGAATTCCGCGTGATGAGCGGGTCCGAGGTTTTATGGAGTTCCGGCGTGATGAGGAGGGGGATGGCCGCGAAGAAGTTTTCCATTCCGGTGGCGGAAAACGGCATACGGCATCTTTACCTGATGGCCGACCGGGTGGACAATAATTCTTACGACCATGCGGACTGGGTAGATCTGGCCTGGAAGACGACAGGAAGTGGGCAGGGGATGAAGGGAGCTGTGGTGAATGCCTCTGAATTCGGCATGGTTCCCGGCGTCAGAAAAGATCAGGGGCCGGCGCTGCGGGCTGCCGTTTCCGCTCTCCGGAGGCAGGGCGGGGGCGTTTTGAACATCCCCAGAGGCATTTACCATTTTTATCCGGAGGGGGCTTTGAACATGAGTTTCCATATTTCCAACCATGACCAGCCGCTGATTCATCCGGTGTGTGTGCCTCTGGCCGATTTGCGGAATGTCCGCGTGGAGGGCAATGGTTCCCTGTTTCTTTTTCACGGCAAGGTGGTTCCCCTCCTGGTGATGGACAGCGAAAATGTCAGCATCAACCGTTTATCCGTGGATTACGAACGGTCCTGGTGCACGGAGGCGCGCGTCGTGAAGACGGATGACCGGTTCACGGAAGTGGAAATAGACAAAAAGGCCTACCCTTACGAAATCCGGAACAACAGGTTCGTTTTCCAGGGGAAAGGCTGGGAAGAAGGAATGGGAAGCTGCATGGCCTTTGAGAAAGGGACGGGACATATTATCGCCAATACATCGGACATCGGCTGGAACGGGCATGTGGAGCCGCTGGGCGGGAGCCGTCTCCGTCTGTCCTGGAACCTCAGGCAGAAGGGAATCAAGCCGGGGGATACGCTGGTTCTTCGGAATTATAACCGCCCCCATCCGGGATGCGTGGTGTACCGGGCTCGGAAAACATCACTGAATGACGTATCTCTGCACCAGAGCTCAGGCATGGCCCTGCTGGTCCAGCGATCGGAGGACTTTCATATGAAAGGCGGCGGAGTCATGGTCAGGAAAGGCACAGGGCGCGTACACACCGCCGGAGCGGACGCAACCCATTTTTCCAATACCCGGGGCGGAATCGTGGTGGAGAAAGCCCTGTTCGAAGGGATGATGGATGATGCCATCAATGTTCATTCCACCTGCCTGGGCGTGATGGAAGTAGTGGACAGCCATACCCTGAAGTGCAAATACATGCATCGGCAGGCGGTGGGGTTTGAGGTGTTTCTTCCCGGTGAAAAAATCCGTTTCATCAACGGTCCTACGCTGGAACCCGGCGGAACGGCCACTGTGAAGACGGCAGTGAAAAAGAATTCCGCGGAGATGGTGATTACGGTGGAAGAGCCGCTCCCCTCCTCCGTCAGGGCCGGGGATGCCGTGGAGAATGCGGATTTTTACCCTTCCGTGGTTTTCCGCAACAATATCGTCCGCAACAACCGTGCCAGAGGATCTCTTTTTACAACGCCGGAGAGAGTGCTGGTGGAGGGCAATTTGTTTGACCATTCCTCCGGCTCCGCCATTCTATTGGCAGGGGATGCCCAGGGGTGGTATGAAAGCGGCGCCTGCCATGAAGTGGTGATCCGCAAAAATACATTCATTAACAACCTGACCTCGCGTTACCAGTTTACGAATGCCATCATTTCCATTTACCCGGAAGTCAAGCAGCTGGACAGGCAGAGGGATTACTATCATCGCAATGTGCTGATAGAAAATAATGTTTTCAAGACGTTCGATGTGCCGCTGCTGTTCGCCATTTCCACGGACAACCTCAAGTTCATCAATAATAAGGTCATTTACAATGACGAGTTTAAGGGATGGGGGCAGAAACCTTTCCAATTCAGAAGATGCGCCAATATTCTGATTAAAGATAACAAGGTGCTGCCTCCCCGCACATGGACCCTTGAGGACTGCAAGCTGGAAAATACCCCATCAGATCAGGTCCGCTTTGGTGGATAAGTTTTTTATTTTACGCAATATCCGTATAAACAACATTTTTTTGCGGATTGCATATCCGGTGGCAACATATTTTTCTAAGATAAAAACATCAATAACTTTTCAAAGTTGCAGAGATAAGAAGAAAAAACAAATCTATTTTCATATTTATCTATTGATATTCATATGGATATGTGATTTCTTCCTGTAAAAAAGCAGGCGGCGGATATGCAATCCGCTATGTTGCCTTGCACTATGTGCAGGGGACAAAAGAGGGCGGCGGAAGGCAATGACGGGGGCATCAAATATTGGTGGATTTTACCTTTTTTGTCTTTCTTTTTTTCCCTGAATAACCAAAGTTTTTGGATTGATGAATGTTGTACTGCATTGTGCGCCATGCAGCAGGGAATGGAGGGATGTTGGAAGAAGATTTGTGAAATTGGCGGTAGCGATGCTCAAATGGCCTTTTATTACTACCTTTTATTTTTGTGGCATCATCTGACGGGTGCGGAGTCTGAATGGATGCTGAGGTTATTTAATATATTCTGGGTATTTTTATCATCCTGGTTTTTCAGAAAGGAACCAAAGGCGCTGGTGATTCTTTTGATTTCACCGTTTTTTGTTTATTATTCTAACGAGTTGCGGCCCTATATGTTGCAGATAGCGGCCTCTTGCGCTGTCTCCATGTTGTTTTGGCAGGTTAGCCGGGGAGAACCGGTAAAATTCCATGTTTTTTTTGGTTCTCTGTTTTTTTTATGTCTTACAAGCCTGACAGGGGTTGTATGGGCGCTCGGTTTTGCCGCGGCATTCATGGTCATGGCATTCCGGCAGTTTGGAGGGCGGAGGTTTCGGCGAGCCCTGCTCTGGTGGATTTTTCCATTTTCCGGGTTGGGAGCATATTATCTTTACACTCTTTTCTTGGGCGCCCGTGCGGTTTCCATATCTTCCTCCTGGATAGTCAATGCATGCGCTTCCATGTACGAGTTATCGGGATTGGCCGGCATGGGGCCTTCCCGTCTAGAATTGAGGATGTGCATGACTCCTGATGCTTTATGGAATATGAACGGATTGGGGGCAGGGATGATCTCCGGCGCCATTCTTCTGGCCGGTTCTGCCTGCGGCATCATTTTGTGGAATAAGCGGGCTGAGAGGCCCTTGGTTCCTGCTTTGCTGGTGTTGATATTGCTTCCAGGGGCCGTATTCCTTTATGGAACGGAAATGATGGATTTCCGTTTTTCCGGACGGCATTGCGCGCCGTTATTGCCTGTATTGTGTCTGGCCTGGTCCCTGGTGGCGTCATGGGATTGGTCGTTCCCCAGGATTGCCCAAACTATCCTGTTCCTATTAATGATGATTGTTTGGGCGGTGAGCGATATTCGTATTCGTTGCAATGATTTGTATGGCCGTGAAGATTTCCGCTCTGCGGTATCTTATTGCAAATTATTGCAGAGCAGTCATGTTGACATTTTACTTTTATGCAATGGGGCCGGAAAGGAGTTTTATGGATGGATTCCCGGCCCGTTAAAGGACAAATGGTCTGATTATAAGGTGATCGTAGTTTCCCGGCCATCCGATTATGCTGCTTTTCTCCAGCCCATAGAGTCTTCCGGCAAGTATGAACGTTCCGAATTATGCCGGGGGTTTGTCATCTATCGGCGGGGTGGAATCTCCCAACGAGAGGGGTATTGATGTTTTTGCTGTTGTTTCAACATTTTGAGAAGAGACAGTGTCATTATAGAAATGATGGATATTTCTTCCCGCCTGGTCAAAAGATGCAGGAAATTTATTGAACCGTACCGGGTGACGGACGGCAGGGGATTCAAGTTGTCCCGCTATGATCCCGGCGATCTCGGCAAGCTGGGCAAAGACAGCAAGAAAGAGGCTGTGGATAAGCTGGAAAAGGGCATCGAATTGCTGGAGCAGCTTCAGGAAGTATTGTATGCCAGCGAGTCTCATGCGCTGCTGGTGGTGCTGCAGGCGATGGACAGCGCGGGAAAGGATGGCATTGTGAAGCATGTGATGGGAGGCGTCAATCCGCAAGGGTGCGTAGTCAGCAGCTTCAAGCAGCCTTCCACGCTGGAACGGAGCCATGATTTCCTGTGGCGGTGCGTAGCACGCCTCCCCAGGCGGGGGATGATTGGCATTTTCAACCGTTCCTATTATGAAGAAGTCCTTAGCGTGCGCGTGCATCCGGAGTTTCTGGCCGGGGAGGGATTTAATCCCTCCCATGCCAAGAGTGCTTTCTGGGAGGAGAGGTTCAGGTCCATCAATAACCTGGAACGCCACCTGCTCGCCAACAGGACGAGCATTGTGAAAATATTCCTCAACCTTTCCCCAGAGGAACAGAGAAAGCGCCTTTTGGCACGGCTGGATACTCCGGACAAAAATTGGAAGTTTTCTGAAGGGGATATTCACGAACGCGAATTCTGGGACCAGTACCAGAAAGCGTATGAGGAGATGATACGCCATACTTCTTCCCGGGAGGCTCCATGGTATGTGGTGCCGGCGGACAACAAATGGTATTCCCGGCTTGTCTGCATGTGCGCCATTGTGGAGGCCCTGGCGGAGATGAGGCTGGAATATCCGAAGGTTTCCGGGGAATTGAAGGAGTTCTTTCCCAAATTCCGGGAGGAACTGGAACGCCCCCTGTCCAGGGGCGGGGATTAGAGCGGCATTCGGAAACGCGGAGAGAAAAACGGCGCATCAGCGGGAGATTGCCCTACTTCTGCTGCGCCGGCGCATTCCGTGCCATAGGGCAGGCTCCGTTTCCGTCAGCGCCTGCGTTCCCAGGATTGCACCTTGCCGTTGATGAAAAGCACGTATCCGGTGTTTACCGGCACATAGGTGACATCATTGTAATAAGGATAATAGGGACGGTAGAAGCCCGGCCCCCAGTAGGGACCGCCCCAGTATGGGCCGGCCCAGAAAGAGGGGGGAGGGGTGTAAACCGGCTGGAGGGAGGAATAAATCCAGCGGGTGGCGGATTTCCCGTTAAGGTTGCCTTCCGCTACGGCGGAGGGGTCCCCCCAGGCCAGGAAAACGGCCGGCGGAGACATCCCTTCAGCAATTTGTCCGGATTCCACCAGTGTTTTCTGGCTGGGCGGGAGGGAATTGAAAAGGGCCGGGTTTTTTTGGATGCGCGATGCCGGGGTGGACACGCAGGAAGCAAGGCTCAGAGCGGCGGACAGGGTAGTGAAAAGTAACTTCCAACTCATGATGTACATACGGATAACACTCACTTTGACTCTTGCCAAGGGTCTTTTGTTGAGTAAAATATACGAACACGTTATGAAAGCGCTCCGTAATCTGGCTTTAACACTGATAGTCCCTGTTCTGGTTTCCTCCCTGTCCGCAGCGGAAAAGCCGGAAATAGTTGGCGAATATCTCCCGGTCGGTAAAATGGCGGAAGCCGCCGCCGTCAGCGTTGTGCTTGATGAAAGCCTGCAGCCGTTCATGGAAAAGATAGACGGCGTTTTCGCCTCCCTGCCCGACAAGGACAAGAAGGAGCTTGTCAGCCAGATTGTCCCCGGCCAGCCCGTTCCTTATGATGAGCGCCTGGGCTGGACCAAGGACGAATATGCCAAGTACCTGGAGTGCTGGAAGCTGAAGCAGGTGCAGGAAGTGGCCCCTGTGGCCCTGGGTATTTTCGCCTCGGGGGAACGGAATATCTGGGATTTGGCTGCTGTGGCGCAGCAGGGGCCGTTGCCGATGAGCACGCTGAAATATGATTCCAGTACCAAATCCTGGATTTCTCCCAACGGAACCCTGACCCTGAAAGGGGACGTGTCCTATGACGAGCTAAATGTATACGGCGCGTGGAGCGGCAAGGAATGGACAATGGAAAAGAAAACCATTCTTTCCACCCTGACGGAGACTATCATTGCGGGCAAGACCAAGGACGGCAAGTATGCCTATTTCGTTTACAACATGTCTGAAAAGAACCCGGACAACGTTGCCATTGCCAACCAGTCCATCGTTCTGCGTGTTCCCGTCACCCGCATCGCGGGTGACCCTTTGCTGGAAAAGGCTAAGGCCAAGGCTCGCCAGTAGGGATATGATGTTCCTTTCATTTCCGGTAAGACAACAATGCGTATCATCAGCGGAAAGGCCGGCGGCATAACCCTGTCTGTTCCCAAGGGGGAAGTTCGTCCCACGACAGACCGGGTCAGGGAAGCCGTTTTTTCCATCCTGAACCCGCTGATGGACCGGGCCGACGTGCTGGATTTATTTGCCGGGTCCGGCGCCTTCGGCCTGGAGGCCCTCAGCCGTGGGGCGAGAGACGCCCGCATGGTGGATTTTTCCCGTCTCTCCTGCGCGGCGGCCAGGGCTAATCTCGTCAAGACGGGCTTGGAAGGCGGAACTGTCATCCAGGGAGATGCCGTCCAGTTCGTGAGAAGGGAACTGCTGGCCGGCAGGAAGTACGATATTATTTTTGCAGATCCTCCTTATTGCAAGGGGCCGGCGGACCGCGACTTTATTGTTGAACTGGCGGAGGCCGGAGTTGCCGGACTTTTGAAGGGCGGTGGCGTGTTTATTGCGGAAGTGCAGGAGGGCTGGGGTACCGGAAGGGAAGGCGCCGCGGAAATTGACGGCCTGAATCTGGTGGATACCCGCCGGTACGGGAAAAATATGCTGCTGTTCTACCAATTGCCTGAGAAGTAAGATGAAAGCCTTCCTGTTTTCCTTCTGTTACAATATCCTGTATACCGTCGGGTGGCTGGTAACGCTGCCTTCCTATCTGCTTAAGCAGAAGAGGAGAGGCGGATTCGGCACGGGGCTTCTGGAGCGTTTCGGGCTGTACCGGGTCTCCTATAACCGGGAGCCGAAAGGGGTGTTGTATGTGCATGCCGTGAGCGTGGGTGAAGTGGTGCTGGCTCTCAAGTTTCTCCGGGCGTGGCTCCGGGAACGCGGAGGTTCCGCCGTGCTGGCTACCAGTACGGCTACGGGGCATGCTACGGCAGTGAGTGCGCAGATTCCCGGCGTGCGCGTGATTTATGCCCCCTTTGACCTTCTGGGGCTGCCGGGGAGGTGTTTTGACCGTTTTGAACCGGAGGCCATTGTCCTGGTGGAGGCCGAGTTGTGGCCGAATTTTGCCCGTGCAGCCAAGGTGCGCGGCATACCCATGGCGATGATTAATGCCCGTATGTCCGCCAGGTCCGAGAGCCGCTACCGCGCATTTAAATGGATTTCAAAGTATTATTTTTCCTTCCTTGACGCAATGGGCGTACAGGACAAGGGGGATGTCCGGAGGTTTGAATCCGTGGGCGTGCGTTCCTCCATCATCCACGTGACGGGAAGCATCAAATTTGACCAGCAAATGGCGGAGCGCAGGGAGGCTAATGCGGAGTTTGCCTCCATTTTGGACAAACTGAAACGCGGCAAGCCTGTAGTGCTGGCCGCCAGCACGCATGACGGGGAGGAAGTTCTGATCGCAGAAGCGGCGCGCAAGGCGGGAGGCTTCCCCCTGATCGTGCCCAGGCATGCGGAACGCCGCCATGCCGTGGTGCGGGAACTGGAGGCCCAGGGCTGGCAGTGCGTGCTGCGGACTGATGGCGAGATTCCGGAAACCCTGAAGGATCATGTTTGTTACATCGCGGATACGACGGGGGAATTGAGGGACTGGACCGCGCTGGCGGATGTAGCCGTGATCGGAAAAAGCTTTTTGGCGGACGGTGGACAGAATCCGGCTGAAGCCGTCGCCTGTGGCGTGCCCGTGCTGACGGGGCCCCATATGGAAAATTTCGATGCACTGGTCCAGCTGCTTGAAGGAGTGGACGGAATTGCCAGGTGTGATGAAAACCGCCTGGCGGACGTGCTCAAGGAGATGCTGGACAACCCCCTGCTGGCTCATGCCCAGTCTTCCCGCGCCCAGGTGGCGTTGAAGGCCCATTTCGGCGCTACGGCCCGGACCATTCGCATGATCTGCATCATGCTCAAGATTCCTGTTTGATATCGGGGGCTTTTTGCCCCTGGGGCTCCGGCCTGGAATGGGGAGGAAGGGCGAAGACTTCCCCCTGCGGAGCATCAATGATGATGTCAAAATGCTGGAAAGTATCCACGCCGATCTGGTATCGGCCCCCTGTTCCCGTTACGGCGAAGGAAAGGCCGTCCATTTGGAAGTCCGGTCCCATGCGGAGCGTGGAGGGGATACCCAGTTTCATGACAGTGCAGTCCCCATTGTGTCCGTTAATGTCGGTTGCCTTGGTGGTGAGCTGATTGCCGTTCGGATCTGCGGGCCACTGTTCCAGCGGGGCCATGGAAAGAGAAGAGCCGGAGTCAAGAGCCAGCGGGAAAGTATCTCCCCCCCCCCGGGAACAGCGGATGTAAAAAATTCCGGAAGGATCACGTTCCACATCCAGCGGTTTCCTGTGTTGGGGGAAGCGGGAGCGTTCCAGAAACTGCAGGGAAGCATTCCTGACGGACAGCAGGAACGGAGAGAACCCCAGGTAGTTGATGCCCAGGATGCCGTCTATCTTCACCTGCATGTCCTTTTGCAGGGGAGTAAGATCCAGGGCAAGGCCGAAGAAGTTTTTGATATGAAGCCCTCCCATGGAGAAGGACCGCATGGCAAATAGCCGGGGGACGGCATGGACGTTGGAACCAGGGGCTATTTGAACGTCTTCAAGCGGCAGGCCGGGAAAATTCTTTTTGATGAATTTGATATCAAATGTGGTGTGGGAAGCCGCCGTGTCCACAATAAGATTGCATGGGACTCCATTGACAGTGCATTGCGCTACAAGAAGCTTGCTGTGAGCATCCCTCTCCAGCTTTACGGGCTTCAGGTCAGTAATGGACACGACGGGACCGCCTTGAGCAGGAAGCGGCTGTTCTTCTGCAGATAAGGGAATCGCCCCCAATGCCAGAAGAGCCAGGAAAGTTCGGATGAGGCCGCGTGAAAATAGCATTCTTCACCATTAGGTGTGTTTTTGCAGTTTGACAAGCCAATTTTGACGGCGAATCAGTCATGGCTGCGGTGGTTGGGTTTGTGACGGCGTTCCAGTTCCACGCGGTCTTCATAGTTCCGGGCCTGCACTTTCCGGTCTCTTTTTCCGGCCCGTTCCACGTTCATTTGCCTTTTTTTCTGACGTTTGGCAAGCCGGGCGATTTCATTTTCCAAATTCAGGAAGTTTAAGTACCGCTCCTTGTCCAGCTTCCCCTCGTCCACGGCTTTCCTGATGGCGCAGCCGGAATCTTTACCGTGGCTGCAATCCGCAAATTTGCATTCATGGGCCAGCTCCGTCAAATCCGCAAAGCTTTCACGGAGGGTATGTTCATCAGTCCACATCTGGATTTCCCGTATGCCGGGATTGTCAATCAGCAAACCTCCATGCTTGAGGAGCACCAGTTCCCGCGCCACTGTCGTATGGCGCCCTTTGCCGGTTACTTCATTGACTTCTCCCGTCCAGAGCCATTCATCCCCCAGCAGGGTATTGACCAGGGTGGATTTCCCAACGCCTGAGGAACCGACGATGCAGATGGTTTTTCCCTTGGATAGGCATTTGCGGAATTCCGTGATTCCCCTGTTGTGCAGGGCGCTGATGCTGATTATGGCGCATTCCGGAGAGAGCTCCCGCAGAATCTGCATGGCGTTTTCCACTTCCTCCCTGGAAAAAAGATCCGTTTTGTTAAGCAGGATGAGAGGAGATGCTCCGCTGCGGCGGATGAGTGTAAAGTAGCGCTCCATGCGCCTGGGGTTGAAATCCGTTCCCGGTTCCGTCACTACGGCCACAATATCCACATTGGTTCCCAATACCTGTTCCGCGCTGCTTTTCCCTGGAGCTTTGCGGGAAAAACAGGTCTGGCGCGGGAGAATGGTGCGTATGACGGCTTCGTCTCCCGCTTCTCCCGGATCAATCGCCACCCAGTCTCCAACAGCGGGCAGTTCCGCATCCGTGGCCGCATCATGCCAGAGTTTGCCGCTGACGACGGCGTCCACATCTTCCCCGCCGTCCAGAAGGGCAGTGAAGTTGATTTTCGTTTCCCGGATGAGACGCCCCGGCATCCAGCCTGGTTTGGCAACGGCGTCGAAAGCGCGTTGAAAATGGTCGTTCCAGCCTAAATCCTGAAGAGTGACGGGCATGAAAAGTGAAAATGTGGTTCTGGGAAAGGTGGCCGGCATTTACATGCCAGCATTGGATCGTGGGGCAAACTCCCTGCCGCTTCAAGCGTGGAACGGGTCTGCCGTGCGCCATGACGGAGCTTTTCCCTGTGCGAGACGGGAAGCGCGCTCAATGATTTGAAGGGCAATTTGTGCTTTAGGCGCTTTTTCCAGGAACTCCGTCCGGTCCGGGTAAACGAGCAGCACTTCATTTTCAGAGGAGTTAAAACCAATGTCACTGCGGGAAACGTCGTTGGCCACAATCATATCGCACCGCTTGCGTTCCAGTTTGCCGCGCGCGTAATTTTCCACGTCATGGGTTTCCGCCGCAAAGCCTACCAGAATGCCGCTGAAGCCGAATTCCGCACGCATGGAGCCCAAAATGTCCGCAGTACGTTCCAGCTCCAAAATCATGCGTTCCCCCGTTTTCTTGATTTTGCGGTCCGGAACGGAGACGGGTCGATAATCCGCTACGGCGGCGCTGAGGATGGCGGCGTCGGCGTAGGGAGCCTGGTTTTTGACAGCATCATACATTTCCTGTGCACATTCAACCGGCAGGAAGTCCACGCCGTGCGGAATGTCCAGGGAAGTGGGGCCGGAGATGAGAAGGACGCTGTGGCCTTCGTGAACAGCCGCTTCCGCCAGGCAATACCCCATTTTCCCGGAGGAGTGGTTGGTGAGGTATCTGACGGGGTCAATAGCTTCCCTGGTGGGGCCTGCCGTGATAAGAAAACGCATGAGAGGCATTATGCGGAATCACGGGTAAAAGTGAAGAGTGATCTTGTGCAGCTGCGCATTATGTTCCGGCTTGACTCCTTCCCGCGATTGGGGGAGTTATGAAGGCGTGATTTATTGGGATAATAACGCCACAACACCGCTGGCTCCGGAGGTTTACGAGGCCATGGAGCCGTTTTTAAAGGAACGGTTTTTCAACCCGTCCGCCGGTTATGGCTGTGCCAGGCATGTGCGTGAGGCGGTGGAGGAGGCCCGTGCGGCCGTTGCCGCTCTGTTGGGCGCATTTCCTTCGGAAATTGTATTTACTTCCGGCGGAACGGAAGCGTCCAATATGGCTTTCCGCCAGATGGCCGGGGGACAGGAGGGGGGGATAGGCGTTTTGTCCACGGACCATGACGCCTCCTTGAAGACGGCCCTGGCCCTGGGCTACGGCTGTGTCTGCCCCGTGGACAGGGAAGGGAGAGCGATTCCGGAAAAATGGGAGTCGATGTGCGCAGGGGGCGTATCCGGCGTTTCTTTTGCCTGGGCCAATAATGAGACAGGCGCATTGCAGGATGCGCCGGTTTTGTGTTCCTCCGCCAGGAAGCATGGAGTTCCCGTGCATTTGGATATAGTGCAGTGCGCCGGAAAAATTCCCGTGGATTTGCATGGAATGGAAGTGGATTATGCTTCCGTATCCGCACACAAATTCCATGGCCCCAAGGGGATTGGATGTCTGTACAGGAGAGCGGGGGCTCCTTTTTCCCCTTTGTTGTTCGGCGGGGGGCAGGAGTACGGCTTGAGGTCCGGCACGGAGAATGTTCCGGGAATCATTGGTTTTGGTGCGGCGGCGCGGGCGGCATTGAGGCACTTGGAGGAGGACGCCGGACGGCTGTCCCGGATGCGGGATTCTTTTGAGTCTCTCCTGCGGACACAGGTGGGCGGCGTGACGGTGCATTCCGGCGGAACGGAACGTATTCCCAATACTTCTAATCTGGCGTTTGACGGATGTACGGCGGAAGCGCTGATGCTGTTGCTGGAACCTGCTGGTCTGCTGTGTTCGGCAGGGTCTGCCTGCCATACGCTGCAGCCGATGCCTTCCCACGTGCTGACGGCCATGGGATTATCTGATGAGGCGGTACGTTCCTCCCTGCGTTTTTCCCTGTCTTTCATGACGACGCAGGAAGAGGTGGAGCAGGCTGCAGCCCTGGTGGGCTCCGCTGTTCGGAAGGTGCGCTGTGTCCAGTCTTCGCGTACCGGCCCGGTGCTTGTGTACAGGCCGTAGTTGAAGGGTGGAAAGGCTGGTAGCTCTTTCAGATGGCCTTTTGTGTTCCATGATCCGGGGGACAGTGATGTGGTGAGGGGGAAAGGGTGGAAAAAAGCTGTCCGTCATGGCCTTTCCTTTCATTTTTACCGGAAGGCGGGACTTTCTTTCTTGAGTTCCATGCCTCCTCCATGCTAGCTTGTATAAACTACAGGAAGGGTTGCCGCATACCTGTTATTGATGTATGAAGATAGAACATTACCAGAATAGGGATGAAACGGAGGTTTTGAATATTTGGCTGAAAGCGTCCGAACAAGCCCACTCTTTTGCGGGAGTGGGGTTCTGGTGCGGTTTGGTGGAAGATATGAGGCAGGTGTACCTGCCCAGGGCGCGTACATGGGTGTGCAGGGACGGTGGCCGTGTTGTCGGGTTTGCCTGCCTGGTGGGGGAGGGGGAACTGGCCGCTCTGTTTGTGGCGCCGGAACGCCAGTGTGAAGGGATAGGTACAGCGTTGCTGGACTGGGTGAAGGAACACAGCAAGGGAATGCTGACGGTTGGGGTCTATGAAGAGAATGCCCGCGCCCGCGCATTCTATCGGCGCGGAGGGTTTGAAGAAATCGGCTCCAGGGAAGATGAGCTGACGGGAAGCCGGGAGTACCGGATGGAATGGAAAAGAGAGAGGATATGATCGTTATAAAAAAGGCGGAAGTTCCGATGAACTTCCGCCCCCTGTAAAGCAGGCCGGCGTTAGGCGAGTTCCACCTTGACGCCGCTCTTTTCAATCTGGTCGGCCATTTCCGGAGAAAGGGCCTCATCAGTGATGAGCATGGAAACCTGGGAGGGCGCAACGGTATAGAATGCCGGGTTGTTCGCTACGCTGGTGGAGGGCATGGCGATGATTACCTTGGCATCCGCGGGGATGACGCTCTTGATGAATTCGGATTGCAACATGTTCTTGTATCCGGCACCATGCTTGGGGGAGTAGCAGTCTGGCGTCAGCACGACCATGTCAATGCTCAGGGATCCGGCGGCCTTGGCGGCGTCCTGCCCTACATAGACCAGGGCTTCGCGGTCGAAGTGTCCGCCCGTGCAATAGAAGCTCAGGTTCGGAATGCCTTCAAGCCGGGTCAGCAACGTGGGGTTGTTGGAAACCACATGCGTATCTTTGGAATTGATGTGGTTGCATATTTGGTAGCCCATGGTGCTGCTGTCAATGAACATAACCACGGAAGCGGGAATATTCTGAACGGTTTTTTTTGCAATCCTGATAGACACATCATCTTGAGTGACAATGTCTTCATGGAGGGATTTGTGAGTAAGCGCCAGTGCGCCGCCGTGGACGCGCTTGAGGAAGCCGCGTTTTTCAAGGTTAATCAAATCATTGCGGACCGTTTCATCCGTGACCTTCATCTGTTTGGCCAGAGCAATGGTCCTTGCAGCTCCATGTTCAGCCAGCGTTTTCAGAATGAACTCTTTGCGTTGGGATGCTAAATACATTTGATTTTGTTTTTCTATGTAGAATGTTTACACGTTCTAGGTGTTAAGTTGTTTTCTAACAATTTTTCACTAGAACAGTCAAGCGTTAGAAATTCTAAGTTTTGATTGTTATTGTGAATAATGCAGATTTTGTAATAATGGGACAACTGAATACCGAGAAATGTACAAAAATAATTTTATGATGCACAAATTAGTTATCGTTATGACAGATTTTGTCAATCTGGAATGATGATGGAGGCTGGATCAAAGTTGGGAGTGGGGAGCGAAAGCTGGAGATGGCGCAGTTTTTCTACCATCAGGCGGGCGACAACCAGATTTCTGTACCATTTCCGGTCTGCCGGGATAATGTACCAGGGAGCTTCCGGAGTAGATGTTTTTTCAATGAGATCCTGGTAGGCTGTCTGGAATTCATCCCAACGATTTCGGTCATCCAGGTCATCCATGCAGAATTTCCAAAGTTTATCCGGGTCCTGAAGTCTGGATTCCAGCCGTTTTTTCTGTTCCGCCTTGGAGATATTCAGGAATAGCTTGATGATGACGGTGCCTTCTTCCGCAAGCATGGCTTCAAAGTCGAGGACGTGCTTGTAGCGGCGTTTCCAGACTGGGTCCGGGAAGATTTTTTTCACGCGGACGGCAATGATATCTTCGTAATGGGAACGGTTGAAGATGGCGATCTGCCCTTTGGCGGGGACCTCCTTGTGAACGCGCCACAGGAAATCGTGGTCCAGTTCCTCAGTAGTGGGTTTTTTGAAGGGGACTACGTGCAGCCCCTGCGGATCCACCCGGGAGAAGACATGCTTGACGCAGCCGTCCTTGCCTCCTGCATCCATGGCCTGAAGAATAACCAGAATTTTGTGCTTGTGCTGAGCAAAAAGTTTTTTTTGCAGTTCCTGCAGTTCTTCCCTCAGTTTGTCGAATTCAATCAGGGATTCTTCCTTGGTTCCGGAGAAGAGAGATTTGTCATCCGGAGAATAATCCTTTAAACGCAGTTTTTTGCCCGGAGGCACCAGGTAACGGTTCATCGTACGCGAAGTTAGTGTTGAAGATGAGGGTGAGGAGGGGGAAGATGTTTTCACAGCGGCGTGTTTGGAAGGAAAGCCGGGCCCGAAGAATTGCTGAAGGGCGTTTTTGATGACTTTCCTTTTGAATTTGGGGAACATTTCCAGTTTGAGATTCTGGAGGGGAATCCATTTCGTTTTTGAAAATTCGGGGCTGCGGTGCAAATCCGTTTTAGGGCGCCTGGTTTTGCAGCGCACAAGAAAGTAGGTTTGTTCCTGGCCTATCCAGCGCGTAACTTTACGGTTGCCGGAAGGGTATTTGTAACGCAGGCCGGACAGGCGGCTGACAATGGTGTATTCCGTGGGGCGCAGGCCCACTTCCTCCCATACCTCCCGCGCAAGAGTCTGTTCAATGCTTTCGTGTTTAATGACGCCTCCCTGCGGAAAGTGCCAGTACGGGTTGCGGCCGCTGTCCTTGCCCAGCAATACGCAGCCTTCAGCGTCCATGATGATGGCTGCTGCGTTGAGTCTCCAGTTTTTTGCTGTGGGGGGGGTATCCATGACAGGAGGAAAGGCTTCTTAATCCGCGGTTTGATCCGGTGTCGCCGTCTTTCCGTTTTCCGGCGCAGAGGCTTCCGGTTCATCCTGCCAAATGAAATGTTCCAGCTGGATGCGGCGCGCGTAAGCCGCTGCTTCCCTGGCTCTGGGGCCGGAAGTCTGCGCCAGTTTTTTTGCCAGCGCCAGGGCTCCGTCCCAGTCCTGAAGCTGGCCCAGCAGGCGGATGGAGGCGAAGCCGGCGTTGTAGAACCAGTGCCAGTCCCTGCGTTTGTTGGCGGAACTTCCGCTGGGCGTATGGGCCAGAATGGAGGCATAGTCATCCAGCGCTTTTTTTTGTTCGTTCATTCGTTCATAGAACTGGGCCCGCTGGGTCAGAGCCTTGAATTTCCAGGCCAGTCCCAGGTTGGGCGTGTCCAGGATTTCCGTACAGAGGTTGATGGCCTTGCGAAGAGTGTCCGAATGGGTATCTTCCTTAGCTACCCATGCATCCGCCTGGATGGAGAGGGCCAGCAGGCGCATGTAGCGCGGCAATGGGGAGGAAAGCAGGTTCTCCAGGGCGACGATGCATTGGTCCGCTTTCCCCATGCGCAGCAGAACGGAGGCTTCTTCTATTCTGGCAGGCTGGGCAAAGGGGGTGTCCCCCGTGCCTAGGGTTTTGAAGATGTTCAGGGCGGCGTTCAGCGTGCTGCCGGTATTGCTTTGCTGGGCGGCTTTTCCTGCCAGAAAGAGGGCTGCCGCCTGAAGAGGGCTGTCAGGGTATTTGGAGGGAAAGGGCTGGAGGACAAGCTGCGCTTCATGGAAGTCTCCGTTTTTGTACAGAAGCTCTCCCAGTTTGAGGTAAAGCATGTCCGCCTGTTTGCCTTCCGAATCCAGGGCAATGGCTCGTCGGCAGGACTGAATGGCGTTGGGCCATTCCTGCCGGCTTTCCGCCTCCAGAATATTCAGCCGCGCCAGCTGCATGGTCTGTTCCGGAGACAACTGCTCTTTTTCCAACAGGGGAAGGATAGCCTGCACGGTTTCCAGGTCCGGAGGGTTGAGATTCAGGGCTACTTCCACCTGGTCCAGCCGCGCCTGGGTTTTCAGGGCCGGAGTTTCCGCCAGAGTTATGAAATTTGCCAGCAATTCAGCAGCCTGAGGGGCCATCCTTTTAGCGGCGTAATGGGCCTGTTCAAAGAGGATGCTCTCCCGGAGCCGGGAAGAGCCTGAGGCTTCCTTGATGAGAGCGGCAGCTCCGGAGGCGTCATTGGCGTTCAGGGCGGCCAGGTTTTCATTGAACAGGGCGTTTTCCGCCGTTGTTTCCGAAGCGCGGCGGGCCGCTTCCCGGAAAAATTTCTGCGCCAGGGAGTAGTCTTTTTTGAGGAAAGCCAGGGCTCCCTGTTGAAAGACGAGGTCAGGGGATGAACCGGGATATTTGGAAATAAGACGTTCCGCATCCTGCAGACGGTTTTTATCCAGCAAAACAGTAATGGTATTCAGAGAAAGAATTTGAACGGGAAGGCTCTGGGGATATTTGGAGAGCCCCTCTTCCGCCATTTTGACGGCGCCTGACAGGTCATCTTTTTCCAGAAGAAGGATTCCCATGGCATACATGGCTGCCGGCTGGCGGGATGCATCCCTGGCTTTTACCCAGCCGTTGAGTTTTTCCAGAGCCTGGGGATTGGTTCGAAAGATGTCTTCCTCCAGCAGAATGTTGAAGGCGTCCATCAGCAAGGCGGATTCCGCTTTGCCGCCAATGAACGCCAACAGGCGTTCCTCCGCCGTTCCGGCGGTGTGCGGAGCTTCCTCTTCCTGAGGCAGGGACCGCGTTTCCTCTTCCGCCTGTTCCGGATTGCTTTTTTCCCGATCTATTTCCGCCTTGGCGAGAGCCAGGCGGCCCAGATCACGGATTTTTTCCGGATAGGATTTGTTGTCCATAACGGCGGAGAAGGTTTTGATGGCCTGGTCCAGATTTCCCTGTTTGCCGGCCAGCTTGCCTTCTATGAGCTCGGCGTATGAACGTATGAGCCGGTTGCTGTCCGTCCCGTCTTCCGTTTTGAGTTGTTCAAGAATGGCGGCGGCGTTCTGGTAACATTCCTGATTCACCAGTACATCCGCCAGAAGAAGGCGCGCGGGGCGGGAGACGGCGGGGGATTCCGCCTGCCCCAGCCTGCTGAGGGTTTCCAGTAAAAGCTGTCGGTCCTGAAGCTGGCGCGCAAGCTGGGCTTTCAATTGAAGCCCGTAGAGGGAAAGCGGATCCGTTTCCGGGATAGCGGTAAGTTTTTCCAGGGCTTTGGTAAAGGAGCCTTTATTGAAGAGGCCTACCGCCGTCCAGTAGGATTTCATGGGAGAGTCCGGCAGCTGCTCCCAGGCATTCAGTCCTTCTTCCGTTTTTTTGGCGCGGATCAGGGCTTCTGCCAGAAAGGGGCGGATTATGGCTTTTTGTGATTCCGTAAGGTTTTGGGAAGACAGGCATTCCTGGAAGTGTTTGCTGGCTTCCAGGGGAAGGCGGTTTTCCAGGGCTTTCAGTCCCTGCTGGTATTTTTTGTTTTTCAGGAGGTCCTGCCTGTCCTGCGGAAAGGTGTCTCCCGCAGAGGGGGCGGCAGCTGCAGGGGAAGCGCCGCCCAGGGAAAGCAGGACAGCCGCGCAGGATGTGAGAACGGCATGGGGAAAACGGAATCTGGAAAAGGTTTGCATCATCGTAGGATTATGATTCAGGCCCCATGAAGATGAGCCGGATGTAGCGTTTGCCGGCGGCGGTAAGCTTAGGGTCCTTGCTGGAGCCGGAAACGCGGTTGCAGGTCCTGTACAGTTGGGAGAAAGGATGCGGAACGGCCCGGATGACGACGGGTTCCGTGCACGGTTGGCTGGAAGGAGTCACGGAAACGGGAACTCCTTCTCCCGTGAAACTGATTTCCCAGGATTTGGGGTCGGAGGGCCCCGGCTTCAGGAGGAAGGGGTAGCGTTTGACAAGGCTGGGCAGTTCGCCGGAAGAGGGAGCCCGCACGACGTATTGGACCGGCAGGGAGGAGATATGGCGAGAGAGGGAAAATTCCGCCCCGTCCTTGCATTGCAGGAGGACGGGTGCCGGGTCAAAGCCGGCCAAATTGAGTCCGTTATAGGAACCGTGGCGGTTGGGAGTGCCCAGTTTCAGACTGGAATACCAGTTTTCAAAGTCATCTTGTAGCTTGAGGCAGAGTTCCAGATGCACATGAGCACGCGTTTTGTTCAAACCCACCCCGGAGTATCCCAGCTTTCCAATAACGTTTCCGGTTCCTACCCGGTCGCCTTTCCTGCAGGAGACGGAGGCCAGATGGGCATACAGGCTGTAAAGCGGGCCGTCCTTCAGCTGGTGCTCAATGACCACATAGCGGCCGTAATTGCTATGGGTTGGGTTGGCGGAGGCATGGACTACCGTGCCTCCGGCTACGGGGTGCACGTCGTCCAGCGGCGTGCCGGAAGCATCCCTCCTGAGAGGTTTAATGTCGATACCCTCATGAAATTTGACGGCCACGGGGCCTGCCTGGGTTCTGACGAGGGTCCGGGTAAAGCCGTAGGCTCCAGCTTCCCACGGCTGGGATTTCTTCCCTTCAAAATTGCGGTCTACATACATGTAAAAGTCCTGCGGGCGGTTGTCCAGCAGGGCTGTATTTTCCGTGGGGAAGCGCACTACAATATCCGCCATCAGTAATGGCATGCCCCAAAGAAACAGGAGGATGCCGGTCAGGAGAGGAAAGGATTTGCCGTGCATGCTGATACGAGGGGTGCTGGCTCAGATCCGCCCCCGGCGGGTGCTGATCACGGTACGGTCTTTGTGTTCTTCAGGGTCTTTGGCCTCCTTCTTTTCCTGAGCAGGGTCCTTGCTGGGAAGAAGAGGCCTGGTAACGGCGGCCAGTTTGTTGATGGGTTCTTCTCTCTTGGGATCCGCCGGGGGAATAAATTCCGCCATGGCGGCAAGATCCGCCGGGGAGAACCCTCCCATGACTGCCAGTTTTCCTGAGGTGACAGGTTTGCTGTAAAGGCGCAGGGGCTGCATGGCATGGCCGTTGACGATGGGCAGTATTTGCCTGCCCAGGTTGGAGGCGGTTATTCCTTCCACCCGGCTGCCCAGGCCTTTCCGGACGTTGACGACGATGCCGTAGGTGTTGTCCGGCGCAGGGAAGGAATAATAGGATTCAATGTCCTTATGGGAAATAAAGGGGGCCTTGCTATAGTAATGACCGTCCCTTTCAAAGGCGAATTTTTTGCTGTCCGTCGCTCCCGTCTCCATATGAAAGCTGATGGGATATTTATCCGGACCGCAGGAGCAGAGCATGAGGGAACTGAAGAGGAACAGGAGCATTTTCATATGCGTCCATGATAGAAGATTTAGTTCTCCGGGGGCAAACCAATAAACAGGCATGGAGCGATTTTTGCCGTCCTTACGGCAGAAGGGAGAGTGTTTTTTGAATAATCTTGTCCACCGGCATGAGTTTTCCCGCGCCTTCCGCTCCGCAGGCCAGAATTCCGGATTCACTGGGGCCGAGGATGTAATGATCCTTCCTTTGCTTCAGAACGGCCGCGTTTTGCTGCGTGGCCGCATGTTCCCACATGTGGACGTTCATAGCTGGGCAAATAAGCACCGGAGACTGGCAAGCCAGGTAGAGGGAACTGAGCATGTCCGGAGCGAAGCCATGGGCAAAATTGGCCATGGTGTTTGCCGTGGCTGGGGCTACAAGCAGAAGATCCGCCCGTTGGGCCAGTTGGATGTGTGGGGGAACCCAGTCCGTCTTTTCATCCTCAAAGGAGGAAAAGACGGGGTTGCGGGAAATCGTGTGCAGGGTGAGGGGAGTGACGAATTCAAGGGCCTTGGCTGTGCAGACGCAGTGCACTTCATGACCGTATTTGACCAGGGCGGAAGCGATATCCGCCGCTTTGTATGCGGCAATGGAGCCGGTGACGCCCAGAATGATGCAGGCCATGAATGGGAAAAGGTCAGGCTTTGGAGGCGTTTTTGCCTTCGTCGATAAGTTTCCAGAAGTGCTTGGACTGGCTCAGGATTTCATCTTCCCCGGCAGTCGGGGAAATATTGGTGCGAAACAGGAAATCGTTCAGGCTGTTGGCGTGCAGGACGCGGTGGACGATCACTTTGCCTTCGATAACTTCAAAGTAAATGCGGTAATCTTTGGCGACGTAGCGATAAAGAATTTTACCATCCTTTTCCATCTTGCCGAAACGGGCGTCATCCAGGGTCTGGAGGGTGGATTCTGAGACTTGGAAGTCTCCGAGCAGATCCAGCTGTTCCAAGGTGGGGATGCTGGATACTTCCGCAGCGCTGATTTTATTGAAGACGATTTGAAGCACGCCCTTTTTTAAGTGCGCCGGCGGGCGAGTTCAAGCCTGAAAGAAGGTTCTGGGCGATTTTGAGCGGGAGCCGTCCGGGGCCCCGGCATTTACTTGGAGCCCGGATTTGGATTAACGGGGATCCTGCGTGGGGAGGATTCCCTTGCTTGTTACCACCTGGGTGCCGCGGATGACTTCGATAGACAGAGGTTTGTCTCCTGTTAGGTAATAAGTGGCGTCCAGCATGTCTCCGTAGTTGCGGATGGGCGTGTCGTTGATGTTGATGAGGATGTCCCCGGTCTGAATTCCTCCCCGTGCAAGAGGACCTCCGTTGATAAGGCCCTCAATGACGGGGGTTGAGGAGTTGATGTCCAGCAGGCAACCCAGGCGCACTCTTTTGGCTTCCGGATGGGTTGCCAGGAAGGAGATGGCACGGGCGGGCAGCAGGTGGCAGGTTCCTTTGCGGGAAACGCCCAGAACAATGCCGACCAGACGGTTTTCAGAGTCGTAGCATGGTTGGCCGATGGGGGGGACTGCCAGCTTGGGGAACTGGGCGCGGATGAGCCTCAGGGGGAAACTGGTGTCCCCGATGGAATGTTCCATGCCCACGTAAATTCCCTGCGTGGTCTCATTTTTGCTGCTGGCAAAGGACAGTTTGTCGCCGCGTTTAAGAATGCCGGGAGGGGTCAGGTCTGCCTGCCCGTCGTATATATGGGCTGGATCCACCTTAAAGATTGTCAGGCCTGTGAGCTTTTCCTGGGCCCAAACCTGAAGGGGAGGGGTACTCTTGTCCCCGAGGTGGTAGGTCACGCCTCCGTTTTTTAAAACCCGGTAGGGAATCAAGGAGGCCAGCATGTCTTTACCGATTTGCGCCGCCATGGTCGCATACGGCGCCCCTTCCGCCTGGGGGAGGATGGCTTCTACCTTAAAAGGGACAGGCACGGCCGTTGCCTGGCAAATCAGGCCTGCAACGGCTATGCCCGTCAATATCGGAGCCAAGTCCATCATGGATTGTTACATCTCAATGAGAACGCGGGATACCGGTTTTTTATCGGCATGGGAATCAGGTTTCAGCTGGTTGTCTTTGGCCGATGTTTCATATGAAGAGTCTCCCGTGGTGAATTCAGGTTTTTCCGTGGGAGCAACTTCGGTTGAGGTTCGTTCAATAGTTTCCTTACTTACGGGAACGGCTTTTTTCGTCAGGAGTATTTCTTCCTTATCCTTGGTGGAGGATACGTAAGATTCAGAAGGTTCATCCATGTTTCCGGATGCGATAATAACGCCTACCGCAGCCAATGTCACGATGGACATGGAAGCATAGACCCACTGCCAACCACGAAAGTTCTGCAGATAATTGTCCAGGCGTTCGAGCAGCAATTTCCAAGCAGAGTGGGCAGCCTGATCGGTTTCCTTTCTGAGATGAAAATTGCGGAGGAAATCTTCCTCGAAGGTGTCATGGTAACAGGCTTCCTTGCGGAAAGATGCCAGCATGGCCACCAGAGTTTCCTCTTTATGATCTGTGGATTGTTTATCCATCGTCGTTGATGTTAAGTATAATAGAAGTTAGGATGTGTCAGTCCCGAATTTGGGACTATGCGTTTGACATGGCGGCGGGAATTGACGTTCAATATTTTTTTTCCTGATTAACTTAGATATTCCGCCAGCAGCCCCTGGAGTTCCTTGTGGGCATAGTGCAGACGTGATCTGAGCGTTCCTTCAGAGATACCGAGAAGGGCGGATATTTCCGTATGGTTGAGCCCTTTTACGTCATGAAGAACAACGACTTCCCTGTGTTTAGTGGAAAGTTTCTTCAATGCTTCGTTGATTTTGAGCTGCAATTCATTCAAATGGGTACGGCGTTCCGGGTCCGCCCCGTCCGTTTCATCCGCCATGTTCATGTCCTTTTCCGTATGGTCGCCGTACTCGTCGTCGTCCAGACTGTAGGTCATTCTGCGGTTGCGTTTTTTCAGGAAGTTTCTGGCGTGGTTGACGGCAATGGAGTGCAGCCATGTGTAAAAGGCGCTTTGTCCATTGAAGTAGCGCAAGGCCCGGTAGGCTTTGGAGAACGCTTCCTGGGCGATGTCATAGGCATCGTCGTAGTTGTCCGTCATCTGGTACAGGGTAGCATGGAGTTTGCGGCTGTGGCGAATGACAAGTTCGTCAAAAGCCCGCGAATCTCCTTCCCGTGCCCTGGCGACCAGTTCGGTGTCTTCCAAGGTCGTGTATGAAATGGGTCCCGACATGTTGTCGACAGAATACCCAAAAAAAGGGAGCCGCTACAAGGGCAAATCGTATGCACGGCCCCCTTTACCCTCAAACCAGCGCATGTATGCCACATTAACTGTAGTGTATCCGCCCGGAGTTGGGTAATCTCCGGTGAAATACCAGTCGCCGCAGGGGCCTTCTATGGATTCATGGAGGTTTTCGATGGTCTGGAAAATGACTTCCACGGGGCACGGAGCGTCATGCGGAGTGACCAGACGGGTGATTTCCCTGGAGATTTCAGCCTCCGTCAACCCTTCGTAAATAGCCTTCACACAATTGCGCCGTTCTTCCTTGGGTTTGGCCAGTTCTTCCCTGCATGCCTTGTATACTTCTTCCAGCAGACGGACCTGTCCGTGCTGCTTGATCAGGGAGACGGCCGCCTGGAAGGCGATGAAGTTGCCCAGTTCGGACATGTCAATGCCATAGCAGTCCGGATACCGGATTTGCGGGGCAGTGGATGCAATGACGATTTTCCGAGGATTGGTTCGGCCCAGGATGCGAAGGATGGACCTTCTCAAGGTGGTGCCGCGGACAATGGAGTCGTCAAGGGCGACGAGCACGTCTTCCGGCCCTACGGCGCCGTAAGTAAGGTCATATACATGGGAGACCAGTTGCGCACGGCTTTTTTCCTGCGTGATGAAAGTGCGCATTTTGATATCCTTGTGGGCGATTTTTTCACCGCGCGGCCAGCGTTTCAGGATAGCGCTGTCCAGCATGTTTTCATCCAGGGTGCCGTTTCTCAGGGCTTCCAGAAGCTGGGCATGCACGCGCTTGCGGCGGTAGACGCGCAGGCCTTCCAGTAGGCCGTAGTAGGCGGTTTCCGCCGTGTTGGGAATGTAGGTGATAGCGGATTTGTCAAAACGGTCTTCCAGAGAATCCACGATTTGGGGGGTCAATGCCGCACCGAGCGCTTTGCGTTCCCGGTAAACGATAGGATCGTTTCCGCGGGAGAAGTAAATTTTTTCAAAGGAGCAGGGAGCCGGTTTCAGAGGTGTGGTAAATTCCGTAATGGCATGTGTGCCGTCTGCCTTGATAGAGAGCATGTTGGCCGGCGGAAGTTCTTGAACCTGTTCGCTTTCCACTTCAAAAACGGTCATCAGCGGAACGCGTTCGGAGGCCACGGCAATGAATTCATCCGTAATCAGGTAGTGGCATGGGCGGATGCCGTGCGGATCCCGCAGGCAGAAGTAGTCTCCGTTACCGATGGCTCCCATGATGGCATATCCGCCGTCCCATTGCTTGGCGGAGTTATGGATAATTTCCTGAATGTTGAGCCGGGAGGAAATGGCATGGGGTATTTCCGGGCCGGGCATGCCGCTGTCCCGCAAGGCGCGGTAGAGGTCCGTGTGGGCTTCATCC
Source organism: Akkermansia muciniphila ATCC BAA-835 (assembly GCF_000020225.1). Lineage (NCBI taxonomy): Bacteria > Pseudomonadati > Verrucomicrobiota > Verrucomicrobiia > Verrucomicrobiales > Akkermansiaceae > Akkermansia > Akkermansia muciniphila. Next base: position 546,793 of record NC_010655.1, on the reverse strand, counting down.
AGGTGATACCCTATTTCTTCAAGGACAGTCTGCGTGTCCGTTCCGAAGACGGGGTGCTGGCCGCGTTCAATCATGCGCTGGTTCAATTCCGGCGTATTGGTCATGTTGAAGTTGCCCAGAACCATCAGGGTACGGGTCGGCCAGTTGGTGCGGCGCAGGTAGGGGTGGCAGGACCCTTCGTCAAAGAGGCCGGAGGTGCCGTAGCGGAGATGCCCCATCAGGATTTCCCCGCCGTAGTCGAAGTTGTTTTTGATATCTGCCGCATCCTTCAGATTGACCTGGCCGCGGCGAACTTTTTTATTGAGCTTCTTGATTTGCCCGTTGAAGATGCTCGTGAGGGCGTCTTTGCTGGCGTCCCGGGTGCGGAACAGGTAAGGCTGCCCCAAGGGCATGTTCAGCTTGACGCAGCCTATGCCCGCGCCGTCCTGGCCGCGGTTGTACTGCTTTTCCATCAGGATGAGCAGTTTGTTGAACGCCCAGAGGGTGGAGCCGTATTTATCCTGAAAATAAGAGAGAGGCTTAAGCAGACGAATGGCGGCTACGCCGCACTCGTGTTTAAGAAAATCGCTCATGGGATGATGATGAAAAGATTGTCCTGTAAGTGTGGTGTATCCGCTGCAAGGAGATGGTGTTTTTTATTCGCCCTGTACCTTGACATGAATGCCGCGGCCTTCTCTCAGCGTGCCAATGACCGTGCCGCCCGGACCTGCCTTCAATGCGGCTTCCGCGTCTTCAGGCCTCACGATGGCTACCCAGCCAATGCCCATGTTAAAAGTGTTGAAGCGGTCCTGAGGATCCACATGCTTCAGGATTTTCTGGGCGGCGGTGTTGTCCCAATAGGGAATGGAGAGGTCTGCGCCGTAGTCGCCCAGGAAGCGTTCCAGGTTTTCCGGGAGGCCTCCCCCCGTGATGTGGGCGTATGCTTTCGGGGTGACGTTGAAGCGGCGCATATCTTCCACTACGTCATGATACAAACGGGTGGGCTGAAGGAGGGAGCGGAGTTCTTCTTCATCAACTACATCCGGATTTTCTTCCAGAATGCGGCGGATGAGGCTCCAGCCGTTGGCATGGAAGCTGTCGGATTTGTAGCCGATGAATACGTCTCCGGGCTGGACGGTTTTCGGATCAATCAGTTTGCTTTTTTCACAGCAGCCGATGCAGAAGCCGGAGAGTTCCACGATGGATTCCGGCACCACGCCGGGCATTTCCGCCGTTTCTCCGCCGGCCAGGATGCAGTTGCAGGATTCCAGGTAGTCGCACATGCCGGCCACCAGGCGGGTGATACGGGAGCGTTCCCGTTCCAGATTGGAGATGCCCAGATAATCCAGGAAAAGGAGAGGGTCGCCGCCCGTAGTAAGAATGTCGTTGACGTTCATGGCCACCAGGTCTTTGCCGGCGGTTTCCACCATGTCCAGTTCAAAAAGAATTTCCGTCTTGGTGCCTACGCCGTCGCACCCGGTGACGATGACCGGTTCCTTGTAGGAGCTCAAATCATAGGCGGCGGCGAAAAGGCCAAAGGCCTGGTGCAGAGATCTCTGCTTTTGCGTTCTTTTAACGTGAGAGCTGATGTCGGATACAAAAGCGGCTGCTTCCTTGGTATCGACCCCCGATTGCTTGTAGGTTAGTTTGCCGGACATTGAACGGATGGACTGGGTGTGCCAGCATCCTAGAGGAAGGCTCCTTCCGCGGCGAGTGAAAAAAGAAGTATTTTTGCCATAGGACGCGCGGGAGGAACTGTTTTCATTCCACTTCTATCTTGCAGTCGCGCCAGAGCCACCAGGCATCCAGGGAGAATTTGCCCGGTCCCGTATAGAAGAGGGTTAGATAGATCAGCAGGTAGATGGCCGCTAGTTCCTGTGCTCCCCAGCCGGAGAGGCCAAGGACAAGAAAGAGCGCCACACACATGTTAATAACCAGGATAAGGGAGGCCAGGCGGGTCAGGAACCCAAGCAAAATGAGGATGGAGCAACCGAATTCCGCACCTACGCACAGCAGCAGGGACAGAAAATTGCCGATTCCCAGAGGATCCTGGAAGGCCGACCAGTTTCCGCTGATGAGCATGCCCAGTTTGGGAATGCCATGCACAAGCATCATGACTGCTACTCCCAGGCGCAGCAGCAGAACGCCGAAATCCATACTGGTGTTGGTGGCCAAGGGGCCAAGCAGGCGGCATGCGGATGGTTTGCTTTTATTCTGTTCCATGCACGGTAGACCGTTTTGGATGCAGAAATGCTCAATTAAAATAGGATGAAAAGGAGCATCCGGGATAGCGGGGAAGCTGTCCCAGACGCAGGCATTCCGTTTGCGGGGAATCCGGATGTCCCGCAGAGTTCCGCAGCTTGCCGCCTGCCTCGGTGCGTAAGGGCGCGAATAGAGTGCGCCGGGTATTTGGGAACATACGGAACTGCTGCATGTTCCCAATGAAACTGTTCCAGTGGTTTTTAATATTTTTTTGCGGGAATGAGGCGGAAAGCTGCGGGGGATTTGGCGGATTTGATTTGCAGGGGCCTGGTCGGGTCTTTTTGGGTCTCCGGGCCAATGGCGATGATAAGCCTGTCCTTGGGATGGATGACGGTGGAGTTTTCAAAAATGAGCGTATTGGAGCCGTCCGTCAATTTCCATCCGTCCAGAAGAATGCCGGAATTACCGGGGTTGTTGATGATCACGTTGCCGGTACCCGGTTCCAGCCTGGGGACGGGCTGCTTAATCTTGAGGCTTTTTGCCAGCTTGGCGAAGGTGATTTCCGCAATACGCCGTGCGCCCTGTTCCGTAGGATGCAGCCCGTCAACATACCATTCCGGATGGTCGGAGAGCGGGTGCAGCGCATCAAAGAGACTGACTTTGTACTTGCGCGCTACGGCGGCAATCAATTTTTCCGCTTCCGGGCGGTTGGCGGCGGAGCCGTTGTCCGAGCCTGCATATTTGCGTACGTCCGGATAGCAGTTGCCGGGGAATGCCTTTTTGTTGAGCGGGCCGCGGTAGTCCGGCCCCAGCAGGCCCCAGGCAAAGAACCGTGCTTTGGGATTGGCGTTTTTCCATGCCTGGAGCAGCGCTTCATAGCCTTTGGAGAACAGTTCGGGGTTCCACCATCGGCCTGTGTCGTTGATGCCAAGGTTGCAAATATAAATATCCGCCTTGAAGTCCAGGGCTTGCTTGTGTTCCCTGGTGCTGCCGTACCAGCGTCCTGCTTGGCCCGGATAGTCGCCCGCCGTTTTTCCGGGATTGCCGAATCCTCTGACGTCAAAGTCCGGGCCCATTAGCGTGGCGAGCACTTGCGGATACCGGGCTTCTCCGGGTTTAAGGCCGGAGCCGAAGGTGATGCTGTCCCCTACGCAGGCCACTTTGGCGGGAGAAGCTTGTGCCGCAATGCCCAGTGAGAGCGTGGCTGCCAGGGAAGCAAGGAAAAGATGAAGGTTCATGGAATGATGGCGTGGTAAGAGTTATTTTTTCAGAACGGGTGTGTCCGTCCGGAAGGGACGGGCGGGGAGTTGGTTGCCGTTGACCAGGTTGGGGGTCACGAAACGGTTCCAGCAATACCGGGCGTTTTTGGGGGATTTTACTTCCGGGGAGGAGAGGCGGATAACGGCTGTGCCGCCTTTCCTGTTTGTGATTTCCGCCGTGGCGGGATGGTAAATTCCGTCCGTCCCGGCAATTTCAAACTGGGCCGGTTTCTTGCCGTCCGTGGTGGTCAGTCCGGCAGCTTGTTCCATCTGGACCAGGATGCTGGAACCGGAGGTCTTGAAGGCCTTGAAGGCAGGGCCTTCACAGGGGACCTTTTTACCGTAAACCTTGTTCAGGGCAGTATTTCCTGCACGTTCCCCAACAGGGCGCTTGAACGGAGGATGAACGTCGGCATTGGTGGAGCCAAGATCAATGGTGTTGACGCTGTAAACCTGCGGGACGGTTTTGGCCACTGTGTCCTGCATTTCGCGGAATTCCGGCCATCCGGCACGGATTTTTGACGGATCGTTAATGCGGGGGAGCTGGATCATGACGAAGGGCATTTCCGGGTTACGGAAAGCTTTTCTCCAGGAGGAGATCATAGTTTTCAGCAACATGCCGTTTTGGGCGTTGTCAATGATCTCCGCATCGGATTCGCCCTGATACCAGATCACGCCTGTGATGGGGAGTGGTGTTGTCCAGGCAATGCCGGATTCGTAAAGGAACGCCGGCTTGTAGGGATGGTCCGGAGATCCCTGATTCAGACGCGGAGAGATATTTTTTCTGGCCCGTCCCCTTACCCAGTCGGAGATAAGGGGGGAGTCCAGCCAGTGGTTGCCGCGCAGGGTGCGGAAACTGTTGTTTGCATTAATGACCTGCCGGGGGAGCCACGCTGCGATTTCCGAGCCCCCCAGGGAGGAGTGGATGATGCCTACCGGAATGCCCAGCCCTTCGCGGAGTTTTTTCCCGAAATAGTAGCCCACGGCAGTCATGGGGCCTGAAGTGGAGGGTGAGCTGGCGGCCCATTGCCCTTTATAGAAGTTGTCCGTGGTGACGGCGTCAAAATCTTTCCCGGAGTAGGGGGCGTTGTTGGTGTGGGCTTGCGGAATATTGTTGAGCAGGCGGAGCTGGTCATCTCCGGAAGCCGCTATGTCTTCTTTGGCCGTCGTGGTCTGGTTCAGGCGGAACAGCATGTTGGATTGGCCGGAAGCCAGCCACACTTCTCCCACGAGCACATCTTCCAATTTGGCGGAGTCTCCGTTTTGCACGGCCGCCAGCGTCTGGCCTGTGCCGCAGGGAGGCATGGGAGGCAGCGTGACGCTCCATTTTCCTTTGGAATCGGTTTTTGTTTTCAGTGCAGTGTTTCCAAAAGTGACGGTTATTTCCCTGTTGGGGGCGGCCGTGCCGGAAACGGGAATGTTTTTCCCGTGGGGAAGTACCATATGGGAACCGAAAATCCGGTCGAACCGGGGGGCGTCCGCCCACGCTGCGTTAAGGGCGATGGCGGCAGCCAGGATGCATGAAGTATGGAGGCGCATGGTTTGAGGATTATTTGAGAAGGAGTTCGTTCCGTGAGAGCCCGGTCAGCCTGCCGAGCTGTTTAATCAGGCGGGTCATGATGAAGACAAGAGCTGCCAGAATGGGGATCCCGATGATCAGGAAGCCCCACCAGGTGATGCTGCCGATAGCGGCATTGTAGGCCACTTGCTGTTCCGCTTCCGGCTGGCGTATGACGGAGGACATGAAAGAGAGGCTCAGGAAGAAATTGCCGACGGAGGATGCGACCAATGTGCCCGCCAGAATCCATGACGAGTTTGCCAGCAGGCTCTGGTAAGCCTGTTCCTCGCCGTTGGCGGCCACCGTTTGTTCTATCCTGCGCACGTCGAATAACTCCGTCGTGTAGATGAACATGTTGAGGAGGGGGGTGCCGGTGGAGCGGGAGACGACGACGGCCGCCGCCAGGATGAGGGGGATCAGGGCTTCTTTTCCGGCGAACAGCCAGGGTGTGGCGCTGTGGATGCGCCCTTCCGGCCCGATGACGAAGATGCTGATGACGCCCGTCAGCAGCACGCCGGCCATGCCTACGCCGGACATCAGGTCAAATTTCCTGGAGACGGCCAGGGAACGGATGCCATAGACGAGTGGGAGGGAAAGGGCGATGACGAGAGACCATACCGGGCCGATATGCCAGAAACTTTCTCCCTCCGGACGTTCCAGGGGATTGGCGGGGCCTGCGCTGCAGTAGTCCAGAATCAGTACCGGGAGGAGGATGTTGATGAAAATTCCCAGCAGGGAGGACTGTGATTTGTTTGGCGTTTTATCCATGAATTCGGAGGGAAATATTTGTATCATACGCGAATGCGCCCCTGCAAGTTGCAACCCCGTGTGTGACAGTAAAGACCAGAAGCGGGGAGAGCCGTTTTTTTATTCGCAGGCGGCTTTGCGGAAATCGTGGCATCTACGGTATCTTCCGTTCTTTTGGCTGGACACGGGAGGGAATAATGTTCAGCTTCTCCCGTGACTCTGACAGATCATTTTTCCCCCATGACTCAAACATCTTCTTTTTCGGCTCTTGGTATTTCACCGGAGATTCTGGAGGCTATCGAAGTGCTCGGCTTCGATACCCCTTCCTCCATTCAGGAGCAGGCGATTCCCGCCGCGATCGGAGGGGCCGATATTGTGGGGTTGTCCCATACGGGCTCCGGGAAGACGCTTGCCTTTGCCATTCCGGCCCTGGAGTGCATTGATCCTGAGGAACGCTGCGTTCAGGTGCTGGCCCTCTGTCCTACTCGGGAACTGGCCGTTCAGATTTGCCGGGAGGTGGACAAGCTGGCTTTGTTCATGGACGGTGTTTCCGCCGTCCCCATTTACGGAGGCTCTTCTTTCCGCCCGCAACTGGACGCCCTGAGGCGCGGGGTACAGTTTGTGGTGGGAACGCCCGGACGCGTCATGGACCTGATGGAGTCCGGGGCGCTAAGGCTGGACGGTCTCCGCATGTTGATTCTGGATGAAGCGGACGAGATGCTGGATATGGGGTTTCTGGAAGATATCGAACGTATCGCGGACGCTATGCCGGAAGGGAAGCAGACCCTGTTTTTCTCCGCTACCATGTCTCCGGAAATCAGCCGCCTGGTGAGCAGGTTCATGAAGGAGCCCGTCCAGATTTCCATTGAACGGCCTACGCTGACGGTGCCTACCATTGAACAGGTTTATTACGAGGTGGTGTTTTCCTCCCGGATTGAGGTGCTCAGCCGGCTGCTTGACACCGGAAAGATTAAAATGGGGCTGGTGTTCGCCAATACCAAAAAGGTGGTGGATGACGTGGTGGACGGTCTGACGGCCCGCGGTTATCCGGTGGATCGCCTTCATGGGGATATGCCCCAGATGATGAGGGAGCGCGTGATGGATTCCTTCCGCAAGGGGAGCCTGCGCCTTCTGGTGGCGACGGATATTGCCGCTCGCGGCCTGGATGTGGACGATGTGGATGCCGTGGTGAATTTTGAATTGCCGCGTGATCCGGAGGATTACGTGCACCGCATCGGCCGCACGGCACGCGCCGGCCGCAAGGGGAAGGCCATCACTTTTGTGGGGCGCCGTGATTTTTCCCTGATGAGCCGCATTGAACGTTTCATCGGCGTTAAGTTGACTCCGGAACCTGTGTTGACTGCCGTTCAGGTGGACCAGCTCCGGACAGAGTCCCTGGTGGATGATATCCTGGAACGTCTCAAGCCGGATGCCGTGCTGCCGGAGGAATTGAAGGAAGTGGAGGCTGCGCCGGAGGCCATGGCTGCGGCCCTGTTTGACTTGCTCCGGGAACGTACGCACCGGGAAGTGCAGCCCATTCCGGAAGACAAGCCCGCCCGCAGGGCGCGGCGTATGCCGCAGACCGGGGAGGAGGCGGAGAGCCCGCAGAAGGGTGATTCCTGGCAGCATAAGGGGGATACGGTTACGCTGTTTATGAATGGAGGCCGGATGATTGGCTTGCGGCCCAAAGACATAGCCGGGTTATTTTACAATACGGTGGAAATGGAAAAGGGAGCCGTGGGCGATATCCGGATTTTCCCCAAGCATTCCCTGATAGAAGTGGACGCTTCCGTGGCGCCCCTGCTTCTGGAGGCCCTGGCGACGGCTACCGTCTGCGGCTATGAAGTTAATGTCCGTGAAGACAAGGGGGCTCCGGAATATTCCGGAACTCCGCGCTCTTCCCGCCGCAATGGAGGATTCCGCAACAGTTACCGCGGAGAGCGGGACCGCAGTGACCGGAGCGGATTCAGGGGAAACCGCGGGGGCTTCCGCAGTGACCGCGGCGAACGCTGGGGCGAACGTTCCCGCAGGGACGACAGGAAGAAGCGTTTCTGATGCCTTCGCTATTCCGGACAGGGTTATTAACGCTGTTCCGGAATTGGCGCGGACATTTTGGAACGTTCCGGTTTATGATTGCTGTTTCCGCCGGTTTCTGTATTTTCTGCCCGGCGGGGGGACTGCCGTTTTATTCAGGATAAAGCATGGCCGGGCGGGGCTGGTGACCGGGGCGCCGGGAATGCAGGAGGAATTTTCTCCCATTCCTGGCTTCAGCCAGAAAATCCGCTCATTGGTGCAGTATGGCGGGTTGTAGTTGTTCCGGCTGTGAAGGCTGGGTCCCTGATGTTTTTTGCCGATAATACTGGCGATTCAATCCTCTGTGCCCTTTCCTCGTAATTTTCTTGAGGGATGAGAAAATTCATGTAAGATGACGCCTTATTTTAACGTCTTTTTTATAGTCTATTTTCTTTGAATCATGAAGCTGGTATCTTTACTATCCGTTCTTCTGACTTCCCTGGTTCCGTGCATGGGCGCTTCCGGGCAGGCAGCGAAGCCGGCTGCCCGGTCTGTCAAAACTTCAAAACCCAATGTTATTTTCATTCTGGTGGACGACATGGGCTGGGGTGATCTGGATTCCAACTGGAGCCAGCAGAAGCTGAATGGCCGGACGGTGGAGAGAAAGAACGAGTTCAAGACTCCTGCCCTGTCCGCTCTGGCCCGGGAGGGGATTCAGCTGCGCCGTCATTATTCCGCCGCTCCGGTTTGCGCTCCGGCGCGCGCCTCCCTGCTGCTGGGGGTGCACCAGGGGAATTCCCGCGTGGTGAGAAACAACCGTTTCGACCAGCCTATTGAAGATTCCCATACGCTGGGTACCGTGATGCGTGATGCCGGGTATGATACTGCCGCCATTGGCAAATGGGGTGTAGGCGGCGGAGGCCAGAGCCATGTGCCCATGACCGCCGGCCCCCATCAGCGGGGATTCAATTATTTTTATGGTATCCTGGACCATTTGGCAGGGCATTTCCATTATCCTTCCGAATCCCGTGACGTTTTCGAGTACAACGGTTACGCTTCCAATCCCGAGTGGAAAAATATCAAGGACCAGGTGCCCCAGACGGCTTATTCCACGGATTTATTTGCCGCCTGCGCCAAGCAGTGGATTGTGGACCAGCGCAAGTCCGCCCGCAAGACCGGAAAGCCGTTTTTCCTGTACCTGGCTTTTCCGGCGCCCCACGGCAATCTGGTGGTTCCGGGGGTCCCCTATCCTTCCGGCGGCGGGTTGAAAGGAGGCCTGCAATGGGTAAAGAAGGAAGGCACAGAATCCGTGAATACGGCTTTTGACGCCAGGGCGGAAAAGAATAAGGATACCTATATTCATCCGGACAATTCCCGTTTCCCGAATGATGTGGCCAAACGTCATTCCACCATGATCCGCCGCGTGGACGACGCCGTAGCTGATTTGATCCGTCTGCTGAAAGATTTGAAGATTGACGATAATACGATGATCGTCTTCACGTCCGACAATGGCCCCCACAATGAGGGCGGTTCCGACTCCAGGCACTGGCACGGAGCGCAAAATCCGCAGTTTTTCAAGAGTTATGGCATGATGGACGGCATTAAGCGCGATTGCTGGGAAGGTGGCATGCGCGTGCCTACGCTGGTACGCTGGCCCGCCCGTATTCCCAAAGGGCAGGTCAGCCTGCATCTTGGACAGTTCCATGACTGGCTGGCTACGCTGGCGGATGTCGCCGGGGTGCCGGTTCCTGCCCGCAGTGACGGCGTTTCCCTGCTGCCGACGCTGACCGGTCATGCGGACCAGCAGAAGCCCGGCATTGTTTATGCCGAATATAATTTCGCCGGCAAAACGCCGGAGTATAAGGATTTCCTGGGCGAACACAAGGGAGCGCAGCGAGGCCAGCAGCAGATTGTCTTTGTGGATGGATTGAAGGGCCTGCGCATGGGGGTGAAGGATGCGGACAAGGATTTCATGATTTTTGATACTTTGAATGATCCGCAGGAAAGCAAAGATCTCGCATCCTCCAAGCCGGAACTTCAGGCCCGCATGAAAGCCGCCGCTTTGTCCAATCGCCGGGCTTCCCTTCCTTCCAAAACAGTGTTTGATTCTGCGCTGGTGCCTGCCGTGGATGTGAAGGGAACCGTTTCTCCCGGGTTGCAATGGGCCTTGTATGAGGGGGATTTTCCCTGGGTACCGGATTTTCGCCAGTGGAAGAAGCCTGCTTCCGCCCATGGCGTGACGCCTTCCCCATCCGTGAAAATGAACGGTCCGGCCAAGCGCGGTGTGGAGCTGACGGGATATGTGAAGATTCCTGAGGACGGAGCATATACGTTTTATCTGACCACGGATGAAAATAAGGGCAGCAAGGCTTTTGTCCGTCTGCACGGCATGGAACTGATTGACGCGGACAAAACTTATGAGCCGGGGGCCGAGGTCTCCTCCGATTTGGGGGACCGGAAGAATCCCGTTTATTTGAAAGCCGGACTTCATCCCATCCGCATCGGCTATGTGGGGAACTCCGGTACTGCCTCCAAACTGGTTTTGAAGTGGGAAGGCCCCGGTTTGTCCAAGCAGGAGATTCCCGCCTCCGCCTTCAGTCACGGGAAGGAATCCAGGTAAGCGTCCCTATGAGCGATCTGTACGAGTACCAGGCAATTGACGGTTCTTCCAAAGGCCCGGTTGACCTGGTGCTCTTGTTGCGGGCCCGTAACCTCGGCCGCCTGTCCAACCGGACTTTGGTCCGGAAGGTTCCCGGCGGAGACTGGAGGCCTCTGGCCTCTTTTATCCCCTCCATGACTGTCATGGATGATGATGGGGAGCCCTCCGTTCTGCCGGACCCCGGACCGGAGCCTGGAGGAACCGACTCCGGCTGGAGCAGGAAGAAGTACTGGATGCGCGTCATCAAGGCATGGTGCCGTTTTGAGGGCCGTGCCGGGAAAGGGGAGCTGCACGAGGTTTTTTCCGGAGTGGGGGTTGCGTGGTTGGCCGTGGCGGGAGCCCCCTCTTTTGTAAAATGCGGTTTTTTCCCGTCCCTGGTTCCGTGGGTTGACCTGGTTTCCCCTCTGCTGTACGTGGTGCTTGCCGTGCTGTCTATTCCGCTGGCGGCTACCATGGTCCGGCGTCTGCATGATGTCGGGAGGAGCGGCTTTTTCCTGGTTTTTCTGGCCGTTCCCTTCATAGGGTGGCTGCTGTTGTGGTATTTATCCCATGGGGAAAGCCGGATTGGAGAGAATAAGTACGGAGATCCCCCTTGGAATTAAGAGGGGTTGGAATCCGGACCTTGTAAAGTTGCTACAAAGTTTTTGACTGCGTTTGCGGATTTGAGGGAATCATCCGGTTAAAAAGTTTTTGCATGGCCATGGCCAGCAGAAGGGAGGAGACCAGCGTCACGATGAATACTACGCTGATGCTTTGGGTTCCATAGAGGTCCCAGCTGAAGTGGTAGCCGAAAATGAATCTGTGATTCAGCCACATAAGTGCGGAATAAGTTCCCAGCAGCGTCAAGAGCGGTGTGAGGCGGAGTTTCCGGGTTATCCAAGGCAGACACCAGAGGGTGAAGAGAAAGATAACCGTCAGGGTTTTGGCTTTTGAAAAACTGAAGAGATGGATGGATAGTATTTCAAGAGCCAGCAACAGGATTGCTCCCAAGCTGTGGGAAATTGAAAGAGCAGAGAGGCGTGAAGCCAGAAAGGCGCACATGTAGCCGAGAATGAAGCAGGGCAGGAAAGGAGGGAAGGATGAGGCGATTCCCGGCAGGCTGGGAATGTGGGCCGCACTTTGAAATAAAAGGGACACTCCCAGCAGAGCTGCCATGGACGGGACAGGCGCAATGTGATGCGTGATCCACGCACAGATTGGATAAAGGGCCATGGTGGCTGCCGCGAAAAGAGCCATGTACCACCAGTCGGGATAACAGGGCCTCAATCCTGTTACGACAAGCAGGCCATTTTTCCAACCCATGTCGGCAACGGATGGCAAAATGGGCAAGGGGAATGCCCAGGAAACCAGAATAGCCAGAAGGAGGCATAAGAAATAAATTTTCCAGAATTTAAAGTAATGGGAAAAGCCTGTTTTAATGAGGGAACCGAAGGTTGGGGATGAATTTGTTTTCCATCCCATAGCGTACCCCGTGATGAAAATAAAAATGGGCACGCAAATTTTAAAGATGGGAGCGGCTTTGGTAAGCTGGGGAGCAATCCATGCCGTATCCACACCTGCGGGCAGAGCGTATAAGCCGAAGACATGATGAAAGATCATGAAGAGAATTCCATACCCTTTGAGGATAGCGGAATCTTCCCTGGAAAAAGAAAGATGCTGTTGAAGGCCAGGAACAGTAAGGGCAGAGAAAAAGCTCATCTGAGACGTAGCTCAACGGATTTCCAATCCGAAAGAGCAAACATATCCAGAAAACAATTAAGCCCAAAAGCAATATGGGTTGAAAAAGAAAAAAGGAACATTTCTCCCACCCCGCTTTTCCTCCCCTTTCATTTTGATGACCCATTTGTTCTCAAAATAGAGTGTTGACTTCGGATTGGAAATCCGATTCTTGAACATAAGAAAAAGGCTGCTCCAAATGAATGGAACAGCCTTTTTGAAAGGAAGGATGAGATTTTTATAACTCTACGGCCTTGGAGAATTCCTCCACCGTGTCGCAGGTGCAGACCAGATTGCGGTCTCCGTACACATTATCCACCCGGCCTACATACGGCCAGAATTTGTGAATAAGGAGACCGGAGACCGGATAAGCCGCTTCACTGCGGGAGTAGGGGTGCCGCCATTCGTCGGCGGAGACCATTTCTGCGGTATGGGGCGAGTTTTTCAGGACGTTGTCTTCCTTGTCTGCCGTACCGTTGATAATGGCCGTGATTTCCGCATGAATGCGTTCCATGGCTTCAATGAAGCGGTCCAGTTCTTTTTTGGGTTCCGATTCCGTCGGCTCCACCATCAGGGTGCCCGGAACGGGGAAGGACATGGTGGGGCCGTGGAAGCCGTAGTCCATGAGCCTTTTGGCAATGTCATCCACCGTGAGGCCGGCGTCATGAGTGAGCTGGCGCGGATCCAGAATGCATTCATGCGCCACCAGCCCCTTGTTGCCGGAGTAGAGAACCGGGAAGAGATGTCCGAGTTTCTTGGCAATGTAGTTGGCGTTAAGGATGGCCATTTCCGTGGCTTCCCTGAGGCCGTCCGGCCCCATCATGGAGAGGTACATCCAGCAGATGGCGGCTATGGAGGCGCTTCCCCACGCCGCAGACGCTACGGCCCCTTCTTCATGGCCCAGCGTGAGGTGCCCGGGCAGGAAGGGTACGAGGTGTTCCGCTACGCCGATGGGCCCGATGCCGGGACCGCCGCCGCCGTGCGGCATGGCAAAGGTTTTATGCAGGTTCAGGTGGCAGACGTCCGCGCCAATGCAGCCGGGGCAAGTCAGACCTACCTGGGCATTCATGTTGGCGCCGTCCATGTACACCTGGCCGCCATTGGCATGGACGATGTCGCAGAGTTCCTTGATTGTCTGTTCATATACCCCGTGCGTGGAGGGGTACGTGACCATGATGCAGGAGAGATTGTCCTTATGGGCTTCCGCCTGGGATTTCAGGTCTGCCATGTCGATGTTGCCTCTTTCGTCGCATTTGACGGGCACCACCTTGAGGCCGGCCATGGCGGAGGATGCGGGATTTGTTCCGTGGGCGGAGGTGGGAATGAGGCAGACATTGCGGTGGCCTTCTCCGGCGTGCTTCTGGTAGCGGCGGATGGCCAGTAGCCCGGCATATTCCCCTGCGGCGCCGGCGTTGGGCTGGAGGGATACGGCGGCAAAGCCGGTGATTTTCGCCAGACGGTCAGACAGGATGGAGAGCATTTCCCGGATGCCTTCCGACTGGTCCGCCGGAACAAAGGGATGCAGGGAGTTGGCTTCCGGCCACGTGATGGGAATCATTTCAGAGGCGGCGTTCAGCTTCATCGTGCAGGAGCCCAGAGGGATCATGGCTTCATTTAGAGCCAGGTCCCGGGATTCCAGGCGGCGGATGTAGCGCATCATTTCCGTTTCGGAATGGTAGGAGTTGAAAGCCTTTTCCGTGCAGAAAGGCGTCTGGCGCGTGTGGACGGGATCCCAGGCAGGAGCGTCGCAATCGCAGGCGGCGGATGTTTCCGCACCAGCAAGGGCGGAGGCCAGTGCCGCTATATCCGCACAGGTTGCGGTTTCATCCAGAGAGATGGCTGCGTGGTCGGCATCCACCCTGCGGATGTTATACCCGGCTTCCAGGGCTTTTTGCACCATGGCGTCCGCTTGTCCGGGAACGGACAGCAGCAGGGTGTCAAAGAAGTTTTTGTTTTCAATGGCGATGCCGGCTTCCGTGAGCGCCTTGTACAGGCTTTTGGTTTTCAAGTGGATTTCCGTGCCGATGCGTTTGAGGCCTTCCTGGCCGTGGTATACGGCGTAAAAGGCGGCAAGCACGGCCAGGAGCACCTGGGCGGTGCAGATGTTGGAGGTCGCCTTGTCGCGGCGAATATGCTGTTCCCTCGTTTGCAGGGCCAGGCGGTAGGCCGGGCGGCCCAGGGTATCTATGGACATGCCGATAAGGCGGCCGGGCATGCGGCGTTTGAGAGCGTCCGTGCAGGACATGTAGGCGGCATGGGGGCCGCCGAAGCCCATTGGGATGCCGAAGTGCTGCGTGTTGCCGATGCAGATATCGGCTCCGAAGGCGCCGGGTTCCCGGATGACGGTAAGGGCCATGAGATCCGCCGCCACGACGCAGAGCGCGCCCGTGGCATGCACGCGGGAAAAGAAGTCCGTGTAGTCGCAGATGCGGCCGAGCGTGTCCGGATATTGGACAAGCACTCCGGCCAGATCCGCACCGATGGATGCGGGGTCAAAGGAGGAGCAATCTCCCACGATGATGTTAACGCCCTGGAAGGCGGCGCGGGTACGGATGACGCTGATGGTCTGGGGGTGGCAGGTGTCCGCCACAAAGAAGGTGTTTGCTTTGGGGCGCGCGTTCCGGCACATGGTGACGGCTTCTGCTGCTGCGGTGCCTTCATCCAGCAGGGAGGCGTTCGCTACCGGCAGTCCTGTCAGGGAAGAGACCATGGTCTGGAAATTCATGAGCATTTCCAGCCGTCCCTGGGCGATTTCCGGTTGATAAGGGGTGTAGGCCGTGTACCAGCCGGGGTTCTCCAGTACATTGCGGAGGATGACGGAGGGAGTGATGGTGCCGTAATAGCCCTGGCCAATGAAGGTTTTCAGGAGCTTGTTTTTCCGCAGAATGGAACGGAGTTCCTCCAGGGCTTCCGTTTCCGATTTGGCTGCGGGCAGGTCCAGCGGGGCCTTCATGCGGATATCTGCGGGGACGATGTCCGCAATGAGTTCGTCAAGCGTCCGGTAGCCGAGGCTGTCAAGCATTTCCCGGCGTTCTTCCCCCTGGGGGCCGATGTGCCGGCTGGCAAAATCTGAGTGGGTATTCATGTGGTATCTCTGGCTGGTAATAGCGTCCGGCCGCGGAACGGGCCAAACAAAATGCCCCGGGATGGAATCACCGGGGCGGGGGAGGGAAGAATGGTTCAGGAGCAGTATTCCTCGTAATCCGTGGCGTTCATCATATCTTCCGTTTCCGTGGGAACGTCCAGGCGGATTTTGTACAGCCAGCCTGCGCCGTAGGGGTCGGAGTTAATGAGGGACGGATCATTGGAAAGCTCTTCGTTCACTTCCAGGATTTCTCCTGAAACGGGGGTGTACACGTCGCTGGCGGCTTTGACAGATTCCACGACAGCGACAGGGTCGCCGGCTGCGACGGTGGCGCCTACTTCGGGAAGGTCTACAAAGACGACATCGGAGAGTTCGGCCTGGGCATGGTCGGAAATGCCGATGGTGCCGATGTCCCCGTCAATTTCAATCCATTCGTGATCTTTGGAATACAGCAGATTTTCTGGTACGTCGTGCATAAGATGTAATTGTTTGAAGTGAGAGTGTAGTAAAATGAGGTGTTTGTCAGTTTATTTTTGCGCCGTAGTGTCAGCCTTTTTTATAAAAGGGTTTTTTTACGACCACGGCTGGGAATTTCCTTCCCCTTACGTCAATTTCCAGCTCCGTGCCGACCTTGGCATAGGCGGCAGGCAGGTAGGCCAGGGCAATGCCCTTCATCAGCGAAGGAGAGAGCACGCCGCTGGTAAGTTCTCCGATGGCTTCTCCGCCGGGGACGTGCACGGCATAGTGGGCGCGGGGAGGAGCTCCCTTGCCGGTGTATTCAATAGCGGCCAGCCGACGGCTGAGGCCGTTGGCTTTTTGTTCCCGGAGAATATCGGAACCGATGAAGTCCGTATCCAGCGCGCAGAAGAATCCGAGCCCGGCTTCCAGAGGCGTTTTGTCCGGAGAGAGGTCGGAGCCGTTCAGAGGATAGCACATTTCCAGACGCAGGCTGTCGCGGGCGCCCAGGCCGCAGGGTTTGGCTCCTGCTCCAAGAAAGGCTTCAAACCATTTGACGCCTTCCTTAGCCGGGCAGAAGAATTCAAAACCATCTTCCCCGGTATAGCCGGTGCGGCAGATAATGAGATCCGTCCCTTCCGCCGTGATGCGGGAGATTCCATTGCGGGGGGGAAGTTCCACGCCGGGGATGACGCGGGAGAATACTTCTCCGCATTCGGGACCTTGAACAGCCAGCCCCACGTATTCGTCGGAGTGGTTTTCCAGAGTTACGCCTGCAGGTTGATGGGCGGAAAGCCATGCGAAGTCTTCATCAATCTTGGAGGCGTTCACCACTACGAAGAAGGTTTCCGGTTCCATCCGGTACAGGATGAGGTCGTCAATGACTCCGGCCCTGTCATTGAGCATGACGGAGTATTGCCCCTGCCCTACATTCAGTTTGTTGATGTCATTGGTCAGCATGGAGTTCAGCCATGCTGCAGCGGAACCGCCGGCTACCGTGAACTGCCCCATGTGGGAGATGTCAAAAATGCCGCAGGTTTCGCGCACTGCTTTGTGTTCGTCCAGAATGCCGGTGTACTGCACCGGCATATTCCAGCCGGCGAAAGGAACCATTCTGGCTCCCAGTTCAACGTGTTTAGTTGCCAGGGGGGTGGATTTGACGTCTGTATCAGTCATGAGGCGATGTGAAGGTTATGAGCAATCTGCCCCTTATATCAGTAAAAGTCAATGGAATTCCGGTAACGCTTCCGTCTAGACATTGAAGCGGAATTCGATGACGTCCCCGTCTTTGACGACATATTCTTTTCCTTCGATGCGCAGCTTGCCGTGTTCCCTCGCTCCGGCCTTGCCGCCGCAGGAAACCAGGTCGTCGTAGTGCACTACCTCCGCGGCGATAAAACCGCGTTCAAAGTCCGTGTGGATGACGCCGGCCGCCTGGGGTGCTTTTGCCCCGGCCGGAATGGTCCAGGCCCGCGTTTCCTTGATTCCCGTGGTGAGGTAGGTGCGCAGGCCCAGAAGGTGGTACACGGCGCGGATAAGGTCGGAAACGCCGGAGTCCTTCACACCCAGGGATTCCAGGAATTCGCGGGATTCTTCCTCCGAGACGTCGATGAGTTCCTCTTCAATCCGGGCGGAGATGACAATGGCTTCCGCGTTATGGTGTTCCGCTACGTATTTTTTCACCTGGGAGACGTAGGGATGGGCGTCCGGGTTGGAGATGGCGTCCGCCAGTTCGTCTTCATTGACATTGCAGGCGAAAATGCTTTTTTTATCCGAAAGCAGCTGGAAAGAATGGAGCAGCTTGCGTTCGTCGTCGTCCAGCTGCGGTTCAAGGGTGAGGGCGGGATTGCCTTCGTTCAGGTGGGGCAGGAGTTTGGTGATGAGGGCCACTTCGGCCTTGGCTTCCTTGTCGCCGCTGCGTGCCTTGCGTTCGCGGGAAGAGAGTCTCTTTTCCATGGTGGCGATATCCGCCAGAATGAGTTCCGAGTTGATGATGTCAATGTCGCGCAGAGGATCCACGGAACCGAGTTCATGGATAATATCATCATTGTCAAAGCAGCGGACTACCTGCACGATGGCGTCCACTTCACGGATGTTCGCCAGAAACTGGTTGCCCAGGCCGGCTCCTTCCGAGGCTCCCTTGACCAGACCGGCAATATCCACGAATTCAATAAGCGTGGGGATGATTTTTTCAGAACCGGACATGTCGGAAAGAACCTGCAGGCGGGGATCCGGGACTGTTACCATACCCACGTTCGGGTCAATGGTGCAGAAGGGATAGTTGGCCGCCTGGGCCTTGCGCGTCCGGGTGACCGCATTGAATAGAGTGGATTTGCCGACGTTGGGGAGACCTACAATACCTGCCTGTAACATAGGCAGGACTGATAGCGGGTCACGCCGTGAAAGTCAAATACCAATTGCCGACGGGCATTTATGCGGCGGATCCCAAAGCCCATCTGATCAGGTTTTCCGATTCCGTCCAGATACGGGACGGATGGCAGCCGAGGACGACGACGATGACATGGCGCCCGTTGACGCCGGCTGAGGAAACCAGGCAGCGTCCGGCGGCGTTCGTGTATCCGGTTTTCATTCCGGTAACCCAGGGGTTCTGGGTGAGCAGCTTGTTGGTGTTTCTCAGCAGAAGCGTTCTGCCGTTGGCGCGGGTAAAGGCATATTGGCGTTTGCAGATAATATTGCGCAGTTCCGGGTTGCGGTACACATAATAGGCGCAGCGGGCCATGTCAATGGCAGTGGAATATTGATCCGCCGGGAGGCCGTTGGGATTGGCGAAGCGTGAGTTGTACATGCCCATCTGCCGGGCTTTGGCATTCATCAACTGGGCGAAACGGGGAACGGAACCCGCCGTATCGCGGGCCAGAGCCAGGGCTACGTCGTTGAAACTGCGGATCATCATGGCATTGAGCAGTTCGCGGCGTGAATAGACTTCCCCCGCCCGGAATCCCAGTTTGGTGGGGTCCGCCTTGGTATCGGAAGGCTGGATGACCACTTTTTTGTCCAGGCTGCCGTGTTCCATCACGACCATGGCCGTCACGAGTTTCTGCGTGCTGGCTACCTGGCGGTGCTGGAGGCCGTTGTGGGAAAAGAGCACTTTGCCGGTAAGGGCGTCCATGACGCAGGCGCTGGCGCAGCGGGGCGTGCGCGGGGCGCTTGAGGGGATGGCTACGGGACGTGTGGGGAAATTGGCCGGTCGGGGGAGGGCATGGGAAACCAGCTGGGAGAGTTGTGGGGGAACGGGCGTTGCAAGGGGGATGTAGTCACTTGAATCCCCGTACGATTGGCAGCTTGTGGAGCTCAGGCAAAGGGAGAATCCTGCAAGAAGGGCGAATAAACGCATGTCTTGTTGCTACAGTAAGAAGTTTCGTTCATCAAGCCCAAACTCCGCATTTGAAAAAGAGCCGGACGAAAAAGGCCGCGGATCGGACAATCCGCGGCCTTTTTTCTCTATTAACTACCTATGGAACCAAAAACCACCCTGAACGGATTTTGAATTGCTTTTCCCATCCGTCGGACAGATCTTGTGAAGGATGAGACTCCAGGCAGGAGTGATGCGTTCAAAATATGTTCGTCAACAGTTCTTTTTAAGAGGTGTTGCCGTATGCGCCCGAGCCTGCATCCAGTAAATATGGCAGAGATTTTTTTCGAACATATTTTGTTTTTCGCGGGCATGTAAATTTGCCGCAGGCATTTAAAATGCCGGGGATGTCCTGCCGATATATTTAATTTTTGGAATAGAATTATTGAAGGAAAGGGTTTGGCGACTATTTTGAGACGTTTTTTTTGCATCCGGATGGAAAGGTTTTTATACGGGAGATGGACGGCGCTCCCTTCCGGTTCCATGGTCAGGGAGAGGAGCCCCGGACCTGGCGTTTTCCCCGGCGGAAAAGCGGAATCTGCCTAAAGTTCCCTGCCGTTAATGGAGAAATACCCTCCGGCGTCCGGAGTAATTTGCCCTGCAATTTGCATTTTGGCCAAAAGCGGGGTGATGGTATGCGCCGCTTTTCCCAGAGAGGTGCAGAGGGTGTCAATAGTATTGAAACCCAGTCTGATGGCGTGGAGAATCTCCTTTTCTTCCAAAGTGGGAAGCGGTGGGGTTGAGGCTCCGGCAGGGGAGCATGGCGAGAAGAGAGGCAGTCCCTGTTCCGGAACGGCCCAGTTCATGTCCTGCAGAATATCGGAGGCTCCGGTAGCTAGGATGGCTCCGTCCCGGATGAGGGCATGGCATCCGTCGGAAGAATGCCGGTCAACCGGTCCGGGAATGCAAAAAACGTCTCGACCCTGTTCGGCCGCCGTTCGGGCCGTGATCAGGGCCCCGCTGCGTCCGGACGCCTCCACCACCAGCGTAGCGCGGCTCCAGCCGCTCACGATGCGGTTGCGCATGGGAAAAGTGGTGCGGGAGGGGGGCAGGTCCATCGGGAACTCGGAGACTACCGCTCCATGCCCGTCCGCAATGCGCTGCGCCAAGTTTCTGTTTTCCCGAGGATACAGTTTGTTGAGACCTGCCCCGATAACGGCGATGGTGCGCCCCTCCGCGTCCATGGCCCCGGTATGGGCTTCCGTGTCCACGCCGCGCGCCAGTCCGGAAATGACAGTTATTCCGGCTTCCGCCAGGTCATGGGAGATGTTTCTGGCGCAAAGCCTGCCGTAATGGGTGGCCATCCGTGAGCCGACGACGGCAATGGAGCGTTCGGCATCCGTTCCGGTCCAGTTTCCCCAGGAGTAGAGGACAATGGGCGGGTCTGGGAGAGCACGCAGGGAGGATGGGTAGGAGTCGTCAAAAACCGTGGTTACCGCGGCCCCCGCGTTATCCGCCAGTTCCAGTTCCCTGTACGGGTTGACGGTGCTCCGCCAAGAGGAAATGCGGCAAGCCAGCTGCGCCCCCACGCCGGGAATTTCCATCAACAGGGAGGAAGGGGATTCCAGAATCAGTTCCGGAGAGGCGAATACCTGCAGGAGACGCATGATTCTGACAGGGCCCAGGCCCGGTATCAGGTTCAGGGCTATGGCTGCTTCCCGGGGTGTCATGAATAAGGTGTCAGTTCCTGGTAAACGTCCAGATGGGCTTGAATCATATCCTGCATATTGTAAGGGGAAGGAATTTGCCGGGGCAGGGGGGGGGGCTGGGTATGCCAGCGGGCCAGCAGGTTCGCCATGGCGGCGGTATCTCCTACGGCGACGTTCCCTTCAGGAAGGAAGGCGTCCAGCTGTTCCTTGACTCCGCCGTGGGCGTATCCGGCTACGGGTTTGCCCAGGGCGAGCGCCTCCAGGGTTGATTTGCCGAAGGCTTCCGGGCTTTTGGTCAGGGAGAGGGTGACGGAACATGTGGAAAGGATTTCCCTCAGATCCTGGCGATGGCCTGTCCAGGTGAAGGACTGGGAGACGCCGGAACGTTCTATTGCCCGCAGGACCTCGTTTTTATATTCTTCTTTTCCCTTCTTTGCTTCTCCTACAATGACGGCGTGGGCCGGGATTCCCTGTTCCAGAAGCTGCCTGACGACCGGAATCAGATCCAGATGCCCTTTCAAGCGCGTGATGCGGCCCGGCAGGCACAGGGTGAATTTCCCCTTCAGTTCAGGATAGGACATGAACCAGCCCGTGAGCCATTCCCGGGAGGGGGAGTAGGCCGGGTGATATTGGTCCGGGGAAATAGCATTGGGTATGATTCTGATATGGTCCGGAGGGGTGGACGGATAATGGTCAAGGATGTAGTCCCTGATGCAGTTGGAGACGGCGATCACCCGCTCTCCTCGGCTCATGATGGCGGAGTACCGGTTGACGGAGTAGAAGCCGTGAACGCTGGTGACGAGGCCGGGGCGGTCTTCCGGCGGGAGCTTTTTCCATGCCAGGTAGCCTGCCCACGCAGGAACGCGGGAATGGAGATGCAGGATATCCGGCCTGACGGCCTGAAGCAGGGCGCGGAGGGCCCCGATGCGGAAGAGAGTGGAGATGCTTTTTTTGCCTATCGGCATCAGGATGTGGCGGGAGCCTTCCTTTTCCAGACGGGGCACCAGGCGTCCGCCTCCGGAAACGACGATATTTTCCACGCCCCGGGAAGAAAGGCCGCTGCCCAGTTCCATAACGACTTGTTCCACGCCTCCGGATTCCATGGAGGGGACGAGATGTACTATTTTCATAAGGCGCGGAGCTGAGGGAAAAATCTGGAGAGGATGTAGTCTGCTGCACGGTCCGCTTCCAGAAGCGGGGAACCGGGAGCCGTCAGGCGGAAGTTCTGTTTTTTCCAGTCACTGTATCCAGTAACCATGCCTTCCTTTTCCAGTGTCTCCAGGCCGGACAGGATGCGGGATTTGCGGCTGCCGTGTCGGCGCGGTACGGAAAGGATGCCTACAGGCGCGCCGGAGCCAAGAGCCTCATATACCATGGAGACGCTGTCCTGGCTGACCCAGGCGGCGGAGGCGTGCGCCAGATGCCGGGCTACCCACCCCGGCCGGGTTTCCTCCACGGGAACGACGGTTAGTTCCGGAACGGCCGTCCGGATTTTTTCCGCAAAGCCGTCCGGCGTCCGGCGCGAGGTGGTTAGAACAAGGTGTCCGGGGGTGTGGATGCTGATGGACGCGAGCTGGTTGAGCATGCTTTCGTCATCCCAGTCAAAATCTTTGCTGGGCCCTCCTATGAGAATCAGTGTGGTATCCTTTGGTACGGAGGGATCCGGTCTCATGGGGTGGAGAGCTCCCTGGGTGGGGAAGATATCCGTATCCGTGTAATCGCGGCCGGAATCCAGGTCATGGCGGGGAATAAGGCAGAGGTCGAAAAAGGAGCAGGGAAGCGTAGGCTTCATGCAGAGGACGGCCCGGGTTTTGAAATGGTGCCGCGCGCAGATGAGCGGGATATGCGTTGCATGTCCGGCGGAAATGAACAGATCCGGCCGTGGAATGTCGCTGCCTGTGACGACCTTCCGGATTTTCCCCAAAAGGGAAAGCCCCTGCAGGTCTACCGTTTCCACGGTTCCCCCCGCTTTGGAGATCAGAGCCTGCGCCAGCCCCAGGGACTGGTTGAGGTGGCCCTGTTTCCCATCGCTCAGAATCCGGATGTTCATATATGCGGCATTATGAAGCGGCGGCGGGGTGCAGGCAATCCAATTTCCACCGGACAGAAGAAAATTCTTGGTGGGAGGCATGCTCTTGTTCATGATTCCGGCGTGCTGACTCCGGATTCCTCTGTTATTAAAGATTCCTTGTGCGCCGTGTCCCGGCAGCTTGGTTTTTCCGGCTGCCGGGTGGCCCGTGCGGAAAAAAGCCCGCATGCGGAAAAATTGTTTCAATGGCTGGAGCGCGGATGGCACGCCGGGATGGAGTGGATGGCGCTTTCCCCGGAGCGGCGCACGGATCCTGCGGAAGTGCTTCCCGGATGCCGTTCCGTCATTTGCCTGTCCTATGATTATGACAGCCCCGGTAGGCGCCCGGAGGGGGAGGGTAGCATTTGCCTTTACGCCCATGGAAAGGATTACCACGGAATTCTGGAGGAAAAACTGGCGGATTTGCAGGAGCTGCTTTCCATTTACGGCGGGAAGCAGAGGGGGTATGTGGACTCCGGCCCTGTTATGGAACGGGACCATGCGGAGGCCTGCGGCCTGGGCTGGCGCGGGAAAAGCGGTTTGATCGTGCGCAGGAAAGGGGGCTCCCGCTTTTTTATCGCTACCCTGCTGACTACGCTGGAACTGGAACCGGACGCTCCGGTTTCAAACGGATGCGGCAGTTGCCGCCGTTGTGCGGCCCTGTGTCCGACGGGCGCAATTATGGAAAACGGTCAGGTTGATGCCGGACGCTGCCTTTCCTACTGGACGATTGAACACCGGGGGGCTATTCCGGAAGAAATCCGTCCCCTGATAGGCACGCGCCTGTACGGGTGCGATACCTGCGTGACGGTCTGTCCCTGGAATGGTAAGCCTTTGCCGGACGTTGACGAACGGTTCCGCATGTCCCGTCTGCTGGCTTCCATTCCCCTGCGTGGTCTTCTTTCCCTGGATGCCGGCGGTTTTGCGGCCCTGTTCCGGAATTCCCCGTTGAAAAGGCTCAAGAGGGAAGGGCTGCTGCGTAACGGCTGCGTTGTGCTGGGGAATGCGGGGACTCCGGATGACATTGATTTTCTGAAGGCGCTTTACGGGGAGTCTCCTCTGGTGGAGGAACACGCTTCCTGGGCTGTGGAGCGCATCCTCCGCCGCCACGGGCGGCATGCATCTTCAAGCGGTGCAAGAGATTAAAAATAGAAAAAATGATGTTTTGGTCTTGTCAAAACCTCAATTTATGGTATCCATCTTGCCCCAAGCAATAGCTCTGCGCGAGGCAGAGAAAAATAACAGCTAGCAAATCCAATCCATTATGGCACGCCTTTTCGGTACAGAAATACCCAACGAGAAGCGCATCGAGGCTTCCCTTCCGTATATTTACGGAATTGGTCGCTCGACTTCTAAGAGAATCCTGGAACAAGCAGGCATCAATCCCGACATCCGCACGGGACAGCTTACCGACGAACAGCTCACGAAGATTGTTCAAGTAATCACCACCGACGGCATTTTGATTGAAGGTGACCTTCGTCGTGAAAAGCAATCCATTCTCAAGCGTTTGACCTCCATCAACTGCTATCGTGGTCAGCGCCACCGCCGCGGCCTTCCGGTACGCGGTCAGCGTACCCGCACGAATGCCCGCACCCGTAAAGGCAAGAAGAAGACCGTTGGCGCGCAGGCCAAGAAGAAGTAATCCGCCAACCTGAATTTTTAATATAGCTTTACTATGGCTAGCGAAGAAATCACCAACGAAACCGCCGAACAGCCTGTGGAAGCGGCAGCTTCCGCTCCCGTCGCTGAAACTCCGGCCGCCGCTGTTTCCGCTCCTGAAGAAATCAAGAAGCCCGAACCCCGCAAGGATATCTTTGCGGAACTTGGTCTGGGCGGCGATGATGACAAGCCCAAAATCCTGAAGGCCAAGGGCAGCAAAAACGTTTCCACGGGCGTGGTTCACGTTTCCTCCACGTTCAATAACACCGTCGTAACTGTGACTGACCAGCGCGGCAATGTCATCGGCTGGTCCTCCGCCGGCAAGATGGGCTTTAAGGGTTCCCGCAAGAGCACGGCCTATGCCGGGCAGGTGGTGTGCCAGGACGCCTGCCGCCAGGCCATGGGTCACGGCTTGCGTGAAGTGGAAGTGCGCGTAAAGGGGCCCGGTTCCGGTCGTGAATCCGCCGTACGTGCCGTGCAGACGATCGGTATTGAAATCACCTCCATCAAGGACGTGACCCCCATCCCCCACAACGGCTGCCGTCCTCCGAAGGCCCGCCGCGTCTAATTGAGAATCTTTTACCTATATAGATCTAATATATCATGGCTCGTTATACCGGTCCCCGCGATAAAGTGTCCCGCCGTTTTGGCGTTGCCCTTTTCGGTTCCACCAAGGCTCTTGAAAAGCGCCCCTTCCCTCCCGGCCAGCATGGCATGCGCGCCGGCCGCAAGAAGAAATCCGACTATGGCGTGATGCTTGCTGAAAAACAGAAACTGCGTTTCCAGTACGGTGTGCTTGAAGGTCAGTTCCGCAAGTATTATGCAGAAGCCGCCCGCCGCCGCGGCATTACCGGCGATATTCTGCTTCAGCTCCTTGAGCTTCGTCTGGACAATGTTGTGTACCGCCTCGGCTTCAGCAATACCCGTGCCGGCGCCCGTCAGCTTGTTTCCCACGGTCACATCACCGTGAACGGCAAGAAGACGAATATCGCGTCCTACTCCTGCCGTCCGGGCGATGTCATTGCCGTAGGCGGCAAGGCTTCTTCCCAGCAGCTGGTTACCCGTTTCCTTGACCTGACTCAGGCTACTGTGGTTCCTGACTGGCTGGAATGCGACCGTGACAAGCTCACGGGCAAGATTGCCCGCGTGCCTTCCAAGGAAGAGATTGCTCCCATCGTCAACGAGCAGCTCATCGTGGAATTTTACTCCCGTTAATCTTATTTCCTTCTGGATTTGCTTCAAAACCCCGGTTGCCTTTCGGCGGCCGGGGTTTTGGGCATTCAGGAGGAGGGGCATGGAAGAGTTGGGTGTTGAGAGTTAAGGGAAGCGGGTATAGGATGAAAGCATGACGGACGATTGGAAAAAAAGAGGCGCAGCGCTGTTTGATATGGACGGCACGCTCCTTCCCTGGGATACGCAATATATTTTTTCCTGTTTTGTGGTGAGGCGCCATCCTTGGAGACGCTTGCTGATTTTTCTTTTCCTGGCCTGTATTCCGCTCTATATTTTGAGAATATGGGATGAGAACCGGATGAAGAGGGCTTATCTCATGTATTTGTGGGGGCTTCCCGCTGAAACGGTGCGGGAATATGGACGGAAGTTTGCCGAGATGGCGCAGGAATGGATTTATCCGGAGCTGAAGGAGCGGCTGGCAGGGTATCGGAAGAAGGGTTATTTGTGTCTCATGGTTTCCGCTTCTCCATCATTTTACGTGAAGCCCCTGGGCGAACTGCTGGGATTTGACGAAGTTCTGGGAACGGATGTGCTTCTGGAGGAACGCATGCCGGCAATGCCGGAACTGCCGAACGGTAATAATAAGGGGGCGGTGAAGGTGGAGCGTCTGCGGGAGCGGAATGTACTGCCGGAACATGGTGTTCTGGAAAACGCCGTTGCCTACAGCGACAGTGCCGCGGATCTGCCCATGCTGCTTTCCTGCAGGCGGAGGGTTCTGGTGAATCCTTCTCCTGCCCTGAAAGAAGACAGGCTTCTGGATGGTGCGGAGTGTCTGTATCCGGCCAGGCCTTGGAAGGGAAGGTTTGGCAAGATATGGAGAATTGGATTTTTTGTCATGGGGTTGGTGGATGTAAATAATGTGAAATCAATGACTTGCTGATTTATCAAGAGAAAATTCTTTACTTTTGTGACGAAAATGTTTCACTTTTCTTAACAAGGGGGGAAAAAGCATTTTTCTTTCCATGTTAGCAAATCAACAATTAATACCCTAACCAAGTAATAGTCATGCAAACCAAGAACATCATCAGTGTTGCGGCAGTTGTGGCATCCTTTGCCGGAGCTGCTCTTGCGGGTACTCCCGTCAAGATTGTTGCTCCGACTCCGGTTCCCGCTCCTGTGGCGACTTCCAGCCCGCTGTCCGGCGATATTTACGCCGGCTACGCTTCCAATTACACCTGCCGCGGCATTGTGGCTTCCCACGCGTTGGCGGAAGGGGATAGCGTCATCCCCGCCGGTGTCAATCTGAATTACAAGCTGTGCGATGCCAACTCCATCGTGGCTTCCGCTTCTTATACGACCTTGACTTCAGGCCACCATCTCATGGGGGACAGGGATACTTCCTTCCACAATGAGACCAATTTCAACCTTGGCTGGCAGAATAAGGACGGTTTGCTGAAGAACCTGTCCACGACGCTTGGCTGGAACCTGATTCACGGCGGTTTGCTGGGCAGCTTTGCCAAGTATGACCATGCTCATTCCGTCACGCAGGAATTTTACCTGAATCTGAATTACGATCTGACTCAGAACTGGTTTGCCGGCGTAACCACGAGCTATGCCTTCCAGGGCATGACCGGCTGGTGGTTCCAACCTTATGTTGGCTACAAGGCCGCCCTCTGCCCCGTCACGGACATTGTCGTGACGGCCGGGATGTCTGCCACGTCCAGCTATTTTGGCGCTGCGTTCGAGCAGGCCAATGGCGCTCAGGCCTGGTGGGTGAAAGCTGAACTTCCGGTGAAGCTGGGAGTGAAGAATCTGTCCCTTGTTCCCTTCGTCAGCTTCAACTGGGCCGGCTGTGGCGCATTGAAGGTCAATAAGGGCCTGGATAAGGGAGACAAGCCTTACAAGAACTTCGGCGTAGTGGCTGGAGCCAGCCTTGTCTATTCTTTCTAAGCCATCCGGCCTGCGATTGAATTATATTTTCAGGTGCGGCGGAGAAATCCGCCGCGCTTTTTTTAATTGATGGCGGCGCATTGTTTTTTATGAACTCCGTTTTTTGCAATGCGCCGATATCCAAATTTTCATTTGAAGCGTGATGATGCAATTCAGAAATATCATTGGTGTTGCGGGGGGTGCCGTTTTTCTTGCCGCTTCCGCTTTTGCGGGAATTTCCGTTAAAACTGTTTCTCCTGTTCCCGTGGAACAGGACTGTCCTTTGTCCGGGGAAGTTGATGCCGGGTATGCTTCCAATTACACCTGCCGCGGCATTGTGGCTTCTCATTCACTGACGGAAGGAGATGGAATTATTCCTGCCAGTGTGGATTTGAATTATAAGCTGGATGATTGTAATTCCGTTGTTGGGGCGGCATCTTGTACGTTCCTGATTTCAGGACACCACATGGCAGGGGAAAGAGATTTCTCTTTTCATAACGAGACTGATTTTCTTTTTGGATGGAAGAACCGGGACGGTTTACTGAAGAACCTGTCCACGACGCTTGGCTGGAACCTGATTCACGGCGGCCTGCTTGGGAATTTTGCCAGGTATGATTATAACGCCACCTGGATGAGTGATGAAGATGTGTATAGAAGGAATACCCATTCCGTCATTCAGGAATTTTATCTGACGCTGGATTACGGTTTGCCCGGAAACTGGTTTGCCGGCGTAGCCATGAGCTATGCCTTCCAGGGCATGACCGGCTGGTGGTTCCGGCCGCATGTGGGGTATCAGGCTGCTATCTGCTCCGACGCCGATTTTGTATTGAGCGCCGGGATGTCTGCCACTTCCTCTTATTTTGACAATAAATCCCTTTTTATGTCCAACGGTTCCCAGGCATGGTGGCTGAAGGCTGAACTTCCGGTGAAGCTGGGTGCCAAGAACCTGTCTCTCGTTCCCTTCGTCAGCTTCAACTGGGCCGGAGAGGGCGCCTTGAAGGCCAACCGAGGTTCGGACAGGGGCGACAAGCCTTATAAGAATTTCGGAGTAGTGGCCGGGGCTGGTCTCGTTTATTTTTTCTGAAGTTGGCAGCGGGCAGGCCTGAATGATGTTTCCTGAAGCAGAGCAGGAAACAGCGGCGTTTTTGCTTGTTGCCAAGAGGAGTTTTTTTATCCAGAATACTTTCCGTACGGCATTCCGATGTTATGAATTTCTTTTTTTCTTTTCTCCTTGGAGCGGGCATGGCCTCCGTCGCTTTCATGGCCGTTTCTTCGGCGGAATCACGCATTCCGGAGGTTCCTTCCGCTCCTGCTTTAAGACCGGTCAGCGGCAGTATCAAAGCCGGGTATTCCACTAATTACGAGTTCAGGGGGCTGATTCCCACGGGCTGTAATCCCACGGCTCCTTTGCGGCTGGATTGGAGAAGCGATTTGAATGACCGGTATTCCCTGATTCTGGCTCTGAAGGAGGAGATCTTTCTGGGGCATCCGGCGGTTGATATAGAGAATGAGACGATGGTGGATCTTGGTCTTCAGCGGAAGTTCGGAAAAGCTACGTATGCGGCATTATCCTTTCGTGCGAATGACGGCGGATTGGCGGGGTTTGCTTCCGAACGTTTGTTCGGCAATGGGGGGACAACGTATGAAGCGGCACTGATTATGCGCCATGATGTGGGATTCCTCCCCGGTTTTTATGCGCAGGGAAGTGCCGCCTATTCCTTTTACGGAATCACGGGCTGGTGGTTTGACATGTGCACGGGATCGGATTTCCGGATGACGGAAAACCTTTATATGGGGTTTAAATTCGGTGCCGTGTTGAGTTCTTCCTATTGGCCTTCCAGCAGCAATGGCTGGCAGTCCCTCTATTTCAGGGTGACGGCGAATTACCGTCTGTTCGGGAATGTTTTTATAGAGCCTTTTGTTGGCCTGCACTGGCTCGGCAAGGGTTCCCACGGGGTGAACCGCGTGTATGGAAGAACGCTGGTAAAGGGCAATAGCTGGGTGACGGGAGTCAGCGTGGTTTATGCTTTCTGAGCAGCATGATGCGCTCCTTCTTTCCGAAGGGAGAGGTCCGCACGCATGCGGATCATGTCAATACATTGCACGCCGTTGTCCCAGACGGGTTCCGGATAGTTGTCCGTGAAGTGGTTGTTGATAACGCCATAGACCTGGAATCCGCAGCTTTCATATAGGGCCATTGGCCCCGGAGACGCATCGGACGTTCCCACTTCCGCATACCGGCCCCCTTTGTTTCTGATGATGTTCAGGGCATGCCGTACCAGGGCTGTTCCGCAACGCTGCCTTCTATATTCAGGAGCTACGGAGCAATTCATGATTTCCCATGTATGTTTCCCCGTCTGACGGATAACAATGACTCCGGCGGCAGTCCCGCAGTTTTTTGCGACGTAAAGTTCGCCGTGGGCCAGGTGACCCGCTATCCGGCGTTCGTCCGGATCCGCATCCAGCAGGAGTTCCCTGAGGGGGGCGGACGGGGGCCACACGGCCGTCTCCCGCTCTATAGGAAAGGTGCAGGCCATTATTCCACGCGCATGAAGATAATGGAATCCGCCAGCAGTTCCCCTTGCAGGCTGTCCCCCTGGATGACGACAGGCTGGCCGGAGGAGATCAGCCCTTTTTCCTTCAGCAGGTCCAGGGCGGTGGAAATCATGCGGGCCGGGTCTTTCAGGAAGGGAGATTCAAAGGCGGTTACGTCACGCGCCAGGGCGAGTTGCCTGACAACGACAGGGTCATTGCTGAAGGCGAAGATGGCAGCCCGTTCCGGCCTGAGGACGGCTGCCTGCGTGGCGGCCAGGCCGCGGCGGGTAAAGACGATCAGACAGGCGTTTTCCACGGAGTCCGCCAGGGAGATGGCTGCCTTGGTGGCTTTCTGGCGGTCTCCGTTCAGGATGGCGGATGCCGCGAAGTTGAGATTGCCGGAGCACTCCATGCGGTGGGCGATGGAATCCAGCACTTCCACACAGCGTACGGGGTAATGGCCCACGGAGGTTTCTCCGGAAAGCATGACGGCATCCACTTGTTCAAAGATGGCGTTGGAAACATCCGTGACTTCCGCACGGGTAGGGGTGGGCTGGGTTATCATGGATTCCAGCATATGCGTTGCTACGATGCAGCGGCGTCCCAGCCTGTGGCAATGGCGGACGATGCGGCGCTGGATGATGGGCAGTTCTTCAATGCTGACTTCAATGCCCAGGTCCCCGCGCGCGACCATGATGACGTCTGCGGCCAGGATGATATCGTCAATGTGTCGGACAGCCTGCTGGTCTTCAATTTTTGCGACGATCTGGGCCTTGCCTCCCAAGTTGTCGATGTGTTCCCGGAGCTGGGCAATGTGGGCGGCATCCCGGACGAAGGACATGGCTACGTAGTCCGTTTCGCATTCTACGGCCACGGCCAGGTCCGCCAGATCCTTTTCCGTCAGGGCCGGGAGCCGCAGCGCTACGCCGGGAAGGTTGATGTGGCGGCGGGAGCCGAATACGCCTTCCGTGAGCACGTCGCAGATGAGCCTGTCCGGGCGTACTTCCGCAATGCGCATGAGGATGCCGCCGTTATCCACCACCATGGTATGGCCCGCCTGAACATCCTGCAGAAGGCCGTCATAGTTTACCGTGGTGGAAAAAGGAAGTTCCGGCTTGGCCGTGCCCAGGCGGATTTCTACCGTGTCTCCCTTTTTCAAATGGTAGGGTTCGGCCAGGTCTCCCGTACGGATGGAGGGACCCTGGAGGTCAAATAGGATGGCCACGTTCGCTTCCAGCTCCGCTGCTTTCCGGCGGATGCGGAAGACGACTTCCCGGACCCAGTCGTGTTTGGAATGGCTCATATTGAGCCGGAAGACGTTGGCTCCGGCTTCAATAAGCTGTCCCAGCATGTCGGAAGTGTCTGTTGCTGGTCCAATAGTGCAGATGATTTTGGTGGCCCGGGGCCGGGAAGGTGTGTTCATGGTCTTTGTCAGTGCCCCTAATGTATCTTACGGGGAGTTTAAATGAAGTTTTTTATGATACATGGCAGGATTGTTGCATGTCACGGGGTGCTTGAGGGAGCATACTGGCTGCATGAAACAGATCAGGGTTGAATTGATCAACACCGGGACGGAAATTTTGCTGGGGAGTATTGTGAATACAAATGCCGCATGGCTGGGCAACAGATTATTTGAGGCCGGGTTCCGTGTGGGGAGGGTAACCGTCGTGCCCGACGGTTACGCTATTAACGAGGCCATGAGGGAGAGCGCCCGGCGCGCAGATATCGTGATTGTAAGCGGGGGACTGGGGCCGACGAGTGATGATGTGACCCGGGAAGCCCTGTGCGACGTGTGCGGCGTGGACATGCACCGTGACGAGCATGTGGCTGAGTGGCTGAAGAGTTATTTTGAACGGAGGGGGATTCCCATTGCGGAGTGTAATTTCAAGCAGGCCATGGTTCCGGATGGCGCCGCGGTGCTGGAGAATTCCAATGGGACGGCGCCCGGACTGGTGATGCCTGCCAGCGGTTCCCTTCCCATGTTCATCCTGCTGCCGGGGCCGCCGGCGGAGTTGAAGCCGATGGTGGAACATTCCGTGATGCCGCTTCTGGAAGATTTGGCGGATGAGGATATTCCTCATTTGCGCGTGTTCCGCCTGGTAGGGATAGGGGAGAGCGATCTCCAGGAGCTGGTGGATGGTTCCCTGCACCAGGTGGAGGGGCTGGAGGTGGCGTATTGCGCGCGCGTCGGGGAAGTGGACGTGCGCCTGGTGGGCAGTGAGGTGGCCCTGAAACAGGGAGAAGCCCGTTTGCGCATTCTGGCCGGGGCGTATGTGCTCGCTCCTGCCGGGGCATCCCTGGAGAAAGCGGTTGTGTGCCATTTGGCGCAGCAGGATCTGAAGGCGGCGACGGCGGAGAGCTGCACCGGCGGCCTGATTGCCAAGAGGATTACGGATGTTCCGGGGGCCTCCGGGGTTTTTGAATTCGGATGGGTTACTTATGCCGACCGGGCAAAGACGGAGATGCTGGGCGTTCCGGAGAATGTTCTGAAGCGTTACGGAGCAGTCAGCGAACCCGTGGTTAAAGCGATGGCGGAAGGAGCTCTGGAACGCTCCGGAGCCGATGTTGCTGTTGCCGTCAGCGGTATTGCGGGGCCCGGAGGCGGTACGCCGGAAAAGCCTGTGGGGACCGTATGGCTTGCCTGGGCTTTCCGGGGGGGGGAGACGCGGACGGAGATGATGCTTTATCCGCGGGACCGCTCATCTTTCCGTAAGATGGTTTCCCAACGGGCGCTTGCGGGGCTTCTGGATGCCAGGAGAAAAGAGCCTGTTACGGAATGAGGAACCATACGGGGAGCATTCCGGCTTCATGAAGTCCGCTGATGAATTCAAAGATGCCGATGAACCAGATGAACCACAGCGCATCCACAATGTTGTGCGTGAACGTGGCGGGATTGACGGAGTAGGCGGCCGGCGGCGGTTTGAGCCGTGAGAGGGAGGGAATGAAGGTGGGAACGTTCCTGCAATAGTTCCGGTAGGCGTCTCCGAAAAGGGTGAGGAGCCTTTCCTGTTCCTTTCTGATGACGGACGGGTAGTAGATTCCGAACGCCAGCGCCGTAAGCAGGGGGATGGTGAAGGTCTCCGTAGCGCAGGATACGCCTATGCCGCCAACGAAGCTGAAGAAATAGAGCGGGTTGCGGCACATGGAGTATGGCCCGTCAGTAACCAGGACGTTGTTTTTATAACCTGCAATGTAGAGGGAGCACCAGATGCGCCCGAAGGCGCCTATGCCGGCCATGAAGCAGGCCAGGAGCATGAGGCTTTCTTCAATGAGAGGAGACGTTTCCCAGCGGGATTCCCCGAAGAGCAGGGAACAGCCGATAGCCAGACCGAAAATCAGGGAGATGAGGGTGCGGAAACGTTCGTTGAGTGATTTTGCGTGGGCTTGCATGACGTCGAACGGGAGATAATGAAAAAATGCTACGGATTCCCGGCAATGGCATGAAGATGTTTTCCGTGACGTTTTCGTCACTCGCCTGGAAAACAAAACAGCCTGTACGCATGGGCATACAGGCTGTCGAGGAAAGGACCGGGGATAAAAGGTCAGGCGCGCCTGCGGCGCAGCATCAGGGAAGCCAGCCCCAGCAGGCTGAGGGTGGCCGTAGCAGGTTCCGGCACAGCTCCCGCCACAACGTACTGCACTTTGACATTCCCGTCTTCCGTGTAGAGATAGTACTGGCCCTGGTAGTCCGCGGCGTTCCCTTCCATGATGCCGGATGCCTTGGTCAGCGCTCCGCCGTCTTCAGCGGTGAAGTCTCCCAGGGAAATGGAACCGCCATTGAAGCCGGATGAGGTAATCAGCGTACGGGTAACAAATTGGAATTCTCCAGCAGCCAGATCCGTGGATATGGTGGCCAGCATCCCGGAAACGGAGAAGCTGGATGCTCCCCAGATTTGCTGATTAACGTTCATGATCCCGTTTATTCCGAAAACAAGCCGGGCTCCATTGCCGCCTCCATCAATGCCGCAAACGCCAAGGTTGAAGGTGCCGTCCAGGATGATGTCACTGCTTTTAAAGTCCACTTGTGAGAGGGAAAGAGCGGAACCTGCTCCAATGGTGACATTTCCCGTCCAGCGGGTTCCCCCCACCGTAACATTGCTGTTGCCTGTGACAGTAATGCTGCCGCCATCGGATGTGTCCACCATGGAGCCGCTGAGGGTGATGGTTCCGGTGTTATTAAAAATTACATCCGGTCCCTGGTTGTTGCCGCGGGCGGGTACACCGTTGCTCCAGTTGTCTGCATTGCCCAGTTCATAGGTGTTGCCTTCCGTAGGGCCGGCATTGCCGGTCCATTCCGTGACCATGCTGGCGGCATTAGCGGAGATGCATGATCCGCAGAGGATTGCAGCAATAAATAAGTTTTTTTTCATATTAAAAACAGAAATAATTTGATCAATAAGGCCAGAAGAAATGCTGACGTTGCCGCGATGCTACCGGTTTAACAATCCGGGGTCAAGATTTGATTCTAAGAGAAAATAACTTGCGTAGACGTTTCCTTTCATATCAGAGGACGTTTTCATGAAATCAAGCCCGACTGGCATCATCGGTTTCCAATGAAAACTCAACAGACCTTTGCGGTATTTAAATTTGCAATAAAATTTTGAGAATTCCCTTTTCTGGAAATAGTTACATGTAGAAAGAACGTATCATTTCAATGATCGTAGAAACTTGTAACTTTGCCCGAATTAAACAGAATTATCTTCGGTTTCAGCCTGTAACGGATTGTTAATCCGCAGAGAACAGGCACAGACAGCGAGAGGTTTTATTCGCTTTCCTGGTCGTGTTCATCTGCCTCACGTGTGGAGAAGCGCATGAGTTCCGCTTCAAAGTGGAGCGGAACGTCCCCCGTGGGGCCGTTGCGGTTTTTGGCCAGATGCAGATTGGCCCGTCCGGCCATTTGCTGGCGTTTTTCCTCATCTTCCGCATAGTAGGCGGAGCGGTAGAGCAGGCCGATCATGTCTGCGTCCTGTTCGATGGAGCCGGATTCACGAAGGTCGGAGATGCGGGGGACGCCCAGGCTGGCTCCCGTGCGGCTTTCCGGGCCGCGGTTGAGCTGGGCCAGAACGATGACGGGCACTTTGAGTTCCTTGGCCAGGGCTTTCAGGCCGGCGGATATTTCCGCCACTTCCCGTTCACGACTGTTGGCCGCCTGTTTGGAGTGGGAGCGCATGAGCTGGAGATAGTCCACACCAATGGCGGCCAGACCTCCCTGATCCCTCATGACACGGCGCGCTTTGGCCCGGAGTTCGTTGATGGAGATGGCTGCGGTATCGTCAATGACAAGCTGGGAAGCTCCCACTTCCTTGACCGCTTGCTTGAAATGCTTCATTTCAAGCTGGGTGAGGTTGCCTCTCTTGATGATTTCCCGGCTGCGGACTCCGGAGCGGGCAAAAAGAAGGCGTTCCACAATTTGGACTGCGGGCATTTCACAGGAAAAGAGCAGAGTAGGCTTTTTTTCGTTAAGCGCGATGTGCTCAATGATGTTGAGCAGAAAGGAGGTTTTACCCATGGAGGGGCGGGCGGCGATGATGAACATGTCCCCCGGTTTAAGCCCGTTGCTTTTTTTGTCCAGTTCCTCAAATCCCGTGGTCAGTCCCTGGATTTGGCCTTTGCTTGCGATGAATTTTTCAAAATTGGTGACGGCTTGTTTAAGGATGCTGGCCAGGCTTTGTTCATCCTTGGCGCTGTTATAGCGTTCCCGTATCTGGAAAATATGGGTTTCCACAGAATCCAGCAGTTCCGCTACGTCGTCCGGATTGTCAAAGGCCTGCGTGGTGGACTGGTTGGCTATGTCAATGATGGAGCGAAGGATGAATTTGTCCTTCAGGACATTGAGGTAATGCTCAAAATAGGCTCCGGTAGTGGTAAAGGTGTATATTTCCGCCAGGCCCGCGCTTCCGCCCACGGCTTCCAGCTGGTGCATGTCTTCCAAAGCTTGGGTGATGGAAACGATGTCAATGGGTTCGTTTTTGTTATAGCGGGCCTGGAAAAGGCGCCAGAGCAGCTTGTGCGCGGGGAGGTAGAAGTAGTCCTCCGTCATGCCGATGGTCACGCACTGCCCCACGTAAGTGGCCGGGTCCATGGCCATGAGGGCCAGCACTCCTTTTTCCGGGCCGGGAGCCTGCGGAATGTCTCTGAGGTCCAGGGACGGGGTTTTGCGGGGTGCCCTGGTCAGTTCCAGCGGGGGAACGGCAGTGGTGGTTGTCGTGGTTTCCATGGTGAGGCGGCTGGATGGGTGGCATCCGGCCGGAAAGGATAGCACAACGGAGGGCGCCGGGCAATAGGCAACGTTGTAAATTCGGAAAAGCTCCGTTCCGTCAACGGGACGTCTTTCCGCTCTTTTCCTGTTCCTTTCTCAGCCTCAACTGGCCGCAGGCGGCGTTGATGTCATGGCCTTTTTCATACCGCATGGTAACGGGGATGCGCGCCTTGTGAACTGCATCCCGGAAGGAACGGCAGCGTTCTTCCGAAGGGCGTTTCCACGGGAGCCCCTCCACGGTGTTGTACGGGATGAGATTGACTTTGGCGTGCAGGCGTTTGGCGATCCGGACGAGATGGGACGCGTCTTTTGGAGAATCGTTGATGTCCCTGATGAGAATGTATTCCAGCGTGGGCATCTGGTTTCTTCCCCTGTTCCATTCCTCAAGGGCCGGAATGAGCTGGGAGAGCGGCCATTTTTTGTTGACCGGCATGATTTGGTCGCGAACTTCGTCCGTAGCTCCGTGCAGAGAAACGGCCAGACGGATTTGCCTGGGATAGGCCGCCAGTTTTTTCAGGCCGGGAACGAATCCCGACGTGGAGATGGTGATGTGGCGCGCCCCTATTTCCAGACCGCGGTGGGAAGTGATGATTTCCAGGGCATCCGCCAGGTTGTCAAAATTGGAGAGGGGTTCCCCCATGCCCATGAAGACGATGTTATTGACCCGTTTTCCCGCAATGGCTTCCGCGGAGAGAATCTGCCCGATGATTTCCCCCGTGGTGAGGTGGCGTTTAAGGCCCAGCAGCCCGGAAGCGCAGAATTTGCAGCCGAAGGCGCAGCCTACCTGGGAAGAAACGCAAAGGGTGACGCGCTCCGATTTTTCTCCATTTTCCGCTGCTGCGGCAGGGATGATGACGGATTCTACCAGACTGCCGTCTTCCATTTTGGTGAGGAATTTTCGTGTGGTGTCCGCAGAACCGTGGATTTCCACGATTTCCGGCGTGTGGAAACGGAAATTTTCCGCCAGCAGATTTTTGAGCGCGGGAGGGAGGTTGCTCATCGCGTCAAAGGTGGTGACGCGCTTGCGCCACACCCAGTCCAGAACCTGCTGGGTGCGGAATTTAGTGTGCCCGTGTTCCGTCAGGAAGGCGAGCAGCTTTTCCTCCGTCTGGGCAGTGATGAGGGGAAGAGGTGGCATGGATTTGAGGAGGTCCCGTTACAGCAGGGAATCCACGTAGCGGTCCCGGTTGAAGGGTTCAAAGTCTTCGGCTCCTTCCCCGGTTCCCAGAAAGGAGGGGGAAATGTGCATTTCATCCATGATGGCTACGGCCACGCCTCCCTTTCCGGAACCGTCCATTTTGGTGATAATGACGGAATCCAAGGGCGTCGCTTTATGAAATTCCCTGGCTTGTGCCAGGGCGTTAGCGCCTGTGGTGGCATCCACCACCAGCAGGGTGCTGTGGGGGGCGGATGCATCCTGCTTGGCGAGAGTCCGGCGAATTTTGGAGAGTTCCTCCATGAGGTTGTGGCGCGTATGGAGGCGCCCCGCGGTATCGCAAATGAGGTATTGGAAGCCTTCCCTGATGGCCTGCGTATGGGCCTCATAGCAGACGGAGGCCGGATCCTGGCTGGGGGCTCCCTTGCAGATGGGGATGTTCAGCTTGTCCGCCCAGCTTTGAAGCTGTTCCACGGCGGCCGCGCGAAAAGTGTCCGCCGCAGCGAGGAGGACGCGGGAGCCCTGTTTTTGCAGCAAATGGGCCAATTTGGCCGCAGAAGTGGTTTTCCCGGTGCCGTTGACGCCCACGACCAGAATGACCAGCGGTTTGCCTTCCGGAGGGGCGGGCAGGGACGGAGCGGTGGAAGGAAAGGCCCGGCGAAGCACTTCACGGGTGGATTCCACCAGATTTTCCGCATCCAGGCCTTTGCTTTCCTTCAACTGGTCCGCAATACCCATAGCGCGCCTGATGCCGATGTCCGCGGCTACCAGCTCAGCTTCCAGTTCTTCCCAGTCTATCCGGGAGCTTCGGGAAAATTTGGTGAATAGTTTTTTAAAGAATCCTGCCATGGTGCGAAGCGGAGTTATGCCGGGCGTCCCGTTTTTGAGATTCCGGCCAGGACGCCGTTGATGAAGCGGGGGGATTCCGCAGAGGAGAAGCGTTCCGACAGGCGGATGGCCTCCGAGATGACGATGGGGGCCGGGAGGTCTTTGCGATGGAGGAGTTCATAGGCCCCCAGGCGCAGAATGGCGCGGTCAATGGCGCTGACACGTTCAGGGGAGTAGTTTTCCAGGGTGGAGTCGATGGCGGCGTCCAGCCCGTCCCGGCGGCGCAGGATGTCTTCTCCCAGGGTTTTGGCTTCCCGGTAGAGTTCCTCCGCATCCCTCCCTGCCTCCACCACTTTTTTTATTTCCGCCAGGGAGGGGCGGTCGTCCGGGTGAATGAGGCAGTTGATGCGGTCATTGATTTCCTGGAGTTTGCTGCAGGAGGAAATGAGGGAGGGCCAGATTGCGTTATAGGCAGGGAAGTCCTTGAGCGTGTCCAGCAGGCGGCGGCGCATCTGCATCAGTGCGGTATTGAGTCCCTGAGCGGCGTCGCAGGCGGCGGAAAGAGACCCCCTGTCATTGGAGGGATCCTCGTGCAGGGCTTTTTTCAGCCGGAGCAGGGAGGCGTTGAATTCTCCTTCCTTGGCCAGCAGGTCCTGAAGCTGGTCACGGACGGGCAGGGTAAGGGGGTCTTGCTGAAGTTTGTCCGCCGTTTCCCGCGCACGGGTGATGAAGAGGCGCAGCTTGTCCGGATAGTCCCGTGTAAGATGGCCGGAGACGGCCTTGGCCTTGAGTTTGCAGTAGTCGCCCCGGAAAGGTTCCATCAGGATGTCCCAGATTCCCTCCCGTTCCGTTTCCGGCGTCTGAGAGGCGGCGTAAAGGTATTGGAGGGCGGCTTGTCTGATTTGGTTGCGTGAGAGCATGGCGATAGAGAGGAGAGAGTAATAGGTATTATTGCCGGAGCAGGGAGTTGAGGAAGAGTTCCGCCATGCGGGCAGCGGTGCGGGCCGCTTCACGGCCGCGGTTGAGCTGAGAGGCGATACAGCGGGCGAAGGCCTGCTTTTCATCATTCAGCAGCAGAACTTCATGAATGACGGGGGTGGTGAATTCCAGGGCGAGCTGCATCAGGGCCTGGGTAATGGTGGAGCCGATAAGGTCCGCGTGGTCTGTGCTGCCGCGCAGGATGACCCCCAGAGCCACCACGGCATCAGGACGTTTTTCCGGAGAGCGGGAGAGAACGGATTTAATGGCCACCGGAATTTCAAAGGCTCCCGGCACGCGGATGATTTCCAGGCGGACCGAGGGAAGCACGGTTTTCAGTTCTTCCGAGCAGTTTTCTACCAGGGCCTGGGTGTATTGTTCGTTGTATTCCGAGGCGACGATGCAGATTTTGGCGCGCGTGCCCGTGGCGCGCTGGCGGCGGGGAAGTTCCGTGGACATGAAGGGATGGAGTGGAATGTTACAGGATGTGGCCCAGCTTGCATTTTTTGGTAGCCAGGTATTTGCTGTTTTGTTCGTTGGGTGGGATGATGAGAGGAACCTGTTCCGTGATTTTTATGCCAAAGCCCTCCAGCCCCACGATTTTCCGCGGGTTGTTGGTAAGCAGGCGCAACTGGTTTGCTCCCAGGTCATGCAGGATTTGCGCTCCGATGCCATAGTCGCGCAGGTCGTCCGGATAGCCGAGCCTGAGGTTGGCTTCCACGGTATCCAGACCCTGTTCCTGAAGTTTGTAGGCCTTGAGTTTTGCCGCCAGTCCGATGCCGCGGCCCTCCTGCCGCAGGTAGAGCAGGACGCCTCCTTCCTGGGCGATGCGGCGCATGGCGGCGTGCAGCTGGCTGCCGCAGTCACAGCGGCGGGAGCCGAAGACATCTCCCGTCAGGCATTCGCTATGCACGCGCACCAGCGTGGGCTTGTCCGGGGAGATTTCCCCGTGAACCAGGGCCAGATGAAGAGCTCCGTCCAGCTGGGATTCATAAAGGCGGCAGGTAAAGTCTCCGTAGTCTGTGGGCATGTTGACGGTTTCCACCAGCCGGATTTGCTTTTCCTTGTCCCGGCGGTATTCAATAAGCTGGGCTACGGTGCAGGCTTTCAGGCCATGTTTTTTCTGGAATCCCCCCAGATCCCCGATGCGGGCCATGGTGCCGTCTTCCTTCATGATTTCACAGCAAACGCCGGCGGGCTGAAGGCCTGCCATGCGCACGAGGTCAATGGTGGCTTCCGTATGGCCGGCGCGGCGCAACACTCCGCCGGGAACGGCGCGGAGAGGGAATGTATGACCCGGCTGAACAAAGTCGTTGACGGTGGCTTTGGGGTCCGCCAGCGTGCGAATGGTGAGGGAGCGTTCCGCGGCGCTGATGCCCGTAGTGATGTCATGGGCCGCATCCACGGAGACGGTGAACGCTGTGGACATGTTTTCCCGGTTGACGGAGGTCATGAGCGGGAGTTGGAGGGCGTCCGCCCGTTCCGGTGAAAGAGGTGCGCAGACGAGGCCCCTGGCGTGGGTAACCATGAAGTTGATGGCTTCCGGCGTAGCGAATTCGGCGGCAATGATCAGGTCTGCCTCATTTTCACGCCCAGGGTCGTCCGTAACGATGATCATCCGTCCCTGCCGTATTTCTTCCACGGCTTCTTCAACGGTGCAGAATTGAAGTTGATTGTCCATAAAAGGGGATGAAGAGAGGTTATTTTTGTTTTTTTGCCCAGGAGTCCTTGAGAGCCACCGTGCGGTTGAAAACAGGACGACGGCCCGGTACATGGTCCCTGCGGTCCGCCACAAAGTAGCCGAGACGTTCGAACTGGCAACGGAATTCTGGTTCCGCTCCGGCCAGGGAGGGTTCCAGCTTGGCGTTTGTGATGACGGCCAGCGAAGAGGGATTCATGACGGACAGGAACCCTTCTTCAGCAGCGTCCGGGTTTTCTTCCGTAAAAAGGCGGTCATAGATGCGGATTTCTCCGTCCACCGCGTATTTGGCGCTTACCCAGTGAATGGCGGCGCGGCACTGGATTCCTTCCGGAGGGTTGGAGCCGATGGTGCCGGGAATGTGTTCGCAGAAGATTTCCGTGATAGTTCCCTCCGCATCCTGCTTGTAGTCCGTGCAGGTGATGCAGTAGCCCCCCCGGAGGCGTACGGTGCGGCCGGGGGCCAGACGGAAGTATTTTTTAGGAGGGTCCAGCATGAAGTCGTCCCGTTCAATCCAGACTTCCCTTGTGATGGGGAGGCGGCGGACGCCCTCTTCCGGTTTTTCCGGATTGTTCAGCACTTCAGCCATTTCTTCCGCGTTTTCCGGCAGGGTGGTGATAGTGACCTTGAGGGGATTGAGCACGGCCATGCGGCGCGGCGCGTTGGCATTCAGGTCTTCCCTTACGCTGTATTCCAGCAGGGCCACATCCGTGAAGCCGTTGAATTTAGTGATGCCTATGGTGTGGCAGAAGTTGCGGATGGCGGCAGGAGTGTAGCCCCGGCGGCGCATGCCGGAGACGGTGGGCATCCGTGGATCGTCCCAGCCGGAGACGTGTCCCTCCTGCACCAGTTGCAGCAGCTTGCGCTTGCTCATGACGGTGTAGGTAAGGTTCAGGCGGGCGAATTCCGTCTGGCGCGGGCGTGCCGGGACGGGGCAGTTTTCAATGACCCAGTCATAGAGGGGGCGGTGGTTTTCAAATTCCAGCGTGCAGAGGGAATGGGTGATGTGTTCGTAGGCATCTTCCAGCGGGTGGGCGAAGTCATACATGGGGTAAATGCACCAGGAACTGCCCGTGTTGTGGTGTTCCGCGAACATGATGCGGTACAGCACGGGGTCCCGCATGTTCATGTTGCTGGAGGCCATGTCTATCCTGGCCCGCAGGATGGCTCTGCCTTCCGGGATTTCCCCGTTTTTCATGGCCTGGAAGCGTGCCAGGTTTTCTTCCACGGAGCGGTTGCGGTAGGGTGATTCCTGTCCGGGCACGTTCACGTTGCCGCGCTGGGCGCGTATTTCCTCCACCGTCTGTTCGTCTACGTAGGCCAATCCCTTGCGGATGAGGGAAACGGCGCATTCGTAAAAGAAGTCGAACATGTTGCTGGCAAAGAAAAGGTTGTCGCCCCAGTCAAAGCCCAGCCAGCGGATGTCTTCCTGAATGCTGTCCACATATTCCTGGTCTTCCTTGCTGGGGTTGGTGTCGTCAAAACGCAGGTGGCAGCGCGCACCCGGAAATTCCTGGGCGATGCCGAAGTTGAGGCAGATTGATTTGGCATGTCCGATATGAAGATACCCATTGGGTTCCGGGGGAAAGCGTGTTACCGGGGCCTGATGCTTGCCGGAGGCAAGGTCATCAGAAATCATATCGCGGATGAAATCTCGGCGTTCGGCAGGCTGCAATGACATGGCGGAAATTCTACTACCAAATTTCCTCTTCTGCAAGCGTGTTCACTCGGAATGACGTGAGGCGGGAGGAGGAGCATGGAGAGCGTTTTTATCTTTTTTCAATGGCCCGTGTTGTAAAATTCAAATAATTTATATCAAGGTGCGTTTGGAAATGTGAGACCCTGATAAGGGAGACTAAACAATCTCCAGCTTTCCGCCAGGGAAAGATGGGAATTTTCCCTTTACCTTGTTTTCCGAAGTTTGCGGAATGGTTTTCAATTAAATGTTATTTTCAATGAGAGCGGTTTGAGCGAGTTTTAACATTCGGAAAAAATCAGAGAGTCGGAATGAAAAGGGGAAATGATGGAAATAAGAGCCGATGGAAGTTTCTTGCCAATTTTCGCGGGGTACATGGTAAGAGGAAAGTTGGGAAGACAGGTATTGCAAAAGAATGAAAAACGTGCATATTGGAGCCCGGTGAATCTGAATTGTCCACAGTGCAAACGACATATCAATGTGCCTTCTTCCGCGGAGGGCTCTATGGTGAATTGCAGCAAATGCGGGCATGAGTTTCTTTGCGACAGGGAAAAACTGATTCCTAAGAAACCTTTTGCCAAAGCAAAGAAAGCCGTTTCCGTCCATTCCCCCAAAGACAGAAGGGAAGCCATTCAGAGCGCCCTGGTGGAAACGGGGCTGATCCAATTGGTGTGCCTTTGCGCGTCCCTGGCTGTTGCCGCCGGCTGCGTCTGGATTTTTTACAATGCTTCTTCCGAGATGGATGGGACCTTTTTCCTTTCCATGCTGCAGCAGCCCCAGCAGAAGGCGTTTGCCCTGTTTTTTGCCTGTCTTGCCGGAGGCTTGATGGCCTGTGCCGGACGCAGGCACAAGATTGTTTTCATTTTGCTGGGTTTGCTGGTTGCAGGGGGGATTGCTTCCCTGCCTTTCGTGTATCCGGTCAAGGTGAATCCCTCCCTGCTCGGGGGGCATGAAGAGGGGAGTGTCAGGGAAGAAGATGTCTCCGGCTTTACCAGCATGGGGCTGGAGCAGCTGCCCTCCAAGAACGCTTCTGTCCAGAATTATGGGGCCGGTGATTTGAAACCTCTGTTTTCCGCTATTGACCGCAAGGAATCCCAGGGGGTTCTGGGCGTATGGGTGGTTGGGGTGAATGCAGCCAACCGGGATATGGTAAAGGCGTATTTGAAGAGGATGACCCAGTCCGAGGACGAACCTATTTTTTATGACCGCAAGGGAACGGGCGGCGGGCTGTTCGTTATTACTCCCACTCCCATTAC
This sequence comes from Akkermansia muciniphila ATCC BAA-835, assembly GCF_000020225.1. NCBI lineage: Bacteria > Pseudomonadati > Verrucomicrobiota > Verrucomicrobiia > Verrucomicrobiales > Akkermansiaceae > Akkermansia > Akkermansia muciniphila. Next base: position 502,861 of record NC_010655.1, on the reverse strand, counting down.
GTTTAAGGAATTTGTAGAGGTTGCGGGCAAGATGGGGAAGGTGTCCCTGCAGGATAAGGAGCGTTTTTTTGTGGAAGTGATTCTGAACCGGGACAGGTTTGAAGCGCGGCCCGCTTCCGCCGCGTTGCAGGATGAGCGCCACCAGTATTTCGTGCTGGCCAATTTGAAGGAGCTGTCCTGTCTGGACATCCGCCGCGTTATTGCCGCCGCAAAACGTTTGTCGGCTGTAAATCCGGATAAGATGCGGGGTGAGGTTTCTTCCAGGCTGGTGGAGCTTCTCCGGGAACCGTGGGGGCGTGATGCGGAATATGTGACCGCGTTGGCTTCGGCCCTTGTGGTATGGGCAGAACCGGATCATGAGGAGGCTCAGCGCGTGGTTGATTACGTGGCTACGGAGCTGAAGAAGGCGGATTGCGAAATCCCGGCGTCTCTGATCAGGTTTTTACTGCATGGTTCGGAAAAGAGAAGTTTGGCGTTGCTTCTGGAGGAATGGAAAAAGGATCCCCAGAAGTGGGAGGACGAATGCAAGGCTGCCGGCCCAACGGGAGAAGCTGATATCATCCGTTCGCTGAATGAGTCGGACGATTTTGTGTTGAAACGTTCCGCCGCCCGAATTCTTGGGGAAATCGGTTCGGAAGCTTCCCTGTCCGCGCTTAAGGCTTTCACTCATGACGCCGATAACGAATTGCGCCTGTGCGCGGAGTTGTCTGTGAACCTGATTGAAAAGCGGCTTGGGATAGATTCTTCCGCCAAAGGAGGCCGGTAAGGGCGGCTTCCGTTTCCGTGATGGCGCATCGCGCTGTTTTTCTGGCTTCAATACGGAAGGGGAGTTTTTTTCCCGGACGGTTTACGGGGATTGTTACGGTAATTGAAGTGCGGCTCCGGAATTTTCCCATGGCTGTTTTTCGGAACCGGGGGATGCATGAGGGCTTTTCTGCAGAGGTGTCCAAATGATTTCCTGTTCCCGGACAGTTTGTTACTTGTTTCTTTTGCGATATTTTCATCATTTGAACGCATTTCCGGGGAGGAAATTTGTTTTTGCCCGGGAAGCGTCTTTTTTTGGTTGCGGAGAAGAGCCAATTTACTAGAATGCAACGACCATGACAGACCAAGAAAACATGAAAGCCGCCGTTCCGGATGCGGCCAGGCGATATATGCGCTATCTCCTCATCATGGCCGGTTTGGGCGGCCTGCTCTACGGTGTGGACGTTGGCGTGATTGCTGCCGCGCTTCCCTACATTGAGCAGACGGCCGGTTTTAATCCCTCCCAGCTTTCCCAGGTGGTGGCCGCCGTGCTGTTCGGCAGCGTTCTTTCTTCTCTGTTTGCGGGCTATCTGGCCGACAAGATGGGACGCAAGGCGTTGATTACCGTGGCCGCAGCCTTGTTCACGGCGAGCATCCCCGTGATCTGCCTGTCCCAGGAAGTATTCGGCATTATGTTGCTGGGCCGTATTCTTCAGGGCGCCAGCGCCGGTATTGTGGGCGTGGTCGTTCCGCTGTATCTGGCCGAGTGCCTGAGCGCCGAGTCCCGCGGCAAGGGAACGGGAATGTTCCAGTTCCTGCTGACGGTGGGCCTGGTGTTTGCCGCCGTCGTCGGTTTGCTTGCCGCCAGTTATGTGGGCGGCGTCGAGAATTCCGGCGCGAGCGAAGAATCGCTGACTTCCGCCAAGGTTCTGGCCTGGCAGGCTATTTTCTGGGTTTGCGCCATTCCCGGCCTGTTCCTGTTTTTCGGTTCCTTCCGTTTGAGCGAATCTCCCCGCTACCTGTTCCGCCGCGGCCGCAAGGATGAAGCCATGGCTGTGCTGGTGCGCAGTTACGGGGATGCCCGCGCCAAGGAAGTGTTTGATGAAATGGTCCATATTGAAGAGGAAGAGAAGCAGAAGGCGGAGGAACTCAAAAAGCAGAGTTCTTCCGGCGAGTCCCTTCTTCAGCGCAAGTATATCTATCCCTTTGTTCTGGCGGTGCTCGTTCTGGCGTTTACGCAGGCTACGGGCATTAATTCCGTGCTGAATTATTCCGTGAAGGTATTCCAGCAGGCAGGCTTGGAAGGCACCACCGCCAACTGGGCAGACTTTACCATCAAGGTCGTGAACTGCTTGATGACTATTGTCGCCATGGTGCTGGTGGACCGCAAGGGCCGCAAGTTCCTGCTTAAAATCGGAACGGCCGGCATCGTGGTCGGCCTTCTTGGCACCGGGTTCCTGTTCAATAATGTGGAAAAAGCCCGCAAGGATGTGACTGCGGATGTGGCTGCCCTGCTGGCCGCCCAGAGCCCTTCCGTCCAGAAGGAGTTTGAACAGGGCAAGGATGTGGGTTCCATCCGAACGCTTCAATTGGAACGCACTCCGGATTCCCCCTTCATCAGGAATCTTCTTGCCAAGAACGGCATGGCCGACAAGGATATCAACAGGATGCAGCTCATCATCACCTATGACCAGCCGGAAGCCAATCCCGCCTGGTACCAGTTCCTGATGGGGTCTTCCACCCAGCTTTCCGTCGTAGAGTTTTCCGAACTGACCAAGGATACCAAGGATATCAAGAAGGAAGAGGACAGGGCTTCCCTGGCCGTGATCAAGGCCGTTCCGGATTCCACCAATAAAATGGTGGTGAACGGCAAGGACGGCTATGCCATGAAGCCCGTTTCCATTCTGAAGGCGGAATTGGGCGAAAAGCCGGATACCTCCATGGGCTGGGGCGTGACTGCGTTCTTCATTATCTTCATTGCTTTTTATGCCACCGGCCCCGGCGTATGCGTCTGGCTGGCACTGTCCGAGCTGATGCCAGCCCGCATCCGCTCCAACGGTATGGCGATTGCTCTGTTGATCAACCAGCTGGTTTCTACGGTTATCGCCGGTTCCTTCCTCCCGTGGGTGGGCAGCTGCGGTTATTCCGGCGTGTTCTTTACGCTGGGCGGCATTACGGTGCTGTATTTCATTACGGTGACCTTCTTCCTGCCTGAAACCAAGGGACGTTCCCTGGAGGAAATTGAAGGTTACTTCACAACAGGCAAGATGCCGGAAGATCCCAAGATGATCGGCGAAGGCATAGAAGCGGAGGAATAATTCTTTCTTCCTGTGGTTTTCAAGGCCGCTTCCCCTGAATTGGGGAAGCGGCTTTTTTATAACAGGAAACAGGGTGGGCTGCCTGCATGGCTTCGGAAGCACGGCTGTTCCGGGGAGAGGGTTCCGGCCGCCTGTTCCCGGGCCGTGACGGTATCCGCTTTTCTTTCCCGCACCAGTGGGAGAAGGAGGGCTGCAAAGCCTGCGATGGCGTCCGCTATTTAGCGGGTTTCCCCTTTTTTCTGCTTGGACTGCCAGTGCTTGATGGCTTCCGCAATGGGGGGATACCCGTTTTTCATATGGAAGTCATAGGCTGTCTGGCCGTCATCGTTGCGGAGAGAGGGATTGGCGCCGTGATTCATGAGGCAAACGGCTATTTCCGGAGAGTTGCAGGCCATCAGCGGAGTCAGGCCATCCACGTCCGGCTGGTTGGGATCCGCTCCCGCGTTGATGAGAAGTTCAATGAGAGGAATGAGGCGTTCCGCCGGTTTTTCCTTGGTGCAGACCAGGTGGAGGGGTGATTGCTTGCTTTCAAAAAAGCGTTCGTTAACATCGCAGCCGGCTTTGATGAGCCGTTCGTAAATGGCGGGGGACAGACTGAGGAAGCCGACTCCGCGCGCCTGAGCGTTCATTCTGCGCTTGAGATCCGGGGAGCCGGCGTCCAGGAGCGCCAGCGCTATTTTTTCCTGACCCGGATCGGAGTCATTGAGGGCGGCGGAATACATGAACGGGGTGACGCCCCAAGGCCCCGGCTGATCCGGCTCGGCGCCGTGTTTGAGCAGGGCGTGCACCAGCGGCAGCCTTTCTTCCGCGGTGGAATTCATATAAAGGCCTGAGAGGCACGCCCAGGTAAGGGGGGTGTCTCCCGGCTCTTTTGTGCCGTCATGCATGAAAATGGATTGAGCATTGACGGGAGCGCCCGCTTCTACCATCCGGACGGCCAGCCGGTTTAATCCCAGGGCAATGCAGAGGTGCAGAGGCGTGGTACGGTCCGGCGTCTGGAGCAGGAGGTTGCCGGTTTGGCGGAATTGCTCCAGCATCTGATGGCATTGAAGAATGGAGTGGAATTCCTCCTGCACTTCTCCGGGAAACATGATTTCCAGCGGCCATGAGTCATGCAGGAAACGGAGGGTAAGGCCCAGCAGCTTTTCGTTTGCCGTCTTGATTTCCTGTTGTTCCGCTTCCGTGAGCTGGATTGTCTTTTCCTCCGCATGCGCCCAGGGAGCGGCCATAACGACTGCTGAGGACAGAAGCAGCATGGTTCCTGTCATTTGTCTCATGAAGTCCTTATAGGGGAAGGGCCGTGAGCTGTCACTTCAAATCAGGGGCATGTCAACCCAGCCTGGAGAGACTGATGCGGACAGCTTCCACCGTGCGGTCAATGTCTTCTTCCGTATGGGCTGTAGAGATAAAGCCCGTTTCGTACGGGGAAGGCGCGAAGTAGACGCCTTGTTCCAGCATGTTCCAGAAGAAGGATTTGAAGAGTTTTTTGGAAGCTTTTTGCGCGGATTCCAGATTATAGACTTCCTCTTCCGTGAAGAAGAGGCAGAACATGGAGCCCGCACGGTGGAAGGTGTAATTTCTGCCGTGTTTTTTGAGGGCTTCGCGGATGCCTTCTTCCATGCGTGCTCCGAGCTGTTCCAGGCGTTCATAGGCGTTCCCTTTCAGGAGTTCCCGGAGCTGGGCCAATCCCGCCGCCATGGCAACGGGATTGCCGGACAGGGTTCCCGCCTGATACACGGGGCCAAGCGGAGAAAGGCAGTCCATGATTTCCGAACGGCCGCCAAAAGCTCCCACGGGGAGGCCTCCGCCGATGACTTTGCCCATGCAGGTAAGGTCTGGAGTGATGCCGTAAAGCTGCTGCACGCCTCCGGGAGCGACCCGGAAGCCCGTCATGACTTCATCAAAGATGAGAAGGGTGTCGTGGCGGAGCGTTATTTCCCGCAGGAAGTGAAGGAAGTCGTTTTGCGGAAAGTAGAGCCCGGCATTGGCAGGAAAGGGTTCCAGGATGACGGCGGCAATGTCGCTTCCATGGAGTTCAAAGGCTTTTTTTACTGCTTCCCGGTCATTGTAGGGCACGGTGAGGGTGAGCTGCGTCATTTCCCTGGGCACGCCCGCGCTGTCCGGTTCTCCGAAGGTGAGCGCTCCGGAACCCGCCGCCACCAGAAGGGAGTCTACATGGCCGTGGTAGCAGCCGATGAATTTAATGATTTTACGGCGTCCGGTATAGCCTCGAGCCAGCCTGATGGCGGACATGGTTGCTTCCGTTCCGGAGTTGACCATGCGCACTTTTTCCACGGAGGGAACCATGTCCGTGATCATTTCCGCCATATCCACTTCCGCCGGCGCAGGAATTCCATAGCCCAGCCCCCTGTCCACGGCGGCATGTACTGCGTCCAGAACGGGTTGCGGAGCGTGGCCCAGAATGGCCGGGCCCCATGTGCCTATGTAGTCAATAAGCTGGCGCCCGTCCGCATCCGTGATGTAGGCTCCTTTGGCGGATTGAACAAAGAAGGGGTCCCCGTCCACATTGCGGAAGGCCCTGACGGGGGAGTTGACTCCGCCGGGGATAACGGAGCGCGCGCGGGAGAAGAGCTGGGCTGACTGATTCATGTGCAGAGGGAAGCAAAAAGGGCAATCCTTGAGAAAGGGTTGCCCTCATGGAAATTGGGTTCTTATTCCCGAACCAATACTGTTTTAAGCTTCAGGAGCGGAAGCGGGTGTTTCAGCAGTTTCGGAAGCGGTTTCTTCGCTCTTGTTGCTGTAACGCCATTTTACCTTGTTGCGCTTGCTGGCGGAACGGGCCTTGCGGCGGCGTTCGTCCATCGGGGTTTCAAAGGCGCGGCGGCGGCGCATTTCATCCAGAATGCCTTCAACATCCAGTTTTGTTTTGAGGCGCTTGAGAGCGCGGTCGATAGGTTCACCTTTTCTTACGGTAACTTCACGCATGATTTGTTTTCCTTTTTCTATTCGTCCGGGAACGGGAGACAATAGGTAGTGCTTTCCTGCTTACAGGTCAAGATTTTTATCATGACTGACCTATTTTTTGCCGCTGAATGAGTGTTCTGCCGTCCGGAACGGCGGGAAGCGGCCGCGTTGCCCCGTTTTCCGGTTCCGGAGCGCGGTTCAACTGTCCTTGCCTTATAACAGGGGGCGTGGTAGAAAGAGACGTCTCCCATGAACCGGCTGCATACATTGATTGACGGATTTTCCCGGGTGCGGATTCTCTGCATCGGGGACGTGATGCTGGATAAGTTCCTGTATGGGAGCGTCAGCCGTATTTCGCCGGAGGCTCCGGTTCCCATCATGAAGATGGACCGGGAGACGCGCATGCTGGGAGGCGCGGGCAATGTCGTGTCCAATCTGTGCGCGCTGGGATGCCGCACCACTTTTATCAGCGTGGTCGGGGATGATGGCCATGGGCGGCAGGTAAGGCGTTTTCTGGAAGAGACGCACTGCGTTCCGGAGCTGGTGGAGTGCGAGGGGTATGAGACGACCGTGAAGATCCGTTTTGTGGCGGGCAAGCACCATTTGCTGAGAGCGGATCAGGAACAGCCGCTGAGGATGGAGCCGGAGCTGGCTTCCCGTTTTTTGGAACGAGTGGATGCCTGTTTGCCGGAGGCGGATCTTGTCCTTTTGTCCGATTACGGGAAAGGCCTGTTTGAGGGACGAACCGCCCCGGATGTGATTGCCCGGTGCCGTGCGGCGCGCAAGCCCGTTATTGTGGACCCGAAGGGAGCGGATTATTCCCGCTATAGGGGGGCCACGCTGGTGAAACCCAATATGAAGGAGTTCCAGGAGGCTACCGGCGTGGCGCTCAATCCTGCCATGGACGGGTGGGAACAGGATGCCGTGGCGGGGGCGCAGAGGCTGTTTTCCGAATTCGGCATTGAGAATCTGATTGTCACTTTGAGCGAACACGGCATGATTTTCATTCCTTCCTCCAGCCCTTCCGATTTTGTCTGCATTCCTACGGAGGCCCGGGATGTTTTTGACGTGTCCGGTGCGGGTGATACCTCCCTCGCCAGTCTGGGCGCGGCGCTGGCCGCCGGAGCCGCAGTGCCGGATGCTCTGGTCGTGTCCAATGTGGCCGCCGGCATCGTAGTGGGCAAGTTCGGAACGGCCAGCGTGACCGGAACGGAATTGAAGGAGGCGTTGAAGGAGAAGGATATCCAGACGCCCTCCTGGCGTCACCGCGACAATATCCTGACGCCGGAGGCCGCGGCGGAGCTGGCGGAACGTTTCCGCCGTGAGAAGAAGGTGGTTGGATTTACAAACGGTTGTTTTGATTTGCTCCACCTGGGGCATCTGCATTCCTTTATGAAGGCGCGTGAAGCGTGTGACGTGCTTTTCGTAGGGTTGAATACGGACGCCTCCATCAAGCGGCTGAAGGGCGAGGACAGGCCGATTAATAATGAGGAGATGCGTTCCCTGCTGCTGGCATCCCTGGATTTTGTCGATTATGTAGTGCCGTTTGATGAAGATACGGCTCTGCCGCTGATTGAGAAGCTGCGTCCGGACGTGATTGCCAAAGAAGGGTATCCCCTGGAATTCTGGCCGGAAGGACAGTTCGTGAAATCTTATGGAGGGCAGGCTCTTGAACTGCCCCGCCTGGAGGGCTTTTCCTCCACCAATATCATCAACCGCATGAAAAGCAGCCCGGAATGAGCGAATACATCAGGAACCAGATTTTAGGGATAGCGGACAATTTCAAAGCCCTGGCTTCCATGGCCGGGGATATTGAGCAGGTTGCCCGCATTTGTACGGATACCCTTAAGGCCGGGAATAAGATCATGTTCTGCGGCAACGGAGGCTCCGCTGCGGATTCCCAGCACCTGGCCGCCGAATTGGTGGGGCGTTACAAGCTGAACCGCCCCGCCATGAATGCGCTGGCCCTGACGGTGGATACTTCCATCCTGACCGCCGTGGGCAATGATTACGGTTATGAGACGGTGTTTTCCAGGCAGCTGGAGGGAGTGGGCCGTCCCGGAGATCTGCTGGTGGGGCTTTCCACGAGTGGCAACAGCCGGAACATCGTTTTGGCGATGGAGCTGGCGCGCCGGATGGGCGTCCGGACGGTGGCCTTGACAGGCCGCGGAGGCGGAGAGATGAAAGAAGTTGCGGAGTTTTGCATTGCCGTTCCTTCCGATGCCACGAACAACATTCAGGAGATGCACATTGCAGTGGGGCATCTGGTTTGCGAACTGGTTGAACGGGAGATATATGGCGGGTAAGGCTTTGTTTCTGGACAGGGACGGCGTGGTTAATGTGGATGGCGGGTATGTGCACCGCATAGAGGACTTCCGGCTGGTTCCCGGAATTCTGAATCTTTGCCGCCAGGCTAAAGAGAAGGGGTATCTGGTGCTGGTGGCGACCAACCAGTCCGGCATAGGACGCGGCATGTTTTCTGAAGATGACTTTGAGCGGTTGACGGAATATATGAGAGGGGTGTTCCGTTCGTCCGGTGCGGAGATTGCAGGTGTGTTTCACTGTCCCAGCGCGGATGACGGACATCCCGACCGGAAACCGAATCCCGGCCTGTTTTTGAAGGCTGCCGCCGCGCATGGGCTGGATATGAAAGCCTGCGTGTCCGTAGGTGACCGGGAGCGGGACATCCGGGCGGCTCTTGCCGCCGGAGTAGGCCGCAATTTCCTGTTTTCTGCGGAAGATGTCCCCACCCTCGCCACGGCCCGTGTGGAGACGTTGGAGGAAGTGGCGGCAAGGCTGTGAGTTTGGGAATGGCTGTTCAGGATTGGCCTGGCAGCCCTCCCCTTGTTCCGACTGCCGGGTTGGGATGATGAGTGTTCCTGTGCCAAAACTTTAGAGACAGCCATGCCCGAGCGGCTGGAAAAAGGAGAGAGGGCTGTCCGCATTACCTATCAGGGTGGAGACGGCTCCAGCTTTGAGAAGGCCGTCGTGATTGTCGGGGCGAAAAGTTCGATGGACGGCGTCCCTGCCGAATAGAAATGGTTCAAAAAGAAGTACGGAGATTACGAAGTACTCATACAGGGACTCGTCAAGAAAGGAGGCAAATATTATGACCTGGTTACGGTCAGGACGCAAGAAGCTGTCCGTCTATTTCGATATTTCCGGATTTTTCAATCGTGGGAAATAGGGGAGGTCGTTCTTTTGCTGCCCTTGATGACATGCCTTCCCTTGGCTGTCCTCCTGTGGGCAAACAGATCTGCTTTCATTCAATGGCTCTCCCTGATTGTAAATTTTTTCCCGTACATCGCACCCCTACAGTTTATTTGCCGGGATTTTGAGCTTGGGCCGCATTTTGATCCGACACTTTCAGGGCATAATTTTTTTTGATATACGAATCCAATGCCCTGGTATCGGCTATACATTTAGGCATTTCTTTAGTCATTCTATCTGCATTTAAACACAGTCTCTTATTGTATAGGAGGACGGTATTTACTTTGTCTTCTAAAATTTGTCTGAATTCTGGGGAGCCGTTCAGATAAGCTTCATGTCTGGTCCCTCCGTGCGGCAAATTTTCATTCAGCAAATATTTTATTCTTTTAGAAAGCGACCAACATCTGATGTGAAGATTCATCGCTTGTCGTTCTCTAATATGGTCAAGTATCGCATTAAGCGCTTTAAAGTCCTTTGAAAGGTCTTCAGGGAAAGGTATCCCAGTGAATCCAGGTAAGCAACTTGATCCCGAAGAATAGTAAATTTCCCCGAAGCAACCGCCGCAGATATGATAGTGGGAAGAAGAGAAATTTCCAGCAAAAGATTTTATAAGGTCATATACTGAAATCGGATACCCCAAAATATCATAGAAAGAGGTTTCTAATTCAGAACGCTCTTTTATCCAATGAGAAAACTTGCGCCTTACTCCTTTATTTCTTTCTCGAGGAGTTGTTGTCTCCAACTTCTTCACATGTCGCTTCCACGAGGCCATTATTTCCTTGTTTTTTTTCCTCTGTTGTCGAGCATTGGCGCATAGGACTTTTGGGAGTGAGCTTTTATCTATATACTCCGTTCCACCAATAAGTCTGTAATGATTATAAAGATAAGCAGCCAGGTGGCCTTTTTTTAATTTATCAGTATCAATTTTTGCGTATCCAATCCCATAAATGCTATGGTAAATAGTATTTAATGCCTTGTCCAGCGTTTGAATATATTTCTTTTCTTGTTCCGATAATTTATCTAGTTCAGACTTTGAGGTGTAAAAATAGCAGTCATGATGGTATTTGATAAAATCAGGGACATCATAGGTTGGTAAAATGTAATCATTATTTATAAAATAGTGGACACAAACGGAATAATACCCACGGTTCGCAGGATCAAAGACAATCGATTTATAAGGAAATTTTCTGTAACGATCTTTGATGGTAATGTCGGTTTCCGCGATATCCTCACAACGGGCAAATGGAATGTAAATCCCACCCGTGGACTCATAAATTCCAGAAATATCCATGTTTAATTTAATTTCAGGTAAGATAGAAGTAAAATGAGGACTGGATTTAAATATTTTCCACAATTTTTTTTGTTCGGCGGTCAATAGCTTTTCCTGTTCCGCGAAAGTTCTTTTCATCTGGAGGTTCGCCCGACTGGCCGTCAAAGTTGCAATCGTCGCTTCTTTATAAGTGGGAGCACCCGATGAATCTTCTGCCGACAATACAAAAGTGCCGGTCAGCAACGCAGGAATCCCTACTTTTCTGATAGTTTTAAAATTCATCAAGTCCAACCTCCTGTCTAAGGTGTTCTGATTCTGGCGGATTCCCTATCCGCTATAGCGCTGAAACCGAAGAAAATTCTGTTTGACTCAGGAAAGTTACACATCTTTACGGTCATGTAATGATAAACTTTTGCCGCATGTAACTGTTTCATGGGAATAGAGTTAGTAAAATTTGACCGCAGGTTGCAATACCATAAAAATTTCAAAATTTTCATTAAAATCAGAAAGCGCCTGCAGATTTTAATTCCATGAAAATCCTCTTTGATATTCAAGGGAATGCCAACGCAAGTTATTAGCCCTTAAAATCAAAACTTGACTTCGGATAGGGAATCCGTCAGGAAAATGAAAAATGGTTGTAAGATTTTGAGTACCATTGTTTTTTAAGATTGTAAAACGGAGGTTCAGACACGTTTTTTGCCGGTCGGCGCGGTGGATTGTTTCCGCGGTGAGGTTCGGCCGCCTGTAGAGTTTGTCTACCAGTTCAGACGGATTTTTTCCGGAACCGGGTCAAAGGCCAGGGGAGGGATGATGAATGAACTGACTCAGGAGCGTGTTCCCGGAAAAACGAATCCGAGGAATCGGCGCGGCGCCTTCCCGGATGTTCCACCGGCTGGATCCGTAGCGGCGGAGTGATGGAGGAAAGGCTGACAGAGGCGGGAATGGCCGCTCCCCGGGGAGAACGGCCGATTTTGTCCCGTTAGCGGTCATTTTGCCGGGAGGCTCTTTTTTCCGCCAGGTGCATGCAGCCGAGGACGAGGGCGATGATGACCAGAGGCCCTAGGATGTCCGCATACCCCACCATGCCCGTGTTCACGGGGGCCACGCAAAGCAGGAACCACCAGGCCAGGGCCAGCAGGCGAAGCAGGGGCGGGGTTCCGCTGCCGGAGAGGAAGACATAGATGACGAGAGCCCAGAATTGGGGAAAACGGGGCAGCGTGACCAGCCATTCCCGGTGGTCCCCTCCGGGCCAGACAAGCGTACCGTAGGGGCCGGCTGCGGGAAGGTCTCCCCACATGGCGCCTGAGGGAAGCGCCATGTTCATCAGCAGGTTCAGGAACAGGCCCGCATATACGGTTATCATCAAGGCCCTCCATTGGGCGCCTGTTCGCACCGCCAGGAACAGGAAGGCCGGCACCAGCAGGAAGGGAGTCAGTTCCAGGGCTCCCATCCAGAGAGGGAGATTTGTTCCTATTTCTGCAAGGCGGTCCGCGCCTTGTGGAATGGCGGAAAGAACGGCCCAGTACAGGAGCATCAGAAAGATGCAACGGTACCTGGCGCCCCGGCTTACCGGGCGTTCTTCATCCGGAGGAAGGCCCAGCCATGCTCCGGATGAGGGCTGGTCGGGGGAGGATTGCATGGCGGGTTGGGAATGGTGCTTTTGTAACGGGAACGTGCAGGTTTGTCAATAAAGCCCGGTTCAGATCCGGAACCGGGATTGTTTTTCAACAAAACGGGCATTTTTGCTGTCCACATTGTGACAAAGTTGTTGCCTTTGGCTTCTTGCCTCCGGCGGCTTCTTCTGCTAGTCGGTGCCTGAAAGGCCGCGGAAAAACGGCTGTGCCTCAGTATCCCATTCTTTTTGCTTATGACCCGTTCCAGATTCCTGATGATTTTACCGGCCCTGTTTTTATGCCTGCTGGCTGTTTCCTGCGGAAAGAAGGAGAAGGAAGATCCCAATGTCGTGGAGTTGAACTTCGGTCATTTTCCCAACGTGACACATGTGCAGGGCCTGGTGGCGCATCATTTTTCCCGGCAGGGGAAGGGGTGGTTTGAAGAACGGCTGAAGGAGGCTACCGGAAAGGATGTCAGGATCAACTGGTACGTGTACAATGCGGGCCCCAGCGCCATGGAAGCCGTGTTCGCCCGGTCCATTGAACTGGCTTATGTGGGGCCCAGCCCGGCCATCAATGCGTTTGTGCGTTCCCGCGGGGAGGATATCAGGATGATTGCCGGAGCTGTGGAAGGAGGCGCCGCCCTGGTGGTTCCGAAGGATTCCTTGCTGAAGGAGCCTGCGGATTTCCGCGGCAAGGTGATTGCTACTCCCCAACTGGGGAATACGCAGGATGTTTCCGCCCGCGCCTGGTTTTCCCGCGGCGGCCTGCATGTGACGCAGCGCGGCGGGGACGTGACGATTCTGCCGACTCCCAACCCCGAACAGCTCAGCCTGTTCCGGCAGGGCAAGCTGGACGGCGTGTGGACGGTGGAACCCTGGGTGAGCCGCCTGGTGCTGACGGCGGGAGGCAGGGTGCTGGTGGACGAGAAGGAGTCCATCGCGACCGTACTGGTATGCGGAGCGGAGTTTCTCAGGGAAAAGCCGGAGGTGGCGAAAGCCCTGGTGCAGGCGCATGAGGAACTGAACGAATGGATAAGGCTGCATCCGGATGAGGCCCAGTTAATCGTGGTCAGGGAGCTGGAGGAGCTGACGCATTCCAGAATAGACCCGGCATTGATTGCGGAGGCCTGGAAAAGCATTGTCATCAAGGACAGGATTTCCATTCCCAAGCTCCGGCAGTTTGTGCAGGACGCCCATCAGGCCGGATTTATGAAAGAGGTTCCGGATATAGGCGGCCTGGTGGTGCCGGAGGCGGCGGAGGAACAGTTGACCATGGCGAAGGAGGCGGGCGGAAGATGATTGCGGGTGCAGAACATTGCGGCCCCGGAGGCTGCAAGCTCCGTATTGCCGGCGTGAGCAAGGTGTTTGACGGGAGGCGCGGAAAGGTGGTGGCTCTGGAGGGCATTAATTTGAATATCAGAGGAGGCGAGTTCGTGTGCCTGGTGGGGGCCAGCGGCTGCGGGAAGACTTCCCTGCTGAATATCATTGCAGGGCTGGAGTTTCCTTCTTCCGGGGTGGTGGAGCTGGACGGGGAGCCTGTGACGGGACCCGGACGGGACCGCACTGTGATGTTCCAGGAGTCCGCCCTGTTTCCGTGGCTGGATGTGATGGGGAACGTGATGTTCGGCTTGAATCTGGTGCCCGGACTGACTCGGGGAGACCGGCTTGCCATGGCGGAGAAGAATCTGGAACTGGTGGGGCTGAAAGAGTGTGCCCATGCTCATATTCATGAACTTTCCGGCGGAATGAAGCAGCGCGTGGCGCTTGCCCGCGCCCTGGCTACCAGCCCCCGCATTTTGCTGATGGACGAGCCTTTTGCCGCCCTGGACGCCATGACCCGCGAACAGCTTTATCAGGATATTCAGGAGATTCATTTACGCTGCGGCATGACGATTGTTTTCGTTACGCATAATATGCGCGAGGCCGTGTGCCTGGGGGATCGCGTGGTGTTGCTCACTCCGCATCCGGGGCGCGTCTGTGAGGAATATTTCGTGGATTTCCCTCATCCCAGGGATATCAACAGCAGTGATTTGGCGGCATTGTCCTCCCGCATTACCCGTGATTTGAAAGGAGCCACAGCATGAACAGGAACAAATGGTCCAAGTGGGGGGCGCACGCCTGTTCGCTCGTGTTTTTCATTTTCGTGGTCTGGGCATGGCAGTATTTGAGCGACCTGAGGGTCTGGAAGCCTTATTTGTTTCCCTCTCCGCTGGAAGTATGGGAGTATCTGCGCTCTTCATTTCAGGACGGGTCTCTGGAGGAGGCTTCATGGATTACCATGAAAAGGCTGGTGCTGGGGTATGGAATCGGCCTGGTGACGGGGATTCCCTTGGGCATGCTGTGCTCCCGTTTCCAGCTTATACAGAATACTCTGGGGCTGGTTTCCCTGGGGTTCCAGGCTCTGCCCAGCGTGTGCTGGGTTCCGTTGGCAACCCTGTGGTTCGGCCAGACGGAAGGGGCTATGCTGTTCGTGGTGATTATGGGGACGCTGTGGTCCGTAATCCTGGCTACGGCCAACGGCATGCGGAACGTGCCGCCCATTTATGCCCGTGCGGCGCGCACCATGGGAGCAGGACCCATTTATTGCCTGATTCATGTGACGCTTCCCGCTTCCGCCCCGTTTGTGGTGAGCGGAATGAAGCAGGGATGGGCTTTTGCCTGGCGCTCCCTGATGGCTGCGGAAATTTTTGTTCCCATCCTGACCGGGTTCGGATTGGGCCAGCTGCTGCATTTCGGCCGCGAACTGAACGCGATGAACCAGGTCGTAGGCATCATGTTCGTGATTGTGGTGATTGGGCTACTGTCCGACAAGATTCTGTTTTCTCCTCTGGAACGGTTTCTGCACCGCCGCTGGGGGACAGGACAGGCCTGAAGCGGCGGGAAACAGAAACACGGAGAGGGGCTGCAGAGCGTTCCGGCGATATGGTGCCCGTTATTTGCCGGAAGAATCCAGCTCCTTTTTGAGCGCGCGGACTTCCTTAATCAGTGCTGGAAGTTTTTTGAGGGCGGCGTATTGGCGGGTAGCGTCCTTGTAGGGGAAAGCCGGCATGCCCCAGTAAGTAGAGTTTTCCGGAATGTCCGAGAGGACTCCCGTTTTAGCGCCCAGCGTGGATTTGGAACCGATGTTGAGGTGTCCTGAGATGCCGACCTGGGCGGCGATGGTGGCATAATCCCCCACTTTGGTGCTGCCGGCTATGCCGGATTGGGCGACGATGATGCAATGCCTGCCGACAACGACGTTATGGCCGAGCTGGATCAGGTTGTCTATTTTGGTGCCTTCCCCCACAATGGTGCGCCCGAATCTGGCGCGGTCAATAGTGGTGTTGGCCCCTACGTCCACGTCATCCCCCAGTTCCACAATGCCTACCTGGTCAATGCCCACGTAGCGTCCATTGTCTCCCATCAGGAAGCCGAATCCGTCGGAACCGATGACGGCTCCGGGCTGGATGGTCACCCTGTTGCCGAGTTTGCAGCGTTCCCTGATGGTAACATGGGCATGCAGGCGGCAGTTTTCCCCCATGGTGACGCCGTCTCCGATATCGCAGCCGTTGCCAATGTCCGTCCCGTCTCCGATTATGCAGTGGGCCCCGATGCAGGTATAGGCTCCTACATGGATTTTGTCCGGGTTGAAGCTGGCCGTGGGGTCGATGATGGCTGTGGGATGAATGCCGGGGGTGAACCGGTAGGCGGAAGCCATGAAATATTTCACCAGGGCGTTGAATGCCATGGAGGGGTTGTCCACTTCCACGAAGGCTGCGTGTTCTGGATACGCAGGCAGGCCCGGCGGCACCAGCACGATTCCGGCAGAGGTGTGCAGGAAGTCCTGGAAGTATTTTTCATTGCCAAGGAAGGAGGCTTCTTCACGGGATGCGTCAAGAAGGGAAGCGACCCCGAATACGGTCAGTTCGGGGTCGCCGGAAAGGATTTTTCCCCCGGTGAGGGCGGCCACGGCTTCAAGTGTAAGCTTCATGGGTATATGATTCCGCCTTCCCGGGGGTAATGTCAAGGGTTAGTTGGCCGGGGCCGCGGGAGCGGCGGGGACGGCCGGAGCCTTTTTCTTGGAGGGGTCAAACCCTTCAGGGGCGTCCTTGTTGAGTTCTTTCATCACTGTGGGAGTAATGTCCATGCCGGGCTTCGTGTAGACGAATACCTGGTTGGACCGAAGGGCCTGGGCGCTTTTGTCCAGAACGAGGTCATAGTTGCCCTTGGTGGCGATGCCTTCCGTGATTTTTGTGATTTCTCCCATGATTTTGGCGGAACGCACTTTCATTTGTTCCTGAAGGGATTTAAGCTGGCGTTCCACAAATCCGCGGCGTTCCTGTTCCAGCGCAATGACTTCCTGACGCTTGATCTGGGCCTTTTGCTCCAGTTCCTTTTTGTCCTTTTCATTCAGCATGGGATCCTGAAGCCTTTTGACCATGTCATTGAAGTCCGCTTCCATCTTTTTGATGGTTTCCGCGCGGGTGTTGTTGGTTTCCTGCACCGTCTGGGCAGCCTTGTCTACTTCCGCCTGGGCTTCATGGGTCTTGTAGTAGTCGGCGAAGAGTTTCTGCACATCCACCGTCGCTACCTTAAGTTCAGCGTTGGCCGTGGCGCTTAATGCCATTGCTGCTGATACACCTAATGCTGTTTTGAAGAATCTCATAATTTTTAGCGTCTTCTGACTTTACCAGTTTACATGTGGAATGGCATGCGTCAACCTTCTAGCAATATTTCAGGATTGAACTTTTGTCATCAAGGGGCCACTTTAGGCGCATGCAAACATTTTCCACCAAGGCCCAGTTGAGGGCTGCCCTCCTCAAGCACCACCGCAAACATGACCATGTGGTTCTCGTCCCCACAATGGGGGCCCTTCACGCCGGACACCGCGCTTTGCTGGAACAGGCGCGCAAGTTGGCCGGGGAGGATGGCGTGGTGGTTGCCAGTATTTTCGTCAATCCTATCCAGTTTAACAATTCCTCCGACCTTCAGACTTATCCCCGGACTCCTGAAAAGGATTTGGAGGTGTGCGAAGGTGCAGGCGTGGATTATGTGTTTTCCCCTGCTCCTGAAGAAATGTATTCCGGAGAACGCAGCATTGCCGTGGAAGAAAGCTTTTTGTCCGCAACATTGTGCGGTGCGTCCCGCCCGGGGCATTTTTCCGGTGTCTGCACGGTGCTTGCTAAACTGTTCAACCTGGTACAGCCCACGGACGCCATTTTCGGAAAGAAGGATTACCAGCAGCTTGCCATTATCCGCCGCATGGTGCGCGACCTGGATTTTCCGGTGCGCATTCACGGGGCGGAGATTGTAAGGCATGGCAACGGTCTGGCCTATTCCTCCCGGAACGCCCGCCTGACGCCGGAGCAGAAGGAGCAGGCCGTGGTAATACGGCAGGCTATGCTTCAGGCCCGGGACGAGTTCCAGGCCGGGGCGGACGCCTCCAAGGTGAAGGAGCATGCCGCCGCCATGATTGAGGGTGTGCCCGGCACGCGCATCGATTATCTGGAGATTGTGGATGCGGAGACCATGCAGCCGGTGGCGGAGAACCGGAAGCCGGCCCTGATGGCCGCCGCCGTCTATTTCGGCGACGTGCGTCTTATAGACAACATAGAACTTTAATACGGCAAGGATTTTCTTATACTGCGCCCGTGATTACCGCCTCCAACCTCCACCGCAGCTATTCCATCGGCAAGAAGTCCATTGAGATCCTGCATGGGGTGGATTTGCACATTGCCGCCGGAGAGAAGGTGTTCCTGTGCGGGCCCAGCGGGGCCGGAAAGACCACGCTGATGTACACGCTGGCCGGATTGGAAACGCCGCAAGAGGGAAAGGTCACGATTGACGGCACGGATATTTACGCCTTGTCCGCCACGGCCCGGTCCGTGTTCCGGAACCGGAGCATGGGGTTTATTTTCCAGAATTATCTGTTGATGCCGGAATTGACGGCGCTGGAAAACGCCTGTCTGGCTTCCTCCATCGGCAGGAGGCCGCGCGTGGAATATGTGAGGGAACTGATGGAGCGCGTGGGTTTGTCCCACCGCCTGAACCACCTGCCCAGCGAACTGAGCGGCGGGGAACAGCAGCGCGTGGCAATCGCCCGTGCCCTGGCGAACGACGCCCCCATTATTTTTGCGGATGAACCTACCGGGAACCTGGACCGGAAGAACGGCGCGGAGGTGCTGGACCTTTTGTTCGGCCTGGCGGACGAGTCCCGCAAAACGCTGGTGATTGTGACGCATGACGAACATCTGGCACGGAGAGGGGACCGCATTATTACGATTATGGACGGGCAGGCCGTCTGAGGCTGCCGGGCGTAGGGGCCGCCTGCGTTTTATTTGATGCCCGCCGTCAGATGCAGGACGGCCTGGTGCCGCTCTGGGGCATCTGCCCCATGCGGCGGTAATCCAGCGTTTCCGGAAGGTTTCCTGTTGATGGCAGTTCGGTTTCCGGAAAAGGAAGGTGTCCGTTATCATGACGGCGGCCAGGTTTTTGGCCCGGAAATTGAGGTGATGAGAAAAGTTGATGCACCAACTTTTGATGTCCGCAGGATTGAGACAGATGGAAGGCAGGAAGGGCCGCCTATGTTTCTGAATTGCCCGAGCCCGCCTGCGGCTGTCCCTTTTGCCGACGATGGGGGTGAAGTTCCCTGTGCCCGGATACAGGGAACCCATGCCGTGCGGGAGGCTCACCGGTGAGTCGGTTGCGGACGGTGCTCATGCATTATTCCTTATAGTCTTCATCGGAATCACCCTTGCATAGAAATGCGAATTCCGGGGAACTTCCCGCTGTGTCCAGCAGTGAGCTCCATGTGAGATTGGGATAATCAATGAGATCATGTGCATAAGCCAGCATATTGTCCGGCGCCTGGCCATATCCACGTCCTACTTCACAGACGCATAAGATGAGAATGAGGTGTATGACTGGCGAGACAGGAGCGTCTTCCGGTATTCCCTCATTGAAATATTTGATCAATGCATTTGCGGATTCCTGACTGTCACTATCCAATTCTTGAAAGAGTTTTTTATAGGATTGGGGCCTTCCTTTTTTTATTACCGGGTCATATTTTTGCCAGCCTCTTCCTAATTTTACATCCAGTTCTCCTTTAAGTTTTTCAAATATTTGCGTGACTTCGGCAGGATCATGATCCTGAAGCCTTACCCAGGCGAGCCAGATTTTCCCTACTTCTTTTAATTGTTCGATTGCTATCATCTGGTGATTATTTTTTGTTTGGTTTTTCAGTGTATCCGCCGCAAGTTCATGCCGTAAATCCAGAGAGAATTTCAGTTTTCTGAAGCCTTGCTTTATGCGGATTAACATTGTTTATTTAATCCAATTTTTATTTATTGTTATTATTTATTTTCCAAAGAACTGCTCTTCTTTTTAAGAACTTCTATCTGTCTCCGGAACGTACAGAGATGTCTTCAAATTCGGGAACTGAGATGAACGGTAAATTCCCGGAGCCTGCCGGCAACGCGAGAGGATCGGTATTGCATTCGGCCGGGTTGTTGTGTAGCCTGTTGGGCATGTGGGACTGGATTGTGATCAAGGATGCGCTCCGGGCGGTTGTTGAAATTTTCATCCTGTGGGTGTTCCTGTACCAGATTTACCGTGCTTTCCACGCAACGCGCGGCGCGCGCATCATGGTGGGGCTGTTCGCCTGCTTTCTGGCCCTGGTGGTGCTGGCCTTTTTCTTTCAGCTGAATGTTATTTCGTGGATACTGACGCGCATTTTCGCCCCCGGCCTGGCGCTGGCTCTGGTGGTGATTTTCCAGCCGGAGCTGCGCGTGGGGCTGGCAAAGCTGGGAAGCCACCCGTTTTTTTCTTCCTTCGCCAAGCTTCAGCGGGTGGATTTCCTGGATAATTTCTGCAAGGCGGTAAGCAAGCTTTCCAACCAGCGGTTCGGCGCCCTGTTCGCTTTTGAGAGGAGCATCAGCATGAAGCCTATTGAGGATTCCGGCGTGAAGCTGGACGCCATTTTTTCTCCGGAACTGGCCCTGACGATTTTCCATACCAAGACGGCTCTCCACGATGGGGGCGTGGTGATTTCCGGCGACCGCATTTCTGCGGCTGCCTGCGTGTTCCCTGTTTCCCAGAAGGAAATGAGCGACCGTACCTTGGGGCTGCGCCACCGCGCGGGCGTGGGCATGTCCGAGGAGAGCGACTGCGTGGTGGTGGTGGTGTCCGAGGAGACGGGGGCTATCGCGTTGGCCGTAGGCGGGAAGCTGGAACGCAACCTGACTCCGGAACAGTTGAAGGGACGCCTTGAAGAGCTGCTGAATATTTCTTCTTCCAATGAAAAAACTGCTATTGCTTAATTGGCCTGCCAAGTTGTTCTGTCTGGTGTTGGCCGTGATTATCTGGTCTTTCATCAATCACTGGGTGACCACGAATGACGGCGTGCCTTCCCGCGGGCAGCTTGAGGAGATTAGAAGATCCCATCCCTGAATATTTACCGTTATGAGGAATTTCATTGTTACCGGTACCGATACGGAAGTCGGTAAAACTTATGTGAGCTGCCTGATCGTCAAATCTCTAAGAGAAGCGGGCATCAATGCCGCCGGGTTCAAACCCGTGGCCTGCGGAGACAGGCAGGATGCCCGCCTTTTGCGCGAAGCCGGGCCGAAGGATCTGACGCTGGATGAACTGAATCCCGTTTTTTTGAGGAATGCCACGTGTCCTTATGTGGCCGCACGGCTGGAGAATACGAAAGTGGATGAAAAGGTTATCCTGCGGGCTTATGACGCTTTGTCCGCCGCACATGAGTGCGTGGTGGTGGAAGGGGTGGGAGGATGGGAAGTCCCGATTGGCCCCGGAAGGAATTTCAGCGATATGGCTGCGGATTTCAAGCTGCCTGTTCTTCTGGTGATCGGCAACAAGCTGGGAGCCATCAACCATGCCCTGTTAACGCTGAATGCAATCAAGGAACGCGGCCTGGAATGCCTGGGCATCGTGTTCAATAATGTGAAAGATGAATGGGATACTGCCTGCGTGACGAACAGGAGCATGGTGGAGGAGTTTTCCGATGCGCCCATTCTCGGCGAATTGATTCACGGGCAGGATTACATGGACATGGACGTCCTGCTGGAACGTTTGCACTGACTGGAGGAGTCTGTCTGGCGAATGAACGGGACGATAGCGAAGACGCCCGTTCGTTATTGCCGGATTTGCGGAGGGAAACAGCGATATGGAGGAATAAGCATGTCGGTGTTGGAGAGGATGGGAAAAGCATTTGGTTTCCCAGTTGAGAAAGCCCTGTTTTGACAGGAGCGGAGATGGAATGCCGTAGTTAAGGAATGCTTTTGTTCAGAGTGTTCAGCATTCCCGTACGGTTTTTTATTGCCTTGCTGATTTATTTTTCATGGGGGCCGCTGGCCGGAGGGGTGGTTACCGCGCCTGTGCCGGAGTTTTCTTCCCCCGCGCTTATTCCATATCCTTCCAAAGTCGTCAGGGGCGCGGGCGAGGCAGGTTTCAGGAGCGTTCATGTGAAGGTTGGTTCGGATGTTCCTGGCAGGGATGATTTGATGAAGGAGATCAAGGACATATTCAGGACTTCCGGCATTCAGGGTTCCCTGAATAGTGGGGGGGCTGCTGAAGGTGCCATGACATGGGAATTGTTTCCGGACGCCAGGATGAAAGGAGAGGGGTATGACCTGTCCGTCGGATTGGGAAAAGCAACCGTCAGGGCAGGAAGTTTTGGCGGTTTTTTTAACGCTCTTCAAACGCTGCGGCAACTGGTTTTCAATAGAGAAGGGGAATTTGCCATGCCTGTTGTGCGTATTAGTGACAAACCCGCTTTCGTCCTGCGGGGAATTATGCTGGATGTGGGGCGTTATTACATGTCTCCTGCCTTGATCAAGGAGGTGATGCGCCGTCTTTCCCGCTATAAGATTAATACGCTGCATCTTCATTTGACGGATGATCCCGCATGGAGGCTGGAAGTGAAGAAGTATCCGGCCCTGACGGATGGGGCTTTTCATTGGAAGTCCCGGCTCCCGGGGCGGTTTTATACACAGGCTCAATTGAAGGATCTGACGGATTATTGCGCCCGGTTGAATATCCAGGTGATTCCGGAGATTGACATGCCGGGACACAGCCAGCCTTTTGCCAGGGCCATGAAGACCGGCATGCAGACGGAGAAGGGTGTTTCCATATTGAAGGATGTCGTGGACGAGGCCGTTTCCCTGTTTCCCGGGAGGTTTTTCCACATGGGATCCGACGAGGCGCACATTTCCATGAAGGATTTTATCCCACGTATGGCGGAGCATATCCGCGGGAAGGGCAAGGAGGTGGTCGTGTGGTCTCCGGGCGGCCCGCACGATAAGGATTCCGTATTGATGTGCTGGGGAGAGAACGAGGCCGGCGCCAGGATGGATAAGAATATGAAGCGCATCGACAGCAATGGTTTTTACATTGACTGGGCGGATTCCCAGTCCGGCGTGTACCAGGTGTTTTTCCAGCAGCCCTGCGAGGTGCCTCAAGGGGATGATAAGGCGTTGGGGGCCATCATGCCCGTGTGGTGCGACGGAAACCTGAGCAGTGAGAGGCGGGTGCTGGAACAGTATCCGTTTTATCCTTGTGCATTGACGTTTGCAGAGCGTGTCTGGCGCGGAAGCGCTACCAAGAGGAGGGATTATATGGCCCAGCTTCCCCCCAGGGGAACGGACGGCTGGAAGGAATTCCGGGAGTTTGAACAGCGTTTGGCTTTCCATCGTGATCATTTTTTCCAAGGCGTTCCTTTTGCCTATGTGAAACAGGCGGACGTTGCCTGGAGCCTGGTGGGGCCATTCGACCACCGGGGGAAGAATGATACCTCTTTTGAACCGGAAAGAAGAATAGCCCCTTCCTACAGGGACGGGGACAGGATACTGGCCTGGAAGAAGACTCCTGTTTACGGCGCCGCCGTACATGTCAGGCATCTTTTTGCGATGTTCAACATGCACCGGAACCAGTACCGGACGGACCACTGGCCCACGCTGATGTCAAGGGAGGTTGGAAAGGAGGATGGAACCTGCTATGCTCTGACTTTCATCCGCAGCCCCAGGGAGCAGGAGGTGTGGCTGATGTTTGGCCTGAACGGCATGTGGGGGCATTCAGGCGGGTACCGCAGCGCACGCGCCCCTGAACAGGGAAGCTGGGATTTTTCCGGCGGGGACGTATGGTTGAACGGAAGGCGCGTGAACCCTCCCAGGTGGCCTTTCAAGAGCCTGCCCTGGACGGGGTGGGGAAAGGGGCGCATTGAAGAAGCTCCTCTGACCTGGGAAGGGTATTTTTTCCGCCCTCCTGTAAAGATCAAGCTCCGCAAGGGGTTGAACCGTGTATTGATCCGCAGCGTGTTCGGGCACTGGAAGGGAGACGACGGCCAGAGAAGCTGGTTTTTCTGCTGCATTCCCGTCCTGTGGGACGGCATTCATTACCGGGAGGTTCCCGGCCTGGAATATGACCCCCGTCCGGATGCCCGCTGAGGGGAACCGCTATTATTCTTTTTCAAAGACGGAGAGGATGGCTTGATGGACATCCTCAGCAGCATGGATTTCCGGCAGGAAGGCCGGGCCGATGAATACGGGCTGCTGGTTTGCAGGCACCCGGTCTCTGCCATGGGAGCCTTTCACCTGGTCGCCATTGAGGGGGATAACTTTCATCAGGGCGCGGAACCCCAGCTTTTTTTTCAGCAGAAAGGCGGCGGCATGGAACATGGGGAGGGTAAGGCCCGGATCAAAGAACATTTCCGCGGGGTCATAGCCGGGTTTGCGGTGGATGTCCACGCAGCGGGCGAAGTCCGGCGCCTTGGTGTCATCCAGCCAGTAATAGTAGGTGAACCATGCATCCGGGGCTGCGACGGCGGTGAATTCCGGCAGGCGTTCCAGAGCCGCGGAAGAAAGGCCGGAGAAGTCCGTTTCCCTGATTTCTTCCACTCCGGGTGTGGCGGAGAGCAGTGCTTTCACTTCTTCTTTTACGGAAGGATCATTGATGTAGATATGGGCAGTCTGGTGATCCGCCACGGCAAAGGCGCGGGAGGCGCCGCAGTCCAGCATTTCCGTACCCATTTCCGGTTTGACGGTAATCCAGCCCCGTTCCCGGAAGAGGCGGTTGAGGGCAATGCTGCGGGATACGTCGGAAATACCGTATTCACTGAGGACGACGGGGGTGACGCCTTCCCGTTCCAGAAAGTCGATCAAGTCGCAGAGAAGACCGTCCATAGCCTCTGCCGCGTGGGCAGCCTGGGTCGAGGACGGTCCGAATTTCTGAAGGTCATAGTCCAGATAGGGCAGATAGATGAGGCTGAGGTCAGGGCGATGTTTCCGTTCCACCCACCGGGCGGAGTCTGCTATCCATTGGGAGGACTGAATCCCTGCCATGGGGCCCCAGAAGGTGGGGAAGGGGAATTCTCCCAGATCCTTTTTAATGGTTTCCCGGAGTTCCATGGGTTGGGTGTAAATGTCGAAGATCTTGCGGCCGTCTGCCGGGTACATGGGGCGCGGCGTGATGGTCCAGTCCGCCGTGGAATACATGTTGTACCACCAGAAAAGTTTGGCGCAGGTGAAGCCGGAACCGTACCGTTCCCTCAGTTTCTCCCAGAGGCGCGGGCCCTGCACCAGCTTGTTGGACTGCTTCCAGAATTGGATTTCACACATATTCCGGTTGTACCATCCGTTGCCGGGAATGGCGTGCTCCCGCGGGGAAAGCCCTGTCACGTAGGTGCTCTGGGCAGAGCAGGTGAGGGCCGGAAAGGCCGGGGGGAAGGAGGAAACGCTCCGCCCCTCCGCCCAGGCGGAGAGCCGCGGCATGTGTTCCATCATCTGGCGGGAAAGGGCCACCACGTCAATGACGGCCACACGGGTGCGAGGGTGTTTCATGGGAGGGATATTAGCGGTTTGGAACGGGAATTCCATCTTTCCATTTGAAAAAGATGACGGCATCCGTCATGATTCCCCGCATGGAACGTCAGGATAAACGACTTGTGGACCAGTTGCGTCCGATCAGCTTTGAAACGGGTATCGCCCCGAATGCCACGGCTTCCGTGCTGGTGACTTTCGGACGCACCAAGGTGATTTGCGCCGTTACGATTGAGGAGGATGTACCCCGCTGGATGAAGGTTCAGCGTGTGGAGGGAGGATGGCTGACGGCGGAGTATTCCATGCTTCCCTATTCCACGCTTGACCGTAAACGCCGGGATATTACGGCGGGGAAACTGGACGGACGTTCCAGCGAGATCCAGCGTCTGATCGGCCGTTCCCTGAGGGCGGCCGTGGATCTGGGCAAGATCGGCCAGCGCACGATTTGGGTGGATTGCGACGTTTTACAGGCTGATGGCGGTACCCGCACCGCTTCCATTACCGGGGCTTCCGTAGCTCTGGCCATTGCCGTGAACAAGCTTGTCGCGGAAGGAAAGCTGGCGGAGTCTCCCATGAAGAGGCTGGTTTCCGCCGTATCCGTGGGAATACTGGAGGGAGAGGCTCTGCTGGATCTCTGCTATGTGGAGGATAAGGATGCGGAAGTGGATATGAATCTGGTGATGACCGACCAGGGAGAGTTTGTGGAGGTGCAGGGGTCCGGTGAAGAGGCCGTGTTCACGGCGGATCAGATGAACCGGATGCTGGAATTAGGCCGCAAGGGGCTGGAAGAGATCGCGGAACTCCAGCGGCAGGTGATTGCCGAGGAGGACAGGCCGTCCGCCGGAGCTTTGGAAGGGTTGAGTTCCTTTTTCGGCAGCGGCAGGTAGGATTTTTCCCCATGGCCCGGTATTTTCCGGGCCTTTTGCAGGGGGGCTGCGGCAGAGTTTTCACTCCTTGCAGGACCAAGATTTTTATGAGAATATGCTTGTCCTGACTGGGAAATCGCGTTAATAGTAGAAACGAACATAGATAACCACGTACGGTTTTCTTAAACTGTAAACATTCCATCATATCCAACAATGAAAGTATCTTTTGCAACACACCAGTTACGCAGGGGGTTTACCCTGATTGAACTCTTGGTTGTCATTGCCATTATCGCCCTGCTGGCTTCCGTGGCCTATGGTCCTATCCTGAACCAGATCAACAAAGGCGACCAGATGCAGGCCCTGACCAACATGAAGAACGTGGGCGTAGCGATGAACGAGTTCAAATCCAACAGCAAACTGGGCAATTTCCCCGATGACATCACTGCCGACCGCGTTGTTGCCCAGCATAATTATATGAGCGGCCTGGGCGCACTTCAGGGCGATACTTCCAATGACTATTTCCGTCAGCTTCTGGGCAATGAGTCTGTTTCCGAAAGCAACTTTTACGCCAAAGTTCAGACTCCTTCCGGCGGTTCCACCGTTACTCCCAACGGTGAAATTTACGACGGTCAGGCCCTGACCCCCGGTGAAGTGGGTATTTCCTACGTCATGCGCAAGGGTGACAATAACAAGAAAGTGGGTATTGGAAGTTCCGTGGGGGAATATCCCCTGATGGTCACTTCCGTGCTTCCTGGTGAAGACGGCAGCACCGTTGTGGCTGGCAATGCCGTGCGTTTTGACCCGGAAAGCTTCCGCGGCAAGGTTCTGATTTTCACGACTGCCCAGAGTGCCAAGACCCTGGAACTGGACGACAACGACAACCTTCAGGATACCTTCATTCCCAAGAGAAGGGGCAAGGACATCAGCGACCAGTTCCTGATCCTCACGCCTGATTTCAGCGGCCAGGAGTAAATTCGCCGCCGGCATGATTTGCACAGGGCGCATCCAAAAGGATGCGCCCTTTTTCATACCTGATTTTTGAAAAGGAAAGCTTCTGTTTTGCGGAAATCCCTCGCTGAGTTGACCGGGTCTTCCCGTTGTTTGCTTAAAATAGATTTTACGATGTAAGGAAAAGCGCCAGGTTTTCCGACGGCAGGGAGAAGATTGTTCGTACAAACAGGAAATGGAACAGAAGCCTTCCGGAGATGATATCGTGGCTGATTTCAGTCGGTAGGCGTTTTTCCCGGGGTTCTGCCGTTGGCATGGGTTGCAGGGCTTTTTCCGATTTCAATATGTTCCGCATACCGGCGGTGGCTGAAAAAGGCAGCCATGCAGGAGCCGTCCCTTTGGACTTTTGGCCGTTGCGGCGATATACGGGACATTCCCAGCCTATTGAAGCGCTGCAGGGGGAGTTGGACGGAATTCTGGCCTGTCCTTTCCCGTTTTCCTTGATGCCGGTTTGTCTGCCGGAGCCTGTTTTGCAAATGGGTTCGTGCCGCAAAAAAGGCATTCCGGCCGTAAAAAACCGGAATGCCCTGGTGAGAAAAGTCAGGGAAGTTTTTATTTGCCTGCGGGAGTGCCGAAAACGTTTATTTCCGCAGCGGAAGCGCTGTTGCCGTCCAGAGAACTGGTGCCGATGAAGCGGAAGTAACGCACAGGTCCGTTCATGTTTTTGAGATTAACGGATTGCTCAATGGGGTTAGCGCGCAGGTTGGAGAATTCCCCTTCCGCCACTTTCGTCCAGTTTTTCCCATCCGCGCTTACTTCAAATTGGTATTTATCCGTCATGCCGGAGGTTTTTCCATCCTGTCTGGGCAGGTAGGAGAAGCTGGAAACCTGGTACGGTTTTCCCATATCCACCACAAAGGATTGAGGCGCTTCCGCCTTGGCAAGCCATGAGGTTTCCGGATTGTCGTCTATGGCCGCCGCCGCATTCCCGGATGTGGCGGTTTTCACTTTCCATCCGGTTTTGCTGATGCCGAATTTGGCCTGGCTGACAGGGCCCAATTTACCATTGGAGAATTGGCAGCGAGCCTTGACAATGCCGCTTTCCGTAAATTTAGCACCCTGGCTGTAAACGGGAGATCCTGCTTTGGGTTCGCTGCCGTCCGTCGTGTACAGGATTTTATTTTTGCCGTCCGCAATGATGACGAGGTTGTCTCCGCGGCGGAAGATGGAGGGCCGCACGGCGCCCGCAGGCTGGCGGAAGAGGGAGAATTCCGAGATGCAGGGAGTGGCCTGGCTGCCCGTGATGCGCAGGCGCAGTTTCTGGGTAGTGATGGGGCGGTTCAGGCGGCGCATGACCTGGTTGCCGATGGTTTTCCCTTCATTGTCGATACAAACCCATTTGCCATTGACGAAAGCGTCAATATTGAAGGAGTCCACGCGTTGTCCCAGACGTGTTTGTTCGCGCAGCCGGATGACGTCGAAAGTGGCGGGTTTGGGCAGCGTAATAACGGCGGTGGGGGTCAGGTTGTCATCTTCCACGGCCCAGTAAGTTTCAATGTTGCCGTCCGTCATGTTGGAGGGCGAGAATTTTTTGTCGTTGCCGCGCGTCTGGCTGGCTGTGACGGTTGCTCCCAACGCGTAGTCCCTGGCATATAGCTTGTCGCGCAGTTCTTTGAATTCCAGCAGGGATTTGACATCCGCAGGATCCAGTCTGCCCGTTTTGTCCGCCGCCACGTTCAGAATGAGGTTGGCCCCGCGGCCTACGGAATCAAACCATACCTGCATAAGTTCTTCAGGGGATTTGACGCGGGATGCCTGTCCCTGGTGCCAGAACCAGCCGGCATGGTTGATGGTGGTGTCTCCTTCCGCAGGCACCCAGCGTTCTCCGCCGCGTTTTCCGGTGCCTCCGCCCCCGCCGTTCAGCCCTACAGTGCTCCAATGGGGATAATTGACGTGGCCTTTTTCGGAGCCTCCCCAGCGGGCGTCTCCGTAGTGGCCCGCTCCCCAGATGATGCAGCTGGGCTGGATTTTGCGGATCATTTCCACGATTTTTTCAAAGTTGTAGTATTTTTCCGCGTCACCGATATTGCGCTTTTCCCTGGCTCCTCCGTAATAGCCATCTCCTCCGTTGGCTCCGTCAAACCAGATTTCAAAGACAGGCCCGTAATTGGTCAGCAGTTCCCGGATTTGTTTATAGTAAACGTCCAGGTAGCCATCCTTGCCGTAATCCGCGTTGTTGCGGTCCCAGGGGCTGAGGTAGGTGCCGAATTTGATGCCGTGCTTTTTGCAGGCAAGGGCGAATTCCCGGACTACATCTCCTTTTCCGTTTTTCCAAGGGCTCTTGGTGATGTTGTGGTCCGTGGATTTGGTGGGCCAGGCGCAGAAGCCGTCATGATGTTTGGCCGTGTAAATCATTCCTTTCATTCCGCCTTTTTTAAAGGTGGAGACGATATCGGAGGCATTGAAATCCGTGGGGTTGAAAATTTTCGGGTCTTCATCGCCGTAACCCCACTCCCGTCCCGTGAACGTATTCAGGCCAAAGTGGATGAAGCCGTAGAATTCCATGCGCTGCCAGTTGATTTGGGCGGGTGTTGGAATCGCGCCGTATGGTTTGGGTGGTGCTGCGGTCCAGCCGGGCAGCATGGAGGAAGAGAGAACCGTTCCGAGGAAGAGTGTGGTTAGTTTGTTCATGCGGAAAAAAGTGTGTTGAAAAATACGAAAATCGCTCCTCCCTTCTTTCATACGGAGGCTTTGCTGTCAAGTTGAAAGGAAGTGGGAAACATGGGGGAGCGTGTTAGTGAATTCTAACTCCGACATGCGGGGAATTCCGCTTGATACGGAGTAGGGAGCCGTTTAGCATACAAAGGACTTTCGTTCCCATGTCCTATTTCCGTTTTTTACTGCTGGCGCTGGTTTTTCTGACCGGTTCCGCGTTGATCAGCGAGAGCGCTCCCGTTTACATGGCCCGGCGGGACAGCAAGTTTGCGCTTGTTCCTCTTTGTGACGGTTTTGATTTTCCGGTAGGAAAGCCTGACGGCAACGGCTATTACCGGTCCCGCGGTCTGCGTCTGAAAAGCCCCCGTCACATGGGTGAGGATTGGAACGGCAATAAAGGAGGCAATTCCGATTTGGGCGATCCCGTTTATTCCGTAGGCCACGGGGTGGTAACTTATGCGGCGGACGCCCGGGGCGCGTGGGGAAAGGTGGTGATTGTGCGCCATGCTTTCCGCGAACCCAAGTCCGGAAAGGTTCTTTGCTGCCAGACGCTTTATTCCCATTTGAACGATATTAACGTTGTTTTGGGGCAGTTGGTGCTGCGCGGCACCCAGGTGGGCACTATCGGCACGAACCGCGGCATGTATCCGGCCCATCTTCATGTGGAGCTGCATTACAATCCGGATGTGAATTGCGGCCATCAGGGGATTCCCAAGACGGAGCGCAATTACGGCCGCCTGACGGATTTTATTACCCGCTTCCGCCGCCTGCCTCTGGAGAAAAGGATGGTGCGCGTTCCCATCGGCGGGTTTCTGCCTTACAAGGGAACGGAAGGACTCTGACTTCTGGTGGATGACGGTGAAGCTGTGTATTTTCGGCGGTTCGTTTGATCCCGTGCATGAGGGGCACGTTTGCATGGCCGAGCATGCTCGGAAATATTGCGGAATGGACCGCGTGCTGTTTATGCCGTGTTCCCTGTCTCCGCTGAAGGAGCAGGCCCCCTCCGTGACGGATGACCAGCGCTGCCGGATGATTGAGCTGGCTGTTCAAGGGCTGGATTGGGCCATGCTTGACCGGACGGATTTGGAACTTCCGCCTCCTTCGTGGTCGTGGAGGGTGGCTGAGAGGACGGCGGAGCGTTATCCCGGTGCAGAATTGTTCTGGCTGATGGGCAAGGATCAGTGGGATTCTCTGGAACAGTGGGGACGCTGGGAATATTTGTCCAGCCTGGTGACGTTCATTGTTTACCGCCGCGGCGGGGTTCCATCACCCAGGAAAGGGGTGCGCGCCCTTTTCATAGAAGGGGATGAACCCGCTTCTTCCACCCGCATACGGCATGATTTGCGTTCGGGCGTATGTCCGGTTCCCCATCTGAACCGGAAAGTGGAGGCGCTGATCAGGAGGGAAGGGCTGTACGGTACGGCACGCGTCTAGAAGGACGGCTGTTTTCAGTTTATTTTCTTTTTGTCTCCGAACGTTTCTTCCGGGTAATGGACCCTCATCAGCGTGAGTCCGTCCGGCGGGGCGCAAAACGGGCTTTTGTCATCCGGGAGCGGAGCGTTGATGAGGCGAGCCAGTTCTTCCAGCGTTATTTTTCCACGTGCGGCTTCATGGGCGGCTCCCGTCATGAGGCGCACCATTTTGTAGAGGAAGCCCGTTCCGGTAAAGGTGATGAAGACATGTTCCCCTGTCTGTGCCACTTGTGTCTGCGTGATGGTTCGGCGGAAGTAACCCTCCGGAATAGGGCGCGGTTCATTGCCGCGCAGGGCGGCAAAAGCAGTGAAGTCATGCGTTCCCCGGAATAGGTGTACCGCCTGTTCCAGAATATCCACGCTCCATGCCAGCGGGCGGTGCCAGGCCAGCCCGGCGTCAAAAGGGTTGAGGATGGGTGCGCGTGAAATGCAGTAACGGTAGGTTTTTCCCGTGGCGCTGAACCGGGCATGGAAACCGGGAGGAACGTATTCCGCATGGGTAATCCGGATGGTTCGGGGAAGGCGCGTGTTGAGCGCGGCAGGCCATTTGTCCGCAGGAATGCGGTGGGTATCCGGAGCGTCTGCATGAAAAACCTGGCCCAGAGCATGAACGCCGGCGTCTGTCCTGCCGGAACCGTGGATACGGCAGGTGGTTCCAAAGAGTCCGGAAAAGGCTCGTTCCAGCACGTCCTGGACGGTACGGCCTCCCGGCTGGCTTTGCCAGCCCAGATAAGGGCGTCCGTCATATGCGGCGGTGAAACGAATGCGGGTCATAGGGGTGATTGTGTTGGAACGGCCCGGTTTTGGCAAGCGGCAAGTGCCGGACGGTGACGGTTTGGAATGGATGCCGTGCGTTCCATCCGCTCTTTAGCTTGGAAGCCGTTAAAGATGGCTATACGAATACAGGATTTTGGAATGTTGCATGTGGCTCCGGATTTGTCCGGCGTGATTCCGTTGAATGCTTTTGAAGCACAGGCCGCCAGTGTGCGGGATCTGGCGGCGGGCGTGATGGATGTGTCCGGAGTGGCGGGAACCGCGCTGAAGGAAATGCAGGAGGTGAGGGATGCCGGCCAATGGGCGCAGGCCCGTGACGGGATGTATCGTTTTGAACAGGACGTGATGCGGGAGCTGGAAGCCGGAGGGGATTCGGAACACCTTCAGGAGAGATGGAAGAAGGCGCTGTCAGAACGGCTTCCTTCCTATCTGCCTGCCCGTATGTCCGGCCCGGTTAGGGAGCGCGTGGCCATGGCGAGAGAGAATCTGGAGACTGCCGGGAGCATTTATTTGCAGAAGATGTCCCATCTGGGGCAGTTGGAGGAGGCGCGCCGGTATTGGGCCGGGGGGGTGGAGTCTGCCGTGGAGCAGGGAGAGGCCGCTCTGGCCGAACGCAGGATTAAGGAGGGCAGCGGAATATTTGTAACGGGAGAGGAGGCTTCCCGCATGGCGGAAGAAGCGCATTCCCGCGCAGCGCTGAACCGGGCGGTGGAGGAGGTCCGCCGTGATCCGGCGGCCGCTGTAAGCATCGTTTCCCGGCAGGAGAAGATGCCGGAAACTCCGGAGGAAAAGAAGGTGGCGGAAGAGGCTGCGGCAGCGTATGGGGAGTTGAAGCGGCGTTATGCGGATGCTCTGGCGGCCACCGTGTCCGGCGGCGGGTTGCTGCGGGATGACGGATTGGCGAATGCTGAAAAGCATGGCTTGATCAGTTCCGAGCAGCTAAGGCGTTATACGGCTTCCCGTGACCGGAGGCAGACGGCGGAATTTTCCGGTATCAGCATTCCGGAGGACGATATGCTGTTGTGCCGCATGACCTCGCTGATTGATGAGGATTGCGGAGGGGAGGAAGATGCTGACGCCCTGATAGAAGTGGCCACTTCAGGTTTGCCTGCCGTTCAGGTGGAAAGGCTTCTCCGGCGACGCGAGGTGATGTTGGGCATACCCCGCGAATTGCGCCGCGCTGCTTCCCGTCGCCTGTCCGCCATGTTCCGGAATGGCGCATGGGGGCCGCCTGAGGATGCCCGTGCGGCAGAGGAATGGAAGCGTGTCCAGACGGAATTGGCAGAGGCGGTGAAGAGGGCCCCGGAGCAGCCGGCTGCGGAGATGGAAAAGGTTTTTGAGAAAGAGAAACGCCTCCAGGATGCCGGCTGGGTGGGGTTTTCAGATATGAATAACGGAAAAGAAGGAAAGTGATGATGGAAGATAATGGAACCAGGGAACAGACAGGGGCGCTCCCGCTGGAAGGGAGTTTTCCGGAAGCGGTTCCCGGAACTGTGGGGGAAAGCCATATTCGGAAAGGGAACGCAGTGTTTTCCGTACCTTCCGGCACGGAAAAATTCCCGGAACGGGAGTCGGAAAGGGAAGAATATTGGAATAGCGTATTGACGGGGGATGTGATGACCATTCCGCGGGAAG
Organism: Akkermansia muciniphila ATCC BAA-835; assembly: GCF_000020225.1. Lineage (NCBI taxonomy): Bacteria > Pseudomonadati > Verrucomicrobiota > Verrucomicrobiia > Verrucomicrobiales > Akkermansiaceae > Akkermansia > Akkermansia muciniphila. Next base: position 469,554 of record NC_010655.1, on the reverse strand, counting down.
TGAGGCTGAAAGCGGAGGCGATGTATCCGGAAGGGACGGCGGACCGGGAAAGAATTGCCGCGTGCGTCATGCAGTCCTGGGTGGCGGATTCTGGCGCGATTCCCCGTGAACGCATCCGGAGGGACTGGAAGAGTATCCGGGAACAGGTGGCGCGGCAGTATGGAGCGTCCGGCAAGTCTGATGACGAATTGTTCGTGGCAGTTTCCATGCACAATCAGGTACGCCTTTCCCGGAGGGATGCTTTGTTTGAATTATACCAGGAAGAGTATGAACGTGCTCTGTCCGGTGGCGGAACGGTTCCTGACGAACGGGGAAGGGAAGCCATTTCCGCATGGCCGGAAGATTTGCAGGCTGTGGCGCGACAATTGAAAGGCAGGGCCGTATCCGATGCTCTGGATGACAGGAACCGTCTGGCGGATGCCGCCGGGATCATCCGCAAGGGATTGGAGGGGCTGGTAGCCAGTGAGGAGCCGGTGAAGGAAGGTTTTCCCGCCATGCAGCTGAACCGGAAAGCCGTTGCCGGAGTTCCGGACGTCATACGCGCCGTGGATTGCCTGGCTTCCCTGGGGGATGGAGACCGTCAGAAGGTGTTCCGCATGATGGCTCCCTATTTGCGTTCCCGTCCCGCCTTTCGGGATGCCCTGGGGGGGGCGCTTAAACGCGGTGCGGCAGAGGTTGCGGAGAATGCGGCCCAGCTGGCCGTAAACGGCGCAGCATGGCTCCTGCCGGAGGGACGGGAAAAGGAGGCGCTGGACAATTATTCCCGGAGTTTTGAAGAACTGAGGAATTTTGCCAGGATGGAGTTTGCCCCGCTGCGTGGGGGAAAGGATTCCCCCTGGTTCCGGGAGATGCTGGTGGACATGGCCCAGCAGGGAGCGTCCACGGCTTTGGCGTTTTGCGGCCCTGCCGGGCTTGGCATGTTGATGGCGGGGGAGACGGGGCGCCATATGGCGGAGGCCCGGAGCATGAACCCGGACGGCGTGTTTGATGCCCAGATGGGGGGAGCTGTCGTCTCCGGCGGGGTGAATACCTTGCTTTCCTTCGGAATGACGAAACTGGGCCAGAAGATGTTGGGGCAGGGAATGCGGGCGTTCCGGGCCATGAGGCCCGCATCAGGGAATCCTGGTGCGTTTTTTCCCGGAATGGGAGCCGTTGCGGCGGATGCCGTGAAGATGGAGGCGGAAAATAAATTGATGGAGTTGACGCCCATGGTCGTTCAGGAAGGCGTGGGAGCTCTTACGAATAAGGCGTCCGGTGTGGACTGGGAGGGATGGAAGGCCAGACAGGCTTCCGCGGATGACCAGTTGAGGGAGGCCGTCATGATGATGCCTTTCCTGCTGATAGGCGCGGGAAAGGTCGCTCTGAACCATTTCCGCCATGCCGGAATGCTGCTTGGAGACGGTTCCCCTCTGAAAGTATTCGGAATTCCGGATGAAACGGTTTCCAGGATTTTGCAGGATAAGGATGTAAACCGTGCCGGGGAATTGTTGCAGAAGTCCCTGCGTAATTCTCCGCTGTGGGGGTCTTTGTACATTTCCAGGAAGGCTTTGGAGTGGTCTCGCGCCCTGGATGAAGCCGGAGAGCCTTTTTTGAAGACGGAACAGGATGTGAGAGATTTTTTGGATTTGCCTTCTCCTGTACGTACAAAGCCTTGGAAGATGCGGGATTTCCCCGAATCGGAAGCGGTGTTGAAAAAGCTTTTTCCTCATCCGGATTATGTTACGGCCAGAACCAAGTGGCTGTTGCGTGCTGGTCTGCCCCGCGTGGGTGAAGCCGCCGCAGCGGACGGGCAGCTTGTTTATGCGGCGGAACCGGCTCCCGGTGTGGAGATGAAGCGAACGCAGGGCCGGCCTTCCGTAGAGGAGGCTCTTTCTTCCTGGTATGAGACTCTGGGCCGTATGGAAGAGGAAGATTTGGGTCTGGTCCGGAACAGGAACGGACGGGAAATCCCATGGCGTTTAAGGAATGCGGAGGAATATGATATTCATGCGGATGCTTTGCGCCGAGCGTTTGTGGCGGACAGGCTGAAGAAGCGCTCCTATCGGCCGTACAGGATGTTGCTGCTGGCTTATCCGGAAGAGGAGGGGCGCCGTGCGGGTTTTTCCGGCAGGGACTGGGACGCCGTTACGGAGGATATGGATCTGCGGACACGAGCCAATGTTTATGAAGGAGTGATGGAACGGGTACACGGCGTGCCGCATGAAGAGGCGTCCGGGCATGTGGCTTTTCGTTTATGGAAGTCGTTTTGCCGGGATGAAGGCGCCTGCGGCAGGGCGCGCCGGTGGCTGGAGGAAGGGAGTGCGTTGCTGAATGCTCCGGATTTGTTGTCTGAATCTTTTAATCCGGACGGCCTTCCCTCCGCCCTGGCCAGGATGAGCGGCATGATGGCTTCTCTTGGCGGAGAGGAACGCCATGGGGTAAGCCCTGAGCTGCGGGAGATGAACCGCATGGTATGGGGAACCCAGGCGGATGTGAACAGCCTGTACCACGTACTTCCCAACATGAAGGAATTTGACGTGCATGTGGGGCGCGGCTATACGCCCGTGGAGAGTTACGGGCGGTTGCTGGCCCGGTTTCTGGAGGTGGCGCCGGAGAACGTGGCCCGTTATGCCTCTGTGCTGGATGCTCCGCGGCTGCATGCCGGTCCGGAACAGGTTTCGCCGCGTATTTATCCGGGGACGCAGAAAGCGGTGGAGAGCCTTCTCCTGCTGACCCCGCGCTTGTTCCAGTCCTCACCCGGAGGGGAAGGTGCGGAAAGGCTGTGGAGAGTAAAGTATCCCAACGGAAGGTGGTCGGACTGGCATCCTTCTCGGGAGGCGGCGGAAGCGGACCTGATGGCCAATGTTTCCATGATGTTTTCTGCCGCCTGCTCGGCTAAGAGGGATTTGATCCGTAGCTGGGAATGGCATGCCCGCAACGGGCGGCCGGAATGGGATACCAATTATCTGAGGCTGACCACCGGGTTGGAAAACGTGCAGGGGGGGCGACTCCCGTGCCTGTATGACAGCCTGACGGCCATGGCGGTGGCGGATATGCTGAAAGCTGGTTACGGCGTGCGCGGAGCGGTGGGGTCCGGGGATCGTCTGGAGGTGACGGGCCGGGGGCGCCTTGCCGCTGAAACGCTGATGAGCCGTGATGCCCTGTTGGAGCGCATGAATATTCACGAAAAGTATGTGGGTTCCGTACAGAGGCTGGGCGTGGATGCGGATAATTTGCCCGTTTCCTCAGCCAAGGGGTTGGTAATGCACCGGCTGAGGCTTCACAATACGGCCAATCCCCTGGCTTTGATCGAAGACAAGGCGGAAGTCGTATGGGACCGGCTGATGCGCACGGATCAGCTTTCCCCGGAAGGCGCTTGGGAGATGTTGAAACATTTGGAACGTGTGCCGCGCCGCAGGAAGCTTCCAGGGGAAACGGAACTGATTGAAGAGTTGTCCCAGCTGTCCAAGGAGTATTTTTTTGCCCATCTGGATCATGACACCGTACCGGAAACGGTGGCTTCCTGGGCGCGTTACGGGGCCGCAATGCCTGACAGGGTTCCGGAACCTCTTGAGGAATTGGTGCGCCGGGCCGGATTGCTGAAGAAAACGCTGAGGGAGGATGCGGACACTGCCGAGTTTATGGGAATGCTCCGAGAGACGGTTGGTATGAATGAACGCATACGGGCGGAGCGCGCCTGGGATCCGGCCGGAGGGGAGGTCCGCCTCCCCATGGTGGAGCGGTACTCTCACAGCCTGATGTCCGGACGGCTGTTGTTTACCGTTCCGGATCACGTGAAAGAGGGACTGGTGCGTTCCCTGTCCGCGCTGGACGGATACGCGGGCGGTTCCGTACGCAGGATGGAGCGGCTGGCGGAAAGCCGCATGAGGGAACTGTCCCGGGCGCTTCAGGAGTTCCCCCAGCTGAATTCCTGGCGTCCGGATCCGGAACATCCCGGCCTGTACCTGCATTTGGTGAAAAAGCCGTTCCGGACCGGATTGGGACCTCTGCGCGCGAAGGATGTTTCCCTGGAGGCTTTGGGAGAACATCTTCCGGAACCCATTCTGGAAGCGCCCCTGTATGTGGAAGAAGATTTTTCCGTCAGGCGTGGCGTTCCCGCCCCTGCCGCCTGGCGTAGCCGTCCGGATGTGGTCCGGGCTGTGGAGACGCTGGATGCGGTGAGGCGGGATTTTGCAGGCCGACCGGAAGCTACGGAATCCGGGGTTAGTTGGAAAGGGAAGATTTACCGGATTGATTCCGGAGCGGCTCCCGGGGGGGTGACGTCTGCCTGGAACCGGGAACTCCCGTTGGATGAGGCCATTTCCCTGATTGGTGTTCTGGACCGCAGGCAGGAGGAACTGAGAGGCGGCATGCTTCCCTTTCTTCCTGAGCCGGAGGAAGCGCGCGCGATGTATGCCAACTGCGTGATTTACCGTGACCCGGACGACCCGGGGCATACCGTGCGCCTGATGCCGGGCATTCCGGAAAGTCCCGTACGGCAGGCACGCGCGCCCTACGTGGTACATGCATGGAACGGCGTTTATCTGGACAGCCGGGGAGCGCCTGCGGTGTCCGAACGGGATTCCTATATTCCGCTGGAGTGTTTTACGGGAGCCGGAGAGGAACCTTCCCCGGAAGATTCACGGGCGAGCCGTACCCGGTTCCTGGGCCGGATTTTGGAAACGCTGGGGGATGCGGATGCTCAGGAACGATGGTGGTGGAACAGAAGACAGGCTGTGGGATGCTTCATGGAGGATGTAATCAGGATGTATGAAGAACTGGGCGTGCGTGAGAGTTATTTGAAAGGAAAACTTGATCTGCTTGATCCCGTGATGGTGCAGGCACTCCGGTTCGTTTCCCACGTGCTGAACGATCCACTGGCATACCGCCTTCCCCTGGACAAGGGGACGGAGGCCCAGAAGGGGATGACCAGGGAAGGAGCCCTGTTGAAAGAATTAATAGAGGAGTATGGAAAATTCTAATCATTTGACGGAATCATGGAGCCTGCCGTGGCAGTCCGTCCTGTCCAGCCAGCTTTGGAGGCTGGAACACCTGTACTGGATAGAAAATAAAGCCGGTCAGCTCCAGCGTTTTTCCCTGAACAGGGCGCAGCGGCGGCTGCATGAGCGGCTGTGGTACAGGAATGACATCCTGAAGGCGCGCCAGTTGGGCATTTCTACGTATGTGGCCATGCTGATGCTGGATATGAGCCTGTTCCGGTCCAATTTCCATTGCGGAATCATTGATAAAAGCCTGCCGGACGCCCAGCAGAAACTGGCCAAGCTGCATTTTGCCTGGGACCATCTGGATTACGTGCCGCCCAACCCCTCTGCGATGGATGTGGCCCTGGCCCGGCTGGGAGAGAGAATCAAGAGCCTGTCCGGCGTGGAAAAAAAGGGGGAATGGCAACCCCGTACGTTGGCGCGCAGCCGCCTGGCTTTCTCCAATGGGAGCGATGTGCGGGTGGGGACTAATCTGCGAGGGGGAACCATGCAGTTTCTCCATGTTTCCGAGCTGGCGTATGTTTCCGTGCATGCTCCGTGGAGAGCCAGGGAAATCCGTACGGGGGCAATCAATACAGTTCCCCCCGGAGGTTTTATTCTGAAGGAAAGCACTCATGAGGGCGGACGGTACGGAGTGAATTATGAACTGACGCGCCAGGCCATGGAAAACATGGGCAAAAGCGAGCTTTCCCCCTTGGATTTCAGATTCTTTTTTTTCAGCTGGTTTGACCAGGATGAGTACACTTTGCCGGGGCGCGGCAGATGGAGCAGGGAACTGGATGAGTATTTCCTTTCTCTGGAACGGGAGACCGGAGTGGTTCTGGATGCGGGGCAGAAGAGATGGTATGCCCGGATGGCCCGGGTGATGGGCGCCTCCATGAAGCAGGAGTATCCGGGAACGCCGCAGGAGGCTTTTGCTACAGGGGAAGAAGGCAGTATTTACGGCAGCCGTATCATGGCCCTGCGGGAGCGGGGGCAGGTAGGGGTGGAGTTTGAGGCTGATCCGGACGCTCCCACTTTCACGGCATGGGATCTGGGGCTGAGTGACCATACGGCCATTTGGCTTGTGCAGATCATGGGAGACAGTTTCCACTGGCTGGACCATTATGCCGCCAGCCAGCAGCCCCTGGCCCATTACGTTGAAAAAATGAAGGACTGGGAGAAAAATCATGGTGTTGCGGTAACATTCCATCTTTTGCCTCATGATGCTGCACGGAGGGATGCGCACGGCATTTCCTATGTGGAGAATATGGGGAGGCTGGGATTGGTGAATGTGCGCGTCGTCCCCAGAACCACGGATGTCTGGCGTGGCATTAATACGCTGAGGGAATTGCTGGAGCGCAGTTTTTTCCATGCCCGCACCCAGGAAAAGGCGCGAGGCTTCTGTGGGGAAGAGGAGCCGGGAGGCGTGGAGCATCTGGAGTTGTACAGGTCCAGGCCTCCCGGCGTAGGCGGAGCCATTGCGGAAAGCCCCGTGCATGACGGGCATTCCCATACGGCGGATGCCGCACGAACCTTTGCGGAGGCTTGGTCCCATGGCCTGCTCCACGGAACCGGGAACGGCCGGGAGCGCGGCAGGCGCGCCCGGATGTGGTAACAGAGGGCAGGAGTAAAGGAAAAGAGATTTTTTTGATTGATAGTTGACAGTTTTGTCAAAAAGCGGTTCTTTTTTCCGGCCTCCAGCTGTCTAACGCAGTGATGCGACTTATTGAGATGAAATTATCCCTTTTCCATCCGTTGGTTTCCTGCCTGTGTGTTCCGTTTTTGTTTTCGTCCTGCGGTACCACGGGAAGGGAGCTTTCCCCTGTCCCCTCTTCCCATATTCCGGTAGAAGAAATGACGGGGTATTTTGAAGAAACGGGAACTATTCCGGGGCACCTGCTCAAGTGGGAAGATGATCCGTCGCTGCCCGGAAAGCTGCTGGTCGTAGTGGATAAGAAAAAGCAGATGATGTATATCTACCGGGGGACGCACCGCATTGCGTATGCCCCCATCAGTTCCGGAAGAAGTTCCGGCATGACGCCCTCCGGCTACTTCCTCATTGCTTCCAAGGAGGAAGACCATCATTCCTATTACGGTGCGTTTATTAACGCTGACGGAGAATTGCGGGATGGGGATATACGAAGGGATTCCCCCCGTCCCGGCGAGAGGTTTGAACCTGCCAAGATGCCCTATTTCATGAGAGTGAACGGGGCTGTAGGAATTCATGAAGGGTACTTGCCCGGTCATCCATCCTCCCATGGATGTATCCGTGTTCCCCACTTGATTGCGAAAAATCTCTTTGAAATAGCTCCCGTAGGAACCCGTGTGGTTGTCAGGGATGGAAACTGGAATATTCACGAGCTTCAACAAAAGCCGTCCGGAATGTTCCGGACGGTGCACAAGCCTGCTGCCCCGGTGGCTGGCGCAAATTCAGCTTCCTCTGGAAAGAAGGAACTTGTAAAATCGGAAACGTCCGTAAAAAAAGATGCCGCCGCCATGCCGTCTGTTGGAGAACAGAAAAACGGGCAGCTGCCTTTTTCTGAGGCGGACGCTGTGACCCCCTCTTCATCCAATGGCCTCGAAGGACTGGAATAACATGCTGTCCGGGCGTTTATATCATGCCCAGGATTCTGAATTGGCTGCCGCCCGGCTCAGGGCGCGCCGGCTTGTTTTCCGTTATAACCAGTCCGCTCCGGAAAATGAAAGCCTGCGCCGGGAATTGGCCCGGGAGCTTTTCGGCCAAATGGGAGAGGGGTGTTATCTGGAACCTCCGCTGCGTTGTGATTACGGCTCCAATATACGGCTGGGGGACCGCGTGTATGTCAATTTCAACCTCGTGGTGCTGGACTGCGCTGCCGTTACCATTGGCAATGACGTGCTGATAGGTCCCAACGTGGGCATTTATACTGCCGGGCATCCCGTAGACCCGGGGCTGAGACGGCAGGGGCTGGAATTTGCTCTGCCCATTACCATTGAGGATGGAGTATGGATAGGCGGTCATGCGGTGATTGCCCCGGGCGTGCGTATTGGGAGAAATTCCGTGATAGGCGCGGGCAGCGTGGTGACGAAGGACATCCCCGCCAATGTAGTGGCCGTGGGTAATCCCTGCCGTGTGGTTCGCCCCGTGACGGAAAAGGACCGCGAAGTCTGGGACACCGGGGAAAATGGAGAGGGGCCGCTTTCCCAGGGACCGAAGGCAAATTCCCCGGGATGACGAAATTTGAATTGCTTTTGGGGCTGGATGATGCATAGTTGGCGCCCTCACAGTGTCGATTAGCCGCTGCCACGAGCTAAATACATTCAAGGAAAACACTTATGAGTAACGAAATCAATTTGCAGGAATTCAAGATGCATGAAAAGGATTCCGGTAGTTCCAGCTACCAGATTGCCCGCCTGACCCAGCGCATCGCCCACCTGACCGAACACCTGAGCACGAATAAACATGATGTTTCTTCCCGCCGCGGGTTGTTGAAGATGGTGGCTCTGCGCCGCAAGCTTCTTGATTACGTCAAGCGTGAAGATATGGCCCAGTACCAGAGTCTGATCCAGCGTCTTGGCCTTCGCCGCTAAAAGGCGGAGCATATTCCCGTTTGATTCGGCCGTTGCGGTTTTCCGCAGCGGCCGTTGTTTTTATGGGAGGGGCTGGCATGGTAGCGTTGTCATGGAAGGGGGGCATGGCGGGTGACTGTGGATTTGTGTTTTGGTCAGGAGAGTTTGAAAGGCCTGTCTTTTTGTGAAAGAAGATATTCTGGAGTGTGGAGATTGTTTTTGTTGGCATGACTGCCCCTTTATTCCTGCGTAAATGTTTGCTGGGGACGGAAAGTCCGGTATTGCGGGTATGATGCAGCCGCGCAAAGAATAGGAAAATATGGATGAAAAAGCAGTGGGCGGCTGTTATGGGAGTCAGGCAGGAATACTCAGCCCGCCCTTAAATTCTGCATTTCCGCTCCTGTGAAGAAGGGAAGGCGGACATTTCCGGATATTTTGCTTGGAGTAATGCATTTCAATCAGGAATGCGAAGAATATTGAATGGATGAAGGTGAGATGGGAAAAATACCTTTTCTCCCCATGCGGGTGAATATTTAAAGCCCTGGAAGGAAATGGACTGCTATGGTTATCAAACTATTTGCTTGCATTATCCTTGACAGGGATTATGCTCTCATTCGACGTTCGGGGATTCGTTTCCCGAAACGTTTCTGTCGGGCATGCCTTGAGAAATTTTCGGATTTTCACAGGCTGTCAAGCCGGTAAGACTGGGCCGGAGCGTTTGATCCATCTGGGATGCGCGTCCTGCCGCGTGGACAGTATTCCCCCCTCTGTTTCTGGGAAAGGACTGTCGCGGATAACATCTTCCTGAGGCACTGCCCGTACCTGACGCCATTCAGGCTTCCCGCCCGGAGCCGGCCTGGATGGGCTGATGAGGCTGCGGGTGATTGAAAGACAAAAAATATAATGAGCATACATTCAGTTGAATGCAACGTTGGTACGAATCCTATCACGATTGAAACCGGCAAGATGGCCCGTTTGGCGGACGGTGCTGTTGTTGTCCGCAGCGGCGATACCGTCGTTCTTGTGACCGTGGTAAGCGCCACCAAAGTCAAGGAAGGGCAAACCTTCTTCCCCCTGTCCGTGGAGTACAAGGAAAAGGCCGCTGCGGCGGGTATGTTCCCCGGCGGCTATTTCAAACGCGAAGGGCGTCCCACGGAAAAGGAAATCCTGACATGCCGCATGACGGACCGCCCCCTGCGCCCGATGTTCCCCAAGGGCTACTTCTACGATACGCAGGTAATTACGCTTCTGCTCTCCGCCGATGGTGAAAACGAACCGGACATCCTGAGCATTAACGGCGCTTCCGCCGCCTGTGTCGTTTCCGATCTTCCCTTTGCCGAACCCGTAGGGGCTGTGCGTGTGGGCCGTATTGACGGACAGTTTGTTATCAATCCGACCAACTCCCAGCGTGAACATAGTCAGCTGGATCTGGTATTTGCCGGCACGAAGGATCAGGTCATCATGATTGAAGGTTCCGCTAATGAACTGCCGGAAGAAGATTTTATCGCCGCTTTGCGTGTCGCCCAGGAGAACGTGAAGGTCATTTGCGAAAAGCAGGAAGAGCTCCGCGCCGTTTGCGGTAAGGAGAAGCGCGCTTATGAACTTTGCCTTGCCAAGCCGGAATTGCTGGAAATCGGCTATGAAATTGCCGGCGATCGTATTGAGGAAGCCATTTACGCCCCTTCCAAGGTGGAGCGTCAGAAAAAAGTGGGGGCCCTGCGTGACGAAGTGGAGGCCGCCATCAAGGAACGCCATCCGGAAGCTACTGACTTTGATGTGGAACAGGTTTTTGAATATATTCAGAAAAAGGCTTTCCGCATCTCCATCATGGAAAAGGACAAGCGGGCCGATGGCCGGGCTCTCAAGCAGCTGCGCCCTCTGACTGCGGAAGTCAATGTGCTGCCTCCTGTGGTGCACGGTTCCGCGATGTTCGCCCGCGGTGAAACGATGTCCCTTTGCCTGGCGACGCTCGCTCCGATGGAAGAACGCCAGTACATGGACAATTACACGGGCAGCGTGAATGAAAAGCGTTTCATCCTGCACTACAATTTCCCGCCTTTCTCCGTGGGAGACACCGGCCGTTTCGGCGGTCAGAACCGCCGGGAAATCGGCCACGGCGCTTTGGCGGAACGTTCCATCGCTCCGGTCGTGCCTGGCGAACAGGAATTCCCGTACGCCATTCGCGTCTCTTCTGAAATCATGGAATCCAACGGTTCCACCTCCATGGCTTCCGTCTGTGCGGGCACGATGTCTCTGCTGGCGGCCGGCGTGCCCCTCAAGCGCCCTGTAGCGGGTATTTCCGTGGGCCTGGTGACGGAACAGAATGACCAGCATGAAATCACCTCTTACAAAACTCTGCTGGATATCATCGGTTCCGAAGACTTTTACGGTGATATGGACTTCAAGCTCTGCGGCACGTCGGAAGGCGTGACAGGCTACCAGCTGGACCTCAAGCTGCCCGGCATTCCCCTCTCCATATTGGAGGAAGCCATTCACGTGGCGAAAGCCGGCCGCACGGATGTTCTGAAGGTCATGAATGAAGCCATTGCAGCTCCGGCCCAGATGAGCCCGAATGCTCCCCGTATTGAGACCACCAAAATTCCCGCCGACCGCATTGGCGAACTGATCGGCCCCGGCGGCAAGAACATTAAGGCTATTCAGGCCGAATCCGGCGCCGATATCAATATCGAGGAAGATGGCACCGTGCATATTTACGCCGCCAAGCAGGAAGGCCTGGACCGTGCTCTGGAATTGGTCACCCGCATGTTCAAGACCATTGAAATCGGGGAACTGTACACCGGTAAGATTGTTTCCACGACCACCTTTGGAGCGTTTATGGAAGTGCTGCCCGGCAAGGATGGCCTGATTCATATCTCCGAACTGGCCGAAGGCCGCACCGCCAAGACGGAGGACGTCGTGAGCGTCGGAGACGTGGTGACCGCCAAGTGCATTGGTATTGACGACAAGGGACGCGTGAAAATGTCCATACGTGCCGCTTTGCGAGATGCCAAGGCTGCCGAAGCAGAAGCCGCCGGCATTACGGAATAACGTTTTTTGTTGAGCCTTTAAACTCTCAGCCCCGTTTCCGGTTATTCCGGGAACGGGGCTTTCCGGTTGCTGGAAAGATGTTTTGCAGTTGCTTCAACTGCTTGCGTGATCGCCGGAATTTTTTTACCTGTGCCGGAAGGAGAAAGTTTGGAATGCTGGAAAGGGACGGGAGGAATGGAGCTCTTTCCGCATGGCAGATTTTTTTGTTTCCCGTTCTTGACAGGATTTTTTCGGTTCCTATGATGCGGATGCCCGTTGCGTTTTACGGACACCCCTGCCATACATGATTCTTTTTGTCACTTTCGTTATTCTTTTTCTGATTCTGGTCAACGCCTTTTATGTTGCAGCAGAATTCGCCGCAGTGAGCGTACGCCGCAACATGATCCGGGAAATGGCGGAGAACGGCAGCAGGGTGGCTGTTCATCTGCTTAAGATTTTGGAAAATACAAAAGAGCTGGACCGCTACATTGCGGCTTGCCAGTTCGGCATTACCATTTCCAGCCTGGTTCTGGGCGCATACGGACAGGTTGAACTGGCCGCCTATCTGTTCCCTCTGTTTGAGCGGTTTGGTGGGATGGACTCCGTAATGGCCAATTCTGCAGCCGCTCTTGTTGTACTGATAGGCTTGACGGTTTTTCAGGTAATTCTTGGAGAATTGATGCCCAAATCCCTGGCTCTTCAGTTTCCCAAGCAGGCGGCCTTGTATACTTATTATCCCATGCGATGGACACTGGCTTTCTTCGCATGGTTCATTGACTTTCTTAATGGAAGCGGTTTGTTGCTTCTTAAACTGTTCCGGCTCCCACCTGGCGGCCATCAGCACATCCACTCCCAGCAGGAGATTAATATGCTGCTGGATGAAAGCCACCAGGGCGGGATGTTGGAGGAAGATGAGCATGAACGGCTGCACAGCGCTTTGTCCCTGGCGGAACGAACGGTGGAACAAATTATGATTCCCCGTTTTCAGCTTGTTTGCCTGGATGTGGATGCCACACAGGAAGATATTTTGAATATGATCGCAGATAGGCCTCATACCCATATTCCCGTGTATGAAGGGAACCGTGAATCTGTCATTGGCATGCTGCATATTAAAGATATGGTATCCGCTTATGCGGAAAAGGGAATTCTGCCTCCTCTCCGTTCCATGCTGAGGCAGGTGCCATGCGTGATGGAAATGCAGACGGTAGAGATGCTGATGGCCCGTTTGCGGGAAGACAGGGCCAAGGAAGCCTTTGTTCTGGATGAATACGGTAAGTTTGTGGGGCTGGTGACGCTGGAACGTCTGCTGGGAGAAATGGTGGGAGATATAGATGAGGAATTCATCCGTTCCGGGGAAAAGGTGGAAACCCTTCCGGATGGTTCCGTGCGCATCCCCGGCATGATGCGTGCCCATAAGGCGGAATGCCTGGTACCCTTTTTGATGAATGGCGCCACTACTGTGGGCGGCTGCGTGATCAAGCACATGTCCTGCATTCCGAAGGATGGGGACCGCCTGATTATTGCCGGACGCGTGCTTGTGGTGGAAAAGATGGACCATAACCGTGTTTCCTCTATCCTGCTGCTGCCTCCGGAGAGAAAGGAAAATGAATTTGCCATGGAAAGCGGGGTGGATGCATGATGACGGTTTTCATTATTCTGTTGCTGATTGTGCTGAACGGCCTGTTTGTGGCTGCAGAATTCGCGTTGCTTGGCGCTCCGCGTGCGGCATTGGAGCAGATGGGTGTGTCCGGCAACATGGTGGCGCGCCGCGTTTCCCAGATATTGAAAACGCCCCGGTTACAGGACCGCTACATTGCTACGGCGCAGCTTGGCGTCACGTTCGCCAGTCTGGGGTTGGGTATGTACGGAGAGCATGCGGTAGCCGGATGGCTTCATGAATGGTTGGCGCAGTACGGCTGGGCTTCCTGGCTGGTGGCTCATGGCGCAGCCAGCATCCTGTCTGTGGCGGTGCTGACGTACCTGCATATTGTTCTTGGGGAAATGGTGCCCAAGGCGCTGTCCCTACAGTACGCCGCAAAGCTTTGCCTCATCATTGCGATGCCCATGTACGTGATCCAGCTCTGCCTGTATCCTCTGGTAGTGGGTATGAATGCCCTGGGCAATTTCTTTCTGGGGTTGCTGGGTGTGGACCGTAATGAATCCAAGTCCCACTACCATTCTGCGGAAGAACTCCAGTATATTATTGAAGAGAGCCATGAGAACGGGGCGTTGCCGCAGGAATCCGGCCGCATCATGGACGGCTTGTTTGACCTGGATGATCTGTATGTACACCAGGTCATGACCCCGCGCGTCAGGATAGACGCCATTCCAGAAGGGGCGGAACATGAGCAGATACGGGAAATTGTGCGTCGCACTCGCCGTACGCGTTACCCTGTCTACCGCGGTGATCTGGACCATGTGGTGGGCATGGTGCATGCCCGCGATCTGTTCCGTATCATGTTCCGCAGAAAGGCTCTGACTCCTGAATACATTCATGCCATACCCAAGGTTCCCAAAACGGTGAAGTTTGACAATGTGGTGGAAATCATGAGGAAGGACAATGTGCGCCTTGCCATTATTCTGGATGAGCACGGGGGGACTTCCGGACTTTTGACCCTGACGGATGTTTTTTCCGAAGTAATGGGCTGGGACCGAGGCCGCATTAAAGTGCTAACGGAGTTGTCTAGGGATGCGGTGGGCTTCTCCTGTGACGTATCCGGTCTGGCACGCATTGAGGAATTGGGGGAGGCCATGGACATGGATTTGGAGGACGGGGAAATAGACACCGTAGGGGGCCTGATTCTTAATTTGCTGGAAGCTCCTGCGGAGGAAGGAGATACTGTCGGCTATAGAGGGCTGGAATTCAAGGTGACCCGGACGGAGAATGGCGGTGTGGAGCGCTGTACCGTGACCCGGATTACTCCCCTGATGCGGGAGGAGGTCCTGGAAGAGGAGGAATAATCTGCCGTTTACGGACTGGGCATGTCAAGGACTGTGCTGCCTGATGTAAAAGTTCCTTGGTGGAGCGCGTATGATATGGCAGAATATTTCCGCCATGTCCGCCCCTGAATCTGCTGATGCCCCTGTGAACCGCCCTTCCATGAAGAAATGGGTGGTTCTCCTCGTTGTTCTTGGGGCTTTGATCGGACTGGGCACAATGGTGAAGGCCTGGATGGACAGACGTTCTGGAGCGGCAGCGCAGCCGGTTGTTTTTTCAGGAGGCAGTGAGCACTGGGACCAGAATGAGGTGCCTATTTCCATGCAGTGCGGAGCATGTCATGAAAAGGAATTCCGTCAGTGGGCCGGTTCAGACCATGCCTGGGCATTCCGCAAACTGGGAGATCAATGGGAATCTGAAGCGTTCCATAACATGAAGCTGGACGCTCATGGCAGCATTCTCCAATTCTCTACGAATGGTCACGGGCGCATGGTCCATGACGGTCAGTCTTCAACCTCCTGGCGCGCGGAATGGGCCACAGGGAGAATTCCCCTGGTGCAGTATCTGGTTCCTGCCAAGGACGGCGGTTTTCATACCTTGAGCGCTGCATGGGACGTGAACCGCAAAGAATGGTTTGATATTTTCGGCAAGGAGTCCCGCCAGCCGGGAGACTGGGGGCACTGGACAGGACGAGGCATGAATTGGAACACGCAGTGCGCGTGGTGCCACATGTCTTTGTTCCATAAGAATTATGATCCTGTTAAAGATCGGTATGCTTCTACCTGGACGGAACCCGGAGTGACTTGCATTCAATGCCACGGCCCCCTGCTGGACAAGCCGGAGGCGGGGACGGGTTGCATGATTTCCACCAGGAACAAGCTGACGCCACAGCAGATTCATGATAACTGCGCTTCCTGCCATGCCCGGAGGGATGAATTTGATCATGATTTTGCCGTAGGTGACCGTTTTGACAATCATTTCCAACTGGTGCTTCCCGTGCAGCCCGGCGTTTTCTGGCCCAATGGCATGCAAAGGGATGAGGATTATTGCGAGACTGGTCTGAGGTTAAGCCGTATGGGCAAGGCGGGAGTGACCTGTTTGGACTGTCATGATCCGCATACGGGAACACTGAAGCTTCCTCAAGAAGATAATACGCTCTGCTTGAGGTGTCACGGTACTGGAGAAGCGGTAAACGGCGTAAAAGCTCCCGTTATTGACATGGCTACGCATACGCCATGTCCTCAGTCCAGCATGGGTGCCCGGTGTGTGGAATGCCATATGCCGGAAAGCCTGTATATGGCTCGGGACCCCCGCAGGGATCATTCTTTCAATTCTCCTGATCCTTTGCTGAGCGTAGAGTTGGGGATTCCGAATGCCTGTACCATGTGCCACGAGGAAAAAAGCAATGAATGGGCTGCGGAGGCGGTAAAGAAATATTACGGAGCTAAACCCAAAATGGCGCAGTACAGGGAACGGACCAGGGCCGTTCAGCATGCCTACGAAGGAAAGGAAGATGTTTTGCCTCTGCTTATGGAATGTTTTAAGAGGGAGGAAGTGGGTGCATGGCGCGCTACGTTATTGGATTTGATGGATGCATGGGCTCATGAACCCGCCGTCCAGGAAGTGGCCGCGGCGGCGGTTAAGGACCCGGATCCTCTGACGCGAGCCGCCGCCGCCAAAGTGATGGGGCGAGTGGGTAATCCTGCTGCGGGCAAACTTCTTAATGATCCGTTCAGGGTCGTGCGCTTGCAGGCGGAATGGGCTCTCCGGGATTCCCTGCCTCCGGACAGTCCGGGAATGAAGGAGCTTACTGCTGCCGCTTTGCACCAGGCGGACCAGCCTTCCGGAGCTATGAAGCTGGCCCAGATAGCCATTAGCCGTAAGGATGTGAAAACTGCGGAATTGTGGTTTTCCAAAGCTTTGAAATGGGATGCCACTTCATCCGTGGTGCACCGTGATTATGCCGTTTTCCTGGCTTCTCAAGGCCGCAGCCGGGAGGCGGTGGATCAGATGCAAGAGGCTGTACGCCTGGCTCCCAGGGATGCCAATCTGTGGTATCTCCTGGGACTGGGCCAGATTGAAAATAATGATGAGTCGGGAGCTTTGGAATCCTTTAACGAAGCTTTAAAAATAGAGCCTTCCTTTATTCGTGCTTTGTTTAACCGTGCTCTGTTGAATGAAAAAGTGGGCCGGCTGGAGCAGGCTTTGCAGGATTTGGAAAACTGTTCTTCCCTGGAAAAGGGAAATGCGGATATTCCTTTCACTCTTGCGGTGATGCTTTACCGCAATGGGCGGTACCGTGAGGCCGCTGCCGCTGCCGCGGAAGCCCTGCGCCGCGACCCGGGACATGCCCGGGCCAGGCAAATTTTGGAATCAGCTTCTCGACATGGAAGATAAGAAATAGTATATTAGCATTATGTGTATGAAATTTTCATCTTGGTGTATCTTATTGGCATCCACATTCATGATGGGGTCCTCTCTCTGTTGGGCGGATTCTTCCGGAGTAGCGGATGATCCTTCCCTTCGCACCTGGACTAATAAAAATACGGGCAGTACGGTGGAAGCCCGTCCAGTAGCCCTGAATATGAAGACCGTCAAATTGGTGACGACGGCTAAAAAGCCCATTACGATGCCGCTGGAAAAGCTTTCCGATGAAGATCGCGCATGGCTGGAGGAACACAAGGAAGTTATCGGCAAGCCTATTGCAGAATGGTCGTCCATGCCGTCCGGCCCTGTGGCGGAGGAGATGAAGGGAAAGACTTACATGCTTGAAAACGGCAAACTTAAAAAGAGGGACGGGAAATTGAATCCCAAGCATTTCATTTTGTATTTCAGTGCAAGCTGGTGCGGTCCTTGCTGCCGGAATGCGCCTCACAGCGTGGAGGCCTATAACAGGGTGGTAAAGGATAATCCGGATGTGGAAGTAATCATGTGCAATCTGGACCAGAACCTGGATGCCGCCCAAAAATGGGCTGCTGCCAATAACATGCCATGGCCTATCCTGTTGAAAGAGGATTTGACGGAGCTTGCCAAGAAGGTGGCTCCACGCGGTATCCCTACCATGATTCTGGTGGACAAGGACGGCAAGCCTATTCAGTCCTCCCAAAACATGGAACAGTTGGTAAAAGCCATCGGCTCAAGCCGTTCTTCCCGCTAGGCGGCGCATTGTCTGATTGTTGAGGAGATGTCTTCTACCCGCAAATCCCAGTCCGACCGTTCTGCGGAAACCAGCGGCAAAATCCTCCGTGCTGCACAGAAGCTTTTTGCCCTCAGGGGATTTAATGGCGTGACCATGAGGGCGGTCGCTTCTGAAGCAGGAGTTAATCTGGCTTCTATCGTTTACTATTTTGAGAATAAGGAGGGACTGTATCTGGCTGTTTACAGACAATATGCGGAACCTCTGATGAAAGCGCGCATGAAGATGCTGAAAGAGGCGGATCTTCATCCGTCCCTGAGGGCGTATGCCCGTGCATTTATAGAACCTGCTTTCCGGCTATTTCTGGATGAGAGCCTGGGAGGGCCGGATCATGTCCGTTTATTGTGGCGTTTGCCGCAGGAGCCGGAATATCTGGGAAGAAAAATCTATGATGAATTTTATGCTCCATCTATCCAGGAGATGATAGCAAGAATTCGGAGATTCTGTCCGTGGGATGATGAGCTTTCCTTATCTTGGCATGCGCATATCATGAGTTCCATCTTCCATGCTACGTTGGGGAAATATGTCGCGTGCATGGATCTTCAAGAAAAGGAACCGTGGATGAAGGATCAGGAGCACATTTTGCAGATGATTGTGAATACCGCCGTTTTTCTGATCTCCCGTCCGGCTCTGTCTCCGGAGGAAGAGGAAAGGCAGGGATAACATGGCTGGGGGTGTGCGTTTTTCGTTACGCTTCTCCCAGTTCTTTTCTGAGAGTTCTGACTGTTCCCGTGATGTCGGGGTGTGTAAGCAGCCAGGAAACGATGACTACCCTGTTTGCCCCCGCCTCCAGTACGGAGGGCAGTGTGTTCCCATTGATGCCGCCGATACAGAAGACAGGGAAATTTTCCGGTAGCTGTTGCTGTACGCTTGCGATGTCTTCCAGGCCAATGGCCTGTCTTCCCGGTTTGGTACCCGTGGGGAACAAGGGCCCAAACCCGATATAGTCCGCCTGCTCTCCACATGCACCCAAGGCCTGTTCAGGACTATGCGTGGACCGTCCTATAACGGCATCCTTTCCCAGCAGCCCCCTTACGGATGCCAAGTCTCCGTCATCCTGTCCCAGATGGACGCCGTCTGCGCCGATGTTCAGGGCAATTTCAGGATAATCGTTGATGATGAAAAGACAGCCGTATTTACGGCACAGGGGGGCAAGCTGGAGCCCCATATTTTCAATGTGTTCCGGGTTATGGTTTTTTGCCCTTAGCTGGAGAATGCGCAGGCCGCCTGCCAATAGTTTTTCTGTTACAGGGAGTAGTTGATGTTCAGCTGTATATCCCATATCTACAATACCGTACAGACGGCAGGATGAGAGGCATTCCTTCCTGTTCATGGCAAGGAATTGTACCGGATAAAATCATCCCGGCAAGACGCTTCCCATTCTTGACCCTAAAAGAGGGTGTGATACACTCCCCGCATTGTGTCACCCGCCTTATATTCCGCCGCTAAAAGTGTATTATTCCAAATGAATCCGGAAACTGCCCACAAGGTGACCTTGTGGGGGTTGCGCCTGGCAGAAAAGATGCGTGTACTACCTCTAGTAATGGGGGAAGTTCCTTCTGATCCTGTGGAAATCCTGGGGATGAAATTCCCCAACCGGGTGGGACTTGCCGCCGGAATGGACAAGGAAGCGGATACGGTAAGCGCTTTTGGCCAGGCCGGATTCGGTTTTGTGGAAGTGGGTACGCTGACGCCCCGGCCGCAACCGGGCAATGAAAAGCCCCGCCTGTTCCGGCTGATTCCCCAGAAAGCTATTATCAACCGGATGGGATTTAACAATGAAGGTATTGCCGCCGGAGTGGAAAACATTCGTTCCGCCACTCGTTTTCACGGTGTTCTGGGGGTCAATATCGGGAAAAATAAAATAACTCCCAATGAGGATGCCGCCCAGGATTACCTTACTTGTCTGCGTGCGGCATGGCCTGTGGCGGATTATATAGCCATTAATTTCTCTTCTCCCAATACGCCAGGCCTGCGCGACCTTCAGGCGGCGGAACCCGCTGCCCGTCTGCTGGCTTCCCTGAAATCGGAGCAATCCAACTTGGCTGCGGAAACGGGGCGCCATGTGCCCATTTTTATGAAAGTGGCTCCTGATGTGACAGATGAGCATATTGCGGAGCTCAGCCGCGTTTTTCTGGATGAGGGACTGGATGGTCTTATTGCTACGAATACGACTCTTTCCCGCGTCGGGGTAGAGGCCAATCCTCGGCATGAAGAAGCAGGCGGCCTGTCAGGCGCTCCTCTGACGGAACGGTCCACGGAAGTTATTGGAGCTTTTGCTTCCGAATTGAAAGGACGTATTCCGATCATTGGCGTTGGAGGCATTATGAACGGGGTGGACGCCGTCGCCAAAATCAAGGCTGGAGCCAGCCTGGTGCAGCTTTATACCGGCTTCGTTTATCGCGGCCCGGACCTTATCCGGGAATGCGTGGAAGCCATGAAGGCCGAATGCCCTGTTCACCGCTGATTTCCTTTATTAACCGCTTACAGGATCCATCCATGCCCGGTTCCTTCGTACACCTTCACAATCACACGGAATATTCGTTGTTGGACGGCGCAGTCCATATCAAGGACCTCATTGCTGAGTGTTCCCGCATGGGGATGCCCGCCGTTGCTGTTACGGATCACGGCAATCTGTTCGGAGCCATTGAACTGGTCATGGAGACAAACAGCCTCAATAAATCCGTGGCCGCCTGGAACAAGGAGCATCCGGAAGGACCGCAGAAGCAGGAGGTAAAGCCTATCTTTGGTTGCGAGGTTTACCTTTCCCCGACGCCCATCAGCGTGAAAAAACAGCTTCCCGGCCGCCGCAAATACACACATCTCCTTTTGCTGGCGGAAAATGAAACCGGGTGGCAGAATCTGGTTAAACTGGTGTCCCGTTCCCACTTGGAAGGCTTTTATTATAAACCCCGCGTGGATATGGAAACCCTGAGGGAATTTCATGAGGGCCTCATCTGTTGTACAGCATGCATTGCCGGACCGCTTAATGAGTGGCTGCTCAATGACCAGCCTGAAAAAGCAGAGGAAGCCCTTCTGGCGCTAAAGGATATTTTTGGGGACGACAATATTTTTGTAGAGCTTCAGGACCATGGCATGGAGGAACAGAAAAAATGCCTGCCGGAGCTGGTGCGTATCGCCCGCAAGACCAATACCCCCATTGTTGCCACCAATGACGTGCACTTCCTCAGGAAGGAAGATCACGACATGCACGATGTTCTGATTTGCATCGGAACCAACGAAAAACTGGCTTCCCCAAAACGCATGCGCTATTCCACGGAAGTGTATTTGAAATCTCCAGAGGAAATGCGGGAGGTGTTCAAGGATTATCCGGAGGCCGTGGAAAATACGTTGAAAATTGCGGAACGGTGCAATGTTGCCATCAAACTGGATTCCACCAGTACAGAGAAATACCCCGAATTCGGCACGCCGGACGGGTCGTCGCGCGAAGAATACCTGCGTAAAGTATGCTATAAGGGGCTGGAAGAACGGTACGGAAAGGAACGTGTAGCTGCAGATAAGGAATTGCGCGATCGTCTGGATTATGAACTTGGAATTATCAACCAGTTGAAATTTCCCTCCTATTTCCTGATTACGGCGGATTTCATCAACTGGGCCAAGGATCATGACATTCCCGTAGGTCCCGGTCGCGGTTCTGCAGCCGGTTCCTTGGTGGCTTATGCCATGAAAATCACGAACATAGATCCTCTGAGATTCGGATTAATCTTTGAACGTTTCCTAAATCCGGAACGCGTCAGCCCTCCGGATATTGATATTGACTTTTGCCAGACACGCCGGCCGGAAGTAATTGATTATGTTCGGCAGAAATACGGAGAGCGCGCTGTTTCCCACATTATTACGTACGGCACCATGGGGGCCAAGTCCGTACTCAGGGATGTAGCCCGTGTGATGGATATGTCCTATGCGGACGGGGACCGTATTTCCAAACTTATCGAAACCGGCCCCAAGGTGACTCTTCAGTCCAGCTACAAGAGTAACGAGGAGCTGAGGGAGTTGATTGCCTCTGATGAGGGGTATGCGGAATTGTGGGGGTACGCGACCCGCCTGGAAGGCTTGATCCGCAACGTGGGGGTACATGCGGCAGGTGTTGTGATCGGTGACCGTCCCCTGGACGAGCATGTGGCCCTTACCCGTGACGATCTGTCCGATCCTCATGCCGCTGTCGTCGCCCAGTGCGACATGAGCGCGATTTATGAAGTGGGGCTTTTGAAGATGGACTTCCTGGGTTTGAAAACCCTGACCGTCATGCATGATGCGGAGCAATACGCCCGCTGGCGCGTGCCGGAGTTCAAACTGGATTCCGTCCCTCTGGATGACCGGGAAACCCTGGACTTGCTGAACAGGGGGGATACGATGGGGGTTTTCCAATTGGAATCCGGCGGTATGGTGGACACTTGCCGCCGTTACGGGATTCAGAAAATTGAAGACATCATTGACTTGCTGGCTCTTTACCGACCGGGAGCCATGCAGTTTATGGATGAAATGATTGAAGTGAAGAAGGGACTGCGCCAGGTGGAGTATGAGCATCCTTTGCTGGAACAGGTCAGTGGGGAAACCTACGGCGTGATGATCTACCAGGAACAGGTGCAGGCGGCGGCCAAGCTGCTGGCCGGCTATACGCTTGGCGGGGCCGACCTTCTGCGGCGCGCCATGGGCAAGAAAGACCCGGCGAAGATGGCCAAGGAAAAGGCCCACTTTGTGGAAGGATGCTGGAAAACAAACCAGATTGATGAAAAAACGGCTACAGCTATCTTTGACAAGATTGAAAAATTCGCCGGGTATGGTTTTAATAAATCCCACTCCGCTTGCTACGGGCATATTTCCTACTGGACGGCCTATCTCAAGGCCCACTTCCCTGTGGAATTCCTCTGCGGGCTGATGTCTAATGAGGCGAACAATGACAAAATCGGAGTGTTCATTCAGGAAGCCAATCGCATGGGTATTGAGATCCTGCCTCCCGATGTGAATAAATCCATGCTCAAGTTCACTCCTGAGAAAATGCCCTCCGGCAAGCTGGCCGTGCGTTATGGGCTGGCGGCCATTAAGAACGTGGGAGAGGGGGCTATGCAGATTCTTCTGGAAGAAAGAGAGAAGAATGGGGAATTTTCCAGTATGGAGGACATTTGTAACAGGCTGGATTCCAAATCTGTCAACAAAAAGATTCTGGAATCCCTGATTCGTGCGGGAGCGCTGGACTGGACGCTGGAGCCGCGTTGTGTTCTGTTCGAACGTGTGGACCTGGCCCTCAGCGGAGCTTCCCAGGTACATAAGGATAAGGCTCTGGGGCAGGGGTCTCTGTTTGACATGACCTTTGAAGCGCCCAGGGTGAAGGATGAACCTGCCGTTCCAGAGTGGTCCAAGGAGCAGCGTATGGGAGATGAAAAGGATCTGTTGGGCGCTTATTTTTGCGGCCATCCCCTGGACTCCATGCGCGGTGTCATTGATGCGGAAAAATATACCCGCATAGGACTCATTGACACGCTGGAACCACACGAACTCAAGCAGAAGCACCAGATTGCCGGCATGGTTCGTTCCGTCACCCCCAAAATCAGCAAGGCCGGTAGAAAATTCGCCATTCTGACGTTGGAAGATTTTACCGGCAGCATAGAAGTGTTGTTGTGGTCGGATGTTTATGAAAAGGCTCAGGAAATGGAGGGAGGCTTGGAGCCGGGCGTTTTCGTCTCCGTGCGAGCCAACATCCGGGAGGATGACCGTACATCCTCCAAAAGCGTGGCTGCCCAGAGCATTGACCCACTTGGAGGCAAAAAGCGCAAATCCAAATCCGGGGATCAGGGGCCTCTGAATATCATTGTCAGTCCCCTCCGCCACACGAGAAAAAATCTGGAACAGATACGGGATATTCTAAAAAGGTATCCCGGTCGTTCCAAAGTCAATCTCACCATCAAGGACAGCCTGGGCCATAGCCAAATTCTGGAACTGGATGAACGGTTTCGCGTGAATCGCTGCCCGGAGCTGGAAACAGAGCTTTCCATGTACAACTAAGGCCATGCCGGGAGGAAAACTGTCATTGCCGGAATCTGAACGCCTGGTGTTACGGGAGTGGCGGGAAAAAGACTGGCCTTTTTTTGCGGCTATGAACGCCAATCCCCAGGTGATGCGTTTTTTTCCCGGTGTCATGACGGAAAAGGATTCTCTTTCCATGTGGAACCGTATACGGAAAGAACTGGATGAAAGAGGGTATGGATTGTACGCAGTGGAATTGAAACATTCCGGTTCCTTGATCGGACTTCTCGGCTTTCATTGGGCTGATTTTGAAGCGGACTTTACACCGTGTGTGGAAATAGGCTGGAGGCTTGTGCCGGAAGCCTGGGGGTACGGATACGCTACGGAAGGCGCCCGTGCATGCCTGAAACATGGTTTTGCACGATTCGGCTTTGACAGGGTATATTCTTTTACTGCTTGCGTGAATTTCCCTTCACAAGCTGTGATGCAACGTGTTGGAATGCGAAAAATAGCGGAATTCAATCATCCCAAAGTAGCTCCGGATTCCATTCTTTATCCGCATGTACTTTATGTGAAGGATACCTTCCGGAAAATTGAACGGGAGTAATCTTGAAGGAATGCCACCTGTTGACCGGGTAAAAAGTGCAGGGAGGGGGAGAAGGTACCTCTGCTGCCAGCCGTGGCTTAAAAGGGTGTAACTTGCCACGGCATTAACCCGGTATAGGTTGGGTATTTCTTCCCCCTGTCTGCACCAGAAGTTGCTCATCAGGAAAAGCGGGGAAGATTCCACGATGTTGGTTTTATTATTGTGCAGCAGTTTTTTTGATGGAAATTCGGGTTAATCCGTATTTTTCCCTTTCTGAAAATGCGCATGCACGCCTCAGCATCAGGAACCGTAAAAGTCCGTGACACAGTTTTTTCCAATGGATGTTGTATTGTTAAGATAGGGGGTAACACATTATCCCGTCTGGGAATTGCATCCGAAAACGTCCGTTTCTCTTAACTGTCATAATATGGAGATGTCATACATAAAGTTATCTGGAGATATTGGCGAGTTTTTATAAAGATATTTGCAATTAAATAATTTTTAGTCATCAATGAATGATGAAATAAATCTCGACTCTGTGTTTTTCCGGGAAAATTATACCTAGGATAATGACAATGGAAATATGAACGCTTTTATTCTCGGGTGCTTCTATCCTTCATGCGGGTTGCCTTTCACGGTTGGCCCGGAAACGATGAAACAATAGATACCGTCATGTTTGATCCAAATCAAAAACCCGATACAGCCCGGGCGGAAAATTCCATTTTCGGTTCTCCGGAAGCAGATAACCTTCTCCCCAAGGATGAGTTCCCGGATTATGCAATGCGCGCGGAGGACGCTTTCCAATTGGTGTCCGATGAATTGATGCTGGACGGCAATGCCCGCCAGAATCTTGCAACCTTCTGCCAGACCTGGGATGAAAAGCAGGTCAGGATGCTGATGAATCTCAGCATTAACAAGAACATGATTGACAAGGATGAATATCCCCAGACAGCCGCTATTGAGATGCGTTGCGCTGCCATTATTGCCAATCTTTGGAATGCCAGCCAGAATGAAAAGCCTATTGGTTGTTCCACTATCGGTTCCAGTGAAGCATGCATGCTTGGAGGCATGGCCGCCCTGTGGCGCTGGAGAGCCCGCCGGAAAGCCGCCGGCAAACCCATTGACAAGCCCAACCTGGTATGCGGCCCTGTCCAAATCTGCTGGCACAAGTTCTGCCGCTATTGGGATATTGAAATGCGTGAAATCCCGATGGTGCCCGGAAAATGGAAGATGGATGTTGACCGGATGCTGGAACAGATTGATGAGAACACCATCGTTGTGGTTCCCACGTTCGGAGTGACCTATACGGGTGCTTATGAATTGCCGGCGGAGATTGCCAAGGCCCTGGATGATTATGAAAACAAGACCGGCATCAGCGTTGACATCCATGTAGATGGAGCCAGCGGCGGTTTCCTTGCTCCGTTCTGCGCCCCGGATCTTGTCTTTGACTTCCGCATTCCCCGCGTCAAGTCCATCAGTGCTTCCGGCCATAAATACGGATTGGCTCCGCTCGGAGTGGGCTGGGTCGTTTGGAGAGATATTTCCGAACTGCCTGAAGGGTTGATCTTCAATGTCAACTATCTTGGCGGGGAAATTCCCAATTTTGCCATTAACTTCTCACGACCGGCCGGACAGATTATCTGCCAGTATTATGATTTCATCCGACTGGGCAAGGAAGGCTATACGAACATCCATACACAGGCCTACGAAGTAGCGAAGTACATTTCAGATGAGCTTTCCAAACTGGGGCCGTATGAATTCATTTGTACGGGCGATCCGGAAAAAGGTATTCCCGCCGTCTGCTTCTTCATCAAGGATGGAGCCCGTGCGAACTACACGCTCTTTGACCTTTCGGACAAGCTGAGAACCCGCGGTTGGCAGGTGCCCGCCTTCACGCTCCCTGCCAACTGTCAGGATACGGTGGTGATGCGCGTCATGGTTCGCCAGGGCTTCTCCAAAGATTTGGCAGACCTGTTCCTGGAAGACTACAAGCGCATGCTCTCTTTCTTCGAGAAACACCCGGTCTCTTCTCCGATGACGGCGGAAGAAGGAACGGCTTTCCACCATTCCTGATGGAAGAAGCTCTGCTGAGCGATTTTTGTTGGATGAATAAGTGTGTGTAAGCGCAGCTCCGCAGTTGTCAAGGTTTGTGCGTGGACCTGACGGCTGCGGAGCTTTAATAAGTGTTTATTTGATACGTTTCGATATTTCAGCAGGGTATTCAACAGCCCCAGGGAGGTAATCCGGGGCGGAAAGGCTGTTCTGCTATGGGCCGGATGCAGAATGATATGTTCCTTTTCTTTGTTGTGGAACGGAACACCTTCCTCTCCAGAAATAATCCGGAGGGGTTGGATAGGTCAGGGAGGTTCGTTTTTCCCTTTTATCTAGAAGTAATAATTGGCACCTGGGTATGAGGAAGGAACGTACGGGACGGCATAATTCTATCTGTCGTGAATTTGGCCGTATCTTTTAGGGAGGCGGTGTTTCATACCCCCGGCTTGGGGCTCAACAGAAACCTGCAGACCGCTATTATCATCGCCCGGATAGGCCATCTAGGGAGAAAACCGGGGGCTTTATTCCATCTTTTTTGTCTTCGCTTTCTTCTTTTCCGCCTGTCGGACTGGTTCCTCCCTCCTTTCCTTTGGTGGCTTTAATATACAGTTGACCGTCAGTCCCGCTTTATGAAGCAATACCTCATTCATGGTCGGAAGGGTGCTGCGTGACTATGCCGGAACTGGTTGCTGGAATCAGGTCCGGAAGAATTGTTCGTGTTGGTGAGGACAACACTTTCTTTTTCTTTGGCCATCATCGGGAAGCCCTCCTCCGGGAACGTCCATATTGCCTCCTATTGCCGCTTCGGAAGAGTAGATGGCTTCTCCTTCGGATCTTGAGCTGTGTTTATTCTCCTGCCTCAAAAAAGGCCGGTAAATATAACTTTATATGGGGAAACGCATGGTAGGTTTGAAATTTGAATCAGAGAATAACCGGGGAAAACATGTTGAAAAAACGGAATGCCGGACGTTGCTATCAGGCCTGTTCCCTGTATTTTCCCATCCAAGCATAAAAAAGTATTAGTGAGGATTTTCTTGGAATTGATGTTTTTAATATAACTAACATATATTAAATGGTTTATGTGTATAATTCTAAACGGATTATGCCGTATTTTATTTGGATAAACTTGACAATAAATTGAAAATGGTGTTGACAGTGATAAAAACCGATAATATTATCCTGTAATAATCAGGAGATAGTTGGTTATGTTGATTAAATTCAAACACTTCGTAGGGACATTTGTGTTGATTTTCCTTTTGTTGGGGGCGTGGGCGGCAGGAAAGGTTGTAACCGTCCAGATACCGGAGCAACTTCCGGAATGTCCGGTCCGTTTTATTCGCGGCACGCTGGTAGCTGGCGACGGCTCCATCTGGGCCGTAGGAGAAAAAGAAAGCATTTACCGCCTTCAGATTGGGGACCGGACATATGAAAAATCGTGGCTTAATATGGATTATTATTCCGGTTTCCCCAAAGGAAAGAATTTCACCTGTATCGCGGAGGACAGGCAGGGGCGCATCTGGGCGGGCACGGATGACAGCGGCGTAGCCGTTTTTAACGGAAGGGAATGGAAGATGTATGACCGCAGCAATGCCCTGAATGGAGAGCATGTTTATGCTTTGGCCATTTCTCCCGTTTCCGGGGAGGTGGCCGTCACCACATCCGGAGGCGTATCCATTTACGATCCTGCAGGCGATTCATGGAAGACGCTGGACAGGTCCACCGGCCTGGTGGAAGACCAGGCGGCTTCCGCAGGTTTTGATACCAGGGGGAATTTGTGGCTGGCCTATGCTTGCGGCGGGGTATCCTGCTCTTCGCGCCAGTCAAAGTATATGCAGTGGAAAAATGTTCAGGCTCCCTGGTACTGGGATAACAGGCAATTCGCCCGTCAGCCGTACCAGCCGTATGGTGATGGTTTGCCTTCCAATATCTGCAATGTTTTGACTTGTACGGATAAGGGCCAGGTGTTGGTAGGTACCTGCTCAGGCTTGGCGTACAGTAACGGCATTAGTTCTTGGCGTTATATGAGAGGGCGTGATTATGCCCAGAAAAACAACCATCTGTATGGTTCTGCCGCACGGAAGACTGCGGTGCCGGGGGAGTCGAATTCCAGAATGTTGTCTGAAGATTTTATTTCTTCCATTATCCAGCAGGAAAAGGAAATTTTCATCGGCTACCGGATGCAGGGAGTGGATGTTCTGGATGCTGAAAAAATGACGGTGAATCAGAGAATAAGGAAGGGGCTGGAAAACGTGGATGTTCCTTCCTTGCTGGCGCTTCAGGACGGGAGTGTTTGGGCGGCGACATACGGACGGGGCTTTGTTCGTCTGAAAAAGGGGACTCTGGCTTATAAACTGGACAGGGAACAGATGGACAATGAAGTCCCGTTCCCTCGTCCGGCGCAGATGGAGGAGCCTTCTGTGGTGCTCAGAAGGTTGGAAAGGCTGGGGTCCGATGCGCATGCGGGGAAGAATATTGTGTTCCGGGGGGAGGACTGGACTACAAAAGGGGACTGGTGCGGGAAGTACGGGCACACGCGTGCCACGCTGTGCGCCACGAATGCCCCCATGAGCAATTCCGAATTCAAAGCCAAGCCTATTAAGTTCCGTACTCTTTCTTCCGTTCCCGGACATCCCGGATATAAGGGGGCCTTGTCTCCCTACTGGATTCAGGGGCTGATGGGGCTCAACCGCAAGAAAGGGGACGCTTTGCGCTGGTGGGTGCACAGCATCAAGGAAAATGATAACCGCAACGTTCTTTTCGACCCTACGGATTCCGTGCGGACAGAGGCGGAGTGGGATGACCACGGAGAAGTGTATCCGGGCTTTGTGGACGGACCCGATATATGGGTAGCCGTAGAGGTGCCGGAAGGTGTCCATGAAATAGCCCTGTATTTTTACAATCCCAACGGTTATCTCACCAATGAATCCAGGCGGGATTACGTGGTGGAAGCCAGAAGGCACCCTTCCACCGCTCCCCTTGTGTTCCAGTTCAATATTGAGGGGGATCTTGCGATAGGAGAACAGAATAATTGGGGGAAGGAACTTGCTGCATCCATGGAGCAGTGGTATTCCTACCCGGTGGAGGCGCGCACACGCGTTTCCAGATTTGCGGGGTCCGGGGTTTATAAAAGGTTCATGAGCAGGAAAGGGGGGATTTACCTGTTCCGTATTTGCCGGAACGGTTCCTTTAATACCATTTTAAACGGCGTGTTTGTGAATGAAAAAATACCGTGGGAAATTCGAATGCCTGAGGAACTGCCTTATTACGTATCCGGTGCTCTGGCCGGTATTGTCCCCACTCCGGAAAGGGTGAGTGGAGCTACTCTGGGACAGAGGGAAAAGGCTGTGTGCAAGCCTCTGTATGAGTTGCAGTATACGCGCAAGTACCTTACTCCGGCTGCGTGCAGTCTTCAGAACAGGTATATTCTTTCCCTGTGGCGGCAGGCCCGGAAGAGTCGGGCCGAGGGTGGTTGTCTGGCGGACTGCCTCCAGTGGGAAGCCAGAGTAAGCGACGACCGTGTGAGAGCTTCCTTCGATGAGACCATGAAGCGTTCTTGGGAGCAGAGCCAGATTTATTATATTGGCAACAGGTCCCGGGATTTCATGCCGAATGCCCCGGGTACTGTTCCTTTTTCTCTCAGCGAATTGCGCCTGATGGCCAAGCTGCGCATCGACTGGAGGCAGTATCGGGACGATGCGAAGACCCCTCCTGAAAAAACTGTTCAGGAAATGAAAGAATTCCTCAATAAGGAATTGCTGAAACAACAACAAAGTAGAAAATAACAATGAATAAAATTGCCTGTGCAATAATGGTTTCTCTCTCAGGAATCTGTCTCTTGAAAGGGGAAACAGTGCCGCAGAAGACGGAATGGAAAGGGGGACGTCTCATTTATGATGGAGTCATCATCAAAAATCAGTTCAATCTGCCTCAAAAAGGAATCAAATACCATGATGAGGATAGGTTGTCCTATGATGTCATGGACACCACCATTGAAATGAGCACCACCCTTTCCAAAAATCCTCAATGCGGCAGGGAATGGTGTTACAAGGGAATCAGCCATATTGTTGTCAAATATTCCGGCCCGATTTCCGATCCGATAGACGGAGGCACCATCTATTTTGAACCATACTATAACCACCATATCTGGTTTGATAAGAAAAAGTATGGGGAATGGGGGATTTTGTACTCCAAAGTCTATATTATTACCCGAATCAAGAATGCGAATATTGAGGATGTCAGAGACTATGGAATCAGCGGGGAGGACGGAAGCATCTTTTTCCAGTATGTGGAAAAAGTGGTAGATGATAACATGTAAATTCCGTCTGGCTTTCCCGGATGAAAATCATCTTCCGCCGATTCACGGTTGTTCAGGTTCCGGAGGTTCGCAAGCAACGACCTCCGGAGCCTTGTTAAGGCAAGGCTGATTTCAGGGTAAGCCTTTCTGTGGGTTAAAGTATCAATTTCGTGCCACCTGATGGAAAGGGGCGTCTTCCTCTATGAAAAGACATGCCGGCGCCCTTGGGAGGCCAATGATACTGAAAGGCTCGTGTCCGTAACCATGAGTCTGCGGATGCTGTGCTCCGTTTGTTGGAGTAAAGGGGGCTCTGTGTGAAGCCCCCCCTGCTGTTTCTGGTATGGGGCGGGGGCGGTGTTTTTATGGCGTTTCAAAATACACTGTCCCGTGGGAATCCCGGCCTCCGGCCCCTTTGAAGTTTGCTTTGACCGTATAGGTTGCTCCTTGCCTAGGGGCCGGGGCATTCAGAATGTACTGGATATTTTCCTTATGGGCGCCGCTTCTGCCTGCATGGGCGTCCCGGGAGACTTCCCGGGAATTTTCATACAGGGCTACGGATTCGATTTCGATGGCGTGGGCGCCTTTGTCGTACAGCAGGGTGACGGTGTGTTTGCCGGACGCTTTGACCAGTTTGGTAACGTCAAACGAATGTTCCTCCCGGGTCAGGGTGGCAGGCGTCCATGTGCCGATCCTGGGCGTATTGAAAAAGTCAGATTTGTCTATTTGGCTGATGACGTTCCGGGCAAACTTGATCCCCATCAGATCCATACGCTCGCTATACGCTTTCAAGCGTTTTTTGAAATCCGGAAAATCCTTTTTACCAGCGGGAGTCCAGCCGACTTCCGCAAAGGCGCAGGCACGGGGGAATGCCTGGTAGTGCAGGCGTTCCGGTGTGGAAATCCATTCCGTCCATACTTGGGCGCCCAGTCCCTTGACTCTGGAATGGTACTGTTTCTCCAACCCGGGGAAAACGGGTTCGAACCCGTATGCCTTTTGCAGGGGAATGCTGCCGTAGCTGTAATCCAAATAGGTGGAGGTGTGGAGGGAATTGATAACGTCATGCCCGTCCCGGATGGCGTTTTTAGCCAGGCTGGTGTTGCCCTTCCAGAACTGGATGACGGCGTTTGTATCCAGTTTGGCGCCGGCTTTTCCTCCTCCGTCCCCATTGACGTCATGTCCGTAAATTTCATTCCATCCCATCATGCGGCGCCCTTTTTGGGCAATAATGCCGGACATGCGGTTGGTGAAATGCATCTGGACGTCCGCATAACTTTTCATGCCGTTTTTTTTCATGAATTCCTCAATTTCCGGAACCCCCTTCCATTGCTTGTCATAGCGCACTTCATCTCCGCCAATGTGGATGATTCTGCCGGGGAAGATCGCCGTGACTTCATCCAAAACATCGGACAGGAAGGCATAAGTTTTTTCCGAGGTGGGATCGAAGGCCGTATTGACGATGAATGTTGTGGGCACTTCCCCGGGAGTTTTCAGGCTCAGGAAGGGGTATGCTACGGCGGCGGCGCTGGCATGGCCCGGCATTTCAATTTCCGGAACGATGGTGATGTTTCGGCGGGCTGCGTATTGTACGATATCCCTGATCTGTTCCTGGGTATAAAAGCCTTCATGCGGCGTTCCGTCTGACTTGCCGCTGTTCCATGTGCCGATTTCTGATTCCCTGCGTTTGGAGCCGATGGAGGTCAGGCGCGGATACTTCTTGATTTCAATGCGCCATCCTGTGTCGTCCGTCAGGTGCCAGTGCAGGATGTTCATTTTCAGCAGAGCCATTTGGTCGATGATCTGTTTAATGGTTTTCTCGCCAAAGAAGTGGCGTGCTTCATCAATCATCAGCGCCCGCCAGGAGAATCGCGGGTAGTCCGTTATGCGGAACGGAGTTTCAGAAATATTCCACCGGACGGCGGATTTATCCCCCGTCCGGTCGTGGAAGACGGAGGGCATCATCTGGACCAGGCTTTGCCCCGCGTAAAAGATGCCCCTGGCATCGGCTGCGGAAAGGATGATTCCACTTGGGGATGATTGGATGGAGTAGGCTTCTTCTCCCCTGGCGGCCAGGGCTGGGTCTTTTTTGATGACAATGCAGGCGGCTTTTTTCGACGCTTGCCCGGCCGGTTTAAGGGGAAGGGGGAGTCCCGTCCCTGCGCTGAGCATCTGCTGCAATTGCCCTGCCTGATCCAGGAAAGCTTTGTCCTGTGTTTCCGTGATGATGAGGGAATCCGGTGTGAGACGGGCCGGACTTCCTGTGAACAATGTGATTTCCGCCGGTTTCGGGATGATTTGTTCTTGTGAGAAGGCTGCGGGAAGGCAGGCGGACAGGGCGAGTGCGGGGATAATGAATTTCATGGACACGGTTATAAGTACAAAGACTGCTGACACAATCTTTCATGGGGAATTCGTTTTTTTGGCTCTTGGAACTGAATATTGTTTTTTCATGCTGGTCTCATCTTTAGAAGGTATTTGTCCGGGTGCGGGCGTAGTATCCGTTTACGGCTAAAGCGGGATGCGGGTACGCATGGATGGCGCCGCTTCCGGATATGCCGTTTCAGAAAAATTTCCAGCCATGACCAATATGAAAATGAATACCGTAATTCTGTTGTCGCTGGCGGCCTACACCGGTATGCTGGCGTGTCCCGGAGCCTGGGCGACGGCGGTCTGCCAGGAACAGTCCTACCACCTGAAGACGGCATGCCCCCACCCCCTTTCCCTGGCCGGTCCTGCGGATGAGCGTGTTTATTTGCGATTTCAGGCGGGGTGGGCCAGCAAGTACGAGTGCGAGGGCTTGGACTTGTGGGACGGTTCTCTCTGCATGTTTGTTCCTGAAATACAGTATAAAGAGTGGGTGGGAAAAATATGGTACGGCGTTTCCACGGACCACCGGAATCATGCGGAGCTGAAATACCGGCTGGACTACGTCAGGGAACTGGGCAACTGGACGGTCATGCCCTGGTATGAGCACAGCTTTGTTTTTCCGGGAGATAAGGGAATCCCGCGTCCCGGATTGAAAACGACCTACCATTTTTCCGACCGCTGGTTTGGCGGCGCGGACCTGTACTGGCAGTATAACAACCATACGTTCCGCGGTTATTATGCCGTATTTGCGGGGATGCATGAAGAAATAGCTGATTGCGTGCGGGTGGATGCCGTAGTGCGCTACGGTTACAATGGGGGGTACGTAGGCCCGGTGGTGCACCATGGTTCCAATGCTCTGGATTATAATCTGAGCGTTACTTTCCGTGCTACCGGGCGCCTGACTGTGGAATTGTTCACCAATTACAGCCAGGCGCTGACCGTGGTAAAGCAAAAGGGGCTGGGGGATGATTTCTATTACGGCGTCAATTTGAAATATACGTTCTGACTACCGGCGCGGGGGCCAGGCCCCGAAGGGGGGGCCGTAAGAGCCGTCTGCGTATCCGTTGAAAATCTTCTCTGGCTCCGGAGGGGCATGGGGCTGGGCAGTTTTTTCTTCCGTATCGAACAGCCGGAGGTATTTTTTTGTCACAATGGAATAGTATTGCCTTCTTTTCTATGAATTCTCCACTCCCCCAGTCCCAGCCGCCGGATTCCGTCTGGTACGGATGGATTTTAAAACTGTTCCATCATTGGAAGGTGGGGGAAAGGCAGGTTACTTATGTATGGGCCGTTCTCGTCGGCATGGTGGGCTCCTGCATGTCTCTGTTTTTCGAGTGGATGGTGGAAGTGATCCAGTGGATGCTCACCGGCATCTGGTCGGATTCCCGCGTAGGAACCTTTTCCCTGGTGGAGCCGGAATGGCGCATGTTTATTCCGGTGGCGGGCGGCCTGGTGGCCGGCTGCATTCTGCTGTTCCTGAAGAAAAGGATGCCGGGGCAGGCTATGGAATACATGGAGGCCATGTCCATCGGGAACGGGCTGATCAAGTTCCGGGCCTCCGCCCTGAAAGTTTTTTCCGCGGCATGGAGCATCGCTTCCGGCGCGGCCATCGGCAAGGAAGGGCCTATCATCCAGTCTTCCGCCCTGATTGCGTCTACCGTGGGGCAGCGTCTGCACGTATCCATTCCGCGGCTCCGTCTGCTGGTCGGCTGCGGAGCGGCAGCCGGGTTCACGACGGCGTTTCATGCCCCTTTTTCCGGCTGCCTGTTCGTGAGTGAAATCATCATCGGTACCGTGAGCATGGATATTCTGGCCCCCCTGCTCATTGCCTCCTGTACCGGGTTCGTGATGCTGCATCTGCTGGGGGATCCCTCCCCTTTGTACAGTTCCCCGTTTGAAAGCTTTACTGTCTTTTCCCAGTCTCTCTGGTGCATCGCCCTGGGGGCGGCGGCGGCCGTGGCGGCCAGGGGATGGGTCAGTTTGCTGGATGCGGCCGCCAGATATTTGAATGGCCGCCAGTCCCTTCTGCCGCTGCGTTTGGCGGCCGCCGGGCTGGTCGTGGGGATTCTGGCCGTTTTTTATCCGGAAGTGGTGGGCAACGGTCAGGCTCTCATTACCGGGCTGGTCCATGAGGATTACGGCACGCGGGAGGCGCTCGTCCTGCTTCTGGTGAAGGTGTCTGCCGTGGCGGTGGTGTTCGGCTGCGGTACGGTGGGCGGAGCCATGACGCCCACCCTGTACGTGGGGAGCATGGTGGGTTTTATCTTCAGTACGGTTCTGACGTCCCTGGGAATGGAGGGCAACCATACGGTGGCATATGCGATGGTGGGGATGGCGTCCTTTTTCGCCGTAGCTGCCCAGGCCCCCCTGACGGCCCTGGTGATGGTGGTGGAGTTTTCCATGAGCGGACAGATGATTTATCCCTTGCTGATCGGTGTCGTAAGCGCTTATGGCACGGGAAAACTGATTCGCGCGCGTTCCATGTATGCCGCCAGCCTGGCCGGCAGTCCGGCGTCCGTCGTCAACCTGCCCATGGCGCAAGTCCATGTGCATGACCTGGCGCGGCACGTGGTGCCCCAGGTGGCCCCGGATGCTTCCCTGGATGATGTCTCCTCCCTGATGCTGCGGAATCCCGGAGATCTGGTTTTTGTGGTGAATAAGGATGGAATTTATGAAGGGGCCATCTATCCGGAGGACTTTCTGGCGGTCCGCCGGCAGATGGAGGAGCGGAAGGGGGCGGTTCCGGCCGATGCCGGGTCCTTGGTTCGTACGGGGGCTCCCGTGCTGGACGCCGGCACCCATCTGACGGATGCCTTGAAGCTGTTTGAACAAACCCATCTGCCCGCCTTTCCCGTGGTCTGGAAGAATACCGGTCGGCTAGACGGCGTGCTGTACCGCAACGCGTTGTTCCAGGTTATCACGGAGATGATGAAACGGGAGTCCGGCGGAGACGTGGGCATGTAAAACGGAACGAAACAAGGGATGTATATTACATTTTTGTAAAAATCTTTTGTTCCCCGTTCGTAATATCATCAACATTAATTGCTGGGATGTTATCCATATTCCCCGTGCCGTTTTTTTTTGCCCGGCTGCATGGTGGTGGAAGAAAAAGTAGTTGGTATGGCGGGGGCGTGCGGTTAATATTCGCCCAGCCCCGGATTGCATGAATGAAATAAACAGGTCACCGGATTTGGAGATGGTCGTGCTGAAAGAAATCAGCTCCGCCATTGTCAATGAACGCAACGGCACGGCTTTGCTCCGGCATATTCTGGACGTGCTTTACCGCCGCATGAAAATGCTGCGCGGCACGTTCACCATCCGCCGCGGGAACGATTTGATGATTGAAGCTTCCCACGGCCTGGACGAGCAGGAAATGAAACGCGGCCATTACCATGTGGGGGAAGGCATTACGGGGCATGTGGCGGAAACGGGCAGGCCCCATGTGATTGAGGATATTTCCCGGGATTCCAGGTTCCTGAACCGTACCCGCACGCGCAAAAGCGGTGAAAAAGTAGCCTTCATCTGCGTTCCCATCATTCATTTGCAGCAGGTCATCGGCACGTTGAGCATTGACCGTGCCGTGGACCGGGACACCGACCTGGAACGGGATCAGAAACTGCTGGAGATTGTAGGCAATATTGTTGGGGATGCTCTGGCTGCCAGCCTCCAGGCGCATGAGGAACGTGCCGCCCTGGTCGCGGAAAATGAAAAACTGCGGGAGCTTTTGACGACTAATCCGGGCGAATTGATCGGCAATTGCAGCACTATGCTCCAGGTGTATGAACAGATCCGCCAGGTGGCGCCCAGCGATGCCACGGTGCTGATACGGGGAAGTTCCGGGACGGGGAAGGAACTGGTGGCGCGCGCCGTGGTGAATCTGAGCGGCAGAAAGGATAAGCCGCTGGTCACGCTGAATTGTGCGGCTATGCCGGAGAACCTGCTGGAAAGCGAGCTGTTTGGTCATGAAAAGGGTTCTTTTACCGGGGCCACCAGCCGCCGCATCGGCCGGGCGGAGGCGGCGGACGGCGGCACCCTGTTTCTGGATGAAATCGGGGATTTAAGCCTCCAGATGCAGGTGAAGCTGCTGCGCTTTCTTCAGGAAAAGACCTTTTCCCGCGTGGGAAGCAACAGGGAGCTTCATGCAGACGTGCGCTTCATCGCCGCCACCAGCCGCAATCTGGAGGAACTGATGGCGGCGAGCAAGTTCCGGGAAGACTTGTACTACCGGTTGAACATTTTCCCCATCGTTATGCCGGACCTCTCCAAACGCAAGGGGGACGTCATGCTGCTGGCGGAACATTTTCTTTCCAAGTTCAACCTGAAATACGGAAAGGATATCAAACGGCTGTCCACCCCCGCCATCAACATGCTCATGGCTTACCACTGGCCCGGCAACGTCCGGGAGCTGGAAAACTGCATGGAACGTGCCGTCATTACGGCGCAGGACGACTGCATTTACGGTTACAACCTTCCCGCCTCCCTCCAGATGCCCAGCCATGACGTCCCTTATTCCCGTGACGGGGAGGCTCCCGCCGATTTGCCGACCATGGTAGATTCCTTTGAACGGGAATTGATTGTAGCCGCATTGAAACGTTCTCCGGGCAATATGTCCGCCGCGGCCCGGGAACTGGGCATTTCCCCGCGGGTACTCCATTATAAGATGCACAGGCTGGGCCTGCAGAAATCATGAAAGGCCTTGACCATCTTTTATCGGCCGTCTCCCGGTCCTTTTATCTGAGCATGCGCTTCCTGCCCCGGGAAATGCGCCCCGGCGTGGCCGTGGGCTATCTGCTGGCGCGTGCCACGGATACGGTGGCGGATGCCGTGGACATGGATTGCCGGGAGCGCCTGGCGCTTTTGAGGATGATGGGGGAGACGGTGGCCGGCTCTGCCTCCCGGGAGGTTGCCGCCACCTGTTTTGGCCGTCTGGGCGTTCTTTCCACAATCCAGACGCACCGGGGGGAGGCGGAATTGCTGGCCCGTTTCCCCGAATGCCTGGCGCTGCTGGAAAACCTTTCCCCGCATGAACGGATGCTGGTGCGGCAGGTGCTGGCCTCCATCGTGGAGGGACAGGCGTGGGATTTGATGTATTTTGAAAGCCATGCTGCCGTCTCATGCCCGGAACAGCTGGAACATTATACTTACATGGTGGCCGGATGCGTAGGGGAATTCTGGACCAGGCTGGGCTTGCTGGCCCAGGGGCCGGGCTTCAGCACGCAGCCGGAGGAGCAGCTTTTGCGCTGGGGCAGGCACTATGGCATGGGGCTGCAGTTGGTGAATATCCTGCGTGACCGGGAGGAAGACCTCGCCCGCGGAAGAAGCTATTTGCCTGCCCCAGATGACCGTCCATGGCTGGACCGCGCGGAACGCTGGCTGAAGGAAGGCGTGTTTTACGCGGAATCTCTGCGGAACGGGCGGCTGCGTTTTTCCACCGTCCTGCCCGCCTGGCTGGGGCTGGACACGCTGGAACTGCTCCAGCGGGCGGATCGGCGGCATCCGTCTTCCGGGAAGGTGAAGATTGCGCGCGGAGACGTTTATTTACGGATGTGGAAAGCCTTTCTTTTTTCTTGGAAAGAGGCTCTGTAGCTTATGCGGCGCTTTTTGCGGCTGATGAAGCCGGAGCAGTTTGCGGGGAAGCCGGCGGAGCCGGGGCAGGGGCAGGCTTGTTTCCGGGAGCTTCCTCCTTTTTCCGCTTATCTGCAGGTGTTTCCGCTGTGCCGCCGCTTTCCGGTTTTGGGGCGGGCGGTGGCTTGGGCGCCAGCAGGTCTTCCCACTGGTGGAGGTTGAATCCTTTCCCCACGCCGCCTATTTCGTTGAGAAGTTCCCGGCATCTGTCCGTAATTTTTTCATAGTCGAGAGGCCCGGCCTCGGGCTCTGCGGAACCGGGGAAAATCAGGTAACTTACCTTCAGGTCGGAGACGGGGCGGCTGTAAGGGCCCGCCTTGGGGTTGATTTCACGGCTCAGGCGCAGGGAACCCTCCCCGGTTTTGTAGCGCGGCCCGGCGTCTCCCACCAGGGCCGGGTACAACTTGTCTCCCACGATGACGACGGCATAGTCCCCGAACTGCGGGGAGAAGGGAGTGGACTGGTTGACGACTCCCAGCGGAACCACGATGAACGGATCGTATTCTGAGATCAGGAAGCTGTACCGCTTCAGTTCCTCAATGACCCGTTCCGCATGGTCTATTTTGCGGCGCAGAGCCGTTTTTTCCGCGGCGGGGGCTTTTTCCAGCGTCTTCTTGTAGGAAGCCAGCCTCTGCTGCCAGGGTTTGAGCAGGGGATTGGGCTTGTCTGTGCGCTTTTTCCAGCGGTAGGAAGTGCTGGGCTGATAGAAGGAGCTTTTCAGGATTTTATCCGGCATGGCGGCCAGCCGGTCCCCGTCCGAGCCGTCGGAAACAACATCCATTTCACTTTGCAGCCAGAGAAGCTTCCTTCCCGTGTCCGGATAGGTGGTTTCCAGAATCGTCTCCGTATCGTAATAATTATGGCGGTCCAGAAGTTTGAGCAGGGAGGCCAGGTTTTTACGGATTTCCGTCTGTTTGCGGACGTAAATCTGCCCGTAGTAAGGGGAGACGCGCGCATGCCTGAACAGGGTGGACAGGCCGGGAAGCATGGGTTCCAGTTTCGGATTGAGCTTCAGCATATCTTCCTTTTTCGTCAATGCTTTGGGCTGTTTGACGTTCAGGGAAAGGGTCATCTGGTAATTGCTTTTGGTTTCCCTGTCCCTGGAGGCCAGGGTGCCGGGCTGGAAATTAACCTGCGTTTTCAGGTTCAGTCCGCGGGCCAGTTCATAAATATGGGTCATGGCCCCTTCCGCAGGCCTTGTGGGAAGCACGGGGGGAAATGGGGGGTACTGCACCGGGGGGAGGGCGATTGTGCGCTCCGGCGTCCATGGAGTGTACAGCCGTTCATCCCCGGGTTCCTTTCCGGAGGCGGATGGTGCAGCGGTTATTGGCTGTTCTTCCTGCCCGGGTTGTTCCGCGGGGGGGGATTTCTGGGGCGGACAGGTTCCGGAATCCGGCGGTGCCTGTTCCGGCGCCCCTTTCAGGGCGCGTATGATCTGGGCGGGGTACGGCGTGAACAGGGAGGCTGCCATGGCTGCCAGGCAGATGCAGACTGCGAGCTTGAACCAGGTGAGGCGGGGTATTCTGCGGCGGTGCGCTTTCATGATGCTGAAGAAGGAGAATCATTGGATGCCGGCAGGACTTTCCGGGGGCGCCTGCCCATGAAAAGGCGTATCAGCCCCAGAGGGGCGGCGGCCAGCAGTATGGCGGCCAGTCGTATTTTCATGCCGGGAAAGACCCGGGCGCGTCCGCGGGCCAGGGCACGGAGGCTGTCTTTCACGACGGTTTCAACGGACGTGTCAAAAGCGTTGCGCCCCGGCATCATGTTTCCGGTAAAGCCGGGGCGGCGCGCCGCTTTTCCGAAACCCGTGGAAACCGGGCCCGGGCAGACGACCAGCACGCGTATGCCGTGTTCGCGCAGTTCCAGCCGCAGCGCTTCCGACAGGCTGGAAACATAAGCCTTGGTGGCCGCATAAACGGCAAAATCCGGAATGGGCAGGAGGGCTCCCAGGGAGCTGAGGTTGATGATATCTCCTCCGTTCCTCTTCATGGAGGGGACCAGCGCATGGCACAGGCGGGTGAGGCTTTCCACGTTCAGGCGCAGTAGAAAACGAATTTTTTCCCAGCGGCCGTCCGAGAAATCTCCGTAATCACCGGCACCGGCGTTGTTAATCAGAAGGGTTCTTCCCGGAGGAAGGCTGTCCAGGCGGGAAATGAGCATATTCAGGGAGGCTTCGTCCGCCAGGTCGCAGGGAAGGACGGAGGCATGAAGGCCTGAATGGTGTTTTTCCAGGGCGGCGGCAAGCTGGCGCAGGGCGGCTTCATTCCGGGCGATGAGCACCAATTCCGCCGTATGGGGGGCCAGCGTTCCGGCAAACGCTTCCCCGAAGCCGGATGATGCGCCCGTAATGATAATCCTGTCGTATTGGAGGCGTGCGGTGTGCATGGCGGGTTGGAGCAGCCCGTATCATGGTCAATCCGGTGCGGAACCGCAATGAAAAAGGGGGAAGGAGGACGCAAAAAGCCGGTCTCCCTTTTTTAGGCCGGGGCCAGGCGCAGAGGTTTTCAGGTGCATGGAACCGGGGCCGGCCTGTTCCGCACTTCCGGGCGGACGGCCGCTCCAATAAAAAACCGCCTGCCGGATGAACGGGAGGCGGTTTGATGGAAGAGGGGATGGTTTCTTAGGCCTGGGCGGCTTCTTCCTGCACCTGCACTACGCGGAAGGGTACGCGGGAGGCGAGTTCGCCGTCAACCGTCAGGTCGATGGAGTAGTTGCCCGGTTTTTCAAAACGCAGGCCCTGGAAGTTCATGATCAGGTTGCGGGTGAAGAAAGAGGCTCCTTCCGGGAAAGCGGGAACCGGGAAATTGATCTTGATGGGCATGCGTTCCTTGTCCAGCGGCGTGCCGTCGGCATCAACGATGCTCAGGCCCAGTTCGTGCGTGCCTTCGTCTTCAGGAGTGAGGCAGATGCGCAGAGCAACGGCGCAGACGGGATGCACGACCGGGAACTGGCGGGCGACCAGGGAGTCAAAGCCGCCCTGGATGCAGAGCTTGCCCTGGTAGTCGGCGGCGAAGTCACAAAGAGTAGAAACTAAAATATCCATGTTGTGATAATGTTGATGTATTTGGCTAGCTTTCACGCGGAAAGCATGAACATTGGACAGAACTATACTTCCTCCGGAGCTATTGCAAGATAAAGCTGTAGAAAATATTGTCATTTCTCCGTGAAATTCCGGTTGCGCTTGAGATGGGGCGGGAATCCCTGTACTACTGTTCCGGCAACGCGTTTCCGGGCATGATCCAATGGTTTTTTGACATTCCTTCCAAGCTGATTCACTGGAGGCTGAATCTGGTCAGGGCGCTGGGCGCCTACGTGCCGTGGCTGCGCCGTGACGACGGCTCCATGAAGGTGCATGCCGGAACGCTGGTGGACTTGTTTGCCACTATTTTAAGCGGACGCCGCCATTTGAGCGCCCGTGATGCGGACGCCGCTCTGGATATTCTGCGCTATACTTTCCCGGAAGTGGAGCACCGCTGGCTTTCCAACCGTTTTGAGCGGTCCATGAGGGCCAGCCTGACGGTTGCGGATGTCCTGGCCTCCGCAGCTTCCGGCAGGGATGAGACGGAACGCATGGCGATAGCTCTGGAAGTGCTTTCCCTGCTGATCAATACGGGAGATTCCCGCATGACAGGGGAGCTGTTTGACCAGGTGACGTACGGTCTGGAACTGCCGGGCACGGCAAACCACCTGAGGCAGCTGCTGATGACGCCGGACGTGGAAGCCCAGGAACCGGCGTACAGCGTCGGTTTTTCCTCCGGCATCGGTGCGGAGGTATCCCTTCCGGAGCAGGACAAGGGCATTTCCTTCCGCCTGATCCGGTGTTCCCGCCTGGTGCTGGTGGTGAATGACGGCACCCGCCCCATTGTGGTGCGCGGGCGCCATTTGCAGCCCGGCGGGGTGATGCCGCTGACCAACGGGCAGGTGGTGCTGCTGCCGTCCGGTCCGCTGAGTTTTGAAGACTTCGCGTTTTTTCTGGACTGCAAGCGTTCAGGCAAGCAGGAAGTATGCTATATTTCCCTGGACGGCGGCTCCCTGCAAATCAGCCGGGTGCGTTCCCGCGCCAGCGAGGTGCGCGTGAACATGGGGCTGGCGTGCGAGGTGGAGGTGCTGAGGCCGGAAGTGGAATTCGCGGTTGACGGGAGACGGCTGTACCCCGGTGAAAGCGTGCGCATGGCTTATTACTCCTCCTTCACGCTGGACGGGGAAGGGCCTTTCTCCATGGGAGAGGTGCAGAATTCCATGTCGGACATCGGGCGCCGTTTCCGCCTGGATCCCGGAAACCGCAAACTGCGGGTGACCAACCTGCCGGAAAAGGCGCGCAAGGGAGACATGCTGCTGACTCCCGGGCTGGCCCCCGGAGCGGTGCTGGAGGTTTCTTTTTCCAGCGCCACCAATTCCGGCTGGCTGGAAGTGGTGGAGGCCTCCATGCCTCTGCTGCTCAATGGCCGGCCTGTTCGGGGAAGGGTTTCCCTGAGGGATGGGGACGTGGTGCACCTGAATGCCTACCACGCGCTGCGCTGCCGTTTTTCCGCCGGGGTGCTGGATGAAGAATACCATGCGATCAGAACCCTCAGCGTGGAAGGAGTGACCAAGGAATTCCTGCGCTCCGGGCGCGTGCTGGACAATATTGACCTGACCGTGAAACGCGGGGAAATGGTGTGCATCCTGGGGCCCAGCGGATCCGGGAAAAGCACGCTGCTCTCCATGTTGGCCGGCCAGCTGCCGCCCACCCGGGGCTGCATCCGTTACAACAACCAGCTTCTGTACAGCGCCCCGGATCTTATCCGGCCCTACATTGCCTTCATTCCCCGGGAAGATATTCTGGATGCGGCCATGAGCGTTTCCGAACACATCTCTCAGGCCACCATGATACGCCGTCCGCGGCTGAGCCGGTCGGAACGCGTCAGGCGCGTGAACGCTATTTTGAAATTTCTGGGCCTGACGCACATCGCCTCCCGCCGCGTGGGTGAGATGAACGCCCGCACCATTTCCGACGGGGAGCGCACACGCCTGAACCTGGGGCTTGACCTGGCGGGCATTGCGGATGTTTTCCTGCTGGACGAACCTATCAGCGGCCTGTCCACGTCAGATGCCAAGCTGGTCATGCAGACCATGCAGAACATGAGCCGCGACAAAATGGTAATCGCCACCATGCACCGGCCCAGCACGGCTATTCTGAACCAGTTCCACAAAGTACTGGTGCTGGACCACGGCGGCCAGATGGCTTACTGGGGGGACGTGCCGGGCATGATGCGGTATTTCCGGAAGGCGGCAGCGGACATGGCTATTGACGTATCCGAGGAGGCTCGAACGGCCGGAGGCGCGGACTACGTGTTTGAGGTGCTGGAAGCCCCCCTCTCCTGGCACGACCGCCGCAGGCGGCAGCACCCCCGCCTGTGGCAGGAGCGCTTTGAAGGCTACCGGTTCCGCAACGTGATGGGGCATCATCATGAAGGGGGCGCCCCCAGAACGCTGTATGAAGGCACGCTGGAATTTCCCCCCGCCCCCAGGCGCAGCGTCATACAGCTCTGGCGGCTTTTCCGCATCTGGGCCGTGCGCACCTTCCTGGGGCGCGTGCGGAGCCGTATGGGGCTGTACACCATGCTGCTGGAAGGGCCGGTGCTGGCCCTGCTGATTTCCATGACCCTGCGCGCCTCTTCCAGCCCGGAATATACGTTTGCCACGGCCCTCCACATCCCTTCCTACCTGTTCCTGGCGACCATTGTGGCCATGTTCTTCGGCCTGACCGGGGCGGCCAGCGAAGTGCTCAAGGACCGTGCCCTGCTCAAGAGGGAGAGCAATGCCAAGGTGTTTGTGACCGGTTATGTGCTGGCAAAGGCGCTGGTGTTGACGGGGCTTTCCGCCGTGCAGTCCGCCCTGTTTCTTTGGGTGGGGAACTCCATTCTGGAAATCCATGAAATGTTCCTGATTTACCTGGGGACGATGACCCTGACGGCCTTTGTCGGCGTGAGCCTGTCCCTGCTGGTTTCCGTCTTCGCCAGGACGGAGAGGGCGGCGCTTAACATGGTGCCTCTGCTTCTGATTCCCCAGATATTGATGGCCGGAGCCATTGTCCGCTTTGATGAAATGAACCAGTTCATCCCATGGTCCGCCCACCGTACGGATGAACACGGGCGTCTTAAGCCGGGGCGCGTGCCGCTGGTGGCGGAATTCTGCCCTTTGCGCTACTCTTTTGAAACGATGGTGGTGGACCAGGCGTCCAAAAATGTATGGGAGAGGGAGCGTGAAACCATC
Organism: Akkermansia muciniphila ATCC BAA-835; assembly: GCF_000020225.1. Taxonomy (NCBI): domain Bacteria; kingdom Pseudomonadati; phylum Verrucomicrobiota; class Verrucomicrobiia; order Verrucomicrobiales; family Akkermansiaceae; genus Akkermansia; species Akkermansia muciniphila. The sequence goes on along the minus strand of NC_010655.1, from coordinate 424,719 downwards.
CAGGAGAAAGTGGACGACCTGAAGGAACGCCCTCATCTGGACGACAGGGAATTTGAAGAATTCAAGCTGCTCAAGATGGCGCTGCTCCACATTGCCGCTATTGGAGCGGAGGGGCCGGAACAGGCCAAAGCCGCTGTCCGGCAGGTGAGGAGGGCAGCCCTTGGCGGTTCGGAAAAAAGCTACAGGCGGACTATTGCGGAATTGGAACTCCTGGGTAAGGACCGTCCGTCCGTTAAATCCTTCTATGTCAATGACCGCGTTGTGATGCTGGATGAATCTGCCGAAATCCAGCGTGTCAGCCGGGATGCCCTGGACAGGCCGGAAATTTTTCTGGCCCGCCGCCAGCCTCTGCCCTGGGGAGGCTCCGGCCTGTCCCCGGGGGATTCCGGATACAGCGCGGATGACGGAACGGTTCCCACCCCATGGAAGGATTCCCTGTTCCTGTTCCTGATGGGGGCTGCCCCCCTGCTGGTCACGGGCCGCGTCCTCAAGCGCAGGCTGGAAAAGGCCGGATGACGTTTGCGGCCTGCGGGGATTGGCGTCTGGATTTTCCGCCGCAAAGCGGAAAATCCGGCGTGCACGTCCGGGGAATGGCAGCGGGCCGTAAGCCCCGGTGCATCCCGCAAAAAAAACGGAAGGCCCCTCCAAATATTCTTTTATTTATGTGTTGACGCGCCGGACGGAATCACTATCCTTGAAGAAAATCTTTTTCTTTATGTTTTCCCGATTGACGAACAGGTGCGTATTATCTTCCCTTTCCGCGGCAGCCTTGTCCCTTGGACTCTTTTCCTGCGGAGGCAGCGGCAGCAGCGGTGACGGGGAAAGCCTTCCTTCCGGCACCATGCTGGACTTGAGCGCTTCTCTTTCCACGGAAGATGGGCTAGGGCCGTGGAATATTATCGTCAAATTGACGGGCAATGGTTCGGACCTTCCCCAGGTAAGCATTAATGCGGCAAGCAGCAATGAAAGTGCTCCTATGAACATTGCTTCCGTAGTGTACCGCAGGACGGGATCATCCGCTATTCTGAGGGGGAACTTCACGATTACTTCCGGGCAGTGGACGGCTCCGGGCCCGATTGTCGTGACAAACAGGGACAAGGCCTTTATAGATGCTAATATTTCCTTCAGTTCCTCCAATGAACGTGAGAGCTGCGGCGGGACGTTCACCGGTTCCATCACTTACCAGGTTCCCGTTGAGAATGATGAAGGCGAGGTTGAAGCGCAGGACTGGACCGCTACGGAAGGAACGGTGAGTTACACGGTATCCTGAGTTCTGATCATTTATGACGGGGCTTTGCTGCCGTGAAACGGGGGGGGCAGGCCTGTTTGAAATTATGGTCGGAAGGGCAAAGAAATGTCTTTGGGGCATCTGGCTGTGCTCGGGGCTGGCTCTTTGTGTCTGGAATGCGGAATCGGCCGGCGGGGGGGCTGATATGGCGGCATCGAAAGATGCCTGTTTCATCAAGACTTTCCGCGCCAAGATCGTCCCGGAAAGGCTGCGCTCCTTTGTCATGCCGGCCGATGGAGTTGTCAGCAACTGGATTCCTGCGGACGGGCGCGTTCAGAAGGATACCATTATTGCAACGGTCAATGAAGATGAAATTGAGCTGGAGCGCAAGGAGCTGGAGGTCAAAATCCTGAAGGACCGCATCGCCAAGGAGGAAGAGTTGTCAAAGCTGGAAAAACAGCTTGAAGAGATAGAATTCTACTCTTCCCTGTCGAGGGAGGAACGGCAATATGCCAGCAAGCGGGCGGAAGGCGGGGAAAGGGCCATCCGGGCTTTGAAAGACAAGATTGAGCTTTCCAAAAGGGAGTTGTCCCTGGTGGAGGACAAGCCGCGTCTGGATTTTCGCAAGAAGGAGGAAAAATATATCCTCAGAATGCCTTTTGACGGGAAGCTGCAGTACCAGTTTTCCATTCCGCCGGATAACAGCGTAGCCCTTTACATGGACGCCGCGTCCCCGATTGCGACCGTGTGCGATGACTCCTCTTATTATCTGACCATTTCCATTTCGGACCCTGATTTGACGAATCTGCCGCCGGAATCCCTTTCCCTGTCCGTCCCTCTGGGCGACGGTTCCGCCCTGAAGGGGGTTTTTGCCTTCAAGCGGGTGGAGAAGAATGTTTCCGGAGGCGGGGAATTGCTGGCGTATTTTTTCCGTTTGCCCCGTCAGGAGCATGCACGCGCCCATTCCATGCTGGGTTCCAACTGCACGGCCCGTCTTTATTACATGCCGCAGGGAGAAGTGTTTCATCTCAACAAGGTGAGGCTGGCTTCCCTGCCGGAGGGAAAAAAATGTTCGTCCTGGCAGGAACTTCTGGAAAAAGTGCATCCGGACCTGGAGCTGGTGGTGAATGGGGAAACGGAATTGATTGTTCGAAAAAAATGAAATTGCTGTGCGAATCAGTCTGTTTCAGTTATTCAGGCAAGCAGTGGATTTTTGAAAATTACAACAGGGTGTTCACTTCCGGAATCACCATTTTGAAGGGGTATTCCGGATGCGGGAAAACGACGCTGTTAAAGATTCTGGCGGGTTATCTGAGCCCGCAGCGCGGGCGCGTGATTACCCCCCGCCGTAAGGTTCGGGCGGATTCCCTCTACCGACGCAAGGAGGTAAGTTACATGTTCCAGGGGCTCAATCTCCTTCCCCTCGCTACGGTGGAGAGAAACCTTCAATTATGCGCGGAAATGGCTATGCTGCCTAAAAAGCAGTGGACGCGGAGGGCGGATGATTTGATTGCCCGCCTGGGCCTGGAATCTCTGAGGCATAAAAAGGCGGGGAGCTTGTCCGGCGGCCAGGCCCAGCGGGCGGCTCTTGCCCGCACGATGATGAAGGATTCCGATGTGCTGCTGCTGGATGAACCTACTTCCGGCCTGGATGACGGTAATACGGAAATCATTAAAAATTTGATCAGGGAGTACCCTGCTGACAAAATTTGCATTTTGAGCACGCATGATTCCCGGCTGTTTGACCTGACCCATGAAATCATTGATTTTAACCTGTCTGTATCTCTTTAAAGATACTCTCCACCGTTGGAAGGAACGCCCGGCCAGCCCCCTTTCACGGATTCTGGTGGCCTTCTTCCTTTCCCTGTGCGCGCTCTCTTTTCTCGCCAATTATGTCCTCTCCGCCAAAATGCTGCATGATGAAATCAGGAAGAACGGGGCGGACCTGATTATTGTTTTTGATACCGTGCGCGACGGTGAGCCTTCCAAGAAAAATTTGCTGCAGCATGAACTGCCTTCCCTGTATGGCTGCGACGTCCTGGTGCTGAATGATGCCCGTGCGGGCGTGGCGCGCGTGGGCAAGACAGTATTCCCCATCCTGGAATACAACATGGAGTCCTGTTCCTTTCTTTCCGCGCTTGGGTTGGAGGACGTGGCTACCGTCCTCCTGTACAATCCCTCCCGGAGCCCGTTGCAGGCGGGGCCTTGTACGGTTACCATAGCGGATTTTGATTTTTCCCTGAATGCCTCCCCTCTGCCGGAGGGTCATTTGCTGGGCAGGCTGTATCCTTCCGGAGTCATTTTGGCCCCGGAAGGAACTTTCAGTTCCGGACAGGAGGTCCCCGTGGAAAATTGCCGCTACATCATCCGGGTGCATGAAATGACGGCGGCCCGCATTCGGGGCATAGAAGAAGTGCTGAACAACATGGTGCGTTATGACGGCAGCATGACCATGGTTCAGACTCACGTAGGGCTGCTTGACAGGCTGGAAGTGCTGATGGGCAACCAGACGGAGTGCAGGACTGGGTTTTCCCTCGGCATCGCCGTGATCGTCGGCATTCTGCTTACAGCCCTGGCATCCATGGAATTCCGTCAGAATGAATATGTCTATACGCTGATGAAGAGCTTCGGGGTGCGTCCTGTACTGCTGATTATGGCGTTTATCGTGGAAAACGCGTTTCTGATTGGCGTTTCCTTTGCGGGAGCCGTCTGGGCGTTCATGAAAACCCAGAGAATCGTATTGGGGGAATTCTTTAAGCTGGGAAACTCCGTCCTGACTTATGCCGATATACGGCAGGATTTGTGGCTGCTGGGAATTTCCCTGGCGGGGTGTGTTCTTCTTTCCTCCATTCCGGTTGCCTTTTCCGCCTGCCGCCCCATAGGGAAAGTGCTTAAGTAAGTGATGGGGCTTCGGGGCTGTTCCCGGTTTTGTCTGCGTTCCGGCATGTCCGCCTTTGCCGGCGGTCTGGGGGAAAGGCCGTCTCTGTTCCGGCAGGAAGAGATAATGGATAAAAAAATCCCTTCCCGCCATGGGGGCGGGAAGGGAGGTAGGAAGAAAGGGCTTATTGATCAGAGCTGGGGGGCACTCTGAAATCCCTGATGACCGCCTGGCAGTTATCCTGCTGGGTTTCCGTTTCAGTATATTCGGCGTCTCTGACGCTGCAGGTGGCAGAACCGATGCCTTTGGAAATATTCTGGGGATTATACAGGACAACGAGGGCATCCAGATTGCTGGTTGTTTCCCCGTCATTGGACGACCAGTAAAAGCCTATTTGTTCCGCAGAGTCGGAAGCTGGTTTGTAGTTGACGACATGAAGGGATGCCGTTGAGGCGGCCGGGCTGGTTCCGGTGTAAATGGTGGCGGTGCTTTCTGAGGCGATGATGAAGGAGAAGACGTAAGGCTTGCCGTCCTGAAGCGTGATGTCCAACGTGCGCTGAAGACCAATGGGAAGATAGGCCTGTTCGCTGGAACTGGATCCGCCGCAGCCGGAGAGGAGCCCAAGCCCGAGAGTAATTAAAGCGGGAATATAAAGGCGGGAATTCATGATTTGATGGATAAAGGAAAGAATTTTTTTATGACTGGGATATGATGTTGACGCTGATGGTGATGCCGTCGATGGGGATGGGTGTCCTGTCTTGCGCTTGCATGTAGGAAATGCTGGCGCCGCCTTCCCCGGAAGAAGCATGGGTGGCGTTTTCAAAGGTTAACTGGGGAATCCTGATGGTGCTCATGAGGGTGTTGGGTTCCGAGGACGAACCGCTGTTTCTGTTGTAGGACAGGCTCAGCTCCGCAGTGTTTTTCCCGGTTTTGGTGTAGGAATAAATGCCTGCCCCGTTCCACATGTTCATGTTTTCCCCTTGCGTCTGGATGATGAATGCCCCGTTGTCACCGGTGGTCATGTCAAAAATGGCGGGAAGCGTTATGGCGGCATCCGTAATGCCTGTTACCTGCATGTTTAACACCTTGCTGCCGATGGTGGAGGGCGCCAGGCCCTCGGCATCGGAACTGCTTCCGCCGCATTGGGCCAGCGTAAGAATGCCGAGGGAGCAGCAGGCCGCGGACAAAGAGGTAAGAAAAGGACGCATCATAAAAGGATAATAATTTTCCGATAAACTGTGATATCACACATGATTTGTCAAGATAGGAATCAGGAGGGAGGTATTTTTTACACGGGGAAAGGAAAAACCGAATTCCCTGCGCTCCAGGACTTCTTTTTCCTTCTTTCCCCTCCTGCCGTGTTGATGCTTGACTTTTCAGGGGCAGAAGCTATGTAACAAGGGGCCTGTATGTTCCCGTTTCCTCCTGTTGTCCGTTCTTTCCTGTTTTCCCTGTTTGAAAGGGCATGGCTGAGGGCTGCGTTGTGCTTCTGCCTCTGTACGGCGGTATGCGCCTCCTGCTCCGTGGACAGGCACATGGAAAAAAAGGCGGGGGAATTGATGGCCAGGATGGATGCCGTTCCCGATTGGCGGCAGCTGCCGCGGAAGGAAATCTCATGGCACCAGGCCCTGGCGATGATGATGGAGCGGAACATTGACTTGAAAAAATCGGAGCAGTCCCTCAAGACGACGAAACGTTCCGTCGTTAATGTTTTTACCCAGATTATCCCCGGAGTCAATCTGGACTGGATGCTGACCAAGGAATTGAGCGACCTGGCCAGGGTGACGGCCAGCGATGTGGAATACAATACGAACATTCTGTTCAACATGCCGTCCCTCACCCAGATCCCGTTTGATTATTATTCCGCCAAGGCGGCTGTTTATACGGCGGAAAAGACGCTGGAGATGAAAAAAAGGGAGCTGGTGGCCAGATTGTACCAGCAGGTGCTTTCCTACCGGAACGCGCAGATCAGCTACAATAACCAGCTGAGCTCCCTGCCTTATGACGATGATGGCGTCCAGAAAAAGAAGCTGGACCTGGAACGGGAGCGGAATTTGAATGAGATTTCCCAGGGGTTTGCCGTGTTGCTGGGGAATATGGACGCCCGGTGGCTGGTGAACCCTGAAACGATGCCCAGGCTGGACTGGGGCAGGTACAGGGCGGCGTCCCGGCAGCTGGATCTGCTGGTGGTGACGATGGTGGCCATGGAGCTGGAAGCTTCCCGCCTCCAGGTGCTGAATGCCAAACTGAAGTTCTTCCCGTCCGTGGATATTAATTTTTACAGCCCAACCCTGTTTTCCAGCACGGGCGGGACGTACGGCGGTTTTTTTGCGGGAGCGGGCGATATGAAGGTGAACATGAGCCTGCGGGAAGAACTGGATACGCGCCTGACATCCTGGTTCCAGTATAAGTCGGCCAAAGAAAGCCACGAACTGCTGCAGCGCGAAGTGGTGATGGAACTGCAGCGGCGGCGTATCAAGATAGCCGCGTTGCTGGAGAGCCGCAGGAGGTTTGAGCTCTGGCAGGGGGTGCTGATGAAGGAAATCGCGTTCAAGGAGTCCAGATTATCCGTTTCCGGAGATGAATATCTGGAACAGAGGAAGGATATCAGGAAAATGTATGCTGACCTGGATAATGAAGCTTCCAAGAATGCGGAGGTGGAAGCGGCCCTCATCATGGAATATGGCTGGCTGAAGTAAGGCGGGGGAGGATGAACAGTCCCTGTGTGACTGCGGGGGCTTCCTTTCTTGATGCTTTCAAGGGCTTGTGCTATGTTCCGGATATGCAAAAAGTTCGGCAGCCCGCGGGTACGGCATTGATGATTCTGGCTTTTCCGGCCGCCATTTACGGGGCGTTTCCGTGGGGAATTGCCCTGGGGGCCTTTTTGTTCCTGCTGGGGGTGGTTGTGGCGGCCAGCCGTTTTTCCGCCATAGTCTGGTCATGGTGCCTATTTTCCCTGGGGATGTATCTGGCGGCTCCTTTTATCTGGATGTGGAATCCGGACTATTTTTTCAGCCGTTCGTTTGACATTCTGTTGATAAGCGGCTGCCTGGTGGGCAGCCTGGTTCTGCTTGCAATCCGGTTTGCGGTTATTCCCGTGCTGTGGCCCAGGATTTTCCGCCACTTCGTGGAAGGAAGCCCTACGCTGGAGGATCTGGCGCCCGAAAAGGGAAAGACGGTGGCTGAACTGCGGGGCGGCATAGAACGCAGGCAGGTGAATTTCCTGTTCGGGCATGCGGACCGGGAACTGGTAGAAAAATGGGGGAAAATAGCCCAGGGAATAGCGGCTCTTTCCAGAAGCCGCAAACGGCTGGCAATATGGGCTGCGGGTATTTTCCTGGCTTGGCCCGCAGCCGTGTTTTTCCTTTCCGGGGGGATGGGCGGCGCGCTGGACCGGGATATTGACCGCATGTGGGGAACCCGCCCGTTCCGGGATGGCATGGTGGTTTCCAGCCCTGCGGCGATGAATGCGGCGCGGCGCGTTTTCAGGGATGCCCGGGCGCTGCGTGGCCTGACGATGGAGCAGGCGCGCGCGTGGCTGAGGACGGACCGCAGGAGTGCGGCATTCAAATTGGGCAAGCCCCGTTATGATTTTGAAAAGGATGAAACCGTGCTGGTGCTTTCAGATGGGAGGGATTCCATCCGCCTGGTGGCGGTTTTCAATGATGCGGGTCAGATTACCCATTCCTGGCCTGAGGAGTATATGACTTTGATGGTCAGGGATCTGGAGAAAAATTGAATGCCGGGGCCGGAAGGGGGCATTGCCCGGCAGGGCATCCGGTGATTGCGGAAGGCCCTGCGGTCTTCCGCTACAGCGTGCGCTTTTGCGGAGGCGTCAGGTTCAGCCTGCCTTCACTGATATGGATGCCCATGCCGCTTTCTTCAATCATGTGGATAAGCGGCAGGTAGGCCTGGAGCAGGTTTTCAAACGCGGGCAGGAGAAAAATCATGTAACCCTGGGGAACGGAAAGGCTGCCGATGGTGCCCCCCACGTGGATTCCTCCCGGCAGCGTTTCGTCATTGTAGAATTCGAAGCGGGTCTGCACCGCCATGTAATTGTGCGGATCCAGGGATTGGAAGGGCGTCAGGAACAGGGAAATCGTCTGGCGGGAGTCGATGCCCGTATAGCGTTCGATGATGATTTCCATGTATCCTTCCCCGATGGTTCCGTCCGGCCGTTCCTTGCCGCCGTGCAGACGGATGCCAGCCGCCGGGTTGGTGGCGAAGATGGCCAGGGTGCCGTGCTGCTGGGGATGGATGGAGGAAGCCAGGTAGCGGTTGATGTCTTCTTCCGAGAACGAGACGGAGGCGTCCCTGTTGATGGCCTGTTTCAGGATTCTGGGGATATCCGGGGCGTTTTCCCTTTGGCGGAAGCCGGGCAGGTCGTCCGTTTTCTGCGGGCACCAGGAGGAGTAAACCAGCCAGGCAATAGCGGCCAGAATGGCTATGGTCAGCAGGAAGATGAGATTGCCTATCAGGGAGAAAGGCGTTTTTTCACGGACGGGTTTTTCCCGGGAGCCCTGATCTTCCGGATCGTAGAAATGCTCCACGATGTTTTCATGTTCCGGCAGGTCGCGCAGGGATTCCCTGCCGGCGGTGCCGTTCCGGGGGGCGCCTTCATTGTCGGAGCTGGGTGCCATGGTGCGGAGGAGGGGGAGGTTACGGAAGTCTGGGGAATTTGGAAAAATCCGGAGCGCGTTTTTCAACGAAGGCGTTTTTGCCTTCCTTCGCTTCCTCGCTCATATAATAGAGCAGGGTGGCGTTGCCGGCCAGGTCCAGCAGGCCCATCTGCCCGTCGCAGTCGGCGTTCAGGGATGCCTTCAGGCAGCGCAGGGCCAGAGGGCTGTGGCGGAGCATCTGGCGGCACCAGGAGAGCGTTTCCTCCTCCAGGTCCTCCAGGGGAACCACGGTATTGACCAGGCCCATGTCCAGCGCCTGCCGGGCATCGTACTGCCTGCACAGGTACCAGATTTCCCGCGCTTTTTTCTGGCCCACAATGCGCGCCAGGTAGGAGGAGCCGAGGCCTCCGTCAAAAGAGCCCACTTTGGGCCCTGTCTGTCCGAATTTGGCGTTGTCCGCGGCAATGGTGAGGTCACAGACGACGTGGAGGACGTGACCTCCGCCGATGGCGTATCCGGCCACCATGGCGACGACGGGCTTGGGCATGGTGCGGATGGTGCGCTGCACGTCCAGAATGTTCAGGCGCGGCACGCCGTCTTCACCGATGTAGCCGGCATTTCCGCGCACTTTCTGGTCGCCTCCGGAGCAGAAAGCGTCCGGGCCTTCCCCGGTCAGGATGACCACGCCCACCTTGGGGTCTTCATGAGCGGCGTTCAGGGCGTTGAGCATTTCATGCACGGTCAGGGGACGGAACGCATTGCGGACGTGGGGGCGGTTGATCGTGATTTTTGCGATGCTGCCGTTGTCCGTTGTTTCATACTTGATGTCCGTGTATTCCTTGGCGGTGATCCATTGTGCGCTCATACGGATTACTTTAATAAGGCGCCCGGCAATGGGAAGCCTAAAATGCGCCGCCTTCCGGGTATGTCCGGAACCTGCGGGGGATGGGGCGGTGCTGCGGCCGTATGCGTTTTCCCCGTTGTTTCCGGTGTTTTTCCGGCAGGCTCCCCGGTGGCCGGCAGCTGGCGGCTTTTGTCATTTACGGCCTGCGCTTCTGTGCTACATTGGGAACGGTATGATACATGACCTACTGGTGAGCGGCGTGACGGTGTTTCCCGGGAGAGAGCATTTTGAGTTTGTTCCGGGAATCAATGTGGTGGTGGGAGGCAATGATTCCGGCAAAAGCCATTTGCTGAAATTATGCTATACCGTGGCCAAGTGGAGCGCTGACGGGGGGAGAAAATCCCTGCCGGAAAAATGGGCGGAGGAGCAGCGGCTCAGAAAAGACCTGATGCGGGTGTTCGCGTCCCGCGGGCTGGCCGGGCTGACGGCCCGGAACCGGGGAAACGCCCATGCGCGCGTGGAGGCCTCCATGGAGGGGGACGGCGTGCCGGAGGGCATGGGGAACCTGGTGTTTGATTTCCAGGCGGGGCATGAAGAGGAGGGGCTGAGCATCCGGGAAATGCCCCGGCGTTTTCTGAACGTGCCGGTGGTGTTCCTGGCAGCGCGGGAGGTGCTGACCATTTATCCGAGTTTTGTGCAGGTGGGAAGCAGATTCCCCGAATTTCTGGACGGCGGCAGTTGGGACCTCTGCCGTTATCTGGATATGGAGGCGGAAGCGGAGCCCATCAGTACGGATGCCGGGCGCGTGGTTGCCAGGCTGGAAAAAATCATCGGGGGGAAGGTGGTGAAGCGTGACGGGCGGTTCTTTTTGCAGCGTCCCGGACAGCAGCCGATAGAAATGAGCCTGGTGGCGGAAGGATTCAAAAGGCTGGGAACGCTGAGCTACCTGATCCGGAACGGTTCCGTGAAAAAAGGTTCCGTCCTGTTTTGGGATGAACCGGAAATGAATCTGAACGCCTCCCACCTGCCCGTGCTGGTGAAAACCCTGACGGGGCTTGCCAAGACGGGGGTGCAGGTTATTTTGTCCTCCCACAGCCTGTTCCTGCTGCGGGAGCTGATGATTCAGCTTTCCGAACCCCGCAATGCCATGGTGCAGAGAAAGTTTTTCGGGATGAGCGTGCCGCGGGGGGAACGTTCCGGGGTAAGGGTGTCCTGGGGGGAATCCCTGGAGGACGTGGGACCTGTCGAGTCTCTTGAAGCGGAAATCGAACAGGCGGACAGGTATTTGAAGCTGAGTTATGAGTCATAAGCCGTCAAAAGCTTATTACGTGGAGGGTGTCCACCGTTTCTGGATCGATGAAGGCTACGTGGTGTGCCGCATTGAATGTTCGGATTATTATGCCCGGCAGGCGCAGAATTTCTGCGGGGGATGCAAGGAAATGGATTTTCTGCTGTATCATCCGGAACGCCGGGATCTGTGGCTGGTGGAAGTGAAGGATTACCGTTTTGACGCTCGGCCCAAGGTGGGGGAACTGGTCTGCGCCCTGAGCCGCAAGGTTCGGGATACGATGTTCCTCCTCCGGGCCGCTTCCGTGGCCGCTCCGGACGAGGAGCCGGCGGAGGGCATTTCCCTGAGGGATTTTTCCATTCAGGCCTCGGGAGCGGAGACGCTGCATCTGGCTTTTCTGCTGGAAATGGGCATGGGCGGCGTCTGGACGGACGGCGGCCTGCTGGCGAATGTCAAGAACCTGCTGGTGGGGTCCATGCGTTTTCTGGATGCGGAACTGGTTTGCGCACCCATTACCTATCCCCGCCGCATCGGCCCCTGGCGCGTGACCTCCGCCCACGGGGAGGTGAGCAAGCGGGTGGAAATCCGCCGCGCCAGAAAATTGGCGGAAATCCAGGAGCAGAGGCGGCGGGAGCGGCTGAACGCGCAGGAGGAGGGGGCCTGGCAGGAAAAGAGCCGGGAAGATGCCGGTTCCCATGCGGCCCCGGCGGAAGAAAGGATGCCCCAGTGGAAGCGGCGTCTCCGGCAGCGCATGAACGGAGAAAGCGCGAACCATGAGGGGCGGCGCAGAAAAAGAAAGCGGGAATGAGGCCTGCGCCGGTTAAGGCCTTATTGCCGGGAAGAGCCCCGGCCCGGAACGGTGCGGGCCCGTTCTGCGGCGGCTGTATGGCATGTCTCGGAAAAAAGTTTTATTTTACAAGGACTCGCGTATCATGCCGCCCTATTCATTAACTTCTGTGTGCTAACCACATTATGTCTGACAGAATGCCACCCAGTCCTCCCCGTCCTCCCAAATTTCCCGGCTCCGGCAGGCCCGAATCCCCCAACTGGGGCGTGTGGGTCATGGTACTTCTCATTGTAGGCGTCCTTGCGTTTGGCTTTTTCACCCCTGAATCTTTCGGGTTGGGCCCCCGCAAGGAAAATCTGGAATCCTTTGAAGCCCAGTATAAGGCGGGGCGCGTGGTGCTGAACGACCCCAAGGCCCCCGTGGAAGTGGTGCTGAGCGAGAACGGTTCCGAAGGCGTTATTCACGCGCTGGTGTACAGGAAGGAAATTCAGCCGAAGGTGGAAATGACCCCCTTTGCGCTGACTTATTCCATGTCCCTTCCGGACCGCGACAAGCCTTTGCTGAATGAACTTTCCGGCTACAGGGTGGTGGAGAGCCCGTACCGGACGGAAGAGGGAAAGAATGTTTCCCTCATTCCTGAGGGAGCTCAGAAGCTTTCCGTGCCAGAATTCAACCGCCTGGCCCTGGAAGGCCGCATCGCCGGAGGAAAGGACGGCATCATCCTGGCGGAAGACGGCAACCAGAACGTGCTGGTCGGACAGATTGTCACCCGCATCTGGCCCGCGGCTACGGGAGACGCCTCCGTGGACAAACAGCGTTTTGAACGTGTGGAAGTGCCTTTTACCCTGGAGTTCCAGGGAGACCGCGTCAAGCAGCTGCTGGGGCCGGATACGAAGTTCAAGCGTGAATCCGGTTCCTGGGGCGGCATTCTGCTGAATCTGCTGCCCATCGTGCTCATTCTGGTGATTTTGTTCTTCATGTTCCGCGCGCAGAGCGGCGGGGCCCGGGGGGCCATGAGCTTCGGCAAAAGCCGGGCGCGCCTCATCTCCCCGGACAAGAACAAGGTGACGTTCAAGGATGTGGCCGGTATCAGCGAAGCCAAGGAGGAAGTGTGGGAACTGGTGGAGTTTCTGCGCAATCCGGAAAAATTCCGCGATCTGGGCGCCACCATTCCCCGCGGCGTGCTGATGGTCGGGGCGCCCGGTACGGGCAAGACTCTGCTGGCGCGTGCCATTGCCGGGGAGTCCAACGCTTCCTTCTATTCCATCAGCGGCTCGGATTTTGTGGAAATGTTCGTGGGGGTGGGGGCAAGCCGTGTCCGCGATATGTTTGAACAGGCCAAAAGGACGGCGCCCAGCCTGATTTTCATTGATGAAATTGACGCCGTGGGCCGCCAGCGCGGTTACGGCATGGGCGGCGGCAATGACGAGCGGGAACAAACGCTGAACGCCCTGCTGGTGGAGATGGACGGTTTTGAAAACAACTCCAATGTAATCGTGATTGCCGCCACCAACCGTGCGGACATTCTGGACCCGGCCCTGCTGCGTCCCGGCCGCTTCGACCGGCAGGTGGTGGTGAACCTGCCGGACGTCCGGGGGCGCGAACAGATCCTGCAGGTGCATGCCAGAAAAGTGAAGATGGCGCCCGGAGTCAGCTTTGAGCGGATTGCCCGCGGCACGTCCGGCTTTTCCGGTGCCCAGCTGGCCAACCTGGTCAATGAAGCCGCCCTGCTGGCCGCCCGCAAGGGGCTGAAGGAGATTACGGAGGCCGAATTGGAAGAAGCCCGCGACAAGGTCAGCTGGGGGCGTGAACGCCGCAGCCTGGCGATTAACGAACGGGGGCGCCGCATTACTGCCGTGCATGAGGCGGGGCATGCCATCTGCCTGTTGAAAACACCGCACAGCGAGCCGCTGCACCGGGTGACCATTGTTCCCCGCGGCGGGGCCCTCGGCATGACCATGTGGCTTCCTTCCGACGACAAGATGCACCAGCTCCGGTCCGAAATGCTGGACCAGCTCGTCGTGGCGATGGGCGGGCGCTGCGCCGAACAAATCGTTTTTGGTGATGTGACCAGCGGTGCTACCGGAGACATCAAGAGCGCCACCAACCTGGCGCGGCGCATGGTGTGCGAATTCGGCATGAGCGAAAAACTGGGGCTGATTGAGTACGGAGAACACCAGGGAGAAGTTTATATTGCCCGCGACCTGGGGACGCGTTCCCGCAATTATTCCGAATCCACGGCGGAGCTGATTGACTCGGAAGTCCGCTTCCTGGTGGACAGCGCTTATGAACGCGCCATGGCCATCCTGACGGAAAACCGGGACAAGCTGGACATTCTGACGGAGGCCCTGATGGAGTTTGAAACGCTGGAAGGTTCCCAGGTCATGGATATTCTGGAATACGGGGAAATGAAAAACCCTCCCGCCAGGGTGACTCCGCCCCCCATGCCTTCCGAAGTGGAGGAACAGCCCGGGAAGGATGATTCCGGCCATAACGAGAAGAAAGAAGCTGAAGAGACCCGCGCGGACGGCGCTGAAGAACGGAAGATGGAAGAGGAACTGGAACAGGCGGAACGGGCCCCCTTCTCCTACAATCCCGTTGATGAGTTCGGCAAGGACGGCGGAGAAAAGAAATAATTCAATAGAAACGAATCGAATATGGTAGCCAACGATGCGATGGAACTGGCCAGGATGTGCGCCCGCGCCGCGGATGACGCCAAGGCCGAAAATGTGCGGGTGTACGACTTGCGGGGCATGTCTTCCCTGACGGATTTCATGGTAGTGTGCACGGGGTTGTCCGTCCCCCATCTGCGCGCCGTCATCCGGGAGCTGGAAGAAGCCGTCCGGGAAAAGGCGGGAGCCCTCCCCACTTATGTGGAAGATACGCCTGTGGCATTGTGGTCCGTAGTGGACTACATTGACGTGATGGTTCACATCATGGGGCAGGAAACGCGCGAATTCTACGGAATGGACACCCTGTGGAAGGATGCCCCCGTGGTGGAATATTAATTCCTCCAATCTGACTTCACACCGTGCCGCATCCGGTTGCGGCACGGTTTTTTCTTTTCTGGAATAAATGGCCTGTTGTTTGCCGCGCTTCGCAAAAAGATGGCGGTCTGCATGGCCGGGTTCTTCCGCATGAGGGCCTGTTTCCGGAGAGGAAGAGAAAAGACGCGATAATGGCAGAGGCAACGCATTTTCTTTGCGGGGCTTTGGATGATTCTTCCCTGGCTTTTCCTTGGAAAAGGGGAGTGGAGCCCCGGTTCTAACAAGATTCCAACCTTGCCTTGAAGCCGCAATCGGATTACTCTTTCACCGTTATTTATGAGTAGTTCCGGACCTGCCTCAACCCCGATGATGGATCAGTACCTTCGCATGAAGAAGGGCTTGCCGGAAGACGTGCTGCTGTTTTTCCGGCTGGGGGATTTTTACGAAATGTTTTTTGAGGACGCCAAGGAGGCCTCCGCCATTTTGGGCCTGACGCTGACCAAGCGCCACGGTATTCCCATGTGCGGGGTGCCCCACCACAGCGCGGAAGGGTATATCGGACGGCTGGTGAAGGGAGGAAAGCGGGTGGCTATTGCGGAGCAGACCACCATTCCGCAGCCGGGCAAGCTGGTGGAGCGGGAACTGACCCGCGTGATTTCCGCCGGAACCCTGGCGGATATGAATTTGCTGGATTCCTCCCGCCATAATTACATTGTGGCGTTGTACAAGGACAAGAAGCGCTTCGGCCTGGCATGCGTGGACCATACCACGGGGGAATTTTCCGTGGCCCAGTTCGAACACATGGATTTGCTTCTGGACGAGCTGTCCCGCATCAATCCCTCCGAACTCCTGGTCAGCGACGAGCAGACGGACTGCTTCCCCGGAACCCACCCCACGCTTTATTACGACGGATATACTTTTCTGCCTTCCACGGCCATTCCCAATTTGCTGAACCATTTCCGGGTGCATTCCCTGGACGGTTTCGGCTGCGGGGAGATGACCGCCGCTCTGGGGGCGTCCGGCGCGGTGCTCCATTATCTGGGCTACCAGCTCCGCCGCCCCACGGACCACCTGCGCCGCATTTCCGTGCGCGCCACGGAGAACGCCGTGCTGATTGACCAGGCCAGCCAGAGGAATCTGGACCTGGTGGATTCCCGCGGCGGCGTGAAGCTTTCCCTGCTGGGGACCCTGGACAGGACGAGCACCCCCATGGGCGCGCGCAAACTCCGGGACTGGCTGCTCCACCCCCTGTGTGATCTGGAAAAGCTCCTGGCGAGGCAGGAGGTGATCGCCGTTCTGCTTCAGGAACCCTACCTGATGAGCAAGCTGAGGGAGAGCCTGAAGAATGTGCGGGACATGGAGCGGCTGACGGGGCGCATTTCCCAGGGCGCCGGGAATGCCCGCGACCTCCAGGCGCTGGCTTCCTCCCTGGCGCGCATTCCCGCGCTCAGGGATGATCTGGAATCCCTGCCCGGCGGCGGGGACATGCTGGAGAGCATCCGTTCCCGCATGGGCTGCTTTGATGAGCTGGTGGATTTGCTCCAGCGCGCTCTGGTGGATGAACCTCCCGTGACCATCAAGGAGGGAGGCATCATCAGGGAAGGGTACCATGCCGGTCTGGATGAATTGCGTCTGGCTTCCCGCGACGGGAAGGAGTGGCTGGCACGGCTGCAGGAGAAGGAGCGCAAGCGCACGGGAATTGATTCCCTGAAAATCCGCTTCAATAACGTCTTCGGCTATTACATTGAAGTAACGAAGAGCCATTACGATAAAGTGCCCCCGGATTACCAGCGCAAGCAGACGCTGGTGAATGCGGAGCGCTTTATTACCCCGGAACTCAAGCAGATGGAGAATACCATCTTGGGGGCGGACGAGCGTTCCCGCCAGGTGGAGTATGAGCAGTTCCTCCTGTTGCGCGAGGAAGTGGGGCGCCACATTGACGATATCCAGATTACGGCGGATGCCATGGCGGACCTGGACGTGCTGCTGGGGCTGGCGGAGGGGGCCCAGCAGTACCGGTATTGCCGCCCCGTTCTGGACAATTCCATGACCCTGCGCATTGTCAATGGCCGTCATCCCGTTATTGAGCAGAATGTTTCCGGCGATGTGTTCGTTCCCAATGACGCTTTTCTGGAACCGGAGGAAAACCGCCTTATTCTGCTGACCGGGCCCAATATGGCGGGCAAGAGCACCTATATCCGCCAGGTGGCCCTGATTACGCTGATGGCCCAGATTGGAGCGTATGTGCCGGCGGAGTCCGCCCATATCGGTTTGGTGGACCGCATTTTCTGCCGCGTGGGAGCCAGCGACGACCTGGCGCGCGGCCAGTCCACCTTTATGGTGGAGATGAGCGAAACCTCCCTGATTCTGAATAATGCCACGGAGCGCTCCCTGATTATTCTGGATGAAATCGGGCGAGGCACGGCCACTTTTGACGGGCTTTCCATTGCCTGGGCCGTGGCGGAGTACCTGCATGACGAGTTGAAGTCCCGCACCCTGTTCGCCACGCATTATCATGAGCTGACGGATTTGGCCAATTCCAGGCAGGGCGTGCAGAATTACAATGTGGCCGTGCGCGAGTGGAAGGAGGAAATCGTGTTTCTGCGCAAGATCGTGCCGGGGGCGGCGGATAAGTCCTACGGCATCCAGGTGGCCCGACTGGCCGGCATGCCTGCCGTCATTGTGGACCGCGCCAAGGCCATCCTGTCCCATCTGGAGATGAATTCCACGCGCCCCCGGAGGAAGGAGCGCTCCCGGCTGGCGGAACCGAGAGCCAAGAATACGGATATGGAAGACGATATGCCTGCCGGGGAATATGCTCAGCTGGAGTTGTTCTGATATGCCTCTGCTTTCGGATACAATCGGCGGCCTGCATTTCGCCGCCATTGATTTTGAATCCGCCGGAGCGGCCCGGGGGGAGACGGACCAGCCCGTCCAGATAGGCATAGCCGCATGTCCCCGCCTGGAGGACGAGCCTGAGTTGTGGACTTCCTATATTGCGGTGGAGAAGCCGGTTTTATGGTCCGCCTCCCAGGTGCACGGCATTACTACGGAGATGCTGGCGGATGCCCCGTCTTTTCCCTCCCTGTGGCCGGAGATACGTTCCCGGCTGGGGCAGGCCGTGGTGGTGGGGCATAATCCGGCCACGGAACGGAAGTTCCTGCGCCGGTTTCCGGGCCACGGCTTCGGCCCGTGGCTGGATACGCTGGCCCTGGGCCGGATGTGCGTTCCCGGTCTGGCGGATTATTCCCTGTCTTCTTTGTGCGGCGCCCTGGGGCTGACTTGTTCCGTGGAGGCTCTGCTTCCTGCGCGCCGATGGCATGACGCTTTGTATGATGCGCTGGCAAGCCTGCTGATTGTCCGTTTTCTGGTAAAGGAATTGAATTTGTCCGGCCAGCCTCTGGATGTATTGGGCAAGGCGGTGAGAACATGATTTTCCCGGCAGGGGAAAGAATGCTTTTCCGGGCCGCGTATTCGGAAAAAGATGAATGCTTCTGTTTTTTCCGCCGCTTTTTTATTGTTGTCCCTTGCTTCTTCTGCCGTGTATGCGGCACCTTCAGATGAGGTTCCGGATCCGCCCGATGTTCCCAAACTGAATACCCAGCCGTGGGTTCCGGCCCGTTACAAGGCGGTCCGGGAAAATTTGCTGGGGAAGGAATGCGGCATTCTGTTCGTGGGGGATTCCATTACAGAATGCTGGGAACGGGAAGGTTCCGCGCTGTGGAAGAGGCTGTTCGTGCCGATGAAGGCGGTCAACTTCGGAGTGAGCGGGGACAGGACGGACAGCATGCTGTGGCGCATGGAAGATACGGGACTGGCAGTCAGAACTTCTCCGCGCTATTGCATTTTGCTGGCCGGGACGAATAATATCGGCCTGTGGAAAGGGCGGCAGCCCGCGGAGCAGACGGTGAAGGGCATCCGGGAGATAGCCGTACGCCTGCTGAAGAGATTTCCGGAGACCCGTTTGATCCTGATGGAGGTGACTCCCTACGGCCCCGATCCCGATAGCCCATTGCGCAGGAGGCAGGAGGAGATTAACCGTTTGCTGCGCAGGCTTGAGCTTCCGAGGACCACTATTTTATCCATTAACGGCAGCCTGCTGAAGCCGGACGGGACGTTCAGGGAGGGCATGTTCAAGGATCATGTCCATTTAACGGAGAAGGGTTATCAGGCATGGGCGGACGCGTTGCTGCCGCTGTTGAACGGGGAAGGGTAAGCTTTCCCCGTTTTCCTGCTGCCCGGCATGGCCTGGAGGGAGGGCGGCGGATTGCCGCCCGCATGACAAGACGTCCTAGCGTTCCATTTCCTTTTCCAGGAATTCCAGCAGGTAGGCCGGGGACAGGAGTTCCCTGGTGACGGCTGGTTTTCTGCCGGGAAGATACAGGGCATTGACGGGAACGGCCGTGCGCCCCAGGTTTTTAAGTTCCTGGTCAATGGCGGGGTTCGTGCGGGTCTTGTCCGCTTTCATCATGACGATGCCATATTTTTTGAAAGCGGCCAGCACTTCATCCGTATAGGAGGCCTTGTTGACCTGGCAGGTGGAGCACCAGCGGGCCGTGAAGTCCACATAAACGGGTTTCCCTCCGTCCAGGGCGGCCTGCATGGCTTCCGGGCTCCAGGGTATCCAGATGTTTCCTTCCTCCTGAAGGGAGGGTGCTGCGGCGGCGGACTCCGCCGCCCCGGGGGCGGAACCGCGGCCGAACCAGGCTGCTCCTTCCGGCGGGAGCATGTAGTACAGGCCGGCCAGCAGGAAGATTACGGAGAAGATGCCTCCCGTGATGCGGGACTTTCTGCTGCGGTACATGGGGCACCATCTGCCGTATACCCAAAAGGCCATGGAAAACAGCACAAGCCCGAAGAAGAGGAACAGGATGTCCTGAGGATGGTTTTCTGCATCAAAGAAGGCCATGTAAATCCAGAGGAAGTAGGCTGCGGTGCCGAACATCAGGAAGGACATGGACTGCTTGAAGGATTCCATCCATGCGCCGGGTTTGGGCAGGTATCTGGTCAGGACGGGAAAGGCTCCCAGAATGATGTAGGGAAGGGACATTCCAAGCCCCATCATGGTCAGGCAGAGCACGATGCCCAGCGGCGGCTGGAGCATGGCCGCGCCGATAGCCTGGCCCAGGAACGGAGCGCTGCACGGGGTGGAGATGACCGTAGCCAGGGCGCCGGACCAGAAGGAGCCGGCATAACCCTTCCGGTGCTGGAGGTCGTTGCCCATGGTCGTGGCTTTGACGCCTATTTCAAAGACGCCGAACATGCTCAGCCCCATGGCGAGCATCAGGCCCAGCAGGCAGAAATTCACCCAGGGGTTTTCAAACCAGAACGCCCAGTTGACAACGCCCTCCGCGCCGCGGCCCAGCCAGAAGTCTCCGCTGAACACGCCGGGGCCGGCTGGGGCGCTCCAGTCAAACATGTTCGCTTTCAGCGCAATCAGAATGGCAGTAATGAGCCAGAAAGAAATCAGGATGCCCAGTACGAAGGTAAGGGAGTGGGCCAGCACTTTTTTCCGTTCCCCCCCTCCCAGCTGGACGAATCCCATAATCTTGAGGCCGATTACCGGGAAGACGCACGGCATGACATTGAGGATGATGCCGCCGATGAACATGAAGAACATGATTTCCCCCAGGCCCATCAGCGGAGGAGCGGGGATGGAAGCGGAAGGTTCCGGGGCGGATTCCGTTCCGGCGGCTGTTGACTGAGATTCCCCGGAGAAGGGGCGGTCGTCCGCGGTGATGATGATGCCTTCCCTGCCGGCGCGCAGGATGCCGGAAAGGCTGGTCAGCGGTTTTCCCCTGTCTGCATCCGGCAGGTTGTTGGGGTAAAGGCCGTCCGTGGTGTCATTGAATTGCATGGACAGCTCATAATTGGAGTCATCCAGTTTTTTGAAGATTTGGGGAGTGGTAGGGTTGATTTCCCCCTGATTGCAGAAAAAATAGACGGAATCCTGCGGAACGGGGCGTCCGTTTGTCCTGAGGTGCAGGGTGACGGTTTTCCCTTCCTGGGAAATCCGGGCTTTCAGCCCTTCCGCCCAGTCGGGGGCGGCAAGCCCTGCCATGTTTCCGGTCAATTCCGCCGCGTCAGGGGCTGTCTGCCCGTCTCCGCGCTTCAGTGTGACGCTGAAGTTTTTGGTTTCCGGGGCGGCGCACTGTTCCGCGCACATTTGCCATGTCATGGTGGTGATGAACGTCGCTTCCGGGGGGGCATCCTTTTCCGGAGTCACCCGGAACGCCATTTTGGCTTTTCCGCTGTATCCGTAAAAATCCACAAGCCCTTTCTCCAGTTCCGGGATTTGCCAGAAGGGGCCTTCCACCCGGAAGCCGGGCACAGGCTGGAGAGCGGCTTCCATGGGAAGGCCCACGGTTCCCGGATTTTTATAGTAAACGTGCCAGTGGTCCGGCAGCGCCAGCTCCGTCACGATGACGAAGGAGGCTTCTCCATAGGAGGTGACAGTGGCCTTGGAGGAACCGGATGTCTGGGGCGGACCAAAGTTTCCCGCTTCCCCGAAGCTCATGCCTCCGAAGTCCTGGGCCTCCCCCGTACTGAAACACCCGGCGATCATGCCCAGGCAGCCGACGGCTGCTTTCAAAAAGTTTCTCATAGCAAAGGCGGTTACCATAAAGAACGGGGGGATTCAATGTTTGTGTGTTGCATGGCGGGGAGCCTTGTATAAAATAAGGCCATGGTAAAAACTAAAACGACGTACGAGGGCGGCCTCCATTGTTCCATGGTTCATGAACCTTCCGGGGCCACGCTTTCCACGGATGCCCCCGTGGACAACAACGGCAAGGGCGAGTCCTTTTCCCCCACGGACCTGGTAGGAGCGGCGCTTGCCGGCTGCATGAGCACGATCATGGGTATTGTTGCCGAACGTAAGGGGATTAATCTGGAAGGCATGACGGTGGAAGTGGCCAAACACATGAATGCGGATCCCCGCCGTATCGGCAAGCTGGAAGTCGTCATTACCGTTCCTCTTCCGTCCGATTATCCGGACAGGAAGCTGCTGGAACAGGCTGCTCTGAGCTGCCCGGTCAAGCACAGCCTGCACCCTGATATTGAAATACCCATTACCTGGAAGTGGGTTGGCTGACCGCTTCCGTGTTTTCTTGAGACCGCCTGTGAAAACAGGCGGTTTTTTTTGTGATGTTAAAAAATGTTGGAAAAATGCAATAATAGTTGAGTATACTTGACTTGTGGTTTTCTGTTGTGCATTTTTCCGGGAATGAAAAAGTTGTTCCCTGTCTTGTTGCTGATTCCTGTGACGGTGTGCGGATTGTTGTCCGGGTGCGGCGGAGGTTCGGGAAAATCCGGAGACGACGGGAACACTTCCCTGAGCGGACAGCAGGTAAGCCTGTTTGAGGGAGGAAGCATCTTATTCCAGCTTCAGTTCAGCGGGCAGGACGTGGATGTTATCAGAATGGATACAAGAGCCGTGTACGACGGGGTTTATACGTACCGGTTCAATAGCGGGGAGAATGCCGGCGTATTGAATATTGCTCCGGCAGCCAACAGCAGCTCCGCCTGTACCATGGCGAATGTGAACATTGCCTTTGACGACGCCGGGCGGAATGCGGGCGTCATTACTTCGGGCACCATTACGGAAACCGGTCTTGATTTGGACCCTGCCATTGACGGCGTTCCCCGCTCCATGGCTGGTTGGACATGCCGCGTACACCGGGATTGATTTTCCGGGCATCAGCTGTCCAGGACAAGGGGGAAGTGCCGGCTGAGAGGATAGTCCGTAACCTGGATCAGTTCCACGCCGTAAAGGCTGGCGATGGCAGGAGCTTCGGATTTGTCATAAGGCTCACAGTAATAAATGGTTTTTACGCCATGGGCACACAGCGCCTGCATGCATGAGGTACAGGGCATCGTAGTGCATGCCACCACCTTGGCTTCCCCCCTCCGGAACAGGCTGCACAGGTTGATTTCCGCATGCAGCATGTATTTCTGGCGTTCTTCCCGGCTGGCCCAGAAGGTGTCCTGAGCCTTGAATCCGGGATACAGTCCGTTGTAGGCGGTGCCGATGACGCGGTTGTCCGCATCCAGGGCGGCGGCTCCCACCTTGCGGTACGGGTCCTCCGACCGCAGGGCTGCCGCGTGCGCCAGCGTCATTACATACTGCGGGATGGGAAGACGGGTTGACGAGGAGTTATTGTTCATGGTTGGAAGACTGAAGTTCCGCCAGGAAGCCCGACTCGTCCAGATACAGGTTGGGCGGCAGGGAATAAGGGGTGGAGAGGGTAGCCCCGGCGATGACGTTGGAAAGAGGGGGATTCAGGTAAAAGCCGGGGAGGAGGCGACCTCTTGTCCTGGCCCGCATGCCGAGCTGCACGGTGCCGTCATCCAGCTTGAAGACGCTTCTCTTCATGGACATGGCCAGGATAATGCCGCGGTCCGTGGCGAAGCAGGGCCTCCATCCGATGTTGGGGAGAACCAGGTCGCCCGAACCGCTGAAGTCATAAAACGGCGTGCGCGTATTCGGAACCAGGCTGTAGAGCCTGCGGCGCAGGAAATCGGAGCCGGCTATCTGCCTGATGCCTTCCGGCATGCTGTGGTCCCCGTCGCTGATGAGGTAAACGGGAGTGCTGGTGAGGATGGGCCACAGGACGGCGGCCACCGTTTCGTGGACTTCTTCTCGTCCTACGCTGGTGAGCAGCAGTTCCCGGGGCTGGAGGGAGTTCACCCGTTCCAGCTGCTGGGCGTTCATCCAGAAGTCGCACAGGCGGCTTTGGGAGCGGGTGCTGTCCAGCAGGGTGGACAGCCATTTCCTGAGTTCCGGATGCTCTGCTTCCACGGTGTCGTTCATCAGGCATTCCGCTATTTCATACCCGGAGAGCCGCGCGTTTTTAGAGAAGACCAGAGGTTTGTGGGCGATGCGCTCCAGATGGTTCAGGATGGCATCCCTGCCGATGCTGGCTGCAATTTCCAGGCATGTGGAGGATAGCTCCCGCAGCGTGTTGATGACCATGCGGGGATTGACGGCATCAGGCTCAATGGGCTCTCCGATGGCGGCGGTGAAACGGTAGGGAACGCGGAGAGGCGCCTTGGAGAAGAAACGGTTGCCTGAGTAGGAGAAGATGCTGCCCCATAGTTCGTCCATGTAAATGGGCACGATGGGGCAGCGCGATTTTTTCGCCAGCATTTCCAGCCCCCGGCGCGCGGCGCACAGGGTTCCCGTGCGGGTGAGCTGGCCTTCCGGGAAGATGCAGATGACTTCTCCGGCCTTCAGGGCCTGGATGGCCTTGGACAGGGATTCCCGCGGATTACGGGAGGAAATGGGCAGGCAGTTGAAGAGTTCCAGAATCCAGCCGAGCCAGCGGATGGCTACGAATTCCTCCGCCACGATGAACCGGATGGGGCGCGGGCAAATGAGAGAAAGGAACAGCGCATCCCCGTAGGTGACATGGTTGGAGACGATAACGGCCCCGCCGTCTTCCGGAATGCGGTCCTGGTGGATGATGCGGGAGCGGTAGACAATCCTCATGATCCAGAGGCCCATCATGCGGATGAATTCACGGGGAATAAGCCGGAATGCCACAATGGTAATGACGACGCCCAGGGCGGCCAGCACCCAGAATTGGTTCTGGATGGAGAAGATGTTCCTGAGCATGAGCTGGAAGCCGACGGCCACCAGCCCCATCAGGCAGTCCATCAGGTTGCCGGCGGCGATTACGGTGCTGCGGTTGGAGGGGTCGCAATTGTCCTGGAGGTGGGCGTTTAACGGCACCAGGTACGCGGCGGCGAAAGCCCCGGTGATGCCGAACCCGATGTTGCTGGGGAGGGAGCCGGGAGCGAAGAAGGACATGAACATGCACCCGATAGTAAAGCCGATTGCGCCCAGGGGGATGAGCCCCAGTTCAATTTTTTTCCGGCAGATGATGGAGGCGATGACGCCGCCTACCACCGTGCCGCCGCTGAGCCATGCCATGAGAATGGCCGCGGACATGCTGAATCCGGTGCCGTCAATGGGGTGTTCCTGGGCGATCTGGAGGGAGATGAGCATCAGGGCTCCGGCCAGGAACCAGAAGTAGGAAACACCGATTTCGCTGAGCCTCAAATCCCGCTGGCTCCAGAGATACTTGAGCTGCACGAAATGTTCGTAAAAGAGCTTCCATTCGAATTTTCTGGTCTGGTTGGCCGGATACCGCGGGAGGTAAAGGGACGCAATGGCTACGGGAACGGCGATGCAGGTGAGGATGAATGTGGGGAAAGCGGCTGCTTCCCAGCCGTCATTGGAGGAGACTTGCAGGATGTCGAACCAGGCGAAGATGCCTATCTGGGCCGCCAGCATGGACAGGATGAGGCTCATTTCCATCAGCCCTGAAGCGTAGCCCAGCTGCCGGGAGCCTACCATGTCCTTGACCACTCCCTTTTTGGCCGGACTCAGGATGGTCGCCTGGACGGAGAAGACGCAGAACCAGAAAACGGCCATTTCAATGTTTTCGTATTTATAACACAGAAGCATGGCCCCCAGTACCAGAATCTGTAGGAAAGACATGAATTGGATGATGCGGGCCTTGCAGAAGCAGTCCGCCAGCCATCCGACGAAAGGGGAGAACAGAATATAGGGCAGAACAAAGATGCAGGCCAGAATGTACTGGAGGGAGTTGACCCAGGAATCCGGTCCGTATGCGGCGTTGGTGGAAGCCAGCCAGACGCCCAGCGGAATCAGCAGGAACTGGGCGGCTTTTTCATTGAAAGCGTTCTGGGCTTGAATGAGAATCAGGGAATAAAATCCCCTCCATTCCTTTTTTGAGGGCATTTTTTTCTTAGATGTCTGTACGTCATCCATGTGGGGCGGATTGTAGCAGATCATGGGGGGTAGGGAAGGATAATCTGTTCCCGTACAGGCGCGTTCCCGGGAAGAGGGGGAAGCGTTTTTTCCGGTTTTTTGAAGAGGGCGGGCAGGGGAGGGCCGGAGGCCGGTGCGGCATGTTCGGGAGGGAAGCGTCTCTTCCCGCTGGCGAACGGAATGGAGCTCCGGCTTCTTCCGAATAAGGCTGCGGCAGGAGTACCTGTTGGAGCGCTTGTTGATAAAGAGTGATGGTTGTTCCGTCTTTGTGCCGTTTTCCGGCTCTTCCTTTTGTTGAGTCCGTCCAGGGCTGTTCCGGCGCTGCCGATGGGTAAAAGAAATGCGGCGAGCGCGTTTGTTCGGGCGGCTTTGCCCGCGTGCGGGGACGGAAGCCGAAGATTCCTTGTCATGAAGAGGTTCGGCAAACAGGCTTTATGGTTGACATGAGGTTGCGGGACCGTAGGATGCTGGCAGAAAGCTATCACCTGAAGAGAGATTATATGAATACTTCCCCGACGATAGGCGTGCTGCTGGCCGCAGGTGCAATTCTTCTGCCTTCCTGTGAAACGGAGCGCGTGAATGAACGCCCCATCGGCATTTATCCTACGGAAAATGTCTATCCGTCCGGCGCTATGGGCGTCCAGGGCAATAGCCTGTTGAATGATATTCAGCGTGAAAATTCTCTGGACCCGATGGCCGGGCAGAATTCCGGGTTTAACCCGGACCCCGCCCGGACCAATTCCGGAACCATCAGCAATATGGTGGGCGGGGCCAACAATATCACGCCTCCGGCTCCCGTTGTTCCCAAGCCCGTCGTTCCTAATCCCGTGGGTGACTCCTCCGGTTCCGGCATTGCCGCCCCCAGGCCTGTGGAACCTCCCGCTTCTTCTTCCATCCCGGTGGCGTGGCCTACGGCGGATCCCACGGTGGTGGTCAGCCCGTATGACCGTACCAAGAAGATCAAGATTTTGAACAGGAGCACCAATAAGCCGTATCCCTCCGGGACGGTGTTGCGGGACACCAACTTCCCCAACGAGATCAAGAAGTTCCGCGTGCCCTGATGCGGCCGCCGCAACGAGATCACGCCGCGCCCCTGAACATGCCGATGTTCCGGGGCGCTGATGTATTTCCCTGTAAATCCATGAGAGAATATTCCAGAAAGCAGCTTTTTTTCTCCTCCGTCGCCATTCTCGGCCCCGGCCTTCTGGGCGGGTCCCTGGCGCTGGCCGTCAGGAAGCAGTTGCCGCATGTGCACGTGCGCTTGTGGGGCAGGAGGGAAGAACCGTTGGAATATGCCCGTTCTTCCGGAGCCGCCCATGTCGCTTCCACCCGGATGGAAGAGGTGGTGGAGGGGGCGGATCTGGTTGTGCTGGCTACCCCGGTTGGCGTGATGCCCCGCCTTGTTTCCGATATGCTTCCTTTATTGAAACCGGGAGTACTGGTAACGGATGTGGGTTCCGTGAAGGGGTGTGTTCACCAGGCCGTGGGCTCCGTGCTGAAGAAAGCTGGCGTGGCGTTTATCGGCTCCCATCCCATGGCCGGTTCCGAAAAGCAGGGTATGGAGCATGCTTCCGGGGACCTCTTCCGGGATGCGACCTGCATCCTGACGAATGACGAGCATGTGCATGAAGATGTGCTGCTGTTGCTCCAGAGGTTCTGGGAGCGTGTGGGCTGCCATTGCATCCGGATGAAAGCGGCGGATCATGATTCTTCCGTGGCACGCATTTCCCACATACCTCATGCTTTGTCTGCCCTGTGCGTCCACAGCGCCCTGGACGGTGGGGATGTGAAGCTGCTGGGGCTGGTATCCGCCGGAGGTTTCCGTGATACTACCCGCGTTTCCATGGGGGAACCGTCCATGTGGGCTGAAATTCTGGAGGAAAATGCTCCTGCTGTTCTGGAGCGTCTGGATGAAGCCCTGTCCCAGCTGGGACAAGTGAGGAATTGGCTGGCTACAGGGGATAAGGAGGCATTGCGGGAATGGCTGAAGGCCGCGGCGGAGAGCCGGGCGCAGGCATTGGGTTTGTGAAAGGGCGGGGCCGTTCTGCCATCAGATGCGCTTTTGCCGGAAGGAAAAGGAACGGTCTGTTATCAAATTGTTAACAAACGGGAATGGACGGTTTTTTGTTCCGTCCTATACTTGCCCCTATGCGTTTATCCAACATGAATACCCCCCGCCATCGCCGCCAGGGGCGCGGCCTGCACCGTGCTGCCGCCATTGGGAGCCTGCTTGTTCTCGGACAATCTGCCTATGCCGAGACAAAGGCCGCCGCCGCAGAGGAAGGCGTGCAGGAAATGCCGGAACGCGTGATGACCATCCGTTCCAGGTCCCTGCGGGCGGAAACGGTCAGTTCCGCTACTCTCACGAACATGAAGACGGAGGAAGTTCCGCAAACGGTAAACGTCATTACAAGGGACCTGATGGATTCCAAGGGGTCCGATTCCCTGGTGGAAGCGCTGCGTATGGATTCCTCCGTCAATACGGGTGGGGACATGCTTTTGTCCCGTACGGCGGACCAGTACACCATCCGCGGCTTTGCCGGCAGTGATGTTCAGATCGGCAATATGCCCCTCCCGCGAGGCATGGGGTATGGCATGGATACGTCCCTGATAGAAAATATTGAGATTGTCAAAGGCCCCATCGGTTCCATTTCCGGCGGTCAGACCAGTACGCTCGGGGCATACGGCGCCGGCGGTTCCATCAACCTGATCCTGAAGGAGCCTGATTTCCTGGAACGGACGGAGTTGACGGCTTACGCCCGCCTTTCCCATCACGGGCAGAAATACCGCGCAACGATTGACGATACCCGGTACAGGGGGGATGAAACGAATGGATTTGCCCTGCGCACGGTGGTAGCCGCCGAGTATGAACGCCCGTTCTGGCTGAGCAACGGAGCCAACGGAGGCCAGAAGTACACGGTGTCCCCCATTTTCCGCTGGCAGCATGATTCCCGCACCAAGACGGTGCTGACGACCAGTTTCCAGTATCAGAATTCTCCGACGACCATGGGCATCCCTGTGCTGGGCGGCCATTTTGTGGGGCCGTATGACGCTTGGTACGGTTCTCCGAGCGGAAGGCTTAATTCCAAATCCCTGCTGGCGATGCTGGATTTCGAACGCAAGCTGGAAAAGATATGGACGATCCGCATTGGCGGCGGTATTGGGTACAGCGATGTGGACTATAATGTCTGGGGCATTTCCTCTTCCGCTGGGAGAGGAACCAGCACGGCGGATTATTACAACCAGATGATTGCTTCCGGAAAGGCCAAATATGAAGCCGCCTGGAGCGACGAGTGGAATATCAACTGGAATTTTTATTCCAACGCACTGGCGGAATTTAAGACCGGGCAGGTGAAGCATGAAGCCCTAATGGGCGTTTCTTACACGGGGAGCAGCACTTATGGAGACGGTTCCAGCCTGGTGACAAACGCCACCGCAAATACGAACGGCTATTTTTCCCTGTACAATCCTCCTCCTTTTTTCCCTGCAGGGCGCGATTATTCCGGCGCCAATGCGACGGATACCGTGGTGCAGAGGGCTGGTTTTCTGCTGCAGGATGTCCTCAGTTATGGACAGTGGCGTTTTCTGGCCGGCGTTCGCGGTGACGCGCATTTCAGCCTGGACAATAATTATGCGTTTGCGTGGAGCCCCCGCTTCGGAATTACCCGCATGTTCGGCGAACGCGTAGCGTTGTTCGCCAACGCAGCCCGTACCTCCGCCCCCAACTTCGGGTATCTGGATGAAAACGGGAAGGAATTGACCGATTCCTGGCGTACGGACCAGATGGAATTCGGGTTCCGGGTCAGCCCGGTTGATAAGGTGTGGTTTTCCGCTTCCTGGTTTGACATCATCCAGAATAATACGCCTGTTGCCATAGACGGATATACCAACCGGTACTATTCGGACGGCTCCAAGAGGGCGGAAGGCGTGGAACTTTCCCTGAACGGGGAAATAACCAAGAATTGGAGTTCCTATCTTTCCTACACCTACACCCGCACCAAGAACCGGACCACCGGGGAAGTGTATCCCACGATTGCTCCGAATGCTCTGGCCCTCTGGCAGAAGTACCGCATTGACGGAGGGTTGCTGAACGGTACGGTGCTGGGCTTGGGCTACCGCTGCAAGGATTCCTATTACGCTACGTTCCGGGGCGCAAAAATTGCGGACAACTACACCATCCCCTCCTATAGCGTATTCGACTTTACGGTGGAAATCCCCCTGCCGGAATCCAAATGGCTGAAAGATGCCACGCTGAGGCTGGCTGTGTATAATATCTTCGATAAAAAGTACGTGCAGTCCACCCGCCATGCCGTGCAGTGCACGGTGGGAGAGCCGCGCACGTTTGAAGTAGGCCTGAAGACCACGTTTTAACCTTGCGTTTCCGCCATGAGTTCCCCCGTCATTTCCGTCAGCCATCTCAAGCGCGGTTTCAAATCCGGTTCCGGGAGTATAACTGTGCTGAAAGATATCAGCCTTACCGTGAACCGGGGAGAGTTCGTCGCCGTGATGGGCGCAAGCGGCTCCGGAAAAAGTACTCTGCTGAACGTGCTGGGAGGGCTGCTGGCTCCGGATTCCGGCACGGTGACGGTGGATGGGATGGATCTCGGTTCCATGTCGGATGCCTCCCTGACGGTGTACCGGCGGGACCGTGTAGGGTTCATTTTCCAGATGTTTAACCTGGTGGGCACCTTGAACGTGGAGGAAAACATTCTGTTGCCGTCCCTGGCGGGAGGCAGGAGGGTGGCTCCCGCCGCCCTGGACGCCATGATTGAAAAGGTTGGACTGTCTCACCGTCGGCATGCCATGCCTGATACGCTCAGCGGCGGGGAGCAGCAGCGCGTGGCGATTGCCCGTGCATTGGTCTCCGGTCCCGCTCTGGTGCTGGCGGATGAGCCTACGGGCAACCTGGATTCTGAAAATACCCGGCTTATGGGAGATTTGTTCCGGGATTTGCATCGTGCGCAAGGTTGTGCTTTTGTCCTGGTGACGCATGCGCCGGACGTAGCCATGTGGGCGGATCGTGTAATCGTACTCAAGGACGGCAGCATTGTGGACGACAGATCCACAGCGGAATTTGCCGGTCCTGCGGAATTGTCCTCCTTCTATGAACGTACGCTGAATGACGCCTTATGACGTTGATGTTCAAACTGATTTGGAGGGATCTGCGCGCCAACCCCGGCCGAATGGCTGTCAGCGTGTTCGCCATCCTTGTCTCCGTCAGCCTCATTGTATGGATGATGGGGAGCTATGATACGCTGGTCAGGGAGTTTGACAATGATGCGGAGGCCTATATGGGGAATTATGACCTCTGCCTGGTGCCGGAGTCTCCCAAAGGGCCCCTTCCTCCCGGACAGTACCCGCAGTTCCGTGACCCGGAGCTGCCCGCCCGTCTGGCCGCCTCTCCCCTTGTGGAAACGGTGAACGCCGCGTGCCAGGTGCCGCGCCTCCAAATCGGCTGCGGAAATGAGCGGGGCAGCTTTGACGAGCAGACGCGCGACCGCATGGGAATTCCTCCCCAGAGCCCCATCCTGGTGGGAAACCATGCTGTGGAGTGTCCTTATGAATTGAAAGAGGGAATTTGGCCGGATATGGCTTCCTCCTCAGCCATGGAGGGGGTGCTGGGCAGCGGAAGCGCCAAATATTTCAGCGCGGGAGTGGGGACTGTCATGAACGTGCGCGTGGGAACGCATGTGTACGACGTAAAGATTGTGGGCATCGTCAAGCAGGCCAAGGCCACCCCCGGCGTCATTATGGGGCCGGGCGGCATGTCCGGCCCGGCTTTTTCCTCCCTTTTTGTGCCCGTGAAGGTATGCGAGAAAATTACGGGGCAGCCTTTTGCCCCTAATTTGATTTACGTTCAGCTCAAGGAAGGGGTGGACAAAAAGGAATTTGCTGAGAATTTCCGGCAGGAGCTGGTCCAGGCTTCCGCTGCGGTGGCGGATACGGATTCCATCATCCGGCGGCTTTCCAGCGACCGGGCCGTCCGTTCACAGAAGGATAGCGCGGAAATGTCCGTCTGGCTTGTCCTGTTTTCCTGTATTTTCATTATTTTCACAACGTTGAGCATTGGCGTCAGCGAACGTGCCCGCAGACTGGCCCTGATGCGTGCTCTGGGGCTGGGGCGCATGCAAATTGCACTGCTGATTGCAGGGGAGGGGATTTTTCTGTGCATTCCGGCATTGCTGGGAGGGTTGGCCGCAGGCTTTTTCCTGGTGTACCTGCTGGAGGAAGGCTCTGCCTCTGTACCCGTGCTGACCTGGTCCACAGTATTAACCGCCGCCGTATGCGCTGTGGGCGGGGCCTTGCTGGCTTCCATTATTCCTGCGTGGCGCGCTTCCCGCCAGTCTCCGCTGGAAGCGGCCGTTCCTTCCTCCGGATTCATCGGGAAGGTGAGCCGTGTTCCTGTGTGGTCTGTCGTGGCGGGCCTCGCATGCGTGTGTCTTCAGCCTGCGGCCCTGCTGTTGCCGGGCCTGGAGGTAGAAACGCGCAAATGGATATTTTTCTGGCTGGGTTACCCCGGCCTGGTAGCCGGTGCGCTGTTTCTGGCCCCCACCTTCGTGCGCGTGACGGAGTGGGCCGGGGCATGGATTACCGGATTTCTGCTGCACGTTCCGCATTCTTTCCTGAAAATGCAGCTCAGCCGCAACCTCAGCCGTTCCGTGGGAACTGCCGTATCCATGTCTGTGGGCCTCTCTCTTTTTGTGGGGGTGCAGACATGGGGCTATTCCATGCTGGTTCCTTTTTCCCCGGATACGTCAACACCCGGAACCCTGGTTTCCTTCCTGCATACGGAGTTCAAATCTGCGGATGTTCCGGAGCTGATGGCGCGCCCCAGCCTGCGGAATTCCCGAATGTATCCCATCTACGTGGATGAACCGGATATTGCTCCGGCACAGATGAAAAGCCCCGGTTTTTCCGGGATGCGCAACCGTTCCATCGTACTGGCCGGCATTCCCGTGGCGGAGATGGCCGGGGGGAGCCATCCGCTGTTCAACCCCGTGTTTGTTTCCGGAAATCCGCAGGAGGCTTATGCCATGCTGGAATCCACCCGTTCTCTCCTGATTCCGGACACGTTTGCACGGACGGTGGGGTTGAAGGTCGGGGATGACTTGATGCTGGTTAATCCGTCTTCCCGGGAACGCCGTTCCGGAAATGAGCCCTCTGCCGGTATTCGCGGCCGGGGCAGGGGTGGCGCCGTACGGGGAGAACCCTGGAAGGTGGCGGGAATAGTTTCCTTCCCCGGCTGGCATTGGTTGACCAAGACCAGCGGAATGCGCGTGCGCCGCGGGGGTTTTGTTGCCGCTTTGGCGATTGCCGATGAACGCTGGCTCAAAGAGGAATACGCTCATCAGGGATTCCAGTTTATCTGGGGGGATACTGCTCCGGGGATCAGCAACGTGGAACTTCAGAACGACCTGGGGGAATACGCCCTGATGAAGGTGCGGGAGCAGGAAAACGGAGGGGAAGGCGCCAAGCCTCTGGTGAAGGCCCTGACCCGGGAAAGCCTGGGAGGAAGCGTTACCAGCCGCGGGGACGATGTGATTTTTACGATGAGCAAGCTTCCCATCATCATGATGGTGATCGCCGTTCTGGCCGTACTTAACACCGTCCTGGCTTCCGTGCAGTCCCGCCGCCGGGAGTTTGGATTGATGCGTGCGGTGGGCGTGCCGGGCGGCATGGTGATGCGGATGCTCTGGGCGGAAACGCTGATGGTTTCCCTGTGCTCCGTTGTCATGAGTCTTGTGCTGGGAGTCCTGGGCGCCTGGTGCTCCATCCAGATTTTGGAATACGGCTATCACTTCGGCGTCGTTACTCCTCCTGTCACGATGCCTTGGGCGCATCTGGCCTGTGCTGTGCTTTTGGTGCTTTCCCTCTCATCCTTGGCGTGCCTTCTGCCTGCGTGGCGCATGAAGCATGCGTCCGTAACGGATTTGCTTTCCGTTCGCGAGGGGTAGGGGGCATTCAGGATGTTCTTTGTTGCAACATAGTTGATAATTGAATAAATAGAAGCATTAATCAATGCTTTGGCGCTGGGAACAGCCGGGTTGGAATTTCCGGTAGAGCCGGGGAATAATGGAAGGAAAGAAGCTGTTGTGAAACGGGGAGCCTTCCCTGAATAGAAAATAAGTGCATGAAAAAGAAAATAGAAATCTCTTCCTGGCCTCGAAAGTCTCATTATGAGTATTTCCAGACGTTTGACTGCCCCATGTTTTCCATTACGTCCCCGGTCCGGGTGGATGCCCTGTACCGTTATGCGAAACGGGAGGGGGTTTCCTTTTTCATTTTGTGCCTGTTTGTGCTGCTGAAGGCGTTGAACAGGGTGCCCCAGCTGCGCCAGCGGGTGGAGGAAGGGGATGTATGGGAGTATGAGTCCGTGGATGCCCTGGTTCCAGTGCTGGCTGCGGATGGAGAATTCACTCAGATTTTAGTGGAATACCGGATGGAGTTGTCTGATTTCCTGAAACATGCCGTTCCTCTTGTGCAGGCTGCCAAACTTGCTCCCGCCCAGGCGAATCCGTGCCATAGGGCGGATATCGCCGTATTCAGCTGCCTGCCGTGGATTCCATTCACACAGGTGGCCAGCGCCTACAGAGTGTTTCGGGGACAATACTTTCCCCTCATCCATTGGGGGAAGATGGAGGCGGATGCTTCCGGCAGGATGGTGATGCCCGTGGCCATTCAGGCAAACCATGTGCTGGTGGACGGGGTGCATGTGGGCCGTTTTTACGGTATTCTGGAAGAATTGTGCGGAAATCAATTCTGTTAAAAGGATTTTTCCGTGGCGTGGTTCCAACAGAACTTGAGTTTGTGAATTGAGGTGAATCAAGATGAATTTGAACTGGATGCAAAATACTGAATAATAACGCAATATAAATTTCGACTGAATTTTGGAATTTCACCGTCATTCAAAAAACGTGGTGACCTGCGTGGTGACCCGATTTGACAAATGGCAGTTTGAGTTGTTATATTTGCAGAACCAAAGTGGCTGACAGGGAACAACTGTGAAAGCCGACATTCAAATTTAACGACAAACAAATATATGGCAACAACACCCTCTCCGAAAAAATTGACACCGTTTCATGTTCGCAACAAGGACTTGAAAAAGGATACCGCGACTCTGTTTATCCGCATCCATACCCGAAAGATTGATGTGCTTATTTCGACATTGCTCCAAGTGGAGGTGAACGAATGGCTGAAAGCCACCGCTTCGCCACGTGCGTGGCTGGCGCATCAGAAGAAGAATTACCAACTTCATGCCAAGCTAACGCAGATTGAAGGCATCGTAAAGGCTCACATGGCGAAAATTGATTTCGATCGTGAGGCTCTCGACATGGATGTGCGCTACATATCCGAGTCTGAAAAGGTGGATGCAGAGCGCAGGGCAAAAGAGGAAGCAGCCGCAGCCGAGCGGAAGGCGATTACCAAGCGTGAAGAGGCGAGAGAAAAGGCGCGAACGGCTATATGGAGAAGGTTGTCAACAAGCATCTGACCAACCTGAAAGCTTTGATAAACGCCGCTTTCATTGATGGTGTGCATGACACAACCAACGTGCCGCTTCGCTGATTGTGAAGAACAAGATTGAAGACCGCGACAAGGCTGTCGAAATCTATCTGACGGAAGATGAACTGCAAGTTCTCTATGAAATGCCGCTGACCGGTAAGAACGACCTTATACGCGATGTTTTTCTCATCGGTTGCTATACTTGCCAACGTGTCAGTGACTACAACAATCTCATGCCGACTGCTTTGAGACTACACGCAAAGGCACACGCATCATCCGTATAGTCCAGCAAAAGACCAAGACCGAGGTGACAATTCCGGTTCTTAATGAGAATCTAATAGCCATCTGCGAGAAATACGGCTACAATGTGCCGAAAGTCAACGAGCAGGTGTTGAACCGCTACATCAAGAACATTCTCAAAGATTTGTCGGAAATTATGCCGACCCTTGCTGAGAAAGTGCCGACCCGATTGACTATGAAGCAGAAGGAGGCACTGAAAAAAGAAGGCAAGGAAGCTGAGACCGACCTCAACGGCAACGTTATTGTTCCGCGTTATGCTTGTGTAACTTCGTATACCGCCCGAAGAACAGGAATCACCAATATGTACCTCTCCCACAAATACACGATGCTCCAGATGATGCACGTCAGCGGCCACAAAACCCAAAAGACCTTCATGGACTACATCAAACTCTCCTCCGAAGAGATAGCCGATGAAATCGCCGCAATGTCGAAGAAAGAGTGTGAGATGTGGTGACACACAGCCCTTATCATTATGTCATTTCAAAATAATTTCGTAATTTTGCATTATGTTAACGGCATCTCAAATACTTGACCTTGTAAAAGGAGGCGAAGGCTACAATGTGGACTTCAAACGCAGTGTGCCTTCAAAAGTAAGAGAACTATTCGAGGAAGTGGCTGGTTTTGCTAATGCCGCCGGAGGTTATGTTCTCATTGGTGTTAGTGATGACAACAAGATTATAGGCGCCGAGATAGACAATAATAAGCGTTCAGCAATCCAAGACACCATCGGTGAAATTTCTCCTGCCCTGCATTGCGTCTTTTATCCGATGGATGTTGATGGTAAGAAGATATGGGTTGTTGATGTGCCAAGCGGTAAGGACAAACCTTACATCGCCGGAGGCGTGATATATGTAAGAGAGGGTGCCAACTGCCAAAAGTTGAGAACGGCTGAAGAAATACGGGCTTTCTTTGCCGAATGTTCAAAGATATTTTATGATGCCATTCCATGCAAATGGTTTGGCATTGACGAGGACATAGACAGCCATAATTTCCGTTCCTTTCTTGAAAAATCTCACCTATCTGAAGATTTACCGATTCGACAATTATTCGACAACCTGGAACTAACAACCGATGATGGACGAGTGAAGAATGCCGCTGCTCTTTTCTTCGGCAAAGAGCCGGAGAGGAAGTTTGCTCATGCTGTCGTAAGATGTTTGAGATTCAAAGGTTTTGACAAGGTCCACATCATAGATGACAAGACTTTTGGAGGACCACTATATCAGCAGTATCTCAATACTCTCTCGTGGATTGAGAGCAAACTTGAAGTAGAGTACATCATCGAAGGTACGGGGCCACGAAAAGAAATATGGGAGATACCGCTGGATGTTTTCAAGGAGTCGGTTATGAACGCCATCTGTCATCGCGACCTGTATGAAGAGGGTGCGACAGTGATGGTTGAAGTATATGATGACCGGGTTGAGATTTCCAATCCCGGAGGTCTTCTTCCCATTGTTGCAGAAAACTTCGGAGAAAAGAGTATGAGCCGGAATCCACTTATTTTCGGACTATTCACAAGAATGCAGCTTGTTGAGAAAGTAGGCTCCGGCATTCCCCGTATGCGCCGCCTTATGAAAGAAGCTGGTCTGCCTGAACCCGAATTTGACAACAAGGGCTTCTTTACCGTTACTTTTATGAAGCGAACCAAGTCCCTAAGAACCACCGATGATAAACTAAATGATAGATTAAATGATAGGATAAATTCACGAGAGAAACAAGTTCTTCTGATTTTATCTAAAACTCCTGGTCTAAGGACCAATGAGTTGTCTACAATGATAGAAGTCTGTGTCCCTACGTTGTCTCGCACATTGAAGAATCTAATCAGTCTAGGCTTGATAGAATATCGTGGAGCAAAAAAAACGGAGGATATTATATAAAGAACAAAAGTTTTTAATAATACCGTGCTACAACTTTATAATTGAAGAAAAAAGTATTTTTGTAATTATATTGGATCTGTTGTATATATAGCCGATCTTTTTAAAGAAAGTATTATGAGTAGACACATTTATCTGCCAGAGCTATTGAGTATAAATATTAAGAATTATACTTTATACCCCAACGGTTTGGATTACACCTTTGA
Organism: Akkermansia muciniphila ATCC BAA-835; assembly: GCF_000020225.1. Classification (NCBI taxonomy): domain Bacteria; kingdom Pseudomonadati; phylum Verrucomicrobiota; class Verrucomicrobiia; order Verrucomicrobiales; family Akkermansiaceae; genus Akkermansia; species Akkermansia muciniphila. The sequence goes on along the minus strand of NC_010655.1, from coordinate 387,412 downwards.
TTTTGTTAAAGGCGTCAATCTTGTGCTAGGTGGTAATGGCATGGGGAAAACTACTTTTGTCAACATTATTCGATATGCAATTCTTGGGTTATACAAAAAGCCTTTCGGATATACTCGTACATACCAAGGAAATATTATAGAAAAACGCCAACTGTTTCCGCAAAAGTATTTCAGCAATCGCATGGATGACAGCATTCACACGGATGCTTCTCCTACCGTATCAATTAGCATGAAGATAAACAATGTTACAGTTGATTTGACAAGAGATTTATCCTCCATAACCTTAACCAAACTTAAGGTTGATGGAACAGAAGTATTTGGCACCTTAATCAATCAGTTTAGCTACGAAAAATTATCTGATGCTGCAAAAGTTAATATGTTGCCTTATCTATATGAGAAAATCATTAAGACTAATACAAATTTAGAATTTGATGATTTAATATTTTTCGTAAACGAGGTACTTTTTTTCGGAGAAGACCACAAGACCATCCTTTGGAATGATGGTGGCTTCTTCCCTGATGTACAAAGCGAACTATTTAACAAATATTTCAATGACCCTGTTCTCGACAAGAAACGGCAAGAAGCTATTAGAAAAGCTAAATATTTTGATAGTTTGTCTCGTCATAGTTCAGAAGACATGAGAGCTATTAATAAGGTTCTTGGCAAAATGAAGGATACTTCTCCGTCAGCCGACCACTCAACAGCTAATCAAGGGAACACTGCACTTATTCTTATTGATTTAAAGGGAAAGCTTGCAGGAATGGACGCCAAACTGGCATCCATACAAAAAGAACGTGCTTCTAAAAGTCAAGACATATCACTATTGCAGAATGAAATCAACAAAATAAGTTTATCTGCAAATGATATGGATAAACAGTTAAAACAAATAGAGGAGCAACTAAATAACCATATATGGGAGACTCTACATCCTTCATATCATGTTTTCATAAAGAACATTCAGCTGAACCACATCTGTCCGATGTGCAATCAGCCAAATGATGAATTGGTTGAAAAAGTTGCAAATGACTCAAATAGTTGTTTTGCTTGTGGCTCTTCAATTAATGAAAACACAGAAACGGATACAATATTAAGAAAACGTTTTGATGAGATAAGCACACATAGAAAAACATTATATCAGTCTATTAATACCAAGAAGCAGACAATACAAAATATAGAGCAACAAATCATTAACTCAGATACAGAGTTTACTAAGATTGAATTGGAAAGAAGAACGATTCAGCAACAAATCAGGGAACTGGAGTATGAAAATGCTATGTCTGATAATAGTCAAAATTCCATTCAACCATTCCTAGATGAAGTAAATCGTCTGACCCAACAAAAAGAGGCATACCAAAAACAACGTGACGAGCAGTATAATATCGTGACTTCTATTTCAAACGAAATAGAAGATGTTATAACAGCTAATGTTCATGCGTTTTCCTCGATTTTTGCCCAATACGCAGGAAAGTTTTTAGGTGTACCTTGCGAGCTGACATACATCAAACAAACTGGAGATACAAACAAGCGTTTTTATCCTGTTATTGATGGGAAAGTCCGGTTTTACGAAGAAGAAATGTCAGAATCACAAAGATTCTTTGTGGATCATTCTTTTAGAATGAGTATTCTTACATTCTTCTATAGGACTCCGTCTTTTTATATAGTTGAGACACCGGACAGTAGTTTGGATATATCATACGAAAGGAATGCTGCAAGCGTTTTTGCTGAATTCCTAAAGAAGCCCAACTCATTAATCATAACATCAAACCTGAACAATAGTTTATTTATTGAGCATTTATTGGATCAGGAAAATGTTGATCTTGGTATTGTTGGGTTATTGGATATTGCAAAACAATCTACTATACAGAACACAAGTGAGCAATTAAAATCAATCTATCATCATATTAAAAACAGATTGGAATTATGCTAGAAAAGAATTTGATAAGAGCAAATGAAGATATTGTAACAGTCTCAACCATAGCCAAAAGTATGGGTTGGGGGGCGGTTTCAGAACAATCTTTCCAAAGAATATTGTATTTGGTACAAGTTCTCTATTCATTCAAGCATGAAGGAGAAAATATATTTTCATATTACCATTTTACAGTAACAACTTTCGGTCCATATTCAGATTTGATTGAACGGAGTTTAGTTTTCCTAAGAAGTTCTTTAAAATTACGTGAAGAGGAGGGTGGATTGGTTTTATGTTCTAAGAAGGAGATTCCTTTGAATCAAGAAAAAGTTGAATGGCTGAAAACTATTATGTATATGTTAGGCAAATACGGCGAAAAACGATTATTTGGTTTCATCGTTAATGACCCATCTTATGAAAACGCATCTCAAACTAACAATATTGATGGCATAGATACATCATCACCAGATAGCGAAACACTAAAAGTCCTCAAAGATTTCAAAATCGCTTTTGAACAAACTCTTGACGACGCATCAGCTATCAGCGATGAAAAATACATAGAGTTATATTTTGAGTATGTTTTTAGCGAAATTATAAAGTAGCAGGTTATGAAAACAAGATTCAGCCAAAATGCAAACTTTAAAGATTTGCTAAAACGTAATCAAGAAGCTATAGTGGACGCGGCATTGAATGGATTGGAAGCTACTGACAATTTCAAGCTTATGCAGTCGCTCATAAAAACAATGTGCGATAAACACCCAGACAATAGTTTTAAGTATATTGTCATATCAGAAGAAGACTTACAGAATCTTACAAATAATGCAGATAGTGCTATTGAACAGTTGTTTACAGACCCAACGTTTGTTCAGAATCGCCACATTGTCATTGATTCTAATTTTAATATTCAAGAATTTGATAACGAATTGCACAAAGATAACAACGAAACTAGACGTATTTTCACACAAATGTCAAAGAATGGTATCGTTGTATTTATGGTGACTTCAGAAGGCATTATTAATTATTTTGTTAACGGCCGCGACGGTGGTGATTCCATTTTTTATGAAAGCTCGGCCTTACACTCATTCAATAGTAAAAAGCCTATTTCAGAATTGCCGAGAGTACTTGAGGAATATAGAAAACACTTAAAACTCAGAGATACCTATTCTAAATTCTTTGTTGAGAAAAGTCATTTAAAATCTTTACGAACCGATTTGAAATCAGAACTTAATGAAGAACAGTTTATCAAAGCCAATAAGCAATTACTCAGAAATACTCCAGAAGATTGTTTTAGGGATGATTTACGTATGTTCTTAAAGGAAAAATTAAAAGTTTTCTTCGTGCAGAAAGAGGTCATGTTAGAAAGTTTGAAGAGATTGGATATTGCTATGATTGATGAAGATGGCGAGGGATTGTATTTTATAGAAGTCAAGTGGGTAGGTACTAGTGTTCATCATTTAGGCAAGAAAATAGGAACCACATATAGTGCCAAACCGCGTATTGTCCCTGATGCATTTAAACAATCAACCTCTTACATAACAGAATTGTTGGCCGAGGAAAAAGATTTCAAGTTGGGGTATTTAGCAGTATTTGATGCTAGAGACGAAGAACTTCCTGACACAGGAATAGACATGACCATCGATCAAATACCTAAGAAAGATAGACCAGCTTATTACAGACACATTAAATTAGATGATTTTAGAGTAATAAATGAACATCCCAACTGAATAATTAACAACTATGTACAAAGACTATAAATTCATAGATTGCACAGAAAAATACCATTCGGTTATGCAATTTGACAAAAACAAGAATGTTTTTGTACATCGTTGGTACCCTTTTGTGGAAGGATATTCTAAGGAGTTTATTGAAGACATACTAGGCGAATTACCTTTTGCGCCAACCTGTGCATTAGAGCCTTTCTGTGGTAGCGGAACAACTCCTGTTGAACTGCAAAACCACGGAATAAAGTGCTATTCTTTTGAGGTCAGTCCTTTTATGCATCTCCTATCAACGGTCAAATTGGGTAGAAAATATAATGTCGATACCTTTACGTATTATGTTAAAGCCGTAACAAAGAAGCTGTCACGTACAAGTCGAAATATACGTAAAATAGAATCATTACCTTTTGGCGATACGATTGTAAAAAAAGAGCAGAGTAAGAAGTGGAATTTTCACGACACTGCTATAGATGGAATACTTGATGTAAGACATGCCATTAGAACGATTGTTGATAATGATGATTATAAGAATTTATTTACAATCGCATTGGCTTCGATTATCATTCAAGCAAGCAATATGTTTCGTAATGGCAAGTGCTTGTCGTACAAGAAAGGATGGGAAACTAGAATCTTTAGTAGAAAAGATATTCATAATTTTTTTCTGGACAGATTAAATTCAATTTTTACAGAAGATATTAGAATCATTTCCAAACAGAATCCATCTGTACAAAATTCTGAGATATGCTATTTGGGAGATGTTCGGAAAAACATACAACAGGTTCCAGATAGAGAAGTGGATTTGATTATTACTTCTCCACCCTATCTAAACTCCAGAGATTACACGGATATTTATATGTTAGAGCTAAAAGTTTTACAATTAATTAACTCTTATGAGGAACTTCGTGAATTACGTAAAAACACATTACGTTCTCATGTTCAAGTTCCATATGGAAAAGTCTTTCCGATAGCAAATGAAAGACTTAAGAATAGCCTTCTAGAGATGTCTAATAAAGAGTTAAATACATGGAATACAGATATTACAAATATGATATGTGCCTATTTTGAGGATATGCAATTTTTATTCTCGGAATTTGCAAAGAAAATGCATAAAGGGGGTGTCATATATTTCAATGTGGCTAATTCTGCTTACTATGGAGTTGAAGTTCCTGTTGATTATATCATTGCTGACATAGCAGAATCTTGTGGATTTAAGGTTCGCGAAATAAGAAAAGCGAGGGATTTAAAAACCAGCCCACAGCAAAGTGATAAAATCGGCAAACTAAGAGAAAGTGTAATTGTGATTGATTACCAGTGATTTACTTCCAGATCTAGTTTGAATATAAATTTGGAAGTAAAGTTAATGATATTGGTCTCATTAGTGGGAGCTTTTAGAGCTGGATGATAGGCTTGAACATCAATTCTATGAAAATGAATGTTTATCACAGCATTGGGGGGGCGAACTCTCCGACGACATATAGATTCAGGCCTTTTTATGCGGCTTGCTCAAAGTCAGTATAAAAATAGGCGTTTTGGAGTTGGCTGAAAAGGGACAAGTGATCCGTACTCCGCAAGATATTGTGAAGGACATATTCGTTTTAGAATTGCCGGAAGAAAGCGGTATTCGGAAATGGGTCGGAAGTTTTTGGCTGAACCTCGGAAGTATAACGGAGATTCACGGATAGTGGGACTAAAAATTTGGTGGTTTAGATCCAGACATATTATCTTTGCGGTACAGTGGAGATGGTGAGCTAAAAGCGATATTAGGCAATACTTGTACAACCTGAAGCGATACCGGGCATCTGATTATTTGGAGGCTTCGATTATCGCTACTATCTTTGCATCGCAATTCCGGGGCGTTTCAAATGTCAGGCTGTATCGGTAATCAGATTTTTTCGCCGAAAGAAAAATCTTTCTGATTGGCTGAACTTTTTGAAACATTCCTCTGTTTTGTATTTTGTGATGGCACATCATGCGACCCAGCGGAGCAATTACACACCATCATCAACGGATGGAATTATACATCGAAGCTCTGCGGTGACGGTCAAACAGCATGGATTGTGCCTAAAAAGTCCCGTACAAGGGCAGACCATAACCCAAGTCCCCGGCTTCGAGGACAAATGACTCACGCACTGCTCAAAGTGCGCCGACGCTTGCCGAGCGAAACATATGGTGTGCGGGAACGAACCTGCGACATTGCACCGTTATCATCTTTGGTTCAAGGCATATTGTCGGCAGTTGCCGCCGTGTCGTATGATGCGGAAAATGCGGCAAAATCGCACTTTCTTCGGTCGAGGGATCTAAAAATTTGGAAATACGAAAAATATTTCGTATCTTTATATAACACAAGATGGCAGAGCCACCGTCCGACACATTCAACTTTTATATATCGGATTGGAATGATGCTCCTGACTGTGCTACACTTTTTTGTGTTCATACTTACCAACACGACCGGCTGAAGCCGCCCGGAATACTATGAGAGAGCCTAAGATAACGGCAGACGCAGACCGATAACAACCCGCACTAAGGAAGCGATGCTCAACGGTTTGCAAAGGATTGAATGGCTGCTGTATATGGCTCAATGAAAGAAAGGATATTCCTTGGTACGCAGATGATTATATCAGACTGTCAGCACGCTGATAATTGTGGATTTAGTGGCAGCGATGACTGACAATAGGATATGGTAAGATGCAGGTAGAGGAATATATCCTATGAAGCGCGGTACGCGCGATGTTCCATCTTAACATTTCAGCGTATGTTGCACCCATGCGACATTGCAAGACGCAAGTCTGCCCCGACAAGGCGGACAGCCACGGTTGTGCCCGGTTGTCAGAGGCACCCGTAATCGGCAGTGCGTCCGTCTGCTGACCTCAAAAGGGTCGGTAGCACCCCTTGTGTTGATTTCAACGAAAAAGGGGCCGACAGCCACAGCTATGTCCTTTCCGGGACACACCGCCATGCCTTCAATCGTCGCCGGAGGTTTGGCAGTGCAGATAATCAGGCGATTCATTTCAATAGATTCAAGCATACAGCCAATGAACCTATATACCCTTCTTCAAGCAACTCTCTCCGACCCCAACTCTCCCAACATTGTTCTCAATGTCACCCTCGCTGACCTCCATCAGCTTGTGGTTGACACCATCGACGCTACTCGCGAGCGTCTTCTCCCCATCCTCATGAAAGCCGAGGAAGACCGTCTGCTCACCAAGAAAGAGGTGTACGCCCAACTCGGCATAGGAGAAACCTCCGTCTGGAATTTCACCAAACGCGGTAAACTCACCCCTGTCAAAGTGAACAACAGTGTCCGTTATCGCCAGAGTGAGGTATCCGATATTCTCAACTCTAAAAATGACTGAGCCAATGAAAGAAAACAATGCACAATCTACTGACCTACCCGAAGACCGCTTTGTGCGTATCGCCACGACCTACTACAAGATTGTGATGCGTCCCAACGCCACAGGCGAACTTGTGGAATACCGTATGCCGTGGAGCATTGAGGCCATCCGTCAGGACTATGGCAAAGATTTTTTCGCCAATGTACCCAAGTATGATGGCTTCTGCTGTGTTCCGGCTCACATAGACTACAAGCCCGTTGTAGGCAATTTCCTCAACCGATATGCGCCCATAAGCCATATCCCCACGCCGGGAGAATGGCCGACAATCGAAGCCCTTGTCGTCACATCTTCGTCAGTCAGTACGAACTCGGTCTTGACTACCTGCAACTGCTCTATACGAAACCGTTGCAGAAACTCCCGATTCTGCTGCTTTATCGGAAGAACGCAACACCGGGAAATCTACGCTCCTCAACTTTCTCAAAGCGATGTTTGAGGCCAACGTGACCTTCAACACCAACGAGAGCTTCCGCAGTCAGTTCAATTCCGATTGGGACGGGAAATTGGTAATTGTCGTTGATGAGGTGCTTCTGAATAAACGTGAGGACTCCGAGCGTCTGAAGAACCTTTCAATCACCTACAATTACAAGATGGAGGCGCAAGGACGCGACCGCGAGGAAGTGAGTTTCTTCGCCAAGTTCGTGCTGTGTTCCAACAACGAGCATCTTCCCGTTGTCATTGATCCCGGCGAAACTCGCTATTGGGTCAGGAAGATTGAGCGGCTGCAACACGATGACACCGCATTTCTCGACAAAGTGAGAGCCGAGATTCCAGCATTTCTGCATCATCTTTCGGAGCGACCTCTATCCACCACCGAGAAAAGCCGTATGTGGTTCGACCCTGCTCTTACCGACACCGAGGCGTTGCAGCGCGTAATCCGCGCCAACCGCAACCGTGTGGAGATAGAACTCGCCGAGCTGCTAATGGACATAATGGTGACGAAGAATGTTGAGTCCGTTTCGTTCTGCATGAACGATATCCTCAACCTTTTCGACTATCAGCGCGTCAAGGCCGACCGCACGGCACTGAGAAAAGTGGTACAGGAATGCTGGAAATTGCATCCGGCACCGAACTCGCTCTGCTATACCTCCTATCAGATGGGCGTGTTTCTCAACGAACCCTCATACGTCGAGAGTCGGAAAGTCGGACGCTTCTACACCGTCACCCGGCAGATGCTGGAGAACCTTTAATTTTTTTCTCGTTGCTCTTGATAATTTGATGAATTGATGAATGAGAACATAAAAGAATAGTTATCAGAAGTTTTTCTTTTCATCGCCCTTTCATCATCGGCTCAACAAGGATAAAACCACTGAAAAGAAAAATATCAGGATTGGACTTCTCTTTTGCCCCGGTTGCTTCTTCTTTTCATTGGTCGAAAAATTTTGATGAAATACCGATGAAAAAATAACATACTATTTCACATATAGTTACCACTACTTTTCATCAAATTATCAAGTTCAACATTAACCCCGGTTGCTGAGTTTTTCTCGGTGACCACAATTTAAATTATTATGATAGACAGATATACAAGTAGTTTTGATGCGAATGAGTATATTGCCCGAATGAGAGCGCGTCAAGACGCAGAGATAGCCATCAAGAGCATTGTTCCCGAAGGTGCCATGGATGGCAATCCTTGGGAGGATGCTCCTTCCCCCAGATATGGACTATGACTTTGACATCGACAAGTGGGTGCCAAAATCATTCAAGGAAGAAAAGAAGCGTATGATTGAAGAAGAGTTCACCCGGTGCAACGGTACACCAGTGTACCGCCCATCGCCAGCCACTCCATTTTTCAACCACCCCAAATCCCCACCGCCAATGAAACCCAAGACAACAGCCAAGTCAAATCTGAAGAACCGTAACCGCAACGGCCGCCCGGCTTTTCCCGAAAGCGAGAAGCAATCAATCGTGCGCGGCATTATCTGCGTGCAAACAGGCAGGAAAGAAAGGGAGCTAAGCTAGGCAGCCCGGACAATTCTGGACTGAGTGCCCCGGAGATATTTCCACCAGCTCCGGTTCCCGGTCCGTGAGGCAGAGTGCCGGGTTTCCGAGGGTGTTCCTGGGGCGGAAGCTGCATCCGCATGGCTCCTGAGTCATGTTGGGAGGCAGTCCGGGAATGGTATAGAGGGGGGCGCCTTTCGCATGCAGCCCGGGAATGGATTTCATCAGGGCTCTGGTGTAGGCATGCCGGGGATGTTCCAGAAGTTCCTTCGCCGGGGCGCTTTCCACGATGCGGCCTGCATACATGACATTGATGCGGTCCGCGTATTGGCGCACCACGCCGAGGTCATGTGTGATGAGGATGACGGAGGTGCCCATGTCCTGCTGAAGTTTTCTGATGAGATCCAGCACCTGCTTCTGGACAGTGACGTCAAGGGCGGTGGTGGGTTCATCCGCGATGAGTATTTCCGGCCTGGTGATGAGGGCCATGGCAATCATCACGCGCTGGCGCATGCCGCCGGAGAATTGGTGGGGATATGCGTCCATGCGCTGTTCCGCATCCGGTATGCCTGCCAGGGCAAGCTGTTCCAGCGCGCGTGCCCGCGCTTCCTTTTTGCCGGCCCCTTCGTGAATGACAAGGGGTTCCGCCACCTGCTCCCCGATGGTCAGGTACGGGTTGAGGGAGGTCATGGGGTCCTGGAAGATCATGGAGATGCGTTTGCCGCGGATGGCCCGGAGTTTCTTTTCCGGGCAACGGAGCAGATCCGTGCCGTTCAGCATGGCGGAACCGCTTTCAATGCGGCCCGGAGGCATCGGAATGAGCCCCATCATGGAGTAGCAGGTGACGGATTTTCCTGATCCGGATTCACCCACGATGCCAAGCGTTTCCCCCGGGGCTACATCAAAGGACACGTTCCTTACCGCCCGGACAATGCCGGCCCTGGTGTGGAAGGAGGCGCTGAGGTTCCTGACGGAGAGCATGCGGAGAAGGAGGGATGATCAGTCGTTGCGCACGCGTGAACGGGCGGAGAAGATGACCGGAATGCCGGGAGCGGGGTAGGCTTCCCTTATTTTGTTGCGCAGGTACTGGGAATAGCTGTCCGTGAGCAGGCTTTTGTCATTGACGAAAAGAACGTAGCGCGGGACGGGAATAGTATTGTACTTGGGGTCCACCGCTGTGGTGGCGTAATATATTTTCAACCTTCTGGCAGAGCCGCTGGCGGCGCCGGGGGGATTCATCTGCTGGGCAAGCTGGATCAGGCGGTTGAGCTGGCCGGTAGTGGGCAGGTTATGGGATTCCCGGCGGATGCGCGTGATGACTTTGAAGATGATTTCCACGCCTTCCGCTTTTTTGGCGGAGGTGGCGATGAAAGGCGCGTAGCTGATGAAGAAGAGTTCCCTGCGCACCTGTTCCTCCACTTCCGCCATGCGGTCCTTGCGGGAGGCATTCGGATGGAAGAGGTCGAATTTGTTGACGATGATGATACAGGGTTTTCCTTCCTCCGCAATGATGCCGGCAATGCGGCGGTCCTGCTGCGTGATGCCCGCCGCAATGTCAATGACCAGCAGGCAGATATCCGCCCGGCGGATGGCTTTTTCACTGCGCATGGCGGAGAAAACTTCTACGGAGGTGTCCCGACGGGAGCGTGGGCGCATGCCGGCGGTGTCAATCAGCACGTAGGGCTGGCCGTCGTGCAGGTAGGGGACGTCAATGGCATCGCGGGTAGTGCCCGCCACATTGGAGACAATGGTGCGCCTGTCCCGGAGGATGGCGTTGACCAGGGAGGATTTGCCTGCGTTGGGGCGTCCCACTACGGCTACCTTGATGGGAAGGGCCGTTTCCTCTCCGTTTTCCGGTTCTTCCTCCAGTTCTTCTTTAAGCGGAGCCCCTTTTTGCTTGAGAAAACCGTCCAGCCGGGAGGCTAATTCGGAAAAGCCTCTGCCGTGGGCGGCGGAAAGAAAGATATGGTCGTCAAAACCCAGTCCGGCAAATTCGCCCAGATTAAGGTCCTGTTTTTCGTGGTCGGCTTTGTTAAGAAGGAGGATGACGGGAATGTCCGATTTGCGGAGGTGGTCCGCGATGCTCTGGTCGATAGGTGTAAGGTGATCCCGGCAGTCCAGCACGAAGAGGATGAGGTCCGCCGTTTTTATGGCAATGTCCGCCTCTGCCTCTACCTGTTCTGCAAAGCCGTCGCTCAGGCGCGCGCCGATACCGCCCGTATCCATGATTTTACAGGCGCGGTCCGTAATCTTGCAGGGGGCGGAAAGGCGGTCGCGGGTGACGCCGGGTTCATCATGCACGATGGCGATGCGCCTGCCTGCCATTCTGTTGAAAATGGCGGATTTCCCGACATTGGGCCTGCCTACGATGGCGATGGTGGGGACGTGCTGCATGCACGTCATGTTACCCGAAGCTCCCATGCTGTGAAAGCTAATTCCACGCCAGCGGGAAGGGCTTCCGCCGGGGGCTTATCCTTTGTGCTTGGCCCGTTTGTGAAGGTGCAACGCCACGGCAACCGTGATGATGTTGGGAAGCCACAGCAGAATATAGGGGAGCATCGTGTCGTTTTTCCGGGACAAGTCTGCAAAGATCAGGGCCAGAAAGTAGAGTGAGGCGATCAGGATGCCCAGGGCAAATCCTGTGGAGGTGTCTTTTCTGCGGGTGTTGATGGCCAGTGGCACGCCGATGAGGGCAAAGACGATGCAGGCCAGGGAGAAGGAGGCGCGCCTGGGCAGTTCCGTGGCGAATTCCGTGGTCTGCTTTTTATCCAGATAGCCGGGCGTGTCCAGAGCTTCCCGGATTTCCCGGTTGGTGAAGCGGTTGGCCTTGATGCGCCGGGAGCGGGATTTGTCCAAGTTGATGCTCAGAGGCATCTCGTCCATGGTCACGCTTTGGGAGATGGAACCTTCTTCCTGCGTGGTGATGAGGGGATTGATGAGATGCAGGGTGAGGATTTTTTTCTCGGGGGAGAAATCCATGGTCACGCGTTCCGAGTGCATGGCCACAGACGGGGATTTGTCGTCCGCTTTCTGGTAGATATGCATGCCGTGGATGACGTCGTCCACGCGTTTGTCGATGTAGATTTCCAGGTTGTCGAATTTGGTAATGGCCTGGCCTTCATTGAGAAGCCCCTTCGGGTTGATGGATGCGGCTTTGATGAGCAACTCGGAAATGGATTGCTTGGCGCGCGGTGCGATGTCTATGTTAATCCAGTAGCAAAGGCCGGAAAGGGCGATGCCGATGGCGATGGCGGGGGCGCTCAGACGCCACAGGCTCATGCCGGACATGCGCATGGAGGTGAGTTCGTTGTCCGAGGCCAGACGGCCGTACACCAGAAGAACGGCCGTCAGGAACCCCCACGGAATGGAGAACATCAGCGAAAAGGGGATGACCTGGAAGATGAATTCCAGAACGATGCTGATGGGAGCCTTGTTTTCCACCAGGAGGGGACGCAGTTCCTTGAACAGGTTGCCCAGAAGGAGCAGGGCGCTCAGGGCCATTACCCCCAGGGCCGTGACACCCAGCAGCTGGCGGGCAATGTATCTGTCAAGGATCTTCATGCAGTAAAACCGTGCCGGATATTCTGCCCGAAGGCTGCGGACAAGTCAATCTCGCGCACGGAACAATGCGCATCCCGTCCCGGAGGAAGGAAGTGTTGAGCGGGGCGGGGAACATCCCCTGCTGAGGATGAAAGCGGGATAGGCATGTTGCTCAGCTTTCTTTTTGTTCCAGGCTTCCGAGCAGTTTTTCCCGCTGCGGGGGAAGCTTGCCGAAGTGGGATTTCAGAATGACGTGCGCCGGGATGCCTGGGTGGGCTATTCCATGCAGCCGGGCGAGTTCCTGTTCGAAGTGCAGGACGGCGCGCAGCGTGGGATCATTGTTTTCCAGGTAGGTGTAGGCCCTCTGCAGCAAGTCGTAAAATTCCGGGATGGGCGTGTCCGGTTCCAGCATTTGGAGAAACAGGCGCGCGAAATAGCCTGCCGCACTGAGTCGGAGGTAGCTTTTCCGGAGGGCCAGGCGCGGTGAAAGCAGGTCTGCGGAGGTCAGGGTGTGCAAATCCCCCTTCTTTGCCTGCGTCCACTGCATGCGGCACTGATAGAAAATGTCCAGACACCCGGCAAAGGGGCTGCCGGGTTTTCTGGCGCTTTTTGCCGCCGTCCTGATAAGGCCTTCTTCCGTGCACCAGACGGCAATCAGGCCGTTTTCTCCCAGGGGATAAAGCTTCAGGACCGTCGCTTCCGCATTCATTAACGGCGTTTTTCCAGTCCGGTTTTTACCGGCTGTTCGGTTGGGACGGTTTGCCCATAGGGGGAGGGAAGGATGCCAGCCTCCGTCATGGCGTCCGTGAAGGCCTGGATGGCGCTGGTGCCTCCGTAGATGCGGATGGCGGAAAGGAGCTGTCCCTGGGCGGCTTCCTTGTCCCCTTCCATCAGTTTGAGGATGGCCTGGGTGCAGTAGTAGTATGGCGTATCATCCATCGGGCCGTACAGCTTTTCCAATTCCGCAGCAAGGGGCTGGTTATCCAGTTTGCGGGCGCAGATATAACGCTTGAATTGCAGCAGGGGCGTCATGCCGGGATTGTCCTTGAAGGGGAGAAGGAGTTCCGTGAACGCTTTCAGAGCCCTGGAATAGTCGTGATTGACGTAATGCGCTTCCGCCAGGTTGAACTGGATGGTGAGGTTGGAGGGATCCAGTTTCTGGGCTTTTTCAAAATTTTCCAGGGCTTTTTCGATATTGCGGATTTCAATGTAGCATGCGCCGCGGAGGTTGTATAAGCCCGGATTTCCGGCATAAAGTTTTTCCAGCTCCATGAGGGAAAAAAGACATTCCATGATTCTTTTCTGGGCAAAGAGCTGTTCCGCTTTGCGGAATTGGGCTATATAGCTTTTTCTGGTTGTTTCCGGCAGGTTGTTGAATTCCTGAATCCAGGCAGGGGAAGGGGAGGCCGGCAGGGATTGCCGCGCGGAGACGGGAAGAAGGGCAAGCGCAAGGGCTGCCAGCAGGAAGGTGCGTGTTTTCATAAACAGATCAGGAGTTCAGGTGGGGAATGATTTTTTGTAGCGCGGCTTCCGCCGTGAGTCCATATTTTTTTCTGAGGATGGATTCCGAACCATGCTCAATAAATTGGTCCGGCCAAGCGATGGCTTCCACGGGCGTCTTGACATCTCCGGTTTCCAGGGATTCGAGAACGGCTGAGTTGAAGCCGCCGCTGATGGAGTGGTCTTCGAAGGTGCAGACCACCCGGCTGCGTGCTGCGTGACGGCGGATGCATTCATCATCCAGAGGTTTGATGAAACGGGCATTGATCAGGGTGACGGTGTAGCCGCGGACTTCCAGCAGCGAGGCGGTTTCCCGGGCGATGCCGATCATGGTGCCCAGGGAAACGAGGGTTACATCCTGTCCCGCCTGAAGTACTTCCGCCTTGCCGATGGGGAGGATTTCCGCCTTGGCGGGGACGGGGGTTCCGGCGCCGCATCCTCTGGGATAGCGGATAACGGTGGGGCCGTTCTGGTAATGGTTCATGGTTCGGAGCATGTGGACGAATTCGGCTTCATCCTTGGGCTGCATGAAGACAATGTTCGGGATACTGCGAATCATGGCAATGTCAAACAGCCCGTGGTGTGTGGGGCCGTCGTCCGGGGAAAGCCCGGCGCGGTCCATGCAGAAACGCACGGGCAGTTTTTGCAGCGCGGCGTCATGTTGAATCATGTCAATACAGCGCTGCATGAAAGTGGAGTAAATGGCGATGTAGGGTTTCATGCCCTCCGCCGCCAGCCCGCAGGCGAAGAGGGCGCCGTGCTCTTCCGCGATCCCTACGTCGAAATAGCGTTTGGGGAAGGCTTCCTTGAATAAGTCCAGCTTGGTGCCGCTGGCCATGGCGGCCGTGATGGCTGTGATGGATTCATCCTCGCGCGCCATTTCCACCAGCGTGGAGCCGAAGATATGGGAGAATGTGGGGGTGGGGGCGGCCTGCGTTTCCCCGTCCCTCACGCAATAGGAGCCCAGGCCGTGGAATTTGGTGGGGTTGTCCAGAGCGGGCTGGTAGCCCTTACCCTTCTGAGTGACCACATGCAGAATAACGGGTTCGTTGAGATCCTTGATGTAGGCAAGGGTGCGTATCAGGGTGGGAATGTCGTGTCCGTCCAGGGGGCCGAAATAGCGCAGCCCGAATTTGTTGAACAGCAGGGACGGGAAGATAAGGTTTTTGGTGGTGCCTTCCAGCTTGAAAGCAAAGTCCCTGGCCTGCGTGCCGCCCAGCTTTTCAATGAAGGAAGCCGTTTTATCCCTTAACCAGGAAAACGTTTCCGATGTTTGCAGGGAGTTGAAGTATTTTGCCAGCGCTCCTACGTTTTTGTCGATGGCCCATTCGTTGTCATTCAGAATGGTGATGTACCGTTTGGTGGTCTGGCTGATATTGTTCAGCGCCTCCAGAGTGGTGCCGCAGGTGAATGCCGCATCCCCGGCTACGGCCACCACATGGTAGTCTTCTCCTTTCAGGTCCCTGGCCGCGCACATGCCCAGGGCGGCGGAAAGCGCCGTGCCCGCATGCCCCGCTCCGTAGGAGTCATGAGGGGATTCGGACATTTTGGCAAATCCGGAAAGCCCCCCGTGCTGGCGGATGGTGTGGATCAGGGGAGCGCGCCCAGTCAGCATTTTATGGACATAGGCCTGGTGGGAGACATCAAAGATGATTTTATCCCGCGGCGTTTCAAAGACGCGGTGAAGGGCAATGCTCAGCTCTACCACGCCCAGGTTGGGGCCCAGGTGGCCTCCGGTGAGGGAAAGGGAGTGAATGAGAGTATTCCGGATTTCTTCCGCAAGCCTGGGCAGTTCCGACTCAGGGATTTCCATCAGATCTGCGTGACTGCGGATGCTTGCCAGCAGTTCCGGAAGTTCAGGTGAGGGAGAATTCATTGCTGTCTGGTTCATCAGTATCCGTTTTATCCTGAACGGTTTCCGGGTTGCTGAGAGTTTGAATGCGCAGTTCCGCATCATGCAGGATGCTGCGGCAGTGACGGATGAGCTTATTGCCTTCTTCCACCAGGGCTATCATGTCTTCCAGCTCGGTGACGGGGGCTTCCGTCAGGCGTATGATTTCTTCCAGGCGTGCTACGGATTCTTCAAATCCGGGAGCGTTTTTCCGTTGTTTGGCCATATGGGAATTAAGGTTGAGGGGCGGTTTTCTGAAGGTCTTTGTAAAGAATCATTTCCGCTCCCTGAATGAATTGGCGGGAGTCAGGCGTTCCAAAGCGCTGCGCCAGGGGGGCAAGCGCCCGGCTGTGGTCAAAGATGTACACGGGGTTTTTATCCTTGGTCTGGAACAGAACCGTGCCTTCCAGAACGAGGGGAGTGAATTCTCCATAGGAGGAGGAAATGGTGCGGAGGTTCATTTTTGACGTGGAAGAAGGAGTCACCAGAATGCTGCCCACCTTGCCTCCGTGGAATTTCAAAATGCGTTCCAGCACCATGAATTGTTCCACCATTTTGGGGATGCCGATGGCTTTCCGGTCTGCATACCACCCGACGGCGGACGGCTGGTCCGTGAGAATGAAATCCTTTTCCGCCGTCTGGGTGCGAAGATCCCGGTTAAGGCCCAGGGGATAGTAGGGCGGCCATGCCGGAATGCCGCGGCCGGCCGTCAGGATGCCCACCCGCACAATGTGCGGAAGGTTGAGCAGAAGCGGAAGGGAAGTGATGAGAAGGGAGAGCAGCAGGACGCCTCCCCGAAGGATGGAGATTAGCTCTTTGTTGGAATGCCTGGCTATCAGGTTGAGAACAAATGCCGTGCCATAGGCCGTGAAAAAGGGAGCGAAGAGGATTTGAATTTGCCCTAAGGAAATGCCGGTTTTATTGGAGGTATAAATGGCCATGCCGATGACGGCAGGGACCCACATGGCAAAGATGCCCCATTTGGACTGGTTGACTTCCGGACGTTTGAATTTATGCAGGAGGGCCAGCAGAAATACCATGGCCAGGGGGAGATTGCCGAGGTTTTCATAGAGCAGGTCACCCTGTGTCAGAATGTTGTTGATGACGGAAGTGACTACTTTTTGGGCAGCGATGGGAATGCTCCCGGAAACCAGGGCGTTCATCGCTATTTCTTCATTGCCGGTCAGCCCCGTGAAGATGGTGTAATAAGCCGTTCCGAAGAAGCCTCCGCTGAGGGAGCGGTTAATGTAAATGGGGTAGGCCAGGAAAAGAAGGAGAGTGATAAGGCCCGGAATGCAGTACAGGCCGTGCGGTTTGAACCGGATGCCTGCAAAAATCAGAAAACCGGCCATGGGCCACAGCCCGATCCATCCGGTAAGGCAGACGCATGAAAAACAGATGGAGCTGCCGATGAGAGGCCACAGGAATGCGCGGTTTTCCTCCTTGTTTTGCAGGGCCGTGTACAAAAAGTGGATGCCCCAGGCAAAGAAAAAGAGCATCATCATCTGCGGGAGGCCGCTGGTAGCGTACTGCAGGAAAAGATTGCTGAGTATCATCGTCAGGCAGGTGAAGCAGGCGATGGTGACGTCAAACATCCGGAGAAGGATGTAATAGCAGCTCAGGACGGACAGGATGAAGAACATGCAGGAAATGCCCACCACAATCCGGTCAGGCAGGTAAATCATGGATGAGCCCGTCATGCTCCACAGGTCAAATTTGTGGACGCCGGCCATCCTGAAGACAGCTGCTTCCGTCAGGATGTTCAGCGGAGCGTTGCGTGTGTCCCGGAGGGCATAGGGATTGAATTTTTCCGGATCGACGAGGGTTTCGCCTTGTCCAGCCCGGATGGCTTCCTGTTCGTGTATCTGGGCGTCTGAAAGAAAAGGGTTGAGGCCGGCGCGTGTGCTTCCGGAGACCATCTGGATGGGCCTCAGCCAGTTGGTGGTCATCCCCTGCCCCCTGGCTACGTTGCGGGCGATTTGGGCGTGGTCCATGGCGGCATCAGTGCCCAGCCCGTTAAAGTTGAAAAAGTACTGCACCCCCGTGATTGCCAGCAGCAGGATAAGGATAATGATAAAAGGGGTGCGGGATGCCGAGGAGGGCTCATTCATGAATGGAGGATGTCTTGTAGTTTGCGTTGAAGAGTGCGCCGGCTGATGCCCAGCAGGTGGGCTGCTGCCGTTTTATTGCCGTTTGACTGGGCCAGCGCTTGTTGGATGGCATTCCGTTCCAGCAAGGATAAATTCAAAACCCCGGCCGGGACAAGCCCATTCTGCGTGTTGGGTGCATTGTCCTCCGGCCGTTCCTGTGGAGCGGCTTCCGGAGAAGTATCCTGCAGTTGCGGGGGAAGATGATGGAGGCCTATGCTGGCGGAATTGCTCATGACGACGCCATGTTCCATGGCCGTGCGGAGTTCACGAACGTTTCCCGGCCACTGGTAATTCCGGGCGGCTTCAAGGGCGTCCCGGGAGAGGGGCTTGAATTCCTTGTTGTTTTCCCTGGCGAATTCCTTCAGAAAGGCGGTGGCAAGCAGGGGGATGTCTTCACGGCGGTCCCGGAGGGGGGGCATCTGGATATGCACCACATTGAGGCGGAAGTAGAGGTCTTCCCGGAATTTTCCTTCCTGCACGAGCTTTTTCAATGATTTGTTGGTGGCCGCGATAACGCGCACATTGACGGGAATGGATGCATTGGACCCTACGCGTTCAATGGTCCGTTCAGACAGCACCCGCAGCAGCCGGACTTGTGTTCCGGCGTCTATTTCCCCGATTTCATCCAGAAAGATGGTGCCGCCGTCCGCCTGCTCAAAGCGGCCGATGCGGCGTTGTCCGGCTCCGGTGAAGGAGCCTTTTTCATGGCCGAACAACTCGCTTTCCAATAATTGGGGGGAAAGGGCCGCACAGTTGACGGCCACGAATTTATTTTCCGGCCTTCCGGAAAGGGAATGGATGGCCTGGGCTACGAGTTCTTTCCCGGTGCCGCTTTCCCCCTCAATCAGCACAGTCGTTTTGCTGGGGGCCACCTGACGAATAATGGAGAATACGTGTTCCATGGCGGCGGATCTGCCCAGGAGTTTTTGCAGTCCGGAGTCCGCCTGGATGCGGGTGGTGAGTTCCTGGTTGGCCGTTTCCAGGTTCCGGGTATGGAGCGCCCGTTTGAGCACCAGCTCCACGGCGTCCAGATTCAGAGGTTTGGTGACGAAGTCGTACGCTCCCTCTTTCATAGCTGCTACGGCGGCATCCACGGAGCCGTAGGCAGTCATCATGATGCTTTGCGGAGGGTGGGGCAGGGAGGCAGCGGCTTTCAGCACGTCCATGCCGCTTTCCCCGCCCAGTCTCAGATCCGTCAGAACCAGGTCCGGAGATTCTTCCTGCAGGAGGGCGGAAGCCTGGGAGAGATTGGCGGCGGTGTACACTTCATAATCATCCTGAAAACCCATGCGCAGAGCGTCGCGCGTGGGTTTTTCATCATCTACAATCAGCAGAACAGGCATCTTCATGAGGGAATGGAGGATGGCAGGAGCCTGATGGTGCGTTCCACGCGCGGCAGGAAGACCGTGATGGTGGTTCCCTGACCCGGCTGGCTGGCCAGCGTGATGGACCCGCCGTGCTCCTTCACGATGCGGCGAACGATAAGCAGCCCCAGTCCGGAGCCGGTGGACTTGGTGGTCAGGAAAGGTTCATAAATGCTGCCCATGACCTCCGGTGAAATACCGCAGCCGGTATCCGCCACAGTGACGAATACGCTGTCATCCGTATAACCGCTTTTGAGCAGAATGGTGCCTCCCTCCGGAGGGATGGACTGGTAGGCATTCTTGATCAGGTTGTAAAAGACCTGTTTGATTTGGACGGGGTCCAGGCTGAGGATGGGAAGACTGGGCTGGAGGTCCGTGTTGATTTGGATGCCGCGCTGCTGGATTTCCGGTTCCAGCAGTTTCAGCACTTCCATGAGGATGGTTTCAATGTTGTAGGGTTCCCGGATGGGCCTGGTGGGGCGGATGGCCTGGAGGAATTGCTTCAGGATAACGTCCAGCCGCGTGGTTTCGCTCTCCGCTGTTTTCAGCAATTCCTCCATGTCCGTCCGGTACTTTGGAGGCAGCTGCTTTGCCTTCCTGGCAAGGAGCTGGAGATGGAGGCCTATGGAATTGAGGGGGTTGCCTATTTCATGAGCCACTCCTGCGGCCAGCAGCGTCAAGGCATTCAGGCGTTCTGCCTCAAGGTTTTCCGCGTTTTTTTTATGCCGGGGCGTTTCATCCCGTATCAGGACCAGGTGGCCCTGGTTTTTGCTGCCGATGGGGGAAATGAAAATGTTCAGGAATCTGTGTTCCGGGTAAAAGATTTCCGTGTCCCGGGAGACGGCGGTCTGGCTCTGCTGGATCGTGTCCCATGAGCAGTCCCTGCCCAGGAAAATACAGAAGTCATCCGGGGTTATTTGCCCGCGTTCCTTGTCAAAGAGTTTAAGGGCAGCCTTGTTGACGAACAGAATTTTTCCCTTGTTATCCAGCAGGATCAGGCCTTCCTGAATGGCTTCAAATACCTGCTGGAAAAAACCCTGCTGTTCCGCCAGCTTGACAAAAAAGCGCTGGAGATCCTCCTCCTTGATGTGGTCAATGCGGCCGATCAGCTTGTCAATGGTGTCTTTTTTCATGGCGGCGGGTCCGTTGCCGTGCGGCTTGCTCTTATATATATAAAGAGCGGCATGTCACAAATCAAGCTGATGTGACACATTGTCGCGCATTTGCGGCTGGACATGGTTCCGGGGGAGGAGGCAGGATGACGGCATGCCTGAAGATTTTCCCTGCATGCCCTTTGTCAGAACGCGCCAGGTAGCTTTTCATGATACGGATGCTTCCGGGGTGGCCCATTTCTCCCGGCTGCTTTGTTTGGTGGAAGAAGTGGAGCACGAGTACCTGCGTTCCCGGGGGGTGGAGGTTCTTTCCCCAGACTGCGGCTGGCCCCGCGTGCATGTGGAGGCGGATTACTCCAGCTCTGCGGGGCTGGGAGATTGGCTGAGCATAGAATTAAGCCTGGGAACGGTGGGAACCAGTTCTCTGGAATGGAAATTTGCTGTATTTCATTCCGAGCGTCCGGTGATGAGGGGAAGATATGTAGTCGTCCGTGTGGGGAAGGGCGGCAAACCTCAGGCAATTCCGGAATCGGAGAGGGAATGCCTGATTTCAGGCTTTTCAAAAGGAGGGGATGCCTGTAAATAAAGCCTATGTCTTCTAAAAAGCCTGTCGTTCTTGTTATTCGCGACGGCTGGGGCCGCAATCCGTTGGGGCCTGATGTCGCGAAAGAGTACGGTGACGCCACTGTTCTGGCTGATACCCCCTTTACTGATTACCTCCTTGCCAACTATCCCCACAGCCTGCTGGGCGCTTCCGGGGAGGACGTGGGCCTTCCGGACGGCCAGATGGGTAATTCCGAAGTAGGACACTTGAACCTGGGTGCGGGCCGCGTTGTCTTTCAGGACCTCTGCCGGGTGGATAATGCCATCAAAGATGGGTCCATGGGGGAAAACGCCGTGCTGAAGACCGCTTTTTCCCAGGCCGCTTCTTCCCGTCTGCACCTGCTTGGCCTGGTGAGTGACGGCGGCGTGCACAGCCATATCAACCATTTGATCGGCATCGTCAAATATGCTTATGAAGCGGGTGTCCGCGATATTTGCATCCATGCCATTACGGATGGACGTGACTGCTCGCCAACCAGTGGGGTCGGCTTTATTCGCCAGCTGGAGGAAGCCGTCAGGCCGTACGGCGCCAAAATTGCCACGGTTGTCGGCCGTTTCTATGCGATGGACCGGGATAAGCGCTGGGACCGCAACAAGCTGGCATGGGATGCCATCGTTCTGGGGCGCGGCGAACAGTGCTCCTGCTCCCCTGCCGAATATGTGGAGCAGTGTTATGCGAAGGGGGAGACGGATGAGTTCCTGAAGCCCGGCATTTTTGCCTATGGCAACGAACAGCGCGTGAGGGATAACGATGTGGTGTTCTTCTTTAATTTCCGTGCGGACCGCGCCCGGCAGATGAGCGACGCTTTCCTTTACCCCGAATTTGACGGATTTGACCGTGAAGTAACGCCCAAAGTGCACTATGTGACGTTGACGGAATACGATGCCAAGTATCCCTCTCCCATTGTTTTTGAACAGGAACAGCTGAACAATATTTTCGGGCAGATTGTGTCGGAAGCCGGGAAAACCCAGCTCCGCATAGCGGAAACGGAAAAGTACGCCCACGTTACTTTCTTCTTTAACGGAGGTGTGGAGACCCAGTTCCCCGGAGAAGACCGCATCCTTGTTCCTTCCCCCCGGGAAGTGGCTACTTATGACCTGAAGCCCCAGATGAGCGCGGCAGAAGTGGCGGATAAATTTGTGGACGCTGTGAACAAGTATGATGTGGTAATCATGAATTTCGCCAATGGGGACATGGTTGGCCATACCGGATTTGTGGAAGCCGGCATCGCCGCCTGCGAAGCAGTGGACAGCGCCTTGGAAAAATGTGTGAAGAAGGTGTTGGAACTTGGCGGCAAGCTGCTTATTACGGCGGATCATGGCAATGCCGAACACATGCGCAATGAGGATGGTTCTCCGAATACAGCCCACACGACCAACCTTGTGGATCTCATTTACGTGGCGGACGACAAGGATCAGGTAACTCTCTCCGATGGCATTCTGGCGGATGTCGCTCCCACGCTGCTGAGCCTGATGGGGCTGAAACAGCCTGCCGAAATGTCCGGACATTCCCTGGTGACGCCTGGGAAATAGCGGGCTGCTGAGTTCATTGATGAAATCCGTTTCCGGATGCGTTCCGGAAACGGATTTTTCTATGTCATGCTTTCCGGACGGGGCAAAATGGGAAAGCAGGCAGGTTAACAATAAATAATAGACCGGCTGCCGTTTTTATGAAAAAATTTTCCGTGAATTCTGATGGAAAGCTTGTTTTTTGTGCCTCTCCGGCGCTTCATGCATTTTTTTCTGCGGTAACATGTCGGACATGAAGAAATGTTTTTTTTGCCTGTGAAGAAGATTTTTTGTTTCATCCTCCATAAGTGGAGAACTGCTGGACGGGGAGGAAAAAGGACTCCGGGAGCCCGAAATGGAGTTTTGAAAGGAGCGGGGAAAATGGAACGGATAAAATATTTAGGAAAAGATGAATAAAAGACTTGTCATGATATAAAATCACGTTATATTGGCCGTCCCCAAACGTGCCGAAAGGCACAAGAAATACGTTTTCTATCGGGTTTGCCTCCGGAAAAAAGGCGCGCTTCCTGCTTATAAAAAGGAATGTTCGCCTTGAATATCGGATCAGACCGACGAACCACAACCAAAGCAGGAAAACATGCCGACCATTAATCAGCTCGTCCGCAAGGGACGTATTACTCCGGAAGAGAAGTCCAAATCACGCGCTCTTCATAGCTGCCCGCAACGCCGCGGTGTTTGTCTCCAGGTGATGACCCGTACGCCCAAAAAGCCGAACTCGGCTCTTCGTAAAGTGGCTAAAGTCCGTCTTACCAATGGTGAAGAAGTGATCGCCTACATTGGCGGCGAAGGTCATAACCTTCAGGAACACTCCATCGTGCTTGTTCGTGGCGGTCGTGTGAAAGACTTGCCGGGTGTTCGCTACCATATCGTCCGCGGCGCTCTTGACTGCCTCGGTGTTGACAAGCGTCGCCAGGGCCGCTCCAAGTATGGCGCCAAGCGTCCGAAGGCTGCTGCCAAGTAAACCAAACATCTTACCTACTATATATTATGGCTCGCCGTAAACGCGTTTATAGAAAAATCGAACGTCGTGACCCCCGTTACGACAGCGCTCTTGTTGGCAAACTGATCAGCAAGGTTATGCTGGATGGCAAGCGCTCCCTTGCGGAACGTATTGTTTATGCCGCTATTGACATGGCTAACGAAGGCACGGACAGCATTGATCCTCTGGAAGTAATCACCCGCGCCATTGAAAATGCCAAACCCCGTGTGGAAGTAAAGAGCCGCCGTGTCGGTGGCGCTACTTACCAGGTGCCGCTTGAAGTGGATCCGGCCCGTTCCGAATCCCTGGCTATGCGCTGGATTGTGAACTACGCCCGCAACCGCAAGGGTGTGCCGATGCACAAGGCTCTCGCCAACGAAATCAAGGAAGCCGCCAACAATCAGGGCTCTTCCGTTCGCAAGCGCGACGACGTTCACAAAATGGCTCAGGCCAACCGCGCCTTTGCCCATTTCCGCTGGTAATTCCTTCTGCGACTGTCAGCCGAATCATTCACTTTCGATCACTACAGATACTTTCCAGACACTATGTCCGATCACGTAAATAATCCCAATCGCAAGGCTCCCCTTGAGCGTTACCGCAATATCGGTATTTCCGCTCACATTGACGCCGGCAAAACCACGTTGTCCGAGCGTATCCTTTTCTACACCGGCATGATTCACAAGATTGGTGAAACCCACGACGGTTCCACCACGACCGACTGGATGGAGCAGGAACGCGAACGCGGTATCACCATTACCTCCGCCGCTGTTACCACCAACTGGAAGCAGGTGAAGAATGAAGGTATCAGCAAAGTGTTCGAAGGCGAAAATTTCCAGCTGAACATTATTGATACTCCCGGGCACGTTGACTTCACTGCCGAAGTGGAACGTTCCCTCCGCGTGCTTGACGGTGCCATCGTGGTGTTCTGCGGCGTGGCAGGCGTGCAGCCCCAGACGGAAACCGTGTGGCGTCAGGCCACCAAGTACAGCGTGCCCCGCATGTGCTTCGTCAACAAGATGGACCGTACCGGCGCCAACTTCAACAACGTGCTGGACGATATTCACAACAAGCTGGGCGCGAATGCCGCTGCCATTCTGATCCCCATCGGCGCTGAAGACCAGCTCCGCGGCCAGATTGACGTGGTGAACCAGAAAGCCGTCATTTACGCCGACAACGACCGCCTGGGCTCCACCTACACGATTGAGGATATTCCCGCCGAACTCAAGGAAGAAGCCGAACTGGCCTACCATGAACTCGTGAGCCGTGTGGCTGACGTGGACGATGAGCTTGCTGAAAAGGTGCTCATGGAAGAACCCTTCACGCCCAAAGAGCTCAAGGAAGCTATCCGCCGCGCCACCATCGCCAACAAATTTGTGCCTGTCGCCGGTGGCTCCGCTTTCAAGAACAAAGGCGTCCAGTTCCTGCTTGACGCCGTGGTGGATTACCTCCCCTCTCCGGTAGAAACCGTTCCCGCCCACGCGGAAAGCACGCTGGATCCGGAAAAGACCTTCGAAATCACCGCTACGGACGATGCCAAGCCCATGGTGCTGGCGTTCAAGCTCTGGGCTGACAAATTCGTCGGCAAGCTGGTGTTCATCCGCGTGTACTCCGGTGTTCTCAAGAAAGGTGACACCGTGTACAATCCCCGCACCCGCAAGACGGAACGCGTGGGCCGCATCATTCAGATTCAGGCTGACCAGCATACGGATATTGATGCCGTGTACTCCGGTGACATTGCCGCCATCGTTGGGTTGCGCAACGTGACCACGGGCGACACCATCACCAGCCCGGACAATGATATCTGCCTGGAACCCCCCACCTTCCCGGAAACCGTTATTTCCATGGCGGTAGAGCCCAAGACCAAGGCTGACCAGGAAAAAATGTCCAATGCCTTGGGCCGTCTGTCTGAAGAAGACCCGACTTTCCGGGTGAAGACTGATGAAGAAACCGGTCAGACCCTGATTTCCGGCATGGGTGAACTTCACCTGGAAATCATTATTGACCGCCTGATGCGTGAATTCAAGGTGGAAGCCGATATCGGCAAGCCCCAGATTGCCTACCGCGAAACCATTACTGCCCCTGCCCATGGCGACGGCAAACTGGTCAAGCAGTCCGGTGGCCGCGGCCAGTACGGCCATGTGGTCATCGATGTGAAGCCGAACGAACGCGGCAAGGGGCTTACCATTGAAAACAAGATCGTAGGCGGCGCCATTCCCAAGGAATACATGAACGCCGTTTATGCCGGCCTTAATGAAGCCATGACCACGGGCGTCGTCGCCGGTTATCCGGTGGTGGACGTGCACGTTGAAGTGG
This sequence comes from Akkermansia muciniphila ATCC BAA-835, assembly GCF_000020225.1. NCBI lineage: Bacteria > Pseudomonadati > Verrucomicrobiota > Verrucomicrobiia > Verrucomicrobiales > Akkermansiaceae > Akkermansia > Akkermansia muciniphila. The sequence continues at coordinate 361,476 of NC_010655.1, read as the reverse complement.
TGGACGGTTCCTACCACGAAGTGGACTCCAATGAAAATGCTTTCAAAATGGCTGCCATCTTCGCCATGAAGGATGCTTTCAAAAAAGCCAAGCCGATCATGCTGGAACCCATCATGTCCGTTGAAGCTTCCACGCCGACCGATTACCAGGGCGACATCATGGGCGACCTGAACCGCCGCCGCGGCCAGATCAGCAACATGGAAAACAAGGCCAACGCCTGCATTTTGAAAGCTATGGTCCCCTTGTCCGAAATGTTCGGTTATTCCACCGCCATCCGAACCCTTTCCAGTGGCCGTGCTTCCTATTCCATGGAACCCTCCCACTTTGAACAGGTGCCCCAGAACCTCGTTGACCAGATTGTCAGCGAGAAGGCTAAATAAACAAACCTTTGAAGTATAACCAATAGACCGCACGTCCATGCAAAGTCCAAAAATCCGCATTCGACTCCGCGCATTCGACTACCGCGCCATCGACCGCTCCTCCCAGGAGATCGTTGAAACCGCCAAGCGCACCGGAGCCAAAGTTCACGGCCCGATTCCGTTGCCGACCCGTATTGAAAAGTTTTCTGTGAACCGTTCCGTTCACGTCAACAAAAAATCGGCTGAACAGTTTGAAATCCGCACCCACAAGCGTCTGCTCGACATCGTCGACCCGACTGCGCGCACGATTGATGAGCTCAAGAAGCTTAATCTTCCGGCCGGGGTGGACATCACGATCCGCATCTAGTTTGGCACCCGGATAAGTAATTAAAAAACAGAAAGACACACTACAATGGCTCTAGGACTTATCGGAAAAAAGGTCGGTATGACCCGTCTGTTTGACCAGGAATCCGGCGCTATGGTTCCCGTGACCGTCATTGACGTCAAGGGTAACACCTTCGCTCAGATTAAAACAGAAGACAAGGATGGCTACAATGCTATCCAGGTTGCTTTTGATGCGCAGAAGGAAAGCCGCGTGGCCAAGCCTCAGGCCGGCCACTTCAAGAAACTGGGCATCCAGCCTACCAAACTCCTCAAGGAATTCCGCGTAGAAGCATCCGAATTGCCTGCTGAAGGCGCAAAAGATCCCGGTGTGGATCTCTTTTCCGCCGGACAGTGGGTGGATGTGATCGGCACTTCCAAAGGCAAAGGGTTCCAGGGGGCGATGCGCCGCCACAACTTCCACGGCTCTCCCGCCGCCCACGGTTCCATGATGCACCGCCGTACCGGCGGCGTAGGCGGTTGTTCCACCCCCGGCCGCGTCTGGAAGAACCAGAAGATGCCCGGACAGATGGGCAATGCCAAGCGCACGGTGCAGAACCTGAAGGTTGTCGCCGTTCGTCCGGAAGATAATGTCATCCTTATCTCCGGGGCTGTGCCCGGCGCGCGCGGTTCCTACCTCGTGATTCGCCCCGCCAAGAAGAAGTAAGGCTTTAGTTAACCTCACATTGATTATAGGAAAACCTATCTATGTCCGCAAATACCTTTACATTAGAAGCCGCCGCCGCCGCCAACATCCAGGTTGTAGGCAGTGACAAGGGCTCCCAGGCTGTGCATGACCTGATCGTGGCTTACCAGGCGAACCGCCGCACCGGTTCCGCCAATTCCAAGACCCGCGCAGAAGTCAGCGGCAATAACAAAAAGATATTCCGCCAGAAGGGCACCGGTAATGCCCGTCACGGCGATAAGCGCGCTCCCATCTTTGTGGGCGGCGGCGTGGTCTTCGGTCCCCGCCCCTGCGACTACAGCAAGAAGGTGAACAAGAGCACCCGACGCCTGGCTCTGCGCCGCGTACTGGGTGACCTGATTGCCGCTTCCAAGGTCAGCACCGTTTCCGAATTTTCCGTGGCTGACGGCAAGACCAAATCTTTCATCAAAGCCGTCAAAGACCTGACGGATGCCAAGAAGGTGCTCATTGTGGCAGCTTCCTTTGACGAAACCACCTACCGTGCCGCCCGCAACGTTCAGGAAGTTCTCCTGATGACCGCTGCGGAAGTGAACATTGAACAGCTCATGAATGCTGATGCAGTGATCCTCGTTGACAACGCTTTAGAAACCCTCGCCAGCCGTACTGCTTAAGAAGCCATGAAAGACATTTACCAAGTCATCAAGAAGGTGCGCATCAGCGAAAAGGCCACCATGCTCCAGGAAACTACCGGCGAGCTGGTCTTCGAAGTTGATCGTGACGCCAACAAAATCGAAATCAAAAAGGCTGTCGAAGTTGCTTTCGGCAAGAAGGTCGCATCCGTGCGTACCGCCAACTATGACGGCAAGCTCAAGCGCCAGCGCCGCTCTGATGCAGGTCGCACCGCTCATTGGAAAAAAGCTTACGTCAAGCTTGCCAACGGTGAAACCCTTGACCTCGTTTAAAGCCCCTATTAGGAAGGAAAGCTATCATGTCCCTCAAGTCATTCAAGCCAGTTACTCCCTCTAACCGTTACAAGGTGTGGCCGTCCTTTGACGAAATCACCACCTCTACCCCGGAAAAGAGTCTCTGCAGACCCCTCAAGAAATCCGGCGGCCGCAATAACAATGGCCGCATCACCACCCGCCACATTGGCGGTGGCCATAAGCGCAAATATCGCCTGGTGGACTTCAAACGCAACAAGTTTGACGTGCCCGCTACTGTCCTTACTATCGAATACGATCCCAACCGTACCTGCCGCATTGCTCTGATTGAGTACAAGGATGGTGAAAAATCCTACATTCTGGCCCCCACGGGGCTGCAGGTGGGCATGAAGGTGGAAAGCGGCCAGAAGGTTGCTCCCAAGGTAGGCAATGCCATGCCCTTGAAAAACGTTCCTCTGGGTACTTCCGTTCACAACATTGAAATTCGTCCGGGTTCCGGCGGCAAGGTAGCCCGCGCTGCCGGCCAGCAGGCCATCGTTTCCAACCGTGAAGCGGGTTACGCGCTGATCAAGATGCCTTCCGGTGAAATCCGCCGTTTCAATGAAGATTGCTACTGCACGATCGGCCAGGTAGGCAATACCCAGCACATGAACGAAATGTCCGGCAAGGCCGGCCGTACCCGCTGGATGGGCGTTCGTCCTACCGTGCGCGGTATGACGATGAACCCCGTCGACCACCCGAACGGTGGCGGTGAAGGCAAGTCCAAGTCCGGTGGCGGTCGCCAGCACCTCAAATCTCCGTGGGGCCACGTCAAGGGCCAGAAGACCCGCCGTCTCCGCAAGCCCAGCGACTCCGTCATCGTACAGCGCCGCAATGCCAAGTAATCAATATATTATAACTTTAACTAGGATTATATAACATGGGACGTTCTCTCAAAAAAGGCCCTTTTGTCAGCCAAAAGCTTCTCGCCAAGATCGACGCTCAGCTTGAATCCGGCGACCGCAAGCCGATCAAGACCTGGAGCCGCGCATCCATGATTACGCCTGACTTCGTCGGCCTGACTTTCCTGGTGCACGCCGGCAAGAACTTTGCCACCGTGTACGTCACGGAAAACATGGTAGGCCACAAGCTTGGTGAATTTGCCCCGACTCGTGTCTTCAAACAGCACGGCGGTATCGGTAAGAAGTAATCAGTAAGTTAACAATCAACATGTCGAATTCTTCTTCCATCCTTGCATACTCTCTTACCACCCTGGTAGGGCTGGGCGGGGCGTTGCAGGGAGCGGAAGAGGATACGGCGGCACTGACGCGCAGAATCGAGCGCCTCGAAAAGCAGAATGCGGCCCTCAAGGCATCCTATGTCCAGGCCCGCAGCGACGCCGACAAGGCGGCCGCACAGCTGGTGGACATCCGTTCCAGGCTGGAAGCTTTGGGGGGCGCTGCGCTAGGTAACAGCGAGGAACGCCTGATTCAGGCGATGGCGGACATCGAAGCTTTTAATGACCGCGTCCAGCGGCTGGAGCAGGCATCCGTCAAGCTCTCCGGAGCCATCCTTGCCTACATGAAACAAGCCATATCCGAAGATGCGAATGCCAGGACGGCTGTGGAGAGTTCTCTGCGCCTGCTGGAATCCGTTCTGGGATACAGGCAACAGCCCGTGCGAGATGGCGCGGGAACCCTGGCGGAAGCCAAGGTGCTCAGCATTGATTCCGAATCCGGAGTGGTGGTGCTGAATACCGGCAGAACGGCAGGAATGCAAGTCGGGATGCCGGTTCGGTTAACCCGGGGAGCTCAAACCATCGGAGAAGCCGTAGTCACGGACGTCCGCAAGGAAGTATGTGGCGCGCTTGTTCAGAAACTTGAGACGCCAGCCGATCCGGTGCGCGTCGGAGATTCTGCCTCAGTAAAAACCAACGACTAAATCATCTTCATAATAACCTGCACTACGAGGAAAAACCCATGGAAGTGAAAGCTGTTTACAAATACGCCCGCATCTCCGCCAAGAAGATGCGCGATGTTGCTCAAGAAATCCAAGGCTTGTCCGTCTCCCAGGCGACCGACATCCTGTCCTACACCCCCAAGAAAGGTGCCTACCTGCTGAATAAGACGCTCAAGTCCGCGTTGGCCAACGCCGAGAATAATGCGGAACTGTCCGTTGATACGCTGGTGGTCAAGTCCGTCATGGTCGATGAAGGGCCCACGATGCGCCGCACGATGCCCCGCGCCCGCGGATCCGCCAACATGATCCGCAAGCGTACATCCCATATCACCGTTATCCTGGCCGATCAAGAAGGCTAGGCCATACCAATCTAACACACATATAGCTGAACTAATATCATGGGTCAGAAAGTAAATCCAATCGGGTTCCGCCTCGCCGTCAACAAGGACTGGCGCTCCAAGTGGTACGCCACGGGCCAGGATTACGCCACCAAGCTGCATGAAGACTTGGTGATGCGCAAGTACATCAAGGAACAGTTGATGTCCGCCGCCGTTTCCAGCATCGTGATTGAACGCGCCTGGAACAGTGTCCGCATCACCGTCCACACTGCCCGTCCGGGGCTTGTCATTGGCCGCAAGGGTGAGGAAATTGAAAAGATCCGCCAGTACCTCCAGGGCCTGTGCGGCGCTTCCACCCAGGTCAACATTGACATTGTGGAAATCCGTTCCCCTGAAACGGACGCCCAGCTTATTGCAGAGAACGTGGCTGTTCAACTGGAACGCCGCGTTTCCTTCCGCCGCGCCATGAAGCGCGCCGTGCAGGTTGCCATGGAACGCGGGGCCGACGGCATCCGCATCCGCTGCGCCGGCCGTCTTGGCGGGGCTGACATTGCCCGTGCCGAATGGTACCGCGAAGGCAAGGTGCCGTTGCAGACGCTCCGCACTCCGATTGACTACGGCTTTGCCGAAGCCCGTACCCTGTACGGCATCATCGGTGTGAAGTGCTGGGTCAACAAGCGCGATGAAGTCGTCTCCCAGCAGAATTCCCGTCCGTCCGGCCCTCGCGGACCCCGTCGTCCGCGCGCCTAAGAAAGCCGCTACCACATTTGTTCATCACACTTAACACAAGGAGGAATAAGATATGCCTTTAATGCCCAAGAGAGTGAAGCACCGCAAGATGCACCGCGGCAGCCGTTCCGGCAATGCCACCAGCGGTACCTATGTTGCTTTTGGTGACTTCGGCCTTCAGGTGCTCGACCGCGGTTGGATCACCAACAACCAGATTGAAGCCTGCCGTATTGCGATCAACCGTTACCTGAAACGTAAAGGTAAGGTGTTCATCCGCATTTTCCCGCAGAAATCCTTTACGTCCCGTCCCCCGGATACTCGTATGGGTAAGGGTAAGGGCGCCGTGGAAGGCTGGGTAGCCGTTGTCCGCCCCGGCAACATTCTGTTTGAAGTAGGCGGCGTGACCGAATCCCAGGCGCGTGAAGCCCTTCGACTGGCTTCCAACAAGCTGGGCGTATCCACCCGCTTCGTCTATCGTCAAGGCGTTCAACACTAAAGCTACTCATCACCATGTCCGATAAGAACTCCGCCAAAGAACTTCGTGCTATGTCCGCCAAGGAGCTTTCCGCTCTGGTGCGCAGCCTTCGTGAAGAACTTTTCAATCTCCGCCTCCAGCAGGCCACCGGCCAGCTGGAAAACAACCAGAGAATTCGCACCGTCCGCAAGGACCTTGCCCGCGCCCTTACCATTAAGGGTGAAACCGGGGAGGTTTAATTGAGGATTTCCGGTAATTACAGAATATTCTAACACTTTTAGAATCCAATGTCCGAACAAACCGAAACAACCAAGAAGCCCGGCCTTCGCAAGACGCGCGTCGGCGTGGTGACTTCCACCAAGATGGACAAGACCATCGTTGTGGAATACGTTGCCCGCGTTCCGCACCCCAAGTTCAAGAAGATCGTCAAGAAGAGCAAGAAGTTCTATGCCCATGACGAAAATTCCACGGCCAAGGTAGGCGATAAGGTACGTATCGTTGAAACCCGCCCGCTTTCCAAGCTGAAGTGCTGGGAACTGGTGGAAGTGCTTACCCATTAATCAGGAATCAACCATTAAGTAAAGGAGATTTGATACCATGATCCAGATGGAATCCCTAGTCCAGGTAGCCGACAATACCGGCGCCCGCTCCGCCAAGATGATTGGCGTTATCGGCAAGCGCACCCGTCAGGCTCACATTGGCGATATTATTACCTGCCATATCCGCGAATCCATTCCCACCGCTTCCGTGAAGAAAGGAACCGTGGTGAAGGCCGTGGTAGTGCGCACTGCCGCCCCGATTCGCCGTGATGACGGTTCCGTGCTTCGTTTTGACGGCAATGCCGTCGTCATCATCGACAAGGACAACAACCCGCGCGGCACCCGTATTTTCGGGCCGGTCGCTCGTGAACTCCGTGAAAAGAAGTTCATGAAGATTGTTTCCCTTGCTCCGGAAGTGCTCTAACCGAGACGCCTCAGGATTTTGGACGCCATCCTCCGAAAAGGAGGATGGCGTTTTTTATTGTCCCCGTTTTTCTGATAAGTTTTCATTACGGTGTGCTTCCCATATAGGGAGAAGGTTGCCGGAGCGCAGCCCTTGCCTGGCGCACGAGGCCGGCAAATCCGGAATAGGTTAATGAAGGGGGAATTCCGGTTGTTGAAATGTCCGCTTGTTTTCCTGGACTGCCGTTTTCAGGGATATGCTTTTCCATGACGTTGAACGCATGTTTGAGTTGCTGGGATATCCGGAGGAAGGAGGAAACGTATTTATCCGGAAGAGACGGAGAAACGGCCTTCTTGCCGGATTTTTCCGATCCGGTTTTGAGGCGGTTCCTAATGGTGGCTCTTTATAGAATAAGTTACCGGGAAGGGGGGATTCGTTGCCGGGAGCCGTTCCATGAGATACGGAAGCGGGCAGGGGCTTCCTGTCCCGTCAGAGCGTGGGGTTGAAGTGCAGGGAATAGGGGCAGATAATGGAAGGGACGGACAGATGGAGGAACCGCCTTCCGAATGCCAGGTAAGGGGAAGAAAGGAGGCAGGAGGCCGGGATACCGTGAAGCCTGGCGCAGGAATTAAGCTTCGTTAATGCCTGTGCGGTTCGGTACGGGGTTTTCCCAGTTGCTGGGAGGAACCGCAGGCCGGGCAACGGAACCAGCGGAAGAGGAATATATGCAGTGCCGTGGCGAATACGTAGCCGAACAGGGGAATGTGGTGGGCCGCCTTATTGCGGGTGTATTTTTTAAAGGAAAAGACATGGGCCCTGCACACGCTGCATTTCCGGGGAAGCGCCAGGGAAAGATAGAGAACCAGCGCCAGAATCCAGGGGCCGAAGCAGAGGCTGATTAACGGCCAGCCTCGTTCTCCATTGAGAAGCACAAGGGTGGTGACCGAAATGGAGAAGAGGATGCAGATGAACAGGAGCAGGACGATAACGGCTCCCATCCATGTCCGGAAGGAGGTCATGTGCTTGATGCCTTTTTTGCGAAGGTAGGTTTTCGGCTCCTTGTGGGTGTGAACATGTTTTGCGGGCTGGTAGCTGTGTTCTTCCTGCAGCCTGGCCTTAGCGGAGAGATGTTTTGGAGGTCCGTCCGTATGGGAACGCCCACGTTCCCTTCTGTTTTCTAAAGAATCAGTAATCGGAGGGTCAACGGGAGTGGCAAGGGGGAGGCCGTCGCCCTCATGGATGGGAAGAAGCTCCGGTTCCGGCGCAGTAGGAGAGGAAAGAGCCTGATTCACCCATTCCCTGAAAACGGGAGCGGAAGGAATTTCCGTCTGCAGTTTCAGCATCCGTTTTGCCTGGTGAAGTTCAGGCAAAACGGTGGAGGGGTCCGCGGAAGCGAATTGTTCAAGAGTACGTATGCCCACCGCTTCAAGCAATTCAATGAATTGCTCGCGGCCGGCAAAGTACTTTTGAATATTATTCATTCCCGGAATGATAGATGGTTAGGAAAGGGAATCAAGCATCCCTTTTAACTGGGATTGTTTTGCCTCCCAGTCCGCCAGACGGGCTTTTTCCTGATTCACGACTTCTGCCGGAGCTCTTTCCACAAAGCCCGCATTACCCAGCTTGGCCGCGGATTTGGCGATTTCCCTGGCTATTTTGTCCAGTTCCCTGCCCAGGCGTTCCTTTTCCGCTTCCACGTCAATAAGGCCTTCCAGGGGCAGGAAGAGTTCCCCAAGCGGCGTGAGGGCCGCAGGCGTTCCCTTGGGGGAAGAGTAAGCTGCGTCCCGGATGACGGATTTGGCGTTCGCCAAAATGGCCAGACGGGAGAGGATATCCTGGGGTACGTCGTGGGGAGTTTTCAGGATGAAGCTGACGTTTTTATTGTTGGAAAGGTCGTATTCCGCTTTCAGGTTGCGGGCCTTGTTGGCCGTTTCATAAAGGGCTGCGGCCTGGGTATTCGCCAGGGTGATGCGGCTTTCATCAAGTCCTGCCAGGAGGTTTTCGGCAGAGGGGAGAGGAGTGCGCATGAGCGGCAGGCCGCCGTTGCTTTCCGCAAAGCCCAGGGAGGCCCAGAGTTCTTCCGTGATATGAGGCATGACCGGATGCAGAAGGGCCAGGTAGTGCCTGAGCACCGTGTCCATCGTGGTGAGCGTGGCTGCCTGTGCCGCTGGGTCCGCCCCGTCCTTCAGGTCACCCTTGACGGCTTCCAGGAAGCGGTCGCAGTATTCGTTCCAGAAGAATTGGTACAGGGTTTGGATGAGGGCGTTGAATTCGTAGTCCGCCAGCGCTTTTTCTACATCTGCATGCAGTTGCTTGAGCTTGGAGATAATGGAGATATGTACGGATGAGTAGTGAGGGGCCGTTTCTCCCCTGGCATCTCCCTGCATCAGCCGGAAGCGCGTGGCATTGTACAGCTTGTTGGCAAAGTTGCGGCCTTCGCTGATCTGGTTTTCATCAAAGCGCACGTCCGTTCCTGTGGGGGCGATGCGCATGAGTCCGAAGCGGAGGCCGTCCGCTCCGTAGTTGGCGATCAGGTCCAGAGGATCCGGGGAGTTGCCCAGGGATTTGCTCATTTTACGCCCGATTTTGTCACGGATGATAGACGTGAAAAAGACGTTGCTGAACGGTTTGTCATGCTGGAAACGGTATCCGGCCATAATCATGCGCGCCACCCAGAAGAAGATGATGTCCGGTCCCGTGACAAGATCCGTAGTGGGATAGAATTTGGCGCGGGTTTCCTCATCCATGGTGGAGAAAGGCCACAGCCAGGAGGAGAACCATGTGTCCATTACGTCGTTGTCCTGAATCCAGTTGTCCGGGTCCTGGGGCGGTTCGGTTCCCACGTAGAGGAAGCCCTGTTCCAGTGCGGAGGCGTCCAGCGCCGGGGCGTTCCTGAGTTCTTCCGCCTTGTCTTTGCGGTACCAGACCGGGATGCGATGGCCCCACCAGAGCTGTCGGGAGATGCACCAGTCCTGAATGTTTTCCAGCCAGTGGGCGTAGGTTTTCGCCCAGCGCGTGGGGCGAAAAGTGATATCCCCTCCCGCTACGGCGTCCGCGGCTTCTTTCACGCAGGGGTATTTGAGGAACCACTGCATGGAGAGGCGCGGTTCAATCGGGACATTGGCGCGTTCGGAGAACCCGACTTTGTTATCATAGTCTTCAACGTTGACCATGAGGCCGGAGGCTTCCAGCATTTCCACGGATTTGCGGCGTGCGTCAAAGCGGTCCATGCCGTGGAGTTCGGGCACTTCCGGGCAGTTGATATGACCGTCGGGGGTAAGGATGTCGATAATTTCCAGGTTGAATTTCCGGCCTATTTCAAAGTCGGCCTTATCATGGGCCGGAGTGATTTTCAGAGCGCCCGTGCCGAATTCTATTTCTACATATTCATCTCCGATGATAGGAATAGGGGTGGGATTGAGCGGGCGCATGACGTTTTTCCCGATGAGGTGGGCGTACCGCGGATCCTTCGGGTTGACGGCCACAGCCACGTCCGCCATGATGGTTTCCGGGCGGGTGGTGGCTACATGGAGGGCTCCGGACCCGTCTTCCAGTTTGTAAAGAACGGTGTAGAGCTTGCTTTTCTGCTCAGTCATGATGACTTCTTCATCAGAGAGGGCCGTGAGGGATACAGGGCACCAGTTGACCATGCGGCGGCCCCGGTAGATGAGTCCTTCCTTAAAGAGTTCAATGAAGACCTGTCCAACGGCTTTGGTGTATTCCTCATCCATCGTGAAGCGTTCGCGGTCCCAGTCGCAGGAACAACCCAGCTTATGGAGCTGGTTGATGATGATGCCTCCGTGTTTTTCTTTCCATTCCCAGACTTTTTCCAGGAAGGCTTCTCGGCCCAGATCGTGGCGGCTCCGGCCCGTTGTCTGTTTGAGGTCTTTTTCCACCCTTACCTGCGTGGCGATTCCGGCATGGTCTGTTCCGGGCAGCCAGAGGGCTTCATATCCTTTTTGGCGCGCGCGGCGCACCAGGATGTCCTGGATGGTGTTGTTCAGTACATGGCCCAGATGCAGCACTCCCGTGACGTTGGGGGGAGGGATGACGACAGAGTAGGCAGGCTTTTCAGAAGCCGGGTCAGCCTTGAAACAACCTTCTTCAATCCAGCGGGATTGCCATTTTTCTTCCACCAGGGAGGGATCGTATGCTTTGGGCAGATCAGACATGGGCAAAAGGGTAGCATAAAGTTTTTTTCTTTCAATCCCTACCTGTCCGGGAGAGGGTGGAAAGATGGCTCTTTTTCCCCGGAATAATGTGATGAAAAAGCCGCCGGGTTCCTGATGGAGCCCGGCGGCTGGAACGGAGTTTTTCCTGTTTTTTTATTTGACCGTCACAGTTGTCTGAGCCGGCTTGAGTCCGTTGGAGATGACTTGGAGCGTCACTTTTCCGGATTCTCCCTTGCGGGAGCGCAGAATGACCTGGGCAAGACCATTGAAGGCCTTGATTTTCATGATTTTCTTGTTTTCCGGATTCGCCATGGTGGTGAAGTCCGTGGGATCACCGTTGCAGATGCCGGCGATGTCCGCGGGGCCGCTTACCTTGAAGGTGAGCTGGTTTTTGCTTCGGGGCACCATACGGCCCTGGGCGTCGCGGACGGCTACGGTGACATAAGACAGGTCATAGCCGTCTCCCTTGATTTCATTGCGGTCCGGCTTGAGGGTGAGCGCCGCAGGTTTTCCGGTAGTGGTTACCGTGTCCGTAGCCCAGATTTTACCGTCCTTTTTGGCGACTACTTTGAGGGTGCCGGGCGTGTATTTAACGTCTTCCCACACGAGGCGGTAGCGGTCCTTTTCCCCGGTGCCCTTTTTGCGGACGCCCTGGGATTTCCCATTCAGGAAGAGTTCCGCTTCATCCCCGCTGGTGTAGACATGCACGGGCGTTACCTGCCCCTTGCGTTCCGGCCAGTTCCAGTGCGGCAGGATGTGCGCCATCTTGAGATCCGGCCTCCAGTGGGCCTGGTAGATGTAGAAGCGGTCCTTTTTGAAGCCGCACAGGTCCACGATGCCGAAGTAGGAGCTGCGGGAGGGGGCGCGGTCTCCCAGTTTTTTGAGTTCCGCCATCAGCTTTTCGCGTTCCGGCCCTTCCGGCACGTTCAGGGCGTTGGTGGCGTCCAGATTGTACGGGGTGGGTTCCCCAATGTAGTCAAAGCCCGTCCATACATATTCTCCCGCGCTGTTGGGATTGTCTTCCTGAGCGGCGAATTCCACATCCGGACGGTTGGCCCAGCCGGGGGCGTACAGGTCATAGGAACTGACCTGGTAGAGGTAGAATCCCTTGCCTTTGTTCCAGTCCACGGGGAAGAAGTATTCTCCGCGGGAGCTGACACAGGAGGCGGTTTCCGCACCATAGAACGGCTGGTGGGGGCGGTCCTTGGCGAAGTCCTTGTAGGCCCAGGGCTTGTAGTTATAGCCGTAAACATCCAGGGTGTCCCCAAAGCCGTTGCGTGCGGCATTGGCGTTGTTGCAGCCGGAAGTCACTTTACGCGTGGGGTCTTCCCGGTGGAAAAGATCCGTCAGGGTTTGGGAGATATGGTGCAGATTTTTCATTCCCTGTTCCGGAACTTCATTTCCCGAACTCCATGCAATGACACAGGGGTGGTTTCGGTCCCGGTGGCAGAGGTTAACCACGTCCCGTTCATGCCATTCGTTAAAGGATTCGTTGTTGACGCCTTCTTTGGAGCATTGCCATACGTCGAAAAGTTCGTCAATGACCAGGATGCCCATTTTATCGCACAGGTCCAGCACTTCCGGCGCAGGCGGGTTGTGGGACGTGCGGATGGAGTTGACGCCGAATTCCTTCAGGATTTCAATCTGGCGTTCATAGCCTCGCGTGTGGGCGGCGGAGCCGAGCGGTCCCAGGTCATGGTGCTGGCAAACGCCCTTGAGCTGCACGCGCTCCCCGTTAAGGTAGAATCCCGTGGGTTTCCATTCAACGGTTCTTACGCCGAAGTTGGTGAATTTTTGGTCTATGACTTTGTCTCCCATCCTGACCGTGGTTTTCATCTTATACAGATGGGGAGCGTTTAGCGTCCACAGAGTGGGGTTTTTGAGCGTCAGCGTACTGGTGATTTTGCCCTTTTCCCCGGCGGGAATTTCTTCCCCTTTGGTGGTTGTGGAGGCTACGATTTTACCTCCGTCCAGGATTTCTTCAGTAACAGTGGGGATGACGGCTTTGTCCGTGGTGTTTTTCACCGTGGTGTCCACTTCTACCTTGGCGGCGGATTTGGTGATTTCCGGAGTTTTGACGAAAACGCCCCAGTGTTCGATGTGCACAGGGTTGGATTCCGTGAGCCACACATGGCGGTAGATGCCGCCGCCCGGATACCATCGGGAGGTGCTGGGGGGATTGTCCACTCTGACGGCAATGGTATTTTGCTGCCCGAATTTCAGGAAGGGCGTGATGTCCACGCGGAAGGAGCTGTAACCGTATTTCCATTCGCCGGCCAGGTGTCCGTTCACATAAATTTTGGGGCGGGACATAACGCCGTCAAAGTCCAGATAGAATTGGTTGCCCTTGGCGTCCGCCGGGATTTCCAGCGTTTTGCGGTACCAGCCAATGCCGACCCAGGGGAGTTTTCCGGTTCTGTTTTCAATTTCCATCCGGAAGGGTCCTTCCACGCCCCAGTCGTGCGGCAGGTTCAAGGAACGCCAGTTTTTGTCGTTGAAAGAGGGGCTGGAGGGATTGTCCGCCTTACTGGTTCCGGCGGCGGCCTGAGGGCGGATAATTTCCCCCTTGTCGTTTTTAAAGGTGATTTCACGGATGCTGGCCCAGTTGCTCTGGTTGTTGCCCGTGACGGTGATGCGGAAGTATCGCGGTTTGCCGGTTTTGTTTTCTACCGTGTCTTCCTTGGAGTCGTTTTGCCCGGAAGTTTTGTCTTCAATAGTTGCCCAGCGTTTTCCGTCACCGGAGCCTTCCAGCTTGAAAAGATGGTTGCTTTGTTTTTCCCACAGGATGTTAACGGTTTTTACATCTACGGGGCGTCCCATGTCCACGGTGATTTTTTCTCCGCTTTTGCCACTGGCGGCACACCAGCGGGTGGACTTGTCCCCGTCCACGGCATTGTCCGCCGGATTGCCGGATTCTTCACTGGTGGCAGTGGCGAATCCCATGGCTTTTCCCGGTTCCGGTTGCGTACTGCCATCCGGCATTTTCCCGAAACGGGCGAATTTCCAGTTCCAATCCAGGCTCTCCGTTTTGGTTGCATTCAGAGGCGCCGCCATGAGGCTGGCGATGCTGAACGCAGTAATGCAGAGGGTCGTGCGTGTAATATTGGTGAACATATCTGTGATATTACGACTGGAAATCTGCCATCTTGCAAGATTTTTATTCAGCAGGATACGGTTTCTGCCCGGATTACGTCAGCAGGGTTCCACGCGTCAGGCGGGATGACTTGCGGCCGCCGTCCAGTTATGTATGAAGGCGTCTTCCAGAGATATGGGCGAGAGGAAGATGCCCCCGGCAGGAGAAGGAGAGCGGACGGAACGGTTGGCGGAAAGAAAAACAGGGGAAATGAAAGAGAGAACGCCGGACCGGCCTTGTTGAATGGGCCGGTCCGGCAATGGGGAAAGGAGAAGAATCAGATGTATATTTTGACGATGGCTTTTTTCCGGAGGCGTTCCACCCATTTTTTATAACGTTCATTGCTGCGCTTGTTGCGCGCCATGATGTCAATCTGCTCCTTGATGGCGGAGAGGGGGGGCGGCGGCGCCAGTTCCTTTTTCTCCACCAATACGATGGTGAAGCCGGTGGAGTCCACCAACGGTCCGATGATTTCGCCGGGCTGTGCGCCAAAGATGATGGCGGCGGATTCCGGGGAGAGCGTGGAGCGTTCCGTAACGGGCCAGTCACCGCCTTTTTCCGCATATAGATCCTTGGAGTAGCGTTTGGCCATTTCCTCAAAGGTGGCGTTTTTGGATTTGATTTCCTTGGCGATGAGTTCCGCCAGGTTCAGCTGTACTTCCGGCGTGGAGGCGGAGTCATCCCCCAGCATGGGAATGAAGATTTTCTTGAATTTGATTTTGTCTTTGGTCAGGTCCCGGTATTGTTCTTTGGTAGATTCGTATTCCTGCTGTATTTCCTCCGGAGTAGGCGGTATTTCCTGGTCGTATTTGGAAGCCCGCATGATTTGAACCTGAAGCTGTTTTTTCGTCATTTCCCGGAAAGCGCGGATGGTCATGCCGGAGAGGCTCAGGTTTTTCAGGAAGGCGGAACGATCTCCGTTAAAGGTGGTCAGGATGGTGCGGTTGACTTCCTGGTCAATGAGAGAGTCCCTAATGACGCCGCCCATGCCTTCAAATTCATTGCGGAGCAGTTCTCGCTCCACCAGGTCTTCAATGATGTTTTTTTTCGCCAGGGCCAGTTGCTTGTAGAATTCGGGCCCCTGTTTGGGATACTGGGCCGCGAGCTGTGCTCCGATGGGCATGAGACGCACGCTGACCTCATTGGCCGTGATGGGACGGCCGTTGACTGTGGCGGCAATCCGGTTGACGATCCGCTGGGGCTGAACACGGGATGCCGGCGCTTCTTTCGGAGAGATGCGCTTGGATTCGTCTGGCCGCACCGTTTCCCTGCCTTCATCCCCGTGAAGCTGGACGGCTCGTGGAAGGGAGGCCCGTGAATCCACGATGCTTTGCCCCTGTGCGGACAGGGGCATGGTACAGATGAGAAGCGCCTGGATGTGGGTCCTGATATTCATGGGGGGAGAGAAGAGTATTTTTAATGCCTCCGGCATGATAGGGGACAGCCCTGCAAAGACAATCTATTTCTGGGTATGTATGGATGCTGCCCGGCATGGGCGGGATGCCGGTTCCTGCACTTTTGCTGACTGTGGATGTGCTTGGTCATCGCCGTTTTTCCCTGTACAGTATGCGGCGATGCATGATTGCCGTTTATTGAGAGGAGTGCTCCGTTCCTCCCGTCCGGCCAATATTCCCACGCTGTTTACCAACGCGGCGGCGGCGTGGGCTTCCGTCCGTGGGGCGGAGCTGCCGCCTCCCGCCCTGTATGGGGGCGTAGTGCTGATGGGGCTGTGCTTTTATTTGTATGGCATGTGGGAGAATGACCGTGTGGACGCCAGGTGGGATGCCGCCCGTTATCCGGACCGCCCCGTGCCGTGCGGCGCGGTGAGCGTTTCCGTACTGAGGCTGTTGTCTTTGGCGGCCGGGTTGTCCGGCCTGGTGCTGAACATGGCGCTGGGCGGGGAATTTGCCGTGGGGGCTTTGCTGCTGATTGTGATTTCCCTGTATAATGTGTTCCATAAACTGTGGAGCGGCTCCATTGTTTTGATGGGGTTGTGCCGCGGGGTGTGGGTGCTGGCCGCCGGCCTGGCATTTGCCCGTTCGGGTGGAGAGTCCGTTCCTCCTCCGGCCTTGCTGTGGTATGCTTTCGGCCTGTTTTTGTTTACCTGCGTGATTTCCGCCGTAGCACGGCGTGAGGCGGGCAGGCCCCGGGTTCAAAGGGCTGTGACGGTGCTGCTTTCCGGCATGTGCCTGTTTGATGCGGTATGGCTCCTGAGTTTCGGTTCCTTGCTGTGGCTTGGTTCCGTCTTATTATGGGCGGGAACGCGGCTGCTGCAGAAGCTCGGCTGCCGGGCCACATAGGTTTGAGTTGAATTTACATGGGAAGTGTGCATGATCTAACGCGAGAAAGAGGGTTATGAATGAATTGATCATCAAGATAGGTCCGTTGTTCTGGGTTTTGAGCGTTCTGGCCGTTTATGCGCTGGCGGTTGTCGCGGAGCGGATTTTGTATTTTCACAGGATTCAAATTAATACTGGAGATTTTTTAAGAGGTATTTCCAAGCTGGTAAATGCCGGAAAGACGGATGAAGCCCGGCATGAGGCTTCCATTTTACCGGGACCTGCGGCCCGCGTGGTTTCTTCCGTGCTGGCGCATGCCGGATTGAGGCGTGAAGAACTACGGACTGTGGCAGAGGATTCCGTTCAGATGGAAGTGTTTCAGATTGAAAAGAATATCCGCGGATTGCTGGTAGTGGCTACGGTGAGCCCGCTAGTCGGCGTGCTGGGGACGATCCAGGGGCTGGTGGGATTTTATTCCCAGCCGGGGGTTCTGGAAGGGAAGGCTCCCTCTCTTGCCATGTCGGATGCCGTTTACCAGGCCCTGCTTAGTTCCGCCCTGGGGCTGAGCATTGCTATTCCCGCTTATTTGTTTTATTCCTACCTGGCCTCCCGCTCCCGCCAGATTGTACATTCCCTGGAACGGGCCGGCACGGAGGCCGTTTGCCTGGTGTGTGATGCCCGGCAGAGGCGCGAGGCCGGAGAGAGCATGAACGGCCGGGGCGTGTGAGTGCAACAGGGAAGGAGGAAAGGCATGCAGATCAAGACCCGTTCAACATTGCCCGCCGGGGCGTTTTTCATTCAGGTGGTCGTCCTGCTGGATTTGGTTGTTCTTGTCTGCGTGCTGACGATCATGACTTCCCGTGTGGGAATGGCGTACGGGTATGAGGTAAAGGCTCCTTCTTCCCATTTTCTGATGAATATTGTGGGGGATGTTGAGTTTATTTCAGTTACGGCTGGCGACCAGCCCGCTTTTTATATCGGAAACCGCCTGATTGAAGGCGGGCTGCCCGGCGTTTCCTCAGAATTGGACCGGATTTCCCGGGAGCATGGGGAGAATGGGAGCCGTATGGGGATTGCCCTGCGTTTGGATGATTCCGTTTCACGGGCCCTGGAACAGCAGCTGGTGGATATGGTGCTTGCCAAGGGGATGACGTGTTATATTGCCGCCGAGCCCGCGGATTGATTTTTTCCCTTGTTACCTCATGAAGCTGAATAAAAAGAGCCGGGATAAAATTTTCGACCTTCATTTGGGATTGACGTTTGACTGGAGGGAAACCGGCCTGTTGCGCTGGCGTATTTTTCTGTGGATGCTTTTTTTTGGCGTTTGCGCTTTTGCCGCCGGCCTTTTTGTCCATGTGGAGGTGCCGGAAATCCGCAGCAGGGGAGATCAGCCGGGTGCCGTGGTGCTGCTGCCTGCAGATAATCCGCGCCTGCATCAGTATGTGCTGCGCAATACTCCTCTGCCTGTGAGAGGCCCCGTTTGGGCTGATCCGGTGACGGCCGGCCCGACCGGGGAAATGGGTGTGACTTTGCCTTCTCCGCGTTCCGCAGATACGCCTCTGGCCCCTCTCCCCCCCGTGTCCGTGCCCACTGTGGCGGATCAGGTCTGGCGTATGTGGCAGCATCCGGATTTTCATATACGCGCCATGATGAATCCTTCCTTGGAGATTTCCGGAACATGCATTCCCTATTTGTCTTTTTGTTCCCCGGGGCTGGATGGACGGATTGTTACAGCCGGCTCCCTGTCCGGTTTTTCCAGAAGTGAAGATCACACGGGGCTGAGGAGTGATTTTTTTGTGGTGGTGGATGTATGGGGCGTTCCTTCTCAAGTTTTGTTACTGGAGTCTTCCGGAAGTAATGGAGCGGATGAGTCCGCAATGAGGTTCGCCCGGTCTTTGCGCTGGGTTCCGTCCCGGGAGCCGCGGAGCGGCACCATGTCCATCGAATGGAAGGAGGAAGAGCCGTGAATATGACCCTCCAAGATTTTTTGATGCGCCTGTTTTTACTGGGCGCCGGCGGTTTTTGCGCTGTGGTGTCTGTTTGCCTGGCTGTGGGATGGATACGATCTTTCCTGGATCGGAGGCGCAAGTTCCAGTGCCGGATATGCGGATTCCGGTTTTATATGGAGAAGGGGAATTCCCGTGCGGAGTGCCCACATTGCGGTGCGGCCAATAAAAAGAGCTGAAAAAACTCCGGGCAGGAAATGGCACCTGGGACGTTTCCGGCGGCTCTAATAAATCCGCAGAGATTCTTCATCAATGGGGAGCGAGTCCATGCCCAGGTCTTCCGCACCGTGTGTTCCCATTTCTTCCCGAACATAGATGACGTCCACCCGGCTGCTCTTGCCTTCGCCGGAACGGTAGCGGATGCGCGGTTCCCTGATGACGACGGTATTGCCCCCCATGGCCGCAGCTTCCTTGGTGAAGTAGTCGATTAGTTCCTTGTCTTCCATAGAGACATGGACAATGCGCCCTTCCGGCCCGTTAAAATGCCCCACGTTGGTGTATTCCCCCATGGGGTATTCGTCAATGACCAGAACTTCGTTCTGGGGGATGGGCGCACGCGGAGGACCGGAAGTGACCGGCGTCCACGCATTGGGGCCGGAGGGAGAAGAGCAGGCTGTAATCAGGCTTGTAATGAGGCAGAAGGCCGGACTGAAAAAAGGAGCTTTCATGGTTGTCCTGCCGTCAATAATCGGCAGGCGGCACAAAAATGCAACGGTAAACTTCGTTGCCGTCATGAAAGATTTGGACCATGACACGCTCCGGAGTTCTTTTAACGCAATAGGAGTCGTGTTCTTCAGGGATGGGGGGCGCATAACGGCGCGTGCTGCGGCGCGCAAAGACATGCTGGCGGAATACTCCCACGACGGCATGATTGCTCATTTTGACAATGGTATAGTAGTCGCTGGTAGGCAGGGTGATGGAAGGAGGAACGTCTTTGGCACTCACGGGCAGAATTATAGATGGCGGCTGAAAACAATGTCGAATCTGAAATGTGGCATGGGATCACGTCCGAAACATCGGCGCATCAGTCCGTGCGTCCCATCATTTCCCGCGTTTCCTGAATAGTATGCGCCTGGGCCTGCCGCGCACTCATGATAGTTGGCTGTCCAAAGCTTTGTCTCTTGGCTTCAATGTCCCGGTTGACAGTGTGGCCGAGGCGCTTGTCCGCATCTTTCCAGGAGCGTCCATGAAAGTCGGATTGCTGCGTGGCGTATTGTTTGGAGGCATCCTGCCAGGAGTGGGTATTTACTCCCCTGGCGCGGGCGATGAAGTCCGGTGTTTCCAGTTTATCATCCGTGAAGGATTTGATGCCGTCCCATTTCTTCGTTTCAAACCGGGTGGAGGCACCGTCAAATTTCTTTTTTTCAAAGGATGCGGTTTCAAAAGCCTTTTTTTCGATTTGAGACGTGTTGCCGCTGTACCGGAGCCCTTCAAAGGAACTCCGTTTTTGGGACACCATCCTGGTGTTTCCTTCCTTGTCCGTCTGCTGGCCGAAGCCGCCGGCGAATTTCGCTTCCAGGGCATCCATCAGCTCTGCGTCCGTTTTTTCCGAATCAGGGCGTTGCCGGGGCTGAAAGTTTGTAGCTACCGTGCGTTCTGTAGCACAGGAGCAAAGTGCTGCTACGGTGATCAGAAGAAGGTGCTGTATCCGGAACATGCTCACGTTCCCTTATATTCCCGAATGCCGCGCAAATTGCAAACAAAAAGGCGCCTCCATTGTTTGATGGAGGCGCCCGGAGTAATCTGTCTGATCCCTGTGGGGATTACTTGGAGGCGGTCAGCTTGGCGACCTGATCCTTCAATTCCTTGCCAACCTTGAATTTGACAACGGAGCGGGCCGGAATCGGCACATCCTGGTCGGGATTTTTGGGGTTGCGGCCTACTTTGGGCTTCACTTCCTTCACCTGGAAGGTTCCGAAATTGCGAATCACCACACGGTCGCCTTCAGCAAGGGTGCTGGAGATAATGTCCACGGCACGCTGTACGATGTCGAACACTTCAATCTGAGTGAAGTTGGTTTCGGCGCTGATTTTGTTAACGAGGTCTCGTTTTGTTAATGTTTTAGCCATATGGAGTGCAGAATGATATGAATGTATGAGTTTTATAGTTCAGCGTGCATGATTTGTCTCCTAAAAAATCACATAATCCGTGGCATGCTTGATTTTTACGTCCTCAACCGCGTGATGCGGGAATTTTGCTTGACCGGAATGGTTGGGATGCTTCCATTGCTTGCCCCGGAGTGTTCCGGCTCCGGGAAGGATATATGCGAACCACGTTTACAACCATGCTGACTGACGCCCAGGCCGGAAGGCTTGAGTCCATTCTTGAGGAAAAGGGGTTTGAAAGAAGAGAGATTCCCTATGCGCGTTTTTCATTTGCCGGGCCTTCCCTGCTGGCGACGGTTTACGAGAAGAAGAACAAGCTTCTTCTGCAGGGAAAGGGAACGGATGATTTTATAGAGTTTACGCTGGAACCGCAGGTGACCGGAGTTTTGGCCCAGCCGGAAGAGATGGAAAAAGGATGCGGTTTTGTTCCCCACTTCGGGATTGACGAGAGCGGAAAGGGAGATTACTTCGGCCCGCTGGTGGTGGCCGGCGTTTATGTGGACGGGGGCATCGGCGCCGCATTGCGCAAGCTGGGCGTTTGTGACAGCAAGCTGGTAGGGTCTTCATCCAGAATCCGTTGCCTGGCGGAGGGGATCCGCAGGGTGCCGGGCATCCGGTTTCATCTGGTAAGCATTGGCCCGGAACGGTATAACCAGCTTTATCCGGAGTTCGGGAATTTGAACCGTTTTCTCGCCTGGGGGCATGCTACGGTGATTGAGGGGCTGGCGGCCAAGGTGCCGGATTGTCCCATGGCATTGAGCGACCAGTTCGCCAATCCGTTTGTTCTGAAGAGGGCGCTTGCCGCCAAAAAGGTGTGTGTCCGGCTGGAACAGCGTGTCCGGGCGGAGAGTGATATTGCTGTGGCTGCGGCATCTATTCTGGCGCGCGAACGTTTTGTGAACTGGATGGATGCGGCGGGAGAGGGCGCCGGCATGAAGTTGCCGCTGGGAGCTTCCGGCCAAGTGGTGAAAGCTGCGCGCCAGCTGGTGGCCCTGCATGGGGAAGAAATGCTGCCCAAGGTGGCCAAGATGCATTTTAAGACCACACGGAATGTGTTGAAGTAGGGAATCAGGCCGGAGTGGCGCAAGGGGGCGCTTCTTTTTTCCATTTCCCGTCTCCTACGGAAAGGACGGTGATTCTGACTTTGTCCAGCCCATGGTGCTTCATGTCCAGCCGTTCTGCGGCTTCTTCACTAAGATCTATGATTCTGTTTTTGATGAAGGGGCCCCGGTCGTTTACGCGGACTTTTACGGTTTTGCCTGTTCGAAGGGATTGAACGAGCACTTCGCACGGGAGGGGAAGGGTGGGATGCGCTGCGTGCAGGTGCCAGGGGCGCACGTTTTCTCCGATCGCCGTTTTTCCGCTGACGAGCCCCCAAAGGGCGCATTCATTGTAATGGGAGGCAATTCCCGTTTGTTCATACGCCAGCGCCTGTTCCACGTTCATGGGATGGTAGCGGTGCCCCCGGATGGTATAGGGGCGGGTCATGTAGCCCGGATAATCCCGGCTTTTGGGAGAGGACGAGCAGGATGCCAGCCATAGCAGCCCGGCCAGCACGGACATTCCCCTGAGGATACCTGTCTGCATGATTTTATTATATGGACGGGGAGATGATGAAATGCAAGACGCGGGCGCGTTTTTCCGCCCGTGAAAAGCAGTCTTCCGGAAGTGGCGTGATGTTTCCCGGGGCCAAGCGGGCCGGCTTTTCATTGCCGTTTCTATTTTGATTTTGGTTGACTTGGCTGGTTCGCTTGCGTAGCGTTGGTGCGATTCTGGGAACTTACTACAATAATAGATAACATAATGAGCAGGCAGGCATTTTATCCGCATCTCTCAGTGGATTGTGTGTTGATCGGGTTCGATGAAGAAGGTTTGAAAGTTCTTCTGGTTGAGAAGACGCAATTTGAACCCGGCCATACCGGCACCATTTCCAAATTGCCCGGCGATTTGATTTATGAGGAGGAAGAACTGGATGCTGCTGCCCGCCGCGTTTTGTTTGACATGACCGGCATGTCTTCCCCCCATTTGGAACAGTTCCATACCTTCGGTGCGCCATCGCGCATCAAGAATCCGGAGGACAGGGCATGGGTGGAGGCTGTTTCCGGCCAGAAGATAGGACGCCTGGTGACGGTGGCCTACATGGCCATGCTCAGGATTTCCACCAAGCTGCGCAAACTGATGGAAAGCCACAAGACCCGCTGGGTTCCTGTAGATGATTTGCCGGAACTGGCGTTTGATCACCGGGATATTATTGACCTGGCGCTGGAGAGAGTGCGTTCTTCCGTGAAGAAGGAGCCTGCGCTGATTTATGACATGCTGCCTGCCAAGTTTACGGCTCTTCAGCTCCGGCGGCTGAATGAGGAGATTCACGGCAAGCCCATGGATGTGCGTAATTTCCACAAAAAGATCGCTTCCCGCCCCTACATTGTGCCGCTGGATGAGAAGGAGGAGGGGGTTCCCCACCGCGCCGCGCGCTATTACCGTTTTGACCGTAAAATTTATAATCGCCTTTATTGCCGGAGCTGACGGTTCCGGGCCGTTCTGGCTTATTTTTTCCGTTTTTCCGGGCCTCTTCCCGCCATGCTTGCGGGGAGAGGGTCTTCTCGTTTGACAGAGTCCGTTTTGTAACGCATCTTATCCGCACGTTGATTCCCATGATAAATCCGGCCTTTATTCCAGACGATTTTTTCAAGGTGCTGGCGCCTTCTGATATTTTTGGCGCGGATGGTCCGTTTGAGGTTGATTTGGGGTGTGGGGATGGAGGATTCCTGCTTCAGATGGCGGCCCATTATCCGGAGCGCCGTTTTCTGGGAATAGAACGGCTTTTGGGCCGCGTACGGGGGGTTTGTTCCCGGGCGGCCGTCCGCGGGTTGGATAACGTGAAGGTGTTTCGCGTGGAAAGCCGTTACTTTCTGGAATGGATGATGCAGCCCGGCTGCATTTCCCGGCTGCATTATTTATGTCCGGATCCTTGGCCCAAGGAGAGGCATCATAAGAACCGGCTGGTGCAGGAGGATTTTCTTCCCGTGCTTCACCGTTCCCTGTCCGATGGCGGGGAGTTCCTGTTCAAGACGGATCATGAAGGATATTTTCTGTGGGTGCTGGACCATGTGGCGCGCAGCGGTCTGTTTAGCCGTGCCAGTTGGGATGAGGACGAATTTTTTTATCCCCGTACGGATTTCCAGCTTCAATGGGAGGCCATGAGAAAGCCGATTTACCGCGCCCGCTTTATCAAATTGCAGAAAGTCTGATTCCGATGCCTTTTATACTTCATCAGAAAGATTCCTCCACGGCTGCGCGCCTGGGGTCGCTTGAGTTGCCGCATGGACGGGTTCCCACCCCCATTTTCATGCCGGTGGGAACGCAGGGTTCCGTGAAAACCATGCATCCGCAGGATTTGGAGATGCTGGGAGCTGAGATTATTCTGGGAAATACCTATCATTTGTCCCTGCGCCCCGGTTCCGCTTTAATTAGGCAAATGGGCGGATTACACAAATTTTCCTCCTGGAACCGCCCTATTTTGACGGATTCCGGCGGGTTCCAGGTCTGGTCTCTTGCCAAGCTCCGTAAAATTACGGAAGAAGGGGTGCGTTTCCAGAACCATTTGGACGGGGCGTACATGATGCTGAGCCCGGAGCGGTCCATGGAGATCCAGGCGGACCTGGGCAGTGATATCGCCATGCTATTTGACGAGTGCCCCCCTTATCCCTGCGACAGGAAGTACGCGGAAGCCTCCCTGGGGTACACGCTTCGTTGGGCCCGCCGCTGCAAGGCGTGGGTGCAGGAACATCGCCCCCGTTCCGGGGAAGGGCGTCAGCACCATTTCGGTATTGTGCAGGGTTCCGTGTATGCGGATTTAAGAAAGAAGTGCGCGGAAGAACTGGCCGCCATGGATTTTGACGGGTACGCCATCGGCGGCGTTTCCGTGGGAGAGCCGGAGGATGAAATGCTCCGCGCCATTGATCATTCCGCTCCCTGGCTGCCGGAGGAGAAGCCCCGGTACGCCATGGGGCTGGGCACCCCCCCCCAATTGCTGGAAATGGTTGCCCGCGGCGTGGATATGTTTGACTGCGTAATGCCTACCCGCCTGGCTCGCCACGGCGTGGCGCTGACTCCGGACGGCCCCATGCATATCAAGAATCAGCGCTGGGCGACGGATTCCCGCCCAATTGACCCGGAGGGACATCCGCATGTCACGCAATTTTCCCGCGCTTACGTGCGGCATTTGTTTAAAGCCGGTGAAATACTCGCTTTAAGATTGCTTTCTTTTCAGAATCTGGAATTCTATCTCCGGCTGATGGCCCAGGCGCGCGAGGCCATAGCCGCCGGCACGTTCGGTCCCTTCAAGGATTCGTTTATCGCGCGGTATAAAGCAAACGACATTTTATGAATATCTTTATGTTAGCACAGGCTCAGGATGCGGCGGGCGCCGCCGGGCAGGAACCCGCAAATATGTTTCAGCAGATTCTCGCCAGCCCCATGTTCATGTTTGTGATTATCATCGTCCTGTTCTGGGTGATGCTGATCCGTCCCCAGAGGAAGGCGCAGAAGGAGCAGCAGGCGCGCATCGCAGCCCTGCAGCGCGGGGACAAGGTGATTACAAACGCAGGGCTGCACGGTTTTGTGGAGAAGGTGAATGAGCGCACCGTTTCTCTCAAGATTGCGGAAGGCGTGGTGATTGAATTGGAAAAGAACGCGATCGTTCAAGTGGAGAAGTAAGTTTTTCCGCTTTCCGTACGTTTCCTGCATCCGCCCGTGTCGCCCGCCGGCAGGGGCGGATGTTTATTTTTGAAACCGTCTTTTTCCGGCGGGGTTAGTAAAAGTGGTTATGAGATTGCTCCACATGTTTATCTTGTCATGTTCCGCAGCGCTGGCGTTCGGTCTGTTCCCGTTTGCGGCAGGGCAATCCGTGGCTTCCGGTGACCGCGGGAAAATGGAAACTGTCCCCAGGCCCGGACTGGAATGCCTTCAGGTGACTTTGCTCATCCGCCAAATGGTTTTGGACCGCTATGACAGCACGAGTACGGGAATTTTGTCCGAACAGGACAAGGCCCGGTTGGTGGAGGATGCCCGCTCTGCGCGGAGGGAGGCCAGAAAAGCCTTCCTGAGGAAGTTTGATAAGGATGGGGACGGAAGGCTTTCCCCGGAAGAGTGCAGGGCTTTCCGGGAACATGTAGAGAAGCGGCGCGGGGTGCGCAGGCCGGATGCCGGGCCGGACAAGAGAGACGGAATTCCGTTTTACCCTCCCGCCGAGAGGAAGGAAATTCCTCCGCTCCCCCCTCCGGCAGAGGGGGTGGAAATGCCCATGGTGGAAATTCGCACGGTGGGACGGAAGCGCTTCATGGTTGCTCCCGGATTGTTTCTGCTGACTCGTAACATGTTGCTGCAGAATTATGATGCCAACGGGAACGGCCGCATTGATCCGGAGGAACATGCCGTTGTCATGAAAGATGCCGCGGCTCTGTACCAGGCCAAAATGAAGGAAATGATGGAGCTTTACGATTTGGACCAGGACGGTGTGCTCAGCCCGGTGGAGAGAGAGCAGGCTCTGGCGGACAGCCATAAAGACAGCCCTTTGTATGCCATGGAAGAACCGGACGATATTGATTTGTTCATCCGGGCCAATATTAGTGAAGTGCTGCTGAAGGAGTCGCCGGTGGATGCCGGGGATGACAAGGATAAAGGTACGGAGTAATTTATTCTTCATGATGAGGATTCCTCTGGAACCGGAACAGGACTTTCTTCAATATCTGGAGGTGGAAAAGCAGGCTTCTCCTCATACGGTGGAGGTGTACGCCCGCGCCTTGCGCCAGTTCAGGGCCTGGGCGGCTGATTCATTCCCAGGGTGGGAGAATTGTACGCCGGACCAGATGAGGGACTGGCTTTTCCAGGAGCTGAAGGATGAAGCCGCCACGTCTTCCATCCGGCTGAGGTTTGCCGCCTTGCGCAGTTTTTACCGTTTCATGATGCGGAGGCACGGGCTGGAGACGAATCCGATGACGGGCGTTTCCCTTCCCAGAAGGAAAAAAACGCTTCCCGTTTTCCTGACACTCAACCAGATGTTGGAATTGTTGGAGCTTCCCTACAAGACGGCCGTTCCCGCCAATGCTCCCGCATGGCTTCCCTACCGTGATGCCGCCATATTGGAACTTTTTTATTCCTGCGGGATGCGCCTGAGTGAATTAGTAGGGCTGGATGTCGGCAGTGTGGACCACCGTTTCCGGGGCGTGAAGGTAATGGGGAAGGGGCGCAAGGAGCGCATCCTGCCTGTGGGAACTCCTGCTCTGGCTGCTCTGGAAACTTATGTTTCCATGGCCTGTCTGCCGAAGAATTCCCCCTTGTTTGTCTCCCGTATAGGAACCCGGTTAAGCGCTCGCTCCGTGCAGATGATGCTGAACAAATATGTGAAGCTGTCTTCCATTCCTTTTACCATTTCTCCCCATAAGATCAGGCATACATTCGCCACGCACATTCTGGAGGCAGGGGCGGATCTCCGTTCCGTCCAGGAACTGCTGGGCCATGCTTCCTTATCCACTACCCAGATTTACACGCATGTGACGCGTGCCAGAATGGCGGAAGTTTACAGACAGGCGCATCCCAGGGCATAAGGGTTTTTTTGTTTCATGAAGGAAGAACTTATGTTCGCAGGTATTCTGCTTCTTTCCCAGGCATCTCCGGGGCCCGACCAGGCTTTTGTTACCCGGAGCACGCTGGCTTACGGCTTTGGCGCGGGAGTGATGGCTGCTTTGGGCATTGGTACCGGAATAGTTGCCCATGCTGCACTGGCTTGTACAGTAGGAGCATCCGTTTTTCACAGTTTCCTGGGGGTGGGGCTGTTTTGCGTCGCTTCCTGCTGGATGCTGTATTTGGCATAGAAAATATGGCCGAGGGGGAGGAATGCTTTCCTTGCCGGGTGCGGGGATATTTCCCCGGCTTCCTGTATTTACCGTGATGCTCTGGTGACTAACCTGATGAATCCCAAGGCCACGTTTTTCTTTGTGGCTCTTTCCGCTCCGCTGTTGGAAAAAAATCATGATCCTTCCGATGCTCTTTTTATCTGTTTTTTAATCGTGGCGACGGGAACGGCGGGCTGGATTTTGTGGGCTCTTGTTTTCCGGTGGCAGCCCATTCGTTCCTTTTACGGACGGTATGCCGGAATACTGGATGGAATATTGTCCCTTGTGCTGGCGGGGTTCGGATTCAGCATGCTGTATTCTTTTGGCCGCATGGCGGTGGAAAATTTTTCCTGATGCAGAAATGGAGGAGAGGCTTTTTTCCTGTAAAAATAACTCTGGTATTGACAATGACTCCATTATATCGCATACATCTGCACCCGCTGTGGAAAGCCGAACGCGCACGCATGTGAGTGGCAAGGCGCGCAAGTTTTCCATTAACACCTTTTATTTATAATTGATATGGCAGTAGCAATCAGACTCAACCGTCAGGGTTCCAAGGACCGTCCTTACTACAAAATCGTCGTTGTCGACAGCCGCGCGCGTCGTGACGGCCGTTACATTGAGCAAGTGGGCTCCTATGACCCCATGAAGGAAGGCGTCAACTATACCATCAATCTGGAAAAGGTTGACAAATGGCTTGCCAACGGAGCACAGCCCTCTGAAACGGTGAATTCAATGATCCGTAAGGCCCGTAAGGCTTAAGCCTTTTCCGGTGCATTATTATTTTCCTGAAGGCGTTCCTTTAATGGGGATCGCCTTTTGTTGTTTCTTGTGCGTGGAGCGGGAAAAAGGGCTTCCCCGGAAGCGCTTGCGTTAGGATGAATCAGAAAGAGAAAATTTCCCGCTCACGGAAAAACGGGTCGGCATTATTGCCGTCGGGACCGGAATACTCTGGCGGATTCCAGAATGCCGAATGCGATTTCATGGATGTGGAGATTGGCCGTATCAATGGTCAAGTGCGCCGTTTCCTGGTAAAAATCATGCCGTTCATTCATGAGATGTTCCAGCACGGCCTTGGGATTGGGTTGTTGGAGCAGGGGGCGGTTGGTGCATCTGGAAATACGCTGGTACAGGATGTTTACGTCTGTATGGAGCCAGACGACGAAGCCCAGTTTTTTCAGTAGCAGCCGGTTTTCCGGTCTGATAATGATGCCTCCTCCTGTGGAAATAATGCGGCTTTGTGCGGCGGCCGTCTGAAGCTGTTGCAGGATTCCGGTTTCCAGGTCTCGAAAATGTGATTCCCCATGAATTTTGAAAATCTGCGGAATGTGCATTCCCGTCTGGCGTTCGATTAACTGGTCCGTATCCGTAAAACCAAGGTTCGTTTCCCGGTGCAGTTCCTTTCCGATGGTAGTTTTGCCGCATCCCATCAGCCCGATCAGGATGATGTTTGGCAAGGATGTTGATGCGGCCCTATTCATGGCTTGATTGTACTCAATCCGGTAGCGTGAGAAAACAACTTTTTAGCGGAATGGCCTTTTCCTGCGCCAGCTTTCACTCGGGGAAGTCCGTAAGGGTGGAGTGAAGTAAAGGCAGTTGGAAAAAGAGAGGGGAAGTATGAGGCCGCAGGACGTGCTCTTATTCATTTGTCTGTTTTCTCCTTTCAGGGGAAGGAGGTCTTGCTTGACGCAGGAGCTTCTTCAGGCAAGGATAAAGCCATGCAAACCGAATTGTTCGAGGTAGATCCCCTGTCAGACAACCGCAAACTGTATGCCCGTGCGGCGGAAGCTCTGGGTGCGGGCGCGCTGGTAGGGATTCCCACGGAGACTGTATACGGCCTGGGGGCGGATGCCTTGAACCCGGAAGCGGTAGCAAGGATTTTTGAAGCCAAGGGAAGGCCTTCTTTTGATCCGCTGATTATTCATGTGCATCATGGGAGTGAGGTGGAAAAATATACCGCCGTTCCGGAGGGGCTGAAAGATCTGGTGCATACGCTTGCCTCCAGATTCTGGCCGGGGCCGCTGACCTTGGTGTTGCCAAAGGCGGATATCATTCCGGATATTGTAACCAGCGGCCTTCCTACGGTGGCCGTTCGCGTAAGCGCTCATCCTGCCATGCGGGGGGTGGCGAAAGCGCTGGGGCGTCCTATAGCTGCGCCCAGCGCCAACCGCTTCGGCCATATCAGCCCTACTTCCGCCTCTGCCGTACAGAAGGAATTGGGGGGCAGTATTGAAATGATTCTGGATGCCGGAGCCTGTTCCGAGGGGCTGGAAAGCACGATTGTGCGCCCTGTGCTTGACGAGAAGGGCAAGCCCTCTCTGGAATTGCTGCGTGAGGGGCCGGTGACCCGGGAACAATTTCGCAACCTGGTCAAGGTGGTGCGCCGCAAGCCTTCCTGCCGTCCTGTTTCGGAAGAATCTCCGGCGGATGCGCCGGGGCAGCTCACCAGCCATTACGCCCCGCGCAAACCTATGCTGTTGCTGGAACCGGGGGAAAATTTTGCCCCGGTGGAGGGGGTGAAGTACGGCCTGCTTTCCTATGAAGGAACGTCCGCTCTTGCCCGGGAAGGGGACTGGGCGGAAGTGGTAGCCATGAGTCCCGGCAGCGGGCGGCTGGCAGAAGCTGCCGTGCGCCTGTTTGCCCTGATGAGACAGATGGATGAAAATGAAGCTATTGACGTCATTGTGGCGGAATCCGTTCCGGAATCCGGCCTGGGCCGCGCTATTATGGATCGCCTGCGACGCGCTTCAGCCGTCAGGGAATAACTTGCCCACGGTTTGCAAAACATGTTAAAGTCATTGCAGATTCCTTTTTGATTTTATGGCCGCTACGTTATTTGAAAAAATCTGTTCAGGGGAAATCCCCGCGGACATCGTATATCAGGATGACCTGTGTGTTTGCTTCCGGGACATTAGTCCACAAGCACCGGAACATTTGCTGCTTGTTCCGCGCAAGCCCATTCCCCGCCTTTCCGAGGCCGGGAAGGAAGATGCCGCCCTTCTGGGACACATGATGCTGGCAGTCGGGCGGATTGCCCGGACTCTTCATCTGGATGAAGGTGGCTTTCGCCTGGTCATCAACAATGGGCATGACGCCGGGGAAGCTGTCCCCCATTTGCACATGCATCTGTTGGCAGGCCGCAAGCTGGAATGGCCTCCCGGTTAGGCCGGAGCGAATTCGGGCATTTGCCTGAAAGAGGGACGGATGTGTCATTTTCCATGAATGGTGCCGCCCTGCCTGCTTGTCAGGCATTAAGTATGCCTGTAAGATATACTCATGAAAAGATTGCTGGTAGAACTGGAGAACTTGCCGGAGGCAGGGAAAAAATACAGCGGCGAACTGGATTCTGAAATTTTCGGCATTGATGATGAAGAGGTTACTTCCATTGGTCCTCTTGCTTTTGATCTGCATGTGCAGAGATTTGAAAATGAATTGTTTGTAAGAGGCAATATTTCCGCCCCCTTTAAATTCCGCTGTGTGCGTTGCCTGGGCTACTTTGACTACGTGGTGGAAGTTTGTGATTTCGCGGCTTCTTTCCAGATTGATTCACAGAATGTTGTGGATGTTTCAGATTCCTTGAGGGAAGAAATAGTTCTGGATTTTCCGGCATACCCGAAGTGTGCTGACGGAGGCATGGAAAACGACTGTATGGCGAAAACTCCGTATTTTGGAGTGGACAAAGAGGGGGGAACGGGTGTAAACAGTTCTGCCCCGATCAGGAATAGCGGCGTGTGGGACGCCCTCAATGAACTGGGAGATCATCATTAATCACCTTTTTACCAACTAAAATTATGGCAGCACCTAAGCGCAGAACGTCCAAGATGAAGCAGCGTACCCGCCTTGCCGCTCAGGCATGGCGCGCGCCGAAGCTCCGCAAGTGCCAGAATTGCGGCAGCAGCACCCCCGGCCATACCGCTTGCCCCAATTGCGGTACGTACACGACCCGTTCCGGCAAGGAAATTGTGGTGAAAGCGGAAGCGTAAGTTCCGCGGGCGCCGCATTTGCCTTGAAAATTATCGCCGTATTGCGGCGCTATCATATAGACTTTCCAGCCGCTTTTGCTTCGCAAAGCGGCTGAACTTGCTTGAAGCGGACTGTTTTTTCTGCTAACACATTTCTTCAACAGATAATATGAAGATTGCACTGGATGTGATGGGCGGCGACAACGCGCCCGATATTAACGTGGACGGGGCGAAGCGGGCCCTGCAGGATTTTCCTCTCATTGAAAAAATTTATCTTGTGGGAAGGGAAGAAACGGTGCGCAGCTCTTGTGACCGCTGGGGGCTTTCCGGCCCGCGCGTGGAGATCGTTCCGGCTGCGGAAGTTGTGGAAATGAATGAATCCGGATTGTTGGCGGTGAGAAAGAAAAAAAATTCATCCATGTCCATTTCCGTGGATCTGGTCAAGTCCGGAGATGCGGATGCCGTGGTCAGCGCGGGCAATACGGGGGCGGCTGTAGCGGCTGCCACCGTCAAACTGAGGTTGCTGGATGGTGTGGAACGTGCGGGCATTGTGACCCAGCTTCCGAATGAATTCGGAGTCTGCAATGTGACTGATACCGGAGCCAACCCGGATGCCAAGCCCCGGCATTTGGTAGGGTATGCCGTTATGGCCAGCATTCTGGCGCGTTCTGTTTACGGCAAACAGATGCCTAAGGTGGGAGTTATGAGCAATGGCTCTGAAGATGAAAAGGGAACAGATTTTACCAAGGGAACTTTTTGTCTGTTGAAGCATTTGGAGGAGCGCGGTGCGCTCCCTTTTAAATTCGTAGGAAATGTGGAAGGCCACGATCTTTTTGAACATGAAATAGATGTGGCTCTGACAGACGGTTTTACCGGAAACGTCCTGTTGAAAACATGCGAGGCTACCGCCAAGGCTTTCAGCAAATGGCTGAAAGAGGAACTTAAGGCAAATCCGTTCCGTATGGTTGGAGCTGCCTGCGCCTCCGGAGCATTCCGTGCCATGAAAGCGCGCCTTTCTGCGGACTCCGTAGGGGGAAGCCCTCTTCTGGGCGTCAGGGGCGTGACCATCATTGCGCATGGCAGTTCTACCCCTGTAGCCATTCGCAATGCCCTGAGAGTTTCCATGGAAATGGTGCAGCAGGGCGTCAACCCCCTCATAGAAGAGGAGATGGCCCGGCTGGGCACTATTCCGGAGGTTGCCGAAGTGTACCCCAAATAATTATCATGTTTCATTTTCTGAAAAAGCATGCCGCCGCAGCGGCAAAAGAAAGTGCCTCCCCGGAAGGGGCTGCCTCCGTGTCCCGTTCAGCCGGTGACCGTTTGGATTCCAGCCTGGCGGTATCCGTCGGGTTGTGCGTGCTGGTTTTCATCGTGCTTCAATGGATGGGCAGTTACAGTCCCCACTGGGGAAAATCCATATGGCATCATGTGTCGGAAGCTTTTCTGCTTTTTTCCGTGACGCTGGCGCTGATGCCTATGTACTGGTTATGCGCCGGTTCCCTGCGCAGGAAAAACAAAACCTTTGTCGTCACGTGGGGGGCGGTTCTGGTCCAGCTCCTGTTTTTTGGTCTCATCCGGCATGTAACGGCTGACATTACTTCCGATATAGGCAATGAACTTTTGTACCTTCCCTATATGATGGCTCCGTTGGTTGTCACGGTGCTGCTGGGACCTCTTTTGGGCATGTTTGCCACTATTTCCATCTGCATGCTTGGCGGATTTTTCATTCTGCCGGAGCAATATGCTCCGGAAAAGCAGGTCCAATTCTGGATTCTGAGCTCTCTCTCCGGCATGCTTACCGTGTTGCTTACCCATAACCTGCGGAATCGTGCTCAGTTGCTGCGAGCGGGCTTCTTTGTGGGGCTGCTTGTCATGGTGCTGTGTTGCATCATGGGTGTCATCAATCTCCAGGCATGGGACTACAACCTTACTGGAGTTCTGGTTTGCCTGGCCGTGGCTTTTGGCGTAAGCATGCTGACCAGCGTGCTGATCAGCGGTGTCCTGCCTATCATAGAAGGAGCTTTTAAAATCATTACGCCCATTTCCTGGCTGGAAATGGCGGATATGAACCGCCCTCTCATGAAAAGGCTGCAAATGGAAGCTCCGGGAACCTTTCACCATTGCCTGATGGTTGCCCAGCTGGCGGAAGCTGCGGCGGAAGCCATTGGGGCCAATCCCATTGAATGCCGGGTGGAGGCCTACTACCATGACATTGGCAAGATGCAAAACCCCCTTTATTTCATTGAAAATATCATGGACGGCCCCAATCCCCATGATGAGCTGACGCCCAGCATGAGCGCCCGTATCATCATCGACCACGTTCAGGACGGGGTGGCATTGGCCAGGGAGAACAACCTTCCGCGTCCTTTGGTGGACGTTATAGAGCAGCATCACGGCACGTCACTGGCTTACTTCTTTTACCGGAAAGCCCTCCAATACCGTGATGAGATTCTGAGCCGCGTGGAAAGCGGCCTGGCGTCTCCGGATGACGTCCCGGAGGTGGTGGAATCCAACTTCCGTTACAAGGGGCCCAACCCGCAGAGCAAGGAAACGGGAATCGTCAGCCTGGCGGACATCGTGGAAAGCGCCACGCGCTCCATGGGTAAAATTTCCTGTGAGGAAATGCAGAAAAGGGTGGATGAACTTTTGAAGCAACGGGTGGTGGACGGCCATTTGGACGATTGCGGCCTTACCTTCGGAGATCTCAAAAAGATTCGCAACAGTTTCATTAAGACGCTGAAAAGCATCCACCACAACCGCATTGCCTATCCTTCTCACAATCCGGAGGCAAAAATTGAGAAAAATGCTTTCTCTGATGTGTCCGTCAGGGAAAAAGAAGAGAAAGCGGTGAAAAAGGAAGGTGAAGGAAAAGCCGTTCCTGAAATCATGGAGTTGCCCGATGCCGGAACCCTTCAAGAGGGAAAATCCACGGAAACGGAGATGAAGAACGGAGCGGATGCGGAGGAAAATGAAACCGAATCTTGAACTCTACAATCATTTGGGGGAGGGGAGGCTCAGTTCATCCGTTACGGATGCCCTGATTGGAGCCTTGGAGAGTTGTCTTCCGTCCGTGTTGGCGTTGCCTGAAGGTCCTGTCCCCGTACTTTCCGGATTGGATGAAGTAGAAATCAGCGTGGTTTCCGATGACGTCATCCGGGATGTGCATGCCCGTTTTTTGAATGATCCGACGGCGACGGATGTCATTACTTTTCCGCATGGAGACGGAATAGGAGAGATCATCGTCAGCTTTGATACCGCTATCCGGCAGGCTTCGGAATTCAGAGAACCTGTTTTCAGAGAACTTTTCCGGTACATGGTGCATGGTCTTCTGCATCTGCACGGATATATAGATACGGAACCGGAGGAACGGGAACGCATGTTTTCTTGTCAGGAGCCTCTGGTGCGGAAGTTTGGAGCGACCCTGGTGGACATACCTTTTACGCATGACCGCTGCTCCGGCGCTTAAAGCGCGCTTTTCAAAGATCCGGGCTTGCCAAGTTGAGATGAACTCTGTTACTCTTTTGCCGCATCATGCGTCCATAGCTCAGTTGGATAGAGCAACTGCCTTCTAAGCAGTGGGTCACTGGTTCGAATCCAGTTGGACGTGCCATTTTTTAACCCCGTATTCTTTTTAAGAATACGGGGTTTTTCATGCGATAAGAGCTTTTTCACCAAAAGCCGGCTTTCTTAAAAATGGAGAGGCAAGGTAAGTATGGTTAACTCTGGTGAACAGGCTGCATAGAAGCACTATTACGCATGGTTCGGACTGTTTTTCCAATCAATAGTGATTGATTTTTGAAACTGGAGGGATGATGTAATGTGGCTGAAGATTTTTTCTCTGTGTTGAGAGATAGGATAGTCTGTGGCCGTCGTGGTAAAAGGAACAAAAAAATGAAAGGGTTCCGTGAAAGATTAAGAAGAATGGCCCGGAAGGCCAGGCTGGCGGAGAACCTGCGATGTTTTAGAAAAATACCGGCATGGGTATGCAAACAGTGCATTTTCAGAAATGCTCCCGTGGAAAAGAAAATTTGAACTTTTGAATAATTCTTATTTTATCCGGCGGTGGCGAATCTCTCCGGTATTGGTAATACGGGAGTATGGAGACGTCTTTGAATATTCATCCTGAGTGAGTACATTAACGCATAACTCCAGGATTTTATGCATGCCGTACATAGGAAGATCTATGTCCGGATGTAGTTTCTGGAATTTGTGAACAATTTCCATTTCCGTTTCCGGAAAATTCACGGGAATGGTATTGGGAAGCTGAACTTTCCACGACTCGCCTTCACTCATCAGCTTATCGATAAAGAGATATTGGGTGACAGGAATGTTACCGCGTGCAGTAAACCAGGTATGTACGGTGCGGACGGAAACGCGGCATTGTTCCGCAAGCCATCGGCGTGTTTTGCCGTGAGCCCGGAGCCATTCCTTGATTCTGAGTTTTTTCGGGTCACATTCTTCCGTATTGGAAGGTGGATTCAGATCTGAATCGGAAACCAGGCCTGGAATGATGCGGGAAAGCGCTTTTTTGGTATTGGCCGATATTTTACGAACGCTCATCTGTGCGTAAAAAGTTTGCGGCCGGATGCCTATCTCCTCCGCCAATTGATAGGACTTGCGGTTTTGGCTTTGTAGCCACTCCTTCACCAAAATGCGTATATCGTCGTCAGACATGAATTTGTGCAGATTTGTAATGAAAGAAAAGATAGGGAAGAGGCGATAACAACACTATTTTCTCTTTCTCTGGAATCGATCCGGAATATCGGATCCTCTTTTCAGCTTCTGCTTTTGATGCTGGAAAGAGCATCCAGTGCTTCACTCGCCCATTCCGGAACGGTCAGGCCATGGCGTTCAGCTTCATTCCTGAACTTTTCATACTTTTGAGGAGTAACGGGAACGTGGATGCTGTTCGGATTTTTTGTTTGAGCCAGGCGTGCCTGTTTGGCGTACTCTTCCTTCATGATTCTGATGATAAGGCGTTGTCTGGCACGGGGAATTGGAACAGTGGAAAGCCATTTATCGACCTGACTTTTGCTGACGCCGCAAAGGTCGGCAAATTCGTCCCGGGTCATTTTCGTAAGAGCGAGAAACTTTCTGATACTGGACTTCATTTCATCCATGAGCGCATTTTTCGCATTCAGAAAAATCTGGCAAGCCATTTCTGGCATATTTTCTATTTTAGAAAATAATATTGTCTTTGTGTATCCAAAAAGGTAAATCATTTTTCCTAAATCCAATGAAACTCAAAAAAGTGTGGATGCTGAGCGTGTTTGTTTTCTTATTCCATATGAAAAACTCCATGATTAATATCTTTTCTTTTTGGGATTATTTTGCATTTTATTCTGGTGGAAAGAACACGATAACGGCTCTTCTATCTTTCCTTTTCTTTTTCTATTGGCTTGACGCAGAAGGTTACGATAGTACCGTGTTACCATGTTAAATTCCTCTCTGTTGGTTTTAGGGTGTTCCATGATCTTTGCGGTGTCTGCCGGAATGCCATTGCACGCAGCTTCTTCTGAGAAAAAGGAAAACAAAACGGTTGCTTCGGAGGATGCCCTTCCATCACTTGCTCTGGATGGTTTGCCGGATGTATGGATACAGGGAACTCCGGTAAAGGAATGGGAAAAGGACAAAGTGTACATTTTTGAATTTTGGGCTACCTGGTGTGGCCCGTGCCTGGCTGCTATGCCCCATATGGAACAATTGCATCAGGCATTTAAGAATAATCCTCATATGCAGGTTATCGGAGTTAACGTCATGGACAGGAAATCTCCGGAATCTCTGAAAGAATTTTTAAAAAACCGTCCATCGCCCCTTACTTATGCCATGGCCGTGGATGTGGATGGGAAAAAAACCAGGGATAAATGGCTGTCTCCAATGGGGGTTAACGGCATCCCCCATGCTTTTGCCGTTAAAAACGGCAAGCTTATTTGGAGAGGGCATCCTGGAAAACTTTCTGAAGAAATGATGCGGGCCATGTTGAAGCCTGATTTTTCTGCAGCATCTCTTCCGGGGGATAATCCCGGCGCAAACGCCCGTGCATGGAAGCTCTACCGCCAGGTTTCTGAGAGAACGGGAGAGCTTGCCCGGAAGGGAGGAAAGGGGGAAGCGCAGGCCTTTTTAAGGCAAATTCAGGATTCGGGACAGTTTCAGCAGGATCAGATCATTCAACTGAAAATGGTTCCATTCAGAGTCTTGGCGGAATTGGAAAAATTCCAGGAAGCACAGGCCGTACTGGATGACCTGTGCAAAGAGTATCCGGACAATTACCGTGTACAGATTGATGTGGCGGGAACGCTTCTAAATGGAAAATCCGTGCCTGCCGGAAAAATGGATGCCGCCCTGGTGGAAAGATGTCTGAACCGTTGTATTGAAATCTCCAGAAGGAATAACAAGGAAGCTTCCTTGCCATGGAAACTGATGGCGGAACTTAGGGAACGGCAGGGAAATATGGAAGAAGCGTTGCAGGATATGGAAAAGGCGCTTTCCTTAACGTCCATCAGCAAAGCCTGGACGAAGTTGCAGCAGCTTTCAGGCAATAAGGAATCCTTTCAGAATCTTGTAAATCAGGCGGTTGCTGAAATAAAACCGGAACCTCCGAGGAAGATGCAGGAAATGGGAGTAGTGCAGGAAGACAAACAGTACACTCCCCTGTTCAGCAAATTAAAATGGTTCAATCATCCCGGTCTAACAGGACTTCCTGTCGGCAAAACCGTATTCATCAGCTTCTGGAGAGGCCACAATAATATACTTGGAGAAACAGCTCCTGGAAGAGCTCTTGATGCCGTTCTTAAAAAACACGGGCTCTTAGACCATCCGGGAGTAAAAGCCGTGGTATTGGGGCTCAATCCGTCGGCGGAAAAACAGATGCGGGACTATTTATCCGGGCCGGAAGGATGGACTCCTTATCCTGTCGGTATTCCATCGGATCGTTCGGTCATTGAATTTTGTGATTTGCTCAAACTTGACTCATTTCCCGCCGCGGTCGTCGTTCGTGACGGAACATTGCTGTGGGCTGGAGAAATTAAGAAGATGCCCGAATGGGTGGCGGAAACTGCCAGATTGGACTCTTTTGACAAAAACAGGTTTGCGGAAGAAGATGCGAAACGGAAGGCCCGCCAGCAGGCCATGTATGCTGTCATAAAAAAATCCTTTGAATTGAGGCGGGAAAAGAAATTTGATGAATACCAGAAGTTGATTGAGGAAAATGCAGGGCAGTTTTCCGATAACGGATGGTTTGCGTCTACTGTGGCGGAAGTGCGGGCGGAAAAGGCTTGGAAGGAGAAAAATTATCGGAAAATGGTTGATATCTTTGACCACGTCTTGGAGCGTTTCCCCCGGGAAGATTCGCTTGCTTCCTATATCCTGAAAATCCTTAACGGCTCGGAGGAAATGCGTAAATACAGCTATAAGGCGGCTCGGCGCGCTCTCCAGATTATGAGGGATTCTAATACGAAGGATGATGGCGGATACAATGCCGCCTGCTATGAAGTGATGATGAATATGGCAATGGAGAAAAAAGATTATGACCAGGCAAGGAAGGATGCTGCAAACGCCCTCCGGGAACTGCCTCTGGTTCATCAATACGCAGTCATGAAGAAAAAGAGTGGAGGAGGCAAAAAGTAGAGAGAAACTTAGGACTTCTGAAACGTTTAGGCCTCTTTCGTGGTGAAAGAGGCTTTTTTATTAGAAAAAAATAAAAATGTAATACGTTGATAATCAGATATTTTTTTTGTTTTTGATCTCAACAAATCGCAAAAAAGAGCACGAAAAAAATTGACAAAAAGGTGTGGTATGATAGATTTCTCGGCACGCCAACACGGCGACGGGATGAAAAGCCCGGCGGCTGAAGGGCTCGGAAGAGCGCTGGAAGCGGCTGGAGCCGGCCACCCGGAGAAAACCCCGGAAGGGGTTGCGATAAGAAGATTTCAAGGGAATGACTACCGAAACCGCCGAGGGTTTTCCGAGGGTGCCGAGAGGTGTCTGAGGGGTAAAAGCCCGAAGGAGCGACCTAGCTCTGAGAGGGGTGGTTTGGTAGAAGCAAGGGGAAAGAAAAAAGGTCGTGACGCGCGCCGTGCGAGGCAGAGCGAAGAGGCCTTCAAGAGACACAACTTGGAGGAAGAGCTGGCTGAAGCATGGCGCAAATGAAATCGCAAGATTCCATTTGGTCCAGCAATTTCAAAAATTAATTTGATGGAGAGTTTGATTCTGGCTCAGAACGAACGCTGGCGGCGTGGATAAGACATGCAAGTCGAACGAGAGAATTGCTAGCTTGCTAATAATTCTCTAGTGGCGCACGGGTGAGTAACACGTGAGTAACCTGCCCCCGAGAGCGGGATAGCCCTGGGAAACTGGGATTAATACCGCATAGTATCGAAAGATTAAAGCAGCAATGCGCTTGGGGATGGGCTCGCGGCCTATTAGTTAGTTGGTGAGGTAACGGCTCACCAAGGCGATGACGGGTAGCCGGTCTGAGAGGATGTCCGGCCACACTGGAACTGAGACACGGTCCAGACACCTACGGGTGGCAGCAGTCGAGAATCATTCACAATGGGGGAAACCCTGATGGTGCGACGCCGCGTGGGGGAATGAAGGTCTTCGGATTGTAAACCCCTGTCATGTGGGAGCAAATTAAAAAGATAGTACCACAAGAGGAAGAGACGGCTAACTCTGTGCCAGCAGCCGCGGTAATACAGAGGTCTCAAGCGTTGTTCGGAATCACTGGGCGTAAAGCGTGCGTAGGCTGTTTCGTAAGTCGTGTGTGAAAGGCGCGGGCTCAACCCGCGGACGGCACATGATACTGCGAGACTAGAGTAATGGAGGGGGAACCGGAATTCTCGGTGTAGCAGTGAAATGCGTAGATATCGAGAGGAACACTCGTGGCGAAGGCGGGTTCCTGGACATTAACTGACGCTGAGGCACGAAGGCCAGGGGAGCGAAAGGGATTAGATACCCCTGTAGTCCTGGCAGTAAACGGTGCACGCTTGGTGTGCGGGGAATCGACCCCCTGCGTGCCGGAGCTAACGCGTTAAGCGTGCCGCCTGGGGAGTACGGTCGCAAGATTAAAACTCAAAGAAATTGACGGGGACCCGCACAAGCGGTGGAGTATGTGGCTTAATTCGATGCAACGCGAAGAACCTTACCTGGGCTTGACATGTAATGAACAACATGTGAAAGCATGCGACTCTTCGGAGGCGTTACACAGGTGCTGCATGGCCGTCGTCAGCTCGTGTCGTGAGATGTTTGGTTAAGTCCAGCAACGAGCGCAACCCCTGTTGCCAGTTACCAGCACGTGAAGGTGGGGACTCTGGCGAGACTGCCCAGATCAACTGGGAGGAAGGTGGGGACGACGTCAGGTCAGTATGGCCCTTATGCCCAGGGCTGCACACGTACTACAATGCCCAGTACAGAGGGGGCCGAAGCCGCGAGGCGGAGGAAATCCTAAAAACTGGGCCCAGTTCGGACTGTAGGCTGC
Source organism: Akkermansia muciniphila ATCC BAA-835 (assembly GCF_000020225.1). NCBI lineage: Bacteria > Pseudomonadati > Verrucomicrobiota > Verrucomicrobiia > Verrucomicrobiales > Akkermansiaceae > Akkermansia > Akkermansia muciniphila. The sequence goes on along the minus strand of NC_010655.1, from coordinate 320,699 downwards.
AACCCGCCTACACGAAGCCGGAATCGCTAGTAATGGCGCATCAGCTACGGCGCCGTGAATACGTTCCCGGGTCTTGTACACACCGCCCGTCACATCATGGAAGCCGGTCGCACCCGAAGTATCTGAAGCCAACCGCAAGGAGGCAGGGTCCTAAGGTGAGACTGGTAACTGGGATGAAGTCGTAACAAGGTAGCCGTAGGGGAACCTGCGGCTGGATCACCTCCTTTCTATGGAGCAAGTGCACGGAAGTGCACAGGTCGGATCTCTTCCCGAGGGGAGAGAAAGCGGAACCCGCGAGGGCCCGCAACGAACCAAAGATGTGTAAACAGCCAGACGCCTGGAGCGAAACCTGGCACGACGTGCGTGACGACCTTTTTTCACCGAGAACCGCAACTGGGGGTATAGCTCAGTTGGTAGAGCGCCAGCTTTGCAAGCTGGATGTCCGGGGTTCGAGTCCCCGTGCCTCCACCAGTTTCGGGAAAGAGACCCAAAGCCGGGCCTGTAGCTCAGTTGGTTAGAGCACGCGCTTGATAAGCGCGGGGTCACAGGTTCAAGTCCTGTCAGGCCCACCAGCAAAATCGATTATTGAGGGAAAGCGAAAATTGACATCTGCGTGGCAAAGAAAACGATTGCTGAGAAGCAATCGCTTTCCAACAAAGTGGGTAGTTGAACAACAACTACAAAACACAAGATAAACATGCATACCAAGCAATGAGACAATACAGTAAGTCACGAAAGGGCTTTGTGGTATTGTGGAAGTGGTAACAGCTTTTGCAATATGATGAAGTAAGTAAGGGCGTACGGTGAATGCCTTGGTGCCAACAGGCGAAGAAGGACGCGGCAAGCTGCGAAAAGCCTCGGGAAGCTGCAAGCAAGCGATGATCCGGGGATATCCGAATGGGGTAACCTGATCGAGGCAATACTCGATCGTTCATACCTGAATACATAGGGTATGAAACGCGAAACCCGCTGAAGTGAAACATCTCAGTAAGCGGAGGAAAAGAAAGAGAAATCGATTCCGTAAGTAGTGGCGAGCGAAAGCGGATGGAGCCCAAACCGAAGGTATTCCTTCGGGGTTGTAGGACCACGTCATATTCGACCATACTGGATAGTAGAACAGCCTGGAAAGGCTGGCCGGAGAAGGTGAAAGCCCTGTAGACGAAATCCAGAGTGGGAATTAGTGGTATCCTGAGTAATACATCACACGTGGAACGATGTATGAACCCGCGCGGACCACCGCGCAAGGCTAAATACTAGTTGGCGACCGATAGTGAACAAGTACCGCGAGGGAAAGGTGAAAAGAACCGCTGTGAGCGGAGTGAAATAGAACCTGAAACCGTATGTCTACAAAGTGTCAGAGCAGAGCAATCTGCGATGGCGTGCCTTTTGTTTAATGAGTCTGCGAGTCAGTGTTTGTGGCAAGACTAAGGGCTTCCGGCCCGGAGTCGCAGCGAAAGCAAGTCCGAACAGGGCGCAATAAGTCGCAGGTACTGGACCCGAAGCGGAGGTGACCTACCCTTGGCCAGGTTGAAGCATGGGTAAAACCATGTGGAGGACCGAACAGGTGAACGTTGAAAAGTTCTCTGATGAGCTGAGGGTAGGAGTGAAAGGCTAATCAAACCCCGTGATAGCTGGTTCTCTTCGAAATGCATTTAGGTGCAGCGTCACGTGCTGATGCGCGGGGGTAGAGCACTGACAAGGCTAGGGGGCACACCCGCTTACCAAACCTTATCAAACTCCGAATACCGTGCAATGGAACGTGGCAGTGAGACAGTGGGGGATAAGCTTCATTGTCGAGAGGGAAACAACCCAGATCAGCAGCTAAGGTGCCTAAATAACGCTCAGTGGAAAGGATGTGGGATTACACAGACAGTGAGGATGTTGGCTTAGAAGCAGCCACCATTTAAAAAATGCGTAATAGCTTACTCATCGAGTGATCCTGCGCCGAAAATGATTGGCGATCAAGCGTTATACCGAAGCTCTGGACTTTGCCGCAAGGCAGAGTGGTAGAAGAGCGTTGCATGCGCGTCGAAGGGCGATGGCGACTGACCCTGGAGCACATGCAAGTGAGTATGCAGACATGAGTAACGTTAAGCCGGGTGAAATCCCCGGCCGCCGTAAACCCGAGGTTTCCAGGGCAACGTGTTTCGTCCCTGGGTTAGCCGGGACCTAAGCCGAGGCCGAGAGGCGTAGGCGATGGACATCAGGTTAATAATCCTGAGCTCGCAACCCTTAAACTGGGGGGACGCATGAGAAAAGATGACTAGGTTATTGAATTCCGAGTTGAGTCCACGGACTCAGCGCATCATTGGATCGAGTGCCAAGAAAAGCCCCAGCGTATGCTAAGCGACCCGTACCGCAAACCGACACAGGTGGGTGGGTAGAATATACCAAGGCGTAAGAGTGAAACCTGGTTAAGGAACTCGGCAAATTAGCCCCGTAACTTCGGAAGAAGGGGTGCCTGCAGCGATGCAGGCCGCAGAGAAATGGCCCAACCGACTGTTTATCAAAAACACAGCACTCTGCAAAGACGCAAGTCGAAGTATAGGGTGTGACACGTGACCAATGCCGAAAGATTAAGGCAAGGGGTTAGCCGCAAGGCGAAGCTCTAAACCCAAGTCCCGGTGAATGTCGGCCGTAACTATAACGGTCCTAAGGTAGCGAAATTCCTTGTCGGGTAAGTTCCGACCTGCACGAATCGTGAAACGAGTTGGGCACTGTCTCAACCAGGCGCTCAGTGAAATTGTAGTGGCGGTGAAGATGCCGCCTACCCGCAGAAGGACGGAAAGACCCTATAGACCTTAACTGTAAGCTGTCATTGTTTCTTCGGTTTTAATGCTCAGAGTAAGTGGGAGACGCTGAAGACGCCCTTTAGGGGGCGTCCGAGTCATCAATGAGACACCACCCTTTGAAACTGGAGGATCTAACCCTGAGCCGTGAATCCGGCCAGAGGACCGTGTCAGCCGGTCAGTTTTACTGGGGCGGTATCCTCCCAAAGAGTAACGGAGGAGCGCGAAGGTGGGCTCAGCCCGGTTGGCAACCGGGTGTCGAGTGCATGGGCATAAGCCCGCCTAACTGTGAGACCAACAAGTCGAGCAGATGCGAAAGCAGGCCCAAGTGATCCGGCGGTAGAAAGTGGAATTGCCGTCGCTCAACGGATAAAAGGTACCTTAGGGATAACAGGCTGATCACGCCCAAGAGTTCATATCGACGGCGTGGTTTGGCACCTCGATGTCGGCTCGTCGCATCCTGGGGCTGGAGAAGGTCCCAAGGGTCCGGCTGTTCGCCGGTTAAAGCGGCACGCGAGCTGGGTTCAGAACGTCGCGAGACAGTTCGGTCCTCTATCCTCTGTGGGCGTTGGAAAATTGAGGGGTTCAGACCTTAGTACGAGAGGACCGGGTCTGACGCACCACTGGTGCATCGGTTGTACTGTCAAGTGCATGGCCGAGTAGCTAAGTGCGGACGGGATAAGCGCTGAAAGCATCTAAGCGCCAAGCCCTTCCCAAGATGAGTTTTCCCTACAGGTTCGTGGAAGACCACCACGTTGATAGGTCGCAGGTGTAAGTGCAGCAATGTATTGAGCCGAGCGATACTAATTACCAATTGACTTCATCATATTACATCACTCCCCGTCGTGAATGACAACTTGCTCTTGTCTCATTTACCTGTGCATGTTCATCAACCACCAGCCACGCAGATGTCAGTTTACGCTGAATCCCTTCCCACACAAAGGACGGAAATCTTCTTAGCCGCCACACACATACCCTGAAAAAAATCCCTCACTCAGAAGCCCCCAAAAAAGCAGGGCTCCCGGGCAGGCAGGATGAAGAAAAAATCACCTCTTCCCCCTGAAGCCCGGTGGCCAGAGCGCAGTGGTCCCACCCGGTCCCGTTCCGAACCCGGAAGTGAAACGCTGCCGCGCCAATGGTAGTCGGACGACAGGTCCCGCAAGAGTAGGTCGCCGCCGGGATTTTTTTCCATCAGGCCCCGCCAGTCACTTGACTCGCGGGGCCTGTTCTTTTCTTGCTCGGTCCCGTTCTTCTCCCCCTACATTCTCTTAGTTAGTTTCCTTCTTGTAAGATGTCGTGGCCATATAATTTTTTCTTAACTATTCCTTTTTCTTTCTTAATGACTTAAGTATGTGTGGGGTATTGACGGATTACACTCTTTCGTCAGAATGGCGGCATATGAAATCCCAAGTCATTCAGAAACCTGTGGTCGTCATTCTGGGCAACGCCGGCAATATAGGATATTTGGCAGCCAAGGCATTTGCCTGTCAGGGAACTGTGGTTGCCATGCTTCATGAGGCCGGTGAAGAATCTTGCCATATCGTTGATTGTCTTCCGGGCAGCAGCCACCTGGTCATGTCAGGCCGCCTGAACCATTCTTCCGATTTGGCTTCTTTTGCTGGTCTGGTACATACTCTTTATGGACGTGTTGATTATTTGATTATTTGTGAAGATGCCTCAGTCGAGGTGCAGGGACTGAGTTGTTCTTCCCGTGTCCGTCTGTCCGTTTTGCTGGAACATGCCTTTGTTTCTGGGGCCATGATTGTGAATATGGTTTCCCGTTCTGGAAAAAAGGGAGTATGGGTGGAAGATATCGCGGGCTTGGAAAATTGCCTGAACCGGAGAGATGTCAGAATGAGCCAGATCGTAATTCACCGTCCGGTATTTCGGTATGTTTCCCAGTCTCGATTGGCTTCTTCCGCCTGTGCGGCTGCGTTGTTTTTATGTGGGAACGAAGGTCGCCATATTCACCGGGAATATATCGTGGTCAATGGAAGGAAAGCTGCCTGGCGGCCCGGCAGGCGGCCGGAATCATTCCTGTCCCTGTTTAATTCCTGCCTGGAGTTTTGCTCCATTTGTTCACGAATGGTATTTCAGGATGCCTGACAGGCGTGCCATATTTCTGTATTCTGTCGTGACAAAAAGTGTCTGTTAAGATAGTATATTTCCAAGTAAGGTTATGAAGTTTCAAGGTCTTTATACAGCAATTGTGACTCCGTTTGCCGGCAACCGGGTCGATGAAGAGGCTTTTAGAATGCTTGTGGAAGCGCAGATAGCTGCCGGCGTGGCCGGCATTGTGGCTGTCGGTACCACGGGAGAATCCCCCACCTTGACTGTAAAAGAACACTTGAGGGTAATAGAATTGGCCGTGGAGATCGCGGCTGGCCGTATTCAGGTTATTGCGGGAACGGGCGCTAATTCCACCGCAGAAGCTATCCATATGACCCAGGAAGCGGAAAAGATGGGAGTAGACGGAACGCTCCAGGTGTGCCCCTATTACAATAAACCTTCTCAGGATGGAGTTTATGCCCATTTCAAGGCTATTGCGGACGCTACCCGTCTGCCGATTATGCTGTACAGCATTCCGGGGCGTTGCGGTATTGAAATCAGTGTGGAAACAATCAGCCGTCTGGCGAAGGATTGCCCGCATATTGTTTGTGTGAAAGAGGCCGGCGGCAATGTGGACCGCGTGAACCAGCTGATGCAGGTGGTTCCGGAAAATTTCACTGTTCTGTGTGGCGATGACGGTCTGACGGTGCCTTTTATGGCCTGTGGCGCCAGCGGATTGGTTTCCGTAACATCCAATCTGGTTCCGGGCATCATGAATTCCATTGTCAAAGCTGGCCTGAATCAGGATATGGGGGAAATGCTTTCCCTCCAGAAGAAATTTTATCCGTTGATGAAAGGGCTAATGACTCTGGATTCCAATCCTGTTCCGATCAAGGCGGCTTTGGCGATGAGGGGAGATATACAGCCCGGCATACGTCTTCCGCTGGTTCCATTGGCGGAAGAGAAGGAAGCTCAGCTTTCCGCTCTTCTTCAGCGTTTCAATATTCTTTAACATTTTAGTGATATGATTTCCATTCTTGTTACAGGCATTTCGGGCCGCATGGGCCAAGCTATTCAAGAGGCGGTGACGCAGAATCCGGATACTTGCGTGGGTTCTACTCATGATCAGGGACAGGAGCTTTATCCCGCCCTCGCCAAATGCGACGTAGCCATTGATTTTTCCCATCACGCTTTCACCAGCACTCTGCTGGCGGAAGCTGTTGCCAATAACAAACCTCTGGTGATTGGCACTACGGGGCATACGGAGCTGGAACGCCAGGAGATCGTGGACGCTGCGGCATCCATTCCGATTGTGTTCGCTTCCAATTATTCCGTAGGGGTGAACGCCCTGTTCTGGCTGACGCGCAAGGCTGCACAGATTCTGGGAGGCAGCTGCGATATAGAGGTAATGGAGATGCATCACCGTCACAAAATTGATGCTCCTTCCGGTACTGCCCGGACACTGGCGGAAATCCTGTCCGGCGCCATTGACAGGAATTATGAAGATAGTGTGGTTTTTGGCCGTGAAGGGTTGGTAGGGCCTCGACCCGCCAAAGAAATAGGCATGCATTCCCTGCGGGGAGGGGATGTGGTGGGGGACCATACTGTAATATTTGCTTCCGATGGTGAACGGCTGGAACTTACCCATAAGGCGTCCAGCCGTATGACATTTGCCTCCGGAGCAGTTCGTGCGGCTCTCTGGCTCCAAGGCAGGGAACCGGGTCTGTATACCATGGAAGACGTTCTGGGGTTGTCCCAATTATAACTTTTTCGGCATCGTGGCCGTTCTTCTTTTCCGGAACGGCCACGATGTTTTTTGCTGATGAAGAGAGCAGGCATTGCACTGGGGTCCAATCTTGGGGATAAAAACAGCCTGATGGTTCAGGCCAGGGATCATTTGTTGCAGATGAGCCTGTCTGATGACCCTTTTTTGCAATCCTCCCTGTATGCCACCAGTCCTCAGGGATGTCCGTACGGTGCGGATGATTATTTGAATGCCGTGGTGGAATTTACCTGGCCAGGTACGGTGGAGGAATTGCTTGTGCATTGCCAGGGTATAGAACGGGTTCTGGGGCGCATTCGTTCCGGGATTCGCTGTGAACCCCGCACGGCGGATGTGGATATTATCTATGTGGGGGACATGGTGGTCAATGATCCTCCTCGTCTGATTCTCCCCCATCCCAGAGCCCATTTGAGGAAATTTGTTTTAAAACCTCTTTCCGATATCAGGCCGGAGCTTATCCTGCCGCGCCAGCATAAAACGGTTGCCTGCCTGTTGGCGGAATTGGATACGGATGAGGCTGATCCGCTCCTGGTATCGGAACGCTGGTAAATTGTATGTTTATTGAACGCCATGAATCAATCTTTTGAGAAAGCGGAACGAATCCGCGCCTGCAAGAACAGGCGGCATGTGACTCTGGTTACTGCTTATGACTATCCTACAGGCCGTCTTTTGGATGAGGCCGGCGTAGATATTGTGCTGGTAGGGGATTCCTTGGGGATGGTGGTTTTGGGCTTTCCGGATACCACTCATGTGACGCTGGATCATATGCTTCATCATGTGGAAGCTACTGCGCGCGGAGTGAAGAACGCCATGCTGGTGGGAGATATGCCCATACATTCTTATGATACGGTGGAACAGGCCGTGCAATCCGCAAAGAAATTGTTTTTGGCTGGAGCGGATGCTGTCAAGCTGGAAGGGGGGGCAGCCCAGGCAGGAAATATCCGTGCTATTGTGGAGGCCGGTATTCCCGTAGTGGGTCATATCGGCCTCCTGCCGCAGAAAGTGCTGGAGGAGGGAGGATATAAGATCAAAGGGAAATCCTCCGCGGAGGAGGAAGCCTTGGTAAGGGATGTGGAGGCTGTGGCAGAGGCGGGGGCTTGTGCTGTGGTTGTGGAAGGCGTAACGCCTCATGCGGCCCGACAAGTTACCGTACATTCTTCCATTCCCACGTTGGGTATTGGGTCCGGCTCCCATACATGTGATGGCGATGTTGTGGTGATTCATGATCTGGTGGGCGCATTTCCGTGGTTTATTCCGGCTTTCGTCAAACCTCGTGCGGATGTCGCTGGAAGCATGACTGCCGCTGTCAAGGAGTGGATGGAAGATTGCTACACGGAACCCGGCTCCATCAGCTCATAACAATTGATTTTTTTATGCTGGTATTTTCTACGTGCTGGAATTCCCACCGTCATCAGGACGGGGAAGAAATGATTGATGAGATTCTTTCTTTGGGTTTTGACCATGTGGAACTTTCCCACGGCATCAAGTTATCCCTTCTCCCCGGTATCATGAGGGCGGTAAAAGCCGGAAAGGTGCAGGTGGCCGGGGTGCATAATTTTTTTCCCGCTCCGATTGACGAAGTGGGGGATTCTCCAGACAGCAGGCCTTTTACGGCGGATTTGCTGCAGGTGCGTTCCAAGGCTATTGAATTGACGAAAAAGTCTATTGAACAGGGCGCAGCACTGGGGGCCGGATATATCGTGTTGCATATGGGAACGGTGGAACCCTTGGCGAAACGCACGGATACGGCTCGTTTGCAAAACCTGGCGCGTCAGGGAATGGTGGGAACGGAATCGTTTGCCGGCACCAAGGGCGAATTTGTACGCCGCCGCAACCGCCTGGCTCCCGTTTATCTGGAACGGGCGCGTGAAGCTCTCCGGCAGCTCCTTCCGCAAGCCGGACAATTTGGCGTCAAGCTGGGCATTGAAGGGCGCAGCCATTATGAGCAGGTGCCGAGTGAGGATGAAATGAATTTGTTGATGAAGGAGTTTGGAGACAATCCCTTTATTGGTTACTGGCATGATTTCGGGCATATTCAAAGAAAGCATAATTTGCTTATATTAAATCATGAGCAGTTTCTTCGCCGAATGTCCTCCCATTTGATTGGAGGACATGTGAACGACGTCAAATGGCCCGCGCGGGATCATCAGGTTCCCCTGCTGGGAGGAGTAGTTCCCTTTGAACGCCTTCTTCCTTTTTTCCCGCATGGAGTTCCGCTCGTATGGGAGCTCTCCAGCCGTGTTTCCTCAGAAGATATCCGTGCGGCGCGCAAATTGTGGATGGAAAAATTTCCGCAGACGCTGGCCTGACTATCTTGTGATTGTAAATCCGGTTCCGTGGGTATAGAGTCGGCACGATGATAGATAAGACGACATCCCGCGTCATTATGGGGCTTTTGGGAACAGCCTGTGTCTTGATTACGGCATTTGCCTGGTACAAGACGAAATATGCCGCCGTTCCGGAGGCCGGGATGCACCATAATATTTATGACGAAGACATTCCGCGGTCTGCTCCGGTTCCTGTAGATTACCGGATGGTTTTGTTGACGCCCCAGGAGCTGGCAAAGGCGCCTCTGGCCGATGTGTTTACATCGCCCCTCGGAGATGAGAATGGAGCGTTTACCTATGTTGCCCAGGGTGTGGGGGATATGAATGCCGCCCGTAAGGGAAGGCATGCAGGACAGGATTTAAATGGAATAGGAGGAGAAAACACGGATGAGGGACTGCCCGTGCGGGCCGCCGGCCGCGGATTGCTGATTTATGCAGGAGAACCTTCTCCAGATTGGGGCAATGTTGTCGTGCTGCTGCACCGCTTGCCGGACGGGCGTTTTGTGCAGAGTCTGTATGCCCATTTGAAAACCGTCAGCGATATTCCGCTGGGGACTCTGGTGGGACGCGGAGAGCAAATCGGCTCAGTCGGAACTGCGCACGGCAATTATTTGGCGCATTTGCATTTTGAGATGATTGAATCCATCGCTCATGAGGCGGGAATGCCGGGCTATGGGAAGACAACGTTTAACAGAATCAATCCGGATGAGGTGCTAAAGCAATATGCTCCCGACCCGGAAATGATGATGCCTGATCCTATTATTGCCTTGAAACAGGTTCAGATGGCGGCGGGGTGGGAAAAACTGCTGGAGAATCTGTATAAGGATAACAGCATGGAAGCTTTGGATAAAATCCTCCCAGACAGTCAGCCGCCCACGGAAGAAAAGGAAAAACGCTGATTACGGTTTTTTCGATCAGGAACGGGAGTTTTGATTTTTGGAGACCAGTTCCTCCTGTTTTCTGGTGATTTGCAGGACACAGACCAGCCACAGGATGCTGGCTGCCGTCATCAGTACGCCGGTGAGCAGAAAGGCCGTCACGTAATGTTCCGCCCCGAAAGGGAAAAGGGTGCACAGAGTTAGAGCCGTAGTCACCAGAAGATATAAGCGCAGGGAACGGGAGGGTGTTTGCAACATCCATTCTGCCGGGTTTTTGGATGCCTTATATATTTCCTGAAGAACCAGGGCATTGAGCACCATGCCGACTACCGGCATACAGCTTAGAAGAACGCTAAGGAATGGAGTGAACCGAATTCCCTGAACTTGAAATTCCTGAATATTGGCAGATGCCCGGTACAGCCAGATCAGCTGAATAAGCAGGGATGGAATGAACAGGATGCTGAGGAAGAAGACCAATGGTACTGCAAAAGATGGCATGTGAACCATATTCTGCTGGATGAGTGTCTGAATTTCTTCATAATTGACGACATTGTTGGAAAAAACAATCCAGCTGCTCCAGAGCATGAAGGGCAGCAATACGAAACATGCCAAAATGGATAATTTGGCTAGCCCGTTTAGAGGATAACGCAAGCGGTACTGCTGCTCTTCTGGCTGATCTTTGCCCTCCTGATCCTGTGTTTCCTCCCATACAGGTGACATCGGAGGAAGAACTTGGGCTACGGGCTGCCATCCTTCCATGCCCTGTTTCCAGGTAAGCGTTTTTGAGTCGATCACGCCCTGTCCCAGAAATTCACGGACTTCGTATTCGGAATAGGCTCTCGGCTGGGAATCGCCGGGAAGTTTCAGGAAGTATTCACTCATTACCTGTATTTTAGAGAAAGAAACATGCGCGGGGCAATGGGAATTTGACGGATGACTGATAAAGTATCCCAGCAGGGGCTTTTTTCAGATAGAAGAATCAGCTGCTAGTGGGTTTCTGACTGGCTTTTGCAGGGGAAGTGATTTTACCGGAAAATAAAATAACCGTCCGGAAGAGGTTGTTAGAAAATAATCGAAAGGACAGGATTCGAACCAGCGGTCTCTTCGTCCCGAATGAAGAAAATTTGAAATGTAACTATTGATAATCAATGATTGTGTTTCTTGTGCCCTTTTCAAATCCTTTGTTTTCCACTTGATTGTCGTGCCGTTTTAACCTTTTCCTTCACGTTCCGAATGAGGGTTGGATTACACGTTAAACGTGTTGATAAGGAGCGAGAAATCTTTCAAGGTTTCCATGAACTGAATATTCAGTAGTAAACGATACGAAACATAATATTATGGCTATATCTACAAAACCGTTCCACCCGTTGGATGTGGAAAACAACCGCCGCTACAAGGTAACGAATAAAGAGTCCCCCAAGATTGGATGGCACAAGACGGAAGAAACCGGGGACATGACTGGGAAGGATATATCCGCGTTCCGGAAGATGGAACCTATAATTTCACGATTCAGATTGACGACAACGGCTATCTGGAAATCAATGGTGAAAAGGTAGCGGAATTGACTGGCTCACATTCGTCCACATCCGTTTCTGGAAGCAAGGAACTTAAAAAGGGCTTCCACTATGCGAAACTGCATCATGAGAACCTTGCCGTCCCGGAAGAAATTGCTCCTTACCCCAATGCGGAGGAGTTTGTTCCCAAGATGGGAGATTCCGAACTGGAATTTTGGGAAATCGATGCTCCAAAAAATCTTTGGAATATTGCCAATGCACAACGTCTACTGGGATGCTATAATGTAGTGGATTATCCCACCATGACTACAGATGATGTGTGGAACTATATTGGAGGATGGCTGAACGATAGCCACGTTTCGGGAGATGCCAATTACATTAACAGTTGCGCCTTGCGTCTGAGCATTGCTCTTAGTAGTTATGGTATTGACCTTAATGGAGCTCCGGGAGCCAATAATATTGGAGCAAAGGGTAATTCCCAGGCGTTGGGGGGTAAAAAGCACGTTATCATCAGCGCAGCTCAAATGGCGGTTTATCTCCGTATCCTGCTGGGGGCTCCTGATTATCCGGATGATGGAGAAAATGGGTACAACACTCCCCAGGCTGGAGACATTATCGTATTTGGCGATAGTCTGCATGTGGGAATGTGTTCGGGAAATAACATTGGCGTGGGCAGTTTTATTTCCGGCCCCGTGTGGCTGCTCCAAAGATCGACACTGGATGACTAATAACTGATATTAAATAATATATTCATAGGGTGGACATTTTTTGTGTTTGCCCTATTTTTATTGAATATAAACCAAAAAATCAGTATCTAATATATACATATGAAGTATGTTTCTTTTCTTTGCATTCTGTTTTCAGAATTACTTTCAACCGTAGCCCTTGGAGAGCCAGACCGTTATTCCCATGTTGCTACGCAGGCCGAAGTAGAACAGGATAGTTTTCTCAGGGGTACAGCCCGAAATTTAGAAAAAAGCGATGTGGTCCTGTCTGTTATCATTTACAAAATAGTCTCCACTGACCAGGGAACGACGCACTATGCCCGCGTCGTTCAGTCGCTGCGGGGAGATATTCCTGTAGAAGCTCTGGTCAAGTGGAACGGGCACGCCAATAAGCTTCCCAAGGGAAGCGCTCCTAAAACGGAATTGTATTCCAGTTGTAATCTGAGTTATGTCCTTGCGTCTTCAAAGGAGGTAAAAAAACTGCTGAACACACCGGAAGATTTTACTCCGGCTGACAACATTTATGGACTGGATTCCTACAGCCTAGGCGACCACGTCAGATATTTTCCGATGACGGAGAGCGACCCGGGCCGTGCCATGAAAAAGCTCCTGCATATCGAGCCTGCAAAAATCACCGCCGAATCGGAAGCAGCTCGTTTCAAACCGGAATCCGGCAAGTAACCCGGTTTTATCTCCCTGCTTCGACTTCGTTTGACTCATCCCCGTTCATGAAATATGAACGGGGCTTTTTTGTGGAGGAGGTTCATTCTCCTTTGTTTAGGGGGATGTTATAGAGTACTTCCGCAGCGGCTGTGATGCTGCCTGGCACAGGGGTGAGAATTGGGCATAGATAATTTTTCCTCTGCATCGGTAAATACCCCCGACATCCTCCAGGCTTAATTGAGAAGATTTGCCCGTTTGATTTTGTTCCTGTGAGGAGGGTAAATTCAATCAGTATGATGCTGTTTATTTGCCTTGGCGCAAAATAGGGGAAGTGCAGAGTTATTAATGAGTAAAATTGTTTTATATCAGTAAATAAGTAATCAAAAAGCCGCCCGGAGGCGGCTTGGAAATTGGTCGAGCTGACAGGATTCGAACCTGCGACCTCTTCGTCCCGAACGAAGCGCGCTACCAGCCTGCGCTACAGCTCGTTGTTTGTGGTGCGGCAAAGTCTAAGGTTGAAAGATGGGTTTGTCCAGTTTTTTTTATTCGCCACGGCACTTAGTTGTGATACGGTGCCGGGGTTATGATGGATATGCTGGTGCGGCTGTATGATTTGCCCGATATTGAAGAAGACCTGAGGAGGCTGGAGCGGGAAGGTTTTTTGATTCGCCGTCCGGGTGCTTACGAACGTCATTTGGTAGCTGACTGGGTTGGCCGGAATTTTTCTCCCAAGTGGGTAAGTGAGGCGAAAGTCGCGTTTGGCCGCCAGCCCATTTCCTGTTATATTGCCACACGGGAGAAGAAGATTCTTGGTTTTGCCTGTTACGATGTAACGGCTCGCGGTTTTTTGGGCCCCATGGGAGTGGCGGAAGAGGTGCGCAGAAGCGGATTAGGCACCGTGCTATTGGTTTCCGCCCTGAAAGGTTTGCGGGAGCTGGGGTATGCATACGGTGTCATCGGCGGGGTTGGTCCGGCTGATTTTTATGCCCGGGCTGTGGGCGCGATGCCTATTGAAGGGAGCTCTCCCGGCATCTACATGGATATTTTGCCGGAACCATAATTCCGCCTGTTGTGGAATTTATTTCCATTTCTGATGGTTTCTTTTCCGGACTGTCCGGAGAATGTAGCCGGAAGTAGTTATTTTTTATATCCTACCGGATGACAGAGCATGGGTGTTTGGGGAGAGGTTAGTTTCAGGGCCTTTGCCAGGGCATCCTTGTTCATGCTGGCGCGCGGATAGGTAGCCAGTCCCGTCCCGGAGCAGAACAGGGAGATGTTCTGGGAGACAATGCCAGCGTCCATGGCAGCCCAGGGTTCCGCCGTATCCGTTACAAGAATGAGACATATGGGGGCATCCGCCGGGCGCACGTCCCCATCGTTTACGGGAATCATGGCGTGGGCCTTGTGGTCATAGAGGTAGGAGGCGTTTTTAGTGCATATATAAATTTTAACGTCCTGGCGGTTCATGGCGGACGGGGCTGTACGTTTGCCGGATTCCTGACGGTTGATGCCATTGGCCGCCCAGAGCAGGTCTGATAAATCTTTTTGGGATAGCGCTTTTTCAGAAAAGCTCCGAATGGATTGACGGTCGGACAGGGCTTTCATGATCGGAGCTCCCCGTTCCAGGTCCGGCTGGTCCAGTTTGACGGTATCCGCGGCGTGAAGGAAGGCTGTTCCGGACAGCCCCGCTGCGAGCAGGTAAAGGAGGTTTTTTTTCATGGTTTTGCGGCAGGAGTGGCTGATAGATGCAGGTATTCCTGCATTTTCCCATTAGCCGGAATTTAACATGGGACGGAAGTGCTACAAGGTTTTTGTGCGCTCGTTTTCTGCCGCCGTCCAGAGGGTCTCCACAGGTTCCGTAAAAAATCGGGAGGAGTTTTTCAAGAAAAGCCTTGAGTTCTTGTGTGAAACTGATATTGAAAGCAACCGATTTTTCGCCCGGCGGGGGAAGGCGCCCCGATTGCCCGCCGGTCAATAAGGGGCCATGAGAAAGATCGTTAATACTAACTCATCAACCATTTAAATGAGCACAACTGAACTGGCGGAACTTATTGACAGCAAGTTCCGCGAATTGCGTGAAGGTTCCATTGTTACCGGAACCATCCAAGAAATCCGTCCCCAAGTCGTTTTGGTGGACATCGGCTACAAGTCCGAAGGCGCTATTTCCATTTCCGAGTTTGAAGACGAGGAAATCGAAGTGGGGGACCAAATTGAAGTCCTTTTGGAACGCCTCGAAAACGACGAAGGCATCGTCGTCCTTTCCAAGGAAAAGGCCGCCCATAAGCAGAACTGGGATAAGATCGTGGGCGTGTACCGCGATGGCGGCCTGGTTAAGGGTAAAGTGAAGAGCGTCGTCAAGGGCGGTCTTATGGTCAATGTTGGCGTGGAAGCTTTCCTGCCCGGTTCCCAGGTGGATATTATTCCTCCTCGCGACCTGAACGAGTATGTTGGAAAAGTTTACGAATTTAAGATCGTCAAGGTAAATGACGACCGTAAAAATATCGTCCTTTCCCGCCGTGAGGTGATTGAAGCCGAACGCGCCGACCAGCGCCAGCGCTTCCTTGAAACCGTCAAGGAAGGCGACAAGGTGGAAGGTATCGTGAAGAATATCACGGACTTCGGCGCTTTTGTCGACCTCCGCGGCATGGACGGCCTGCTCCATATCACGGATATGAGCTGGGGCCGCGTGAACCATCCGAGCGAAATGCTCCATATCGGTCAGTCCCTGGAAGTCGTGATTCTGGAAGTGGATCGCGAAAAGGAACGCGTTTCCCTGGGCCTGAAGCAGATGACAGACAACCCCTGGGCGGATATCGAACGCAAATACCCGATCAATTCCCATGTCAAGGGCCGCGTGACCAAGCTCCTGCCTTACGGCGCCTTTGTGGAATTGGAAAAGGGCGTGGAAGGCCTAGTGCACGTTTCCGAATTGTCCTGGGTCAAGAGAATCACCCGTCCGAGCGATGTATTGAAGCTGGACCAGGAAATCGAAGCCGTGGTTCTTTCCATTTCTGTGAAGGAACAGAAGATTTCCCTCGGTGTCCGCCAGTTGGAAGACAATCCCTGGGCGGATATCGAATCCCGTTTCCCGATTGGTACCGTCATCAAGGGCCAGGTTCGCAACCTTACTCCCTACGGCGCTTTTGTGGGACTGGAAGAAGGCATCGACGGCATGATCCACGTGTCCGATATGAGCTGGACCCGCAAGATCAATCATCCCTCCGAAGTTCTCAAGAAGGGCGACGAAGTGGAAGCCATCGTTTTGGAAATCAAGAAGGAGGATCAGCGCGTCTCCCTTGGTATCAAGCAGCTTGAGTCCGATCCGTGGGAATCCATCAATGACCGCTTCAAGGTGGGCGATATGGTGACTGGCCAGGTGGCCAAGATTGCCAGCTTCGGCGCCTTTGTGAATCTGGACGGCGATATTGACGGCCTGATTCATATCTCCCAGTTGAGCGAAGACCATGTGGAACGCGTGAAGGATGTGATCAAGGTGGGTGATGAAATCACTGCCCGCGTGATCAAAGTGGACAGCATCGAACGCCGTATCGGCCTTTCCATCAAGGCCGTCAATTACGACACCGAACAGCTCCGCCGCGAAACCGCTTCCTTTGAAGCCCTCCGCCCGAGCAGCGATATGGTGGGTCTGGAACACGCCTTCAATCTGGCTACCCGTGAAAACGAAGAGTGGAGCCCTTCTGAAGAGAAGTAAGCCCGTTTTCGTATTACGCTGATTAATTTAACCGCCGCGAATGGTCATATTCGCGGCGGTTTTTTTCTCATTCCAAAGAAGTCTGGAAAAAATCTTGAGTTAGTTTCCACTAAAGTATTAGCTTTCATTTTATACCATGTTGGAGCTGACCAAGAGCAATGAGGATTATCTGGAAGCTATCGGGTTGCTGTCTGAAAAGAACGGGACGGCCCAGGTGAGGGATATTGCAGAGATGCTTAAGGTAAAGATGCCTTCCGTTACATCTGCCGTCAAGCAACTGGCGGATATGGGACTGGTGGAGTATACGCAGTATGCTCCCGTCAAGCTGACTCCCCAAGGCCGCAGAATTGCCGGGAAAATTATTGTCAGCCACGGTATTCTGTTTGATTTCCTGCGGGAGGAATTGGCCCTCCCGGAAGAACGCGCCAATGAAGTGGCTTGCCAGATAGAACACATCATGACTTTTGAGGAGATTGAAAAACTCAGGTCCTGCCGGATCCGCCCTTTTGAGGGTGGAGAGGAAAATTCCGCCAAGTAGCATGGCTCCGGGCTCTCTTATGGGAAGCCGGGGATATGGATGGCCGAGCCACATTCCGGAAAGAGGGGGAAGGGCAGAAGACGGTGATGTAAGGTAAGGGAATGAAATAAGGTTTTTGTCTGCTGTTTTTCCCATGGGGCATTGAAATGGGGAAGTGGGCTTGGTTTCGGAAATATTCATTTCCTGTTAGATGTTCTTCCTGCGGAAGAGGAGCGGTTTTGTTCAGCGTGCGGAGTGTTATTATTCTTGGAAATGGCCCGGTGCGAGTCGGAGTAAAAGAGGATGACTGGGAGAAACGGCATTTTGCCCTTTTCCGTCCAGGTAATTCGTGATAGGTTCCCGCGCATGGATCCCCATATCGCTGCAGATCTCTCGGCGCTCGACACGGCTGTCCTGCATAGCCGTCTTTCCGAGCTCGGGAGCTATCTTTGACCTGGACGGCATTCAACAACGAGTAGCCGAATTGGATGAACGCATGAGCGCCCCGGATTTCTGGGATGACCAGAATGCCGCACGGGCGCTGATGGCGGAGGTGAATCCCCTGAAACACAGGATGGAGGCGTTTTCCGCGCTGAAGTCCCGTCTGGAGGATATTGACGCTGCTATTGAGCTGGCTCAGGAGGCGGATGACGATGACCTGGGCCGGGAGGCTGTGGAAGAGTTTGCCAGATGGCAGAAGTCTCTGGCGGATTTTGAATTGCTGACCCTGCTGAACGGACCGCAGGACCAGGCTTCCTGTTATGTAACCATCCACGCCGGAGCCGGCGGCACGGAAGCCTGTGACTGGGCATCCATGTTATTGCGCATGTATATCCGCTGGTGTGAGCGCCGGGGATTTTCCGTGACGTATTTGGAGAGTACGGACGGGGATGACGCCGGCATTCGTTCCGTGACATTGAAGGTGGATGGAGAGTATGCCTACGGATATTTGAAGAATGAACGCGGCATCCACCGGCTGGTGCGCATTTCTCCCTTTGATTCCGCCGGGAAGAGACATACTTCTTTCGCTTCCCTGGACGCGACGCCGGAAGTTTCTGATTCCATCAATATTGAGATCCTGGACAAGGATTTGAAGGTGGATACCTACCGTTCCGGCGGCAAGGGCGGCCAGAACGTGAACAAGGTGGAAACCGCCGTGCGTATCACGCATATTCCTTCCGGTGTGATCGTGGCCTGCCAGAATGAGCGCAGCCAGCTTCGTAACAAGGAAGAGGCTATGAATATGCTGCGTGCCAAGCTATACCAGATTGAGGAAGACAAAAAGCAGGCGGAAGCCGACCGCCAGTACAGTGAGAAGGGAGACATCGGGTGGGGCAACCAGATCCGTTCCTATGTTTTCCAGCCTTATCAAATGGTGAAAGATTTGCGCACAGGCGTAGAGTCCGGCAATATTCAGGACGTGATGGACGGCAACCTGGATCCGTTCATTGAGGCCATGCTGCGCGGCCATAAGCGCGAACGCTGATGTTTTTTTCTTATGGCCGCCAAACTGATGATTGACGTTTTGTCCCTGTTCCCGGATATGGTGGAAGCCCCTCTTGGCGGCAGCATTCTGGGAAAGGCCCGTGACAGGGGATTGTTGGAGATACGCTGCCATAATATCCGTGACTGGACGACGGACAAGCACCGCAAAACGGACGATTACCTTTGCGGAGGGGGGCAGGGCATGCTGCTGAAGCCGGAACCTATCTTTGCCGCCGTAGAGGAACTTCGCCGGCGGGAAACCCGCGTTGTGCTGATGACTCCTCAGGGCCGTACGTTCAACCAGTCATTGGCCGCGGAATTGGCTGCCTCCGGAGGCCATCTCATTATCCTCTGCGGTCATTATGAGGGGGTGGACCATCGTGTAGTAGAAGAGCTGGTGGATATGGAATTGTCCATCGGGGACTATATTCTCACGAACGGGGCCATTGCCTCTGTGGTGGTAATTGACGCCGTAGCGCGCCTGATTCCCGGCGTGCTGGGGGATGAGCGTTCTTCCGTGGAGGAATCTTTTTCCAACGGTTTGCTGGAGGCTCCCGCCTATACTAAGCCGAACGTGTTCCGGGGCCTGGCTGTTCCGGAGATTTTGCTGGGCGGCAATCACCCCGCCATTGAAAAATGGAAGCACGGGAAGTCTCTGGAGCGTACGCGCCTGAACCGTCCGGATTTGTGGAGGAAGTGGCTGGAATCGCATCCGGGGGATGCCACAGAGTGATATATTTGGCTATTGCGCCAAATTTCTCTTGCCAAGTTCGGAACCTTCCGTTATAAAATCCCGCCTGCCACTGAAAGGGTGGTGTAAAGTATTTTTCTGAACCTTTTACAAACACAAGATCATGTCCAAACATTCCAGCCTCAAAGCAACCGGTACCGTAGGCGGCAAGCGTTCCGTCCTGAAGCGTTTTGAACGTGTCAAGCTTCTGAAGGAACGCGGCGAATGGAAGAAGGGCCAAAGCCCTCTCGGCCTGCCGAAGACCAAGCATGAAGCTTAAGCTTGTCTTTATCCTCTCCGGAGAGTTTCCCGGCGGAGTTTGCACGGCAAGTCATTTTCCTAATACAGGAAGCCTCTCGGATGTCTATGAACCGAGAGGCTTTTTTCTTCCGGCAAAAGAAAGCCTCCTCTTTTTGAGGATGTGAATTGCCGTAATATAAACAATACAAAATCATCCGCTGAGATAGCGGACATTATACCAATATGAGTGAAGAACAACATGGCTCCGAAGAAAACGGAGGTATCCGCATTAATAAATTCCTGGCTTCCTGCGGCATTGACTCCCGCCGGGTGGCCGACAGGCTGATTGGGGAAGGACGTGTGGAAGTGAACGGGAAGGTTATCGATACGCCTGGGATGAGGGTGACGGAGAAGGATTTCGTGAAGGTGGACGGCCGCCATATGACCCCTATGGAAGAGGTTGTGGTGCTGTTGAACAAGCCCCGCGGGTATGTGTGCAGCCGCGAAGCGCAGGGAGCCATAGGTACTGTTTACGACCTGCTGCCGCCGCGCCTGCGCCATCTGAATTATGTGGGACGGCTGGATGCCGATTCCGAAGGTCTTCTGATTATGACGAATAAGGGGGAATTGACCCAGGTTCTTTCCCATCCTACCGGCGGCATAGAAAAGGAGTACTGGGTGACGGTAGATCAGAATTTTGATAATTCCGTACTGATGCAGTTTTTGCGCGGAGTACGCATTCCGGAGGGAAATGCCAAGGCCAAATATGTTTGCCGCGCTTCCGCGCGCCGTGCCTGCATTGTTTTGGAACAGGGGTTGAAGCGTCAGGTGCGTCAAATGTTCCAGTGCCTGGGCCTTCGTGTCCGCAAGTTGGTGCGCGTGCGCATCGGCTCCCTGTGGG
Organism: Akkermansia muciniphila ATCC BAA-835; assembly: GCF_000020225.1. Lineage (NCBI taxonomy): Bacteria > Pseudomonadati > Verrucomicrobiota > Verrucomicrobiia > Verrucomicrobiales > Akkermansiaceae > Akkermansia > Akkermansia muciniphila. The sequence goes on along the minus strand of NC_010655.1, from coordinate 300,386 downwards.
GAGGGGACTTGGAACCCGGGGGCTGGAAATTCCTGGATGATGCGGACGTGGCTCTGTCACTGAAAAATCCTCCCCGCCAGCGTAAATACCTGGGTGCTTCCCAGCTTGTCGCCGGGGGGGGCGCCAAGGGTGAGCAGGGCGGAAGAGGCGTTGATTCCGATGAGGATTATGTGTTTAATCCGGAAGATTTTGAAGCTGGCGATTCTTATGAACCTACTCCGGAAATGAAGACTCGTTTTGTGGAGACGGAGGATGAACGTGAAGTCAAGGAAGATGGATATTTCCGGGGAGATTCCGGCTTCCGTTCCCGTGACCGCCGCGGAGATTTTCATCGTCGTGGAGATGGCTTCCGCGGCCGCCGCGGGGATGGGGCCCTGCGCCGCGAGGCCGGTTTCAAAGAAGAGCGACGTAAAGGAGGGTTCCAACGCCGTGAAGGCGGCTTTGGAAGAGACCGCCGCGAAGGAGGTTTTCAGCATCAGGAGGGAGGTTTCAGGGAAAACCGTCGTGAAGGAGGATTCCAACGCCGTGAAGGCGGTTTTGGGAGAGACCGCCGCGAAGGAGGTTTCCAGCATCAGGAGAGAGGTTTCAGGGAAAACCGTCGTGAAGGAGGGTTCCAACGCCGTGAAGGCGGTTTTGGGAGAGACCGCCGCGGAGGAGGTTTTCAGAGGCGTGAAGGCGGGTTTCGTAAGCCGGGCTTTGGAGGCAGGTCCTCCAGCAGTTTTTCCCGCGGAAACAGGGGCCATTAATGAATGACTTGTTCCGGTATGAAGAAACATTGCAGATGGTGGCTTTTTGCCGGATTGTGGGGACTGTCCCTCGTTCAGCATCCACTTCTTGCTTCTCAGAATATTTCCTCTCCGGAGCCTGCCGGGGAGGGAAATTTTGAGGCTTACTTGTCCGGTCTCCGCGAAAGAGCTCTGAATGGGGATCCAGCTGCCGCCCGGGAGCTGTCTGTGCATTATGACGTGGAGGGTAATGCTGCGGAAACGTCCAAATGGATGTCCGAGTATGTTTCCTTGGCAGAGAAAAGGGCCAATAACGGAGATGTGGATTCCATGCTGGATTTGGGCAAGCTGTTTTATACAGGCAGCCGCCTGTACCCAAAGAACCTGGAAAGGGCCCGGTACTGGTTTACCCGGGCTGCTGACAGCGGTAATGCCGCGGCACAGTACCAGGTGGCTGTAATGGCTTCCCAGGGAGCAGGAGGACCGAAGGATGAAGCAACGGCAGCCCTTTATTATAAAAAATCTCTCCAGACGTGGAAGAAAGAGGCGGATGACGGTGATTCCAAGGCGGCGTTATGGGCTGCCCTTGTTTATGAACGAAAGCTGGTTCCGGACAGTTCTCCGGAAAAGTCAGTCCCATATCTTCTTCAGGCAGCGGAAAGCGGCAACCTGACAGCACAAGGCCTTCTGGCATTTAAGTACCGGGATGGGCTGGGAGTGCCGCAGGATGCGGCCAAGGCCGTAGAATGGTTTGAGAAAGCGGCCTCCCGTAAAGATTTGGGAGCCGTGATGGAACTGGGCATAATGTTCCGGGACGGCAAGTATTTGCCCCCTGACCGGGAAAAGGCCTTCCATTGGTTTGAAAAAGGGGCGGAATGGAAGGATCCGTACAGCATGGCTGCCCTGGCGGATATGCTGCTGGAGGGAACTCCTTCCGCAGAACAGGCGGCCCGGGCCCTGGCTCTGTATCGTGAGGCTGCCGCCGCCGGTTATTTCCCTGCGGCACTAAAGGCCGCGGAGCTGCTCCAGAACGGGAAGGGCGGGGAACTGGATGCGGATGAGGCCTACAGGCTGCTGCGGCGTGTGGCGGATGCTACAGGGGATCCCAAGGCCATGTACATGCTGGCCCAGGTATATTATACACGGGGTGATGAGGCTCAGGGAGATTCCCTGATGAAAGCATCCGCCCAGGCTGCCTATTTGCCGGCCATGAACCGCATGGCGCGTCTCCATCTTCTGCCGGACAGTTCACTGCCCTGGAATCCGGTTTTATCCTATTATTATTGGAACCAGGCTGGAGAAATGGGGGATGAAAAGGCGGCTTCCGCCGCTTTTTGGCTGTTGTGGGGCGGCTCAGGCATCTTTTTGCTGGCAATATTTATTATTGTCTGGCGTTTTCAGCGTTTTGCCGCCAGAAGGCTTGCGGAACAGCAGAAACAGGAACGGGAGGCCTCTGATGACGCATGAAGCGTATTATGAGGTATCCGGCATGAAAAAAATCTGTTAAAAATACTGTAGTACTCCATGATGAACATGTTAGCTATTTTTGGACTGGGAACACCGGAGATTATCGCCATTCTGGTGATTGTTTTCCTTTTGTTCGGCGCAAAGAAACTTCCGGAATTTGCCCGCGGATTGGGCAAGAGCCTGGGAGAATTCAAGAAGGCCAAATCTGAATTTGAAGAAGAACTGCTGAAGACCGAGAAGGAGACCATGAGTGATGCTTCCGCCTCCAAAACGGAGGTCCGGCCTTCTCCCGAGCTTTCCCAGCCCATTGACGTGGAGGTGGAGAAGACAGCGGACTCCAAACCGGAGGACAAGTAATTTTTTGTAATTGAACGGCATTATGAACAGGGCGGGAATTTCCTGTCCTGTTCATTTTAGCTGAAAGGCTTCATTAAGATTAGGCGGGACTCTTTTTGCCGGCCGCTTTTTTCAGGAGGCGGGTTGCAATCAGAACGGAATGTTTTCAGAATAACCTGCAGGTTTTATTTTTGGCAGTGATACCGGAGGGCTCTCCTGGATGCGGGTATTCCGGCGTGCATCCGTGATGGAGCATGTGCCTTGCGAAGGGGAAGTTTTTGACGGATGCATTTTTACGGAAACCGCAACCCGGGCGGGAAAGAAGTGCAATTTCATGTTCACAGGAATACTGTACAGAAGGAGGAATGGCGCAGTTTATTGGCTTTTCTCTTTTTATGGCCTGGAAAAAAGAAAAGGCGTGGATTTTGCGGCTGATGTTTCCCGTCTTTCAAAGGGTATATTGAATGAAAGGCTTCAGGTATTGATTTCTTGCGTTGCCCGCTGGCTTGTTGTACACATGTATTAATGAAAATTCATTTTTGCGGCGCAGCGGGAACGACGACGGGCTCCCAGCATTTGCTGGAGGTGAACGGGTGCCGGATTCTTCTGGATTGCGGCATGTATCAGGGGCGGCGTGAGGAGGCATGGCATATCAATAAGGATTTCCCCTATTTTTCCCCGGCGGGGGTGGATGCGGTAGTTCTGTCCCACGCTCATATTGATCATTCCGGCAATATTCCCAATTTAGTGAAACAGGGGTTTCAGGGAAATATTTACAGTACATTTGCAACCAGAGATCTTTGCCAGCTCATGCTGGCGGACGCCGCCCGCATTCAGGAGCACGACTGCGCATTCATCAATAAGATGAACAAGCGCCGCGGTATTCATCAGCCGGATGTTTATCCTACTTATTCCGAACAGGATGCGGAGCGGTGCATGCGCCAGTTCGTGAATATCGGGTATGACCGGCCCATTCCCGTTGTTCCGGGGGTGACACTCACGTTTTATGATGCGGGCCATATTCTGGGCGCTGCGCAAGTGTGCCTGGATATTGAGGACAGGGAAGACGGGCGGAAGAAGCGTTTCCTGTTTTCCGGGGATGTGGGGCGGGGAGATAACGAATTACTGCGCGATCCCGTCCCTGTTCCGGATGTGGATATTTTGCTGATGGAGAGCACTTACGGCGGCCGTTTCCATGAGGCCCCCTCCCGTGATGACGAGACGTTCTGCCGGGCTATCAAGGAGGCTCTGGAATTAGGAGGCCGCGTTTATATTCCGGCTTTTGCGGTGGAACGCACCCAGCAGCTGCTTTATCTGCTGAACAGGGCCTACCATGAAGGCACTCTGCCCTTGCTGCCCGTATATGTGGACAGTCCCATGGCAGTGGGTGCGACGGAGATTTTCCGCATTCATCCGGAGTGTTTCAATAAGGAGGTTTATGATTTCCTGTTCCGGGAGAAGGATCCGTTTTGTTTTGAACAGCTGCGTTTGATCCGTTCCGTGGGCGAGTCCCAGGCTTTGAATAAAATGAACGGGCAGGCTATTATTATTTCCGCCTCAGGAATGTGTGAAGCAGGGCGCATTCTTCACCACTTGGCGAATAACATCGGCGATCCGAAAAATACGGTTCTTTTTGTAGGCTATTGTGCGGAACATACACTTGGCCGCAAGATTATGGATGGGTGGAAAGAGGTTCCCATCCTGGGTAAACAATATCCTGTCCGGGCCAGAATACGGGAGATGGATTCCTTTTCCGGCCATGCGGACCATGGAGAACTGCTGGAGTATTTTGACAGGACCGGGGGGCCCAAGAGGAATATCATTCTGGTGCATGGGGAGGAGAAGGCTACCCAGGCTCTGGCGGGGGCACTTCGGGAGCGTCAGGCCAATCCCGTTTCCATCGCGCAGTTGGGAAGCGCCATGGTGCTTTAATGTTCCGGAATATAGAATTTCTGCGGTATCCGCACGCATTCCGGGCTTTCGTTCTCAGGTTTTGTGTTCAACGGCGGGTACATCGGCAGCCTTCCAATCAAGTCATGACGTCGGGATGGCTGCGCTGGCCGCTTGACCCGGTGTGTTTACGGGGCTAGCGTGCGGATATGTCTTCATTATTTATTGAATATCCCAAATGCACGACCTGCCAGAAAGCAAAGAAGTGGCTTGATGAGCAGGGAATTTCTTATGAGGATCGCCATATTGTGGAACAGAATCCCACGGCAGAGGAACTGCGGAGCTGGATTGAAGGGAGCGGATTGCCGGCCAAGAAGTTTTTTAATACCAGTGGATTGCTTTACAAGAGCATGAAGTTGAAAGATCAGCTTGCCGACATGAGCCTGGATGAGCAGATAGCCCTGCTGGCTTCCAACGGCATGCTGGTTAAACGCCCCATTTTTATTACCAATGGAAAGATATGCGTCGGCTTCAAGGCTGACGAGTGGAAGGCCGCCCATCGTTCCTAATTCCCGCCATGCCCCAAATTACCCGCACCAAGCTGGGCGCTGCCAATTTCGGTCCCTGGGAGAACATTGTCAGGGTACTGATTCTGGTATGGTTCATGCTGTACACGTTGAATGCCATTCCGGATATTCATCCTCTGGTAGGCCGTATCGCGGCCAAGGTGAATTACTGGATCAGCTATTTCTTCATGTTTGAGTATATCCTGCGGGTGCTGTGCGCCAAACCGCGGAAGGCTTATATTTTCAGCGGCATGGGTATTCTGGATTTTATTGTCTGCGTGCCGTTCCTGGGCATGTTTTTCGGGACGGACTGGCAGATTCTTTATTCCCTGAGGATTGTCCGCATACTGGCTATTTTCAAGTTGGCCCGGTTTAATGAAACCGCCGCCAGTTTTAAAAAGGCTTTCTACCTGATCCGGGATGAGTTTTTTCTGTTTTTCTCCGTGATCCTGTTCATGCTGTACGTCACTTCCCTGGGAATTTATATTGCAGAGCACGATGCCCAGCCCGAGAAATTCGGTTCCTTTTTTGACGCGCTCTGGTTTGCCGTGGAAACGTTGAGTACGGTCGGGTACGGAGACCTGGTGCCTATTACGCCCATGGGGCGTATTTTTACCGGGGTGATTATGTTTATTGCCGTGTCCATCATTGCTATTTCCACAGGGCTGATCACGTCTGCTTTTTCCCGCGTATGGCAGCAGGAGAATGTTTTTGCGCACCGTCATAAGCGGGACGCAGACAAGGTGGCGGCGGAGGCCGGGGAGGAGGAAGTACCCAAGTAGGTTTGGCCCGCTTCCCGTGGATTTTTGACACCGGTTTCAAAAAGAACGGCCGCCTTTCCCAAAGAAAGGCGGCCGTTGCGTAAGAGGGACAAGGCTGTATCTTAGCTGTTGTACATTTCCGTGTAGTACTGATCCGCCATGCGGTCGGAGTCGAATTCGGGATAGATGTCTGTCATCGCATTGAAAACGATGTCCATCCACTTGTCGTTGTGATCGTAGTAGAGGGGAAGAATCTTGTCGTCCAGAATGTTGTAGAAGTTATCGCGGTCGGAGCGGTCGCGGGCTTCCGGGGAGAGATGGGCGGGCGCTTCCGGAATGACGAAGCAGTTTTCTCCGTCCTTGGCGAATTCACAGATCCAGCCGTCATTGGTGGAGACGGAGATGGAGCCGTTCATGGCGGCGGACATGCCGGAGGTGCCGGATGCTTCCCGGGTTACCACGGGGTTGTTGAGCCATACGTCGGAGCCGTTTTTCAGGTAGCGGCTCAGGCCCAGTTCATAACCGGTGAGCACGGCGGAACGGGGATATTTGGCCGTCAAGTCATTCAGGCGGTTGAAGATTTCAATAGCGCCATGATCCATCGGGTAGGGTTTGCCGGCCCAGATGAACTGCACCGGATAGTTGGTGCGCTGGAGCATGCGTTCGAACATCGTGGGATTGCCGGTGACCAGGTCCGGACGCTTGTAGGCCGCAAAACGGCGAGCCCATACGATGGTGAGGCAGTTCGGGTCAAAGACGCGGCCCGTTTGTTCACCCACCATGCGGAAGAGGGCTTTTTTCAGAGCCCGCTTGCGGCGGATGAACGCTTCCTTGTTGCGGGCCTGGAAAGCTTCCGCCAGTTCCGGATCCTGCCAGTATTTCTGGTTCTGGGCATTCGTGATATGGATGATGGGGCATATGCCTTCATAGTCCTTCCACATCTGGCGGGATACTTCTCCATGGAGTTTGGAAACGCCGTTGGCGATGTGGGAGAGGCGCAGGGCGGCCAGCGTGTAGTTGAACGTATTGTCCGTCATGCCTACGGCGGCGCGCACCTGTTCCATGGAGAGCCCGTCGAAGAAGGAGAACGTATTCATGGTGTTTACGTCCATCTTTTCGTTGCCGGCTTCTTCCGGGGTATGGGTAGTGAAAACGAAACGCTTGCGCACTTCTTCCACGCTGCCCGTCTTGGCAAGCACGTGGAAGGCCGCAGCCAGGCCGTGGGCTTCGTTTAGATGGTAGATTTCCGGTTCAATGCCCAGTTCGTCAAAAAGGCGGGCGCCTCCTTTGCCCAGCAGTACGTACTGGGCGATGCGGGTGAAGCCGTTGGCGTCGTACAGGCGGCGGGAGATATTGCGGCTTTCCTCGTCATTTTCCTCCAGGTCCGTGGAAAGGAAGAACATGGGCGCAGTGCCGAATGTTTCCGGATTCAGGAAGTAGGCTTTTACCCAGACGGGCGCTCCGCAGACATGAATGAGGAATTTGATGTTGTGATCTTCCAGGAACGGGTAGTTTTTACGCATGTATTGCGTGGCCATGGATCCGTCCTCCGCACGGATCTGGTTGTAGTAGCCGTAGCTCCACAGAATGCCGACGCCTACGAGGTTCTGGCGCAGATCATGCGCACTGCGCATATGGGAGCCGGACAGATAGCCCAGGCCGCCGGAATAGATTTTAAATGAATTATCAATGGCGTATTCCATGGAGAAGTACGCAACGCTTTTCCCATATTTGGGGTCTATTTCATACGGGTGCTCGAAAATGGTGGGTAAAAATGATTTCGCCATGGTTCTGTAAATAGAGTAAAGTGTTCAAAAGGAGAACTCGCACGCCTTGGTATCATGATTCCTTCCTGTTGGAAAGGGCAAATTGCGTGTGTGTCTGAATTGTCGATTGAACAGGAATGTCTTTCCGGCGTTTGTCGCCCGCCGCTGCTCCGGGCGTTTCCATGGGAAGGGAAGGGGGGGGCGGAAGCCTCCGTTCCCTAGGCTTTTTCGGCGCTCCGAAATGAATTTTGAGCTTGCCGACGCAGGGGAAAAAGAGCATGAATGGGGGGCATGAAAGCTCTTGTAAAAACGCAGGCTGGCCCCGGTTTGGAATTGATGGATGTTCCTATGCCGGAAGTCGGCCCGAATGACGTCCTGATCAAAATTCATAAAACAGCCATTTGCGGCACGGATCTTCATATTTGGAATTGGGATAAATGGGCCCAGCAGACCATTCCGGTAGGGATGCATGTGGGCCATGAGTTCTGCGGCGTGATTGAGTCCGTAGGTTCTTCCGTGACGGAATACAAGCCCGGGGAGATTGTTTCCGGTGAGGGGCATATTGTCTGCGGCCATTGCCGCAGCTGCCGTTCAGGGCAGAAGCACTTGTGCCCCAACACAAAGGGTGTGGGAGTCAACAGGCCCGGCTGCTTTGCGGAGTACCTTTCCATTCCGCAGGATAACGTGGTGCGCATCCACAAGAGCATTCCGATGGAAATCGCCTCCATTTTTGACCCGCTGGGCAACGCCGTCCATACGGCTTTGTCCTGGGATCTGGTGGGCGAGGACGTACTGATTACGGGAGCCGGGGTTATCGGCTGCATGGCTGCCGCCGTCTGCAAGAAGGCCGGAGCCAAGACGGTGGTTATTACGGACATCAATGATTTCCGCCTGGGTCTTGCCAAAACGCTGGGGGCGGACCGAACCGTGAACGTGACCCGTGAAAAGCTGGAAGACGTGATGAAGGAACTGGAAATGACGGAGGGATTTGACGTGTGCCTGGAAATGAGCGGCGCTCCGTCCTGCCTGAAGGACATCATCGACAATTCCCGCAACGGAGCCAACATTTCCCTGCTGGGGATTCAGCCCGATGGTTCCAGCATCGAGTGGAATAAGTTCATTTGGAAAGGGTTGAAGATGAAAGGCATTTATGGCCGTGAAATTTTTGAAACTTGGCATAAAATGGATTCCATGATCCGCAGTGGCTTGAATGTGGCGCCCATCATCACGCACCGTCTGCCCTACACGGAATTCCGGGAAGGGTTTGAAGCCATGAATTCGGGAAAATCCGGCAAGGTTGTTCTGGACTGGATTGTTTGATTCTCTCTTTTTCTTTCCATGTGATTATGGATGCCCCGGTTTCCTGGAGGGAGACCGGGGCGTTTTTTAGGGAAGGGCAGTAAAAGGGGGGATAGGTTTGTTGCCTGAACGTCAGGCTGTTTTTCCGGGAGGCTGCGGCATCCGGGCTTTCCGTGCCTGGGCGCGGCGTTTTTCCTTCATGCGGCGAGCGTAGCTGTCGTCATCTTCTTCAAAAGCGTCCGGATGGGTCAATCTGAGCCTCCGTATCACCTTGTCATGGTCACCGGAGGAAACCAGATCCGTAAACAGGCCGCCGTGAAGGTGGTCTACCTCGTGCTGCAGGCAGCGCGCCAGCAGTCCGTTGCATTTCACGGTCACAGTCCGTCCGTCCATCATGGTTAAAACAGCCCTTACGCAGGAGCGGCGCATCACGTTCGCATATACTTTGGTGATGCTCAGGCACCCTTCCCGGTACGGCACTTTTTTGCCGAAGGGATGCAGGATGGGATTGATAAAATTCAAGGGCATGATTCGGGACAACGTAGTTGGGCATCCGTCCACTTCCAGCCAGGTAGTGGTTGCGTCTGTGGAAGGGATGTTGATGGTGACCAGCTGGATGGGCCTGCCCACCTGCGGCGCGGCCAGGCCTATGCCTCCCTGGGCCAGGGTTTCCTGCATATCGTCCAGGAAGGAAAGGATATCCCTGTTGATATGAACCACGGGCCCGCATTCCTCTCTCAAAAGAGGATGTCCGTATTGAAGAATATCAAGAATCACGGCAGACAGGATGATATGGATAAAAGAGTGTGACATCCCGATTCAGAAGAGTGTTCATTATATTAAATGAATATTTTTTCCGTCGAAGGAACGGAAATGTTTTTCCCGGATGAAATGAAAAGGCCTTGAACTTTGATGACGCTTTTTTACGGTAGTTCCGGTACCGCGATGCGGGCCGGAGTTTCATTCTCCCTCCTCAACGCTACGTTCTCATGAAGCTTGGCTCCTGTTTTTCTCTGTTCCCGAATTTGCCGTTGATGGGAGGCGCGCTCCTGCTGGCGCTGTGTTTGTGTTCCTGCGGAGATAAGGAAAAGGAGGCCGGGGCTGCGGAAGCAGGGAAGTCAGAAAGGCTTTCCCCGGTGGAATCTTATGAAGAGCTGCTTTCCCTGCGCCTGAAGGAAGTGGAACAGATGACGGATCTGGTCGTTTCCATCCAGGACCGTACCGCAGGAGAGGCCCTGATGAATGAACTTGGGCGCCTGACGGAGAAGTTTAAATTTTACGATATGAATTGCGGGCGCCTGATGGCTCTGAATCCGCGCGTGCATGAAGAATCGCGTAAGATGCATCCCGCCTTTCATTCCATTCTCCGGGAGCGCGTGGACAAGGCCCGCGACCGGATGATGTCGGGAATACTGAAGCTCCATGAATTCAGGTATTATGATTCCGATGTCATCAGGAATGATCTGGAAAAGTGCGGTCTCAGCCTGACGGACGAACGGGTGGCCCTGTATTTGAACAACAAGATAAAGCCGTTTCTGAAGGCTTATCTGGAACAGTATTCCACCATGGTGGACATGCTGGAGGGGATTGACAATAAAGTTGCGGCGGAAGCCTATGCCGTATCTGTAGCCCTTCAGGGACGAATGGTCAGGGATCAGATGAACAACATTGCCAGAATGGAGAAGAAGTATGGAGACTGGATTCCCGGTTTTGAACGGCATTTCCATGATGGGCTGGAAAAGATGAGAAAGAAGGCGGAGGATGAGCGCAAACGCGCTTTCCGGGCGCTCCTGAAGCTCACGACGGCCAGGATGTATGATTCCCCTTCCATGCAAAAGGCAGTGGAGGGGCTCAAAATAGAGCAACCCAGGCTAATCGATTTTCAGGAGTTCTGGGCCGATCCTGTCGCGGCCATGGAAGAGTTCTGCATGTGCCTGGAGAGAATTGACTTTCTCCTGCGCAGCATCAAGGATGCCGGAACGGCTGACCAGTGCGCCATGGAGCTGGTGGAAGTGGTGGCCAAGTTGAAAAGGTTGCGCTATGTTGTTGATGATTTCCAAAAATCCGGACGTATGAATCTGGTGAAAACCAGGGATATGGAGCGTATCAGCCGCCGTGCGGAGGAAGCGGAAATGGCCGTTTCCGGTTCCATGGCCCGTCTTATTGTGGAAACGGACGTGGTAACCCGTTCTCCTCTCCTTTCCAGAGCCATGGGGCTTTACCGCGATGTAATGTATGCACGTTAAGTACCGTATGCCGGAAGGCGATGATTGACTTTCTTGAGTGGAATATGACAATCAGCCTATGAAGGATGTTGATTTTTCCGGCAGTACCGTGGTGGTGACGGGAGGAGCCTGCGGCATTGGCCGCGCCATTGCGGAAGCTTTCGCTGCGGCGGGAGCCCGGGTGGCGGTTTTGGATGTGAAGCATGAGGAAACGGCCTCCCTGCTGGAGGAATTGCCGGGAGAGGGGCATCTTTGCGTGACGGGCAACGCGGGTGTGGAAGAGGACGTGCGGTCTTTTGCGGAAAAGGTGTTGGAATGTTTTGGCCGTGTGGATGTGCTGGTAAATAATGCGTGCATCACGCGTCGCGGCATTCTTTCCGGCTGTTCCTTCGAGGAATTCAATGAAGTTTTGCGCGTGGGAGTTTCCGCGCCCTATCTGCTGAGCCTTTTATTTCGCGACCATTTTTCCCGCGGCGCTTCCATTGTGAATATTGCTTCCACCCGCGCTTCCATGTCCCAGAAGGATACGGAAAGCTATAGTGCGGCCAAGGGCGCCCTCACTTCTTTAACTCACGCTCTCGCCATGAGCCTTTCCCCTTTCGGCGTTCGTGTGAACAGTATCAGTCCAGGCTGGATTGACACGGGGGTGTTCGGCGTCCTGTCTCCGGAAGATGCTTTTCAGCATCCTTCCGGGCGCGTCGGTTTGCCGGAAGATATCGTGAAGGCCGTTTTCTTTCTATGCGGCTCCAGCTTTGTCAATGCGGAGAATCTGGTCATTGACGGCGGCATGTCCCGTATGATGGTGTACCACGGAGATGAGGGGTGGTCATTCCATCCGGAACAGTCGGACAGCGTTCCCTCCTGACGGGCTTGCGCTTCCGGCATGCTTTCCATTGCAGCTGTTTCAAACAGGTCCCGTGCCGTCCGGACGCTTGTTCCGCCTGGAACTGGAATAACAGCGGCAGGAGCGTCCGTTTGCCTCCATAAAAAGGGCCATCCCCGGAACGGAGTGGCCCTTGTTTATGTCCCGAAGGAGAATAACGTCAACGGATGGTAACGCGGGGATCGTTCGCCAGAACCTCGGCCAGTTCTTCCCAGCCGTCTTCCGTCTGGAGCTGGAACATCTGGAGGTAGACGGACGCTACGCCGGCAGGGTATTTTTCGAACAGTTCGTCCACAGCTTTGGCGAGTTTCTCCTTGTCCAGCGTTTCCGGCAGTTCATTGACAATGCCGTTGCCGTCATGGGGGATGCCCAGGGTATTCAGGAACGTAATCAGCATGTCCTGGTGTTTGCGCAACAGCCAGACCTGAAGCAGATGGTCACCGATTTCATTGCTGGGTTTCCATGACAGCATTTTCTTGATGAAGGAAAATTGTTCCTGAAGAGGTTTGCGCTGGATGAATTCGGGGCGCAGTTTTTTCAGGGCTCCAAGTTCACGCACGGCAGCGCGGTAAATGGCGCGTTCCTGGTTGCGCATCCAGTCCAGAATGTTGCTGATTGTTTCTTCGTCCGCCTGCTGGAAAATGTAATATGCCTTCATGATAAGTAGGGAAAGAAAAGCTCTTTGAGGACATGCACTCCACCATGTTTCCCCCGCCTATGCAAGCTCTTCTACTGTCACCTGCCGCTCTTGGCTTTTATTCCGCATTCAAGGCGTAAAAAAACGGTCTTATTGCAAAAAAGACTTGCTAAAAGGGGTTGCTTATGATTACTTGCTCGTGCGCTTCTCGCGATGCCACTGTAGCTCAGGGGTAGAGCAACGCATTCGTAATGCGTGGGTCGTCGGTTCAATTCCGACCAGTGGCTCCATCTTCATGGGTGGTGCTTGTCGCGGGGGAATCGCCGGATACATGCCTCGTTAGCTCAGTTGGTAGAGCAGCTGACTCTTAATCAGTTTGTCCACGGTTCGAGCCCGTGACGGGGTACCATCCGGTTGTTCCTGCAAGGAACGCCATCATTCCTGTGCCTCGTTAGCTCAGTTGGTAGAGCAGCTGACTCTTAATCAGTTTGTCCACGGTTCGAGCCCGTGACGGGGTACCATTTCTTTTCTAGTCCGGCTTGCTGATGGCAAAGCCGGATTTTATTTATTGCAAAATAAGGGAATAGAGAGACGAATTGAGGAAATTCTTCTGAATTTGAAGAAGGTGACAACGTCAGCATGGGGAGGCTGGCGGGGCATTTCCTGCCTTAGCCTCCTGTCTCATCGATGCTTGAAATTCCCTTTCTGCCGGAAGCGCTTTTCGATTGATTCATCATGGCCATGATTGACTTTTCATCCAGCGCTGCGCCGGAAAATAATAATAGGGGATATTTTTCAAATGTTTATCGGGCGGTTAAAGTTTTTCAATATGCGCGCATATAGGTGAATCTGTTCGAATGACCCCTTCCCGGTGGTTGATACGGTTTTGGGGCGCCGGGAATGTTCAGAAAAGGGAGTTCCGGGCATTCATGTTCTGAAGCTGGCTTTCTGGACAATTTCTCCTTTTGGTTGCGCGGCCTGTTCCAGTAGTGTACGAATGCCGCAGTGAAGGAGCGGAACGTTCAGGATTGTTTTATAGCTCAGTATTTCTCCGTGGAGAAGGGCAACGGGGGCCGTCCTGAAACCTGGGAACGATTGAAAGAGGTTTTGATGGACAACTTGCAGAAACGGCAGGCAGGCCATGAGGTCCGGCTGCCGGGGGGATTCGCTTTTTCCTTGAGGGAAGAGGATGCCTGCCGGGCTGTTACTCCTTCCGTGCTGGAAGGATTGCTGGGGCGTTTCCTGACGGACGCCCGCCGTTCCGGGACGGTGTATACCCCCGGTTTTCTTGTTCGCTGGATGGCCCGGGAAGCGGTATCTTCCTGGCTGGAATCCAGATTGCCTTCTCCCAGGAGCGGTGATGAAGAAGCCGGGTTGCTGGGAAGTATCCGTGTGCTGGATTTATCCGTAGGGGCCGGAGCATTCACCATGGGAATGCTCCGGGAGCTTGTCGCCCGCAGAAAGCTTCTGGAACCGGATTGCCCGGAGCCCGATTTAATCCGCGCCGTTTTGGAAGAGAATATTTACGGAGTGGATGTTTGCGCGGAGGCATTGGAGGTGGCCCGTTTCCGTTTTCGTTGCGCATGGTTGGCCGCCGGAGGAAAGGGGGATTTACGGGATCGCCTGTTGTGCGGGGACAGTCTGGATATGTCTGCGTCCGGCGTCTGGCGTCAGGGTCTTTCAACGGTGATGGAGGAAGGAGGCTTTGACCTGGTGATCGGCAATCCCCCTTTTGTCGGAGAAAAAGGGAACAAGGAATTATTTGACCGTTTGAAATGTTCTTCCCTTGCTTCCTACTGCTCTTCCCGCATGGATTACTGGTACGTGTTTGCCTGTGTGGGGCTGGATGCCCTGAAGCGGGGGGGCGTAATGCATCTGGTCGTTCCCAACAAGTGGATGTCTAATGCGGGAGCCGCCTCTCTCCGCCGCAAGCTGCTGGAAGATTGCGGTTTGCTGCGCCTGTCGGATTTCGGAGCCTGCCGCGTGTTTGAATCCGCCCGCGTCCATACCATGACTGTTCTGGCGGAGAAAAAGGGAGAGGGAGGCGGACGCCTGGTTCCGGAATACCGCCGTTTTGGCGGCTCCTTGAATGACGTGGAATCATTTCTGGAACATGAGCCGTACCGTCGGTTTCCCTTGCCGGAAGATGCCGGAGCGTGCGTCAGGGAAGGTTTGTCCTTCTGCTCTGCAGCAGAGCGGCATCTTCTGGAAAAGATGGATGCCTGCCGGAATTTCAGGCTGGATGCCGCAAAGGAAATGACGCAGGGGATTGTGCCGAATCCTGACGTCGTTTCTTCCCGAGCTCTGGAGAATCTGGCGCCGGAAACAGTGCGGCGGTACGGAATCCGGAGGGGGGATGGGGTATTTGTCTTGCCTCAGGGGTATTTTGGCCTGTTGCCGGAACGGGAGCGGCGTTTTCTCAAACCTCTGTATGAACCTGTCCAGGCAGGGCGGCATGCACTGAAAGCTCCGGAGAAGGTGCTGTTATATCTGACCCCGTCCAACGGAGCGGAGCAGGCCGTTACGCTTTTGCGCCATTTGGAAAAATTCCGTCCCCTGATGGAGGCCCGGCGGGAAACACGCATGGGCCGCATGAAATATTACCATGTGCACTGGCCCCGGCAGGAACGTTTTTTCCGGCCCGGCCCCAAAATTCTGGCTGTCAGGAAGTGTGCCCGTCCAACCTTCTCCTATACGGAAAAGGAAGCTTATGTGATGATGGCATTCAACGTGATACGCTCGGAACGCGTGAGCATGAAATATCTGGCGGCCCTGTTCAATTCGCGCCTGATGCAGTTTTGGTTTCTCCGCCGGGGAAAAATGCAGGGGGATTTTTTCCAGATGGATACCGCCCCTGTCCTCCGGGCTCCCATCCGGGTCCCCGGTCTGTCCCTGCTGCGGGAAGTGGAAGGGCTGGCGGACGCTCTCGCGGCCCGCTATTGCCCGGAAGGGGATGAGCGGATGAATGGGCTGATGGAAGACATTTACGGCCTTTCCCCGCAGGAGCGGGAAATAATTATTCAGGCATGTTCCCCCATGCGGGCCGGGAGGGAAAGCTTGCCGGAGTGATGATTTGGTGCCGGTAACTGTTCGCGATGATGCCAGGCTGCTGCATCGTTGTTTCTTCATCGTACAGGAAGTGATTGAAATGGCCCGGTTCATCAGGCCGGAGATACAACAGGCCGATGTAGCCGTAACTCCAAGCCGTGCTGAAACCTGCGTCCCTGGCCTTCTGATGGAGACGTTCCGGATGGGCGCACTGGTGCGTCCATCATTGCCGTTCTTCGTAACAACCCTTTCAGAAAACAACAATGTCGAAAGGAGCATCCGGGCTTGATTTTCGGAGAGGGCTCCTTAAGATGTGCGCCCAATTTGTTTGTTTAGCCTATGATGAAGCTTGTTTTTCCAGGAATGTTCCTGTTGGCCGCTTGTTGGTATGCCGCCTTTCCGGCGGCGGAAGCTGGCGCGGGAGCAGTTCAGTCCCAGCCGGTTTCCGGGGGCTCTCTGCCGTCCCTGTGCCGTGTGCTGGATCGCGGTCCGGTGCTGTACCGGAATGATTCCTCATGGATCAGGAAGGTGAAGCTGACGCTGATTGGCCAGTATCAGGCAGCAGCCGTCAGCCCCAATGGGGCCAATAAATTCTGCCCGTCTTCCGGCGGCCATAACAACGGGTGGAGGCGCGCTTACCTGGGCGGCGACATCCTGATGGGGGACGGTTCCTGGCGCCTGTCCAATCTGACGAATGTGGGGGATTTGGAAGGCCGGCACCGTGAAGTGCGGGGAGAATGGATCGGCAGCCATACGGAGTGGTCCCTGTATGAACTTTATCTGGAAAAGACCATGCCCGGCGTCAAGCTCAGGGCCGGGAAGCTGACGCCTCACCTGACGTCGGAGTATTGCCTGGCTTCCTCCCGGATTAAAACAGTAGAGAGATCCGCCCTGTGCAATGAATTGATTCCCATTTCCAACTGGGGGCTGGAGGCCAATTTTCAGAAGGATGCCAAGAGCCTGTACCATTCCTACGGCATTTACCTGAATGCGAACGGTACGGATTTGAAGGATGAGATCCAGTTTCATTCTGCGGACAACCTGTTTATCCTGAACGCCATGAAGTGGAAGGTGGCTTCTCCCATGTGGGACAGCCAGTTTCTGGGGTACCAGTATGCCCATAATTTTACGGAATGGCGGGGAAGGAAAATTCCTTCCACGTCCGATTACTGCGGAACGGGGGCGCAGGACGTGATTTCCCTGAGCTGGGACGCCAGCCGCGGCGCTTTCTCCATCATGGGAAATTTGCTGGCGGGCGTGGGAATTGTAGGCCAGCCCGGTGCAAAGAATGTGTACGGCCTGGTTCTGCAGCCCGTTTACCGGATTTCCCCGCATTTTGAGGGCGTCTTTCAATACCAGTGTTCCTTTGGAAACCGTTCTGTGAAGCTGAATACCCGTTATGTGCCCAGCGTCACCCATTATCCCGCATGGGTGGACAGCATGCATTCCTTTTACCTGGGGCTGAATTGCTATCTGTGTCCGGAGGCCGTCAATGCGGTCAAGCTGATGCTGGCTGTAGAGTATGTCACCAGCCATGTGGATTCGGCAACGGCCAAAGCTTTCAATGGATGGTCTGTTTTCGGGGCTGTCCGCTTCAAGTTCTGAGGCTTTTGCCCCCTCCTATTGTAATTTCTTCAATAAGGTGGGCTGATAGGCCGGGAGAGCCGGGATAGGAACGTATCCGGGCGGGAGCTGATCCCAGACGGGATGCATGGGCTGGGCATCCGCCTCAAAAACGGTTCCGTTAAAGGATTTGATGATGGTGCGGATGGCTCCGGACGGAGCCGGCTGCACTACCAGGGGGCGCGGCGCCGATTCCGGAAGATTCATGTGCAGGTTGACTTCCTCTTCATTCCAGGCGGGCCAGGAATCGGAAGACGTGGGGATTTCACGAATTTCCGTATTGGCGGCGGAACGGGGCGTATGGAAAAAGGGGCTGTCCGGATCCCCGTCGTTCAGCCAGATTTCCTCATCCGGCGTTTCGGTTGTGATGACAATTTCTTCCTGGTTTTCCGCATGGTGAAACTCATAGCCTGACCGCTCACGGACGTCCCTTTCCGTTTTGTCGTCATTCATGTGGATGCTGATGGCCGGTTTGCTTTTGGTGGCCTCGTGGGGAGTATGGGATTGGAAGAGGGCTGCCTGCCGCTTCAGGGTTTCCGGAGAGGTTCCGCGTGCGTATTTGGGGAAGAAAACGCTCTTGGTGTCTATTTTGCCAGGGTGCACTTTCACCGGTTCATCCGACAGCTCAAAAATGTATTTTACGGGAAGTTCCGTTGCGGAACCCCGGCTGGAAAAACTTCCCAGGAACGCCAGGCCCAGGCATGTCAAGAGATACAGGGGCGGAACGAATTTCATCAGAGGTTGAACTGGTTTCAGTAGAGCAAAAAGAGGAAAATATTCAATGCAAAAAGAGGGAATCCGGCTCTTCGGTTTCGCTCTTCCATAGCGTGCGGATGCGGCGTTTCCGTCATTTCTCTTCTTGGCAGCCTGATGAGGCTGTCTTATGGTAATGGCCATGATGAAAAAAGTTGTCTCTTTATGTGCGGCTTCCTCCGCCTTCTTTTTTTTGTGCGGATGTGACCGCGCCCCTTCTTCCGGGGAAAAGCGGGCTGCTTCTTCTGCGGAACGGGAAAAGCCGTCTGCGGTGCGGAAAGAGGCGGAGACATGGAGGGAGCGTCTGGACGCTGCTGTTGCCGGCTCCGTCCGCGAGAAGGAAAATGGTAGCGAGCATGTGAAAGCCCTCAATGATGTGGCTGCCCTGTATGCGGAGGGATTGCAGAATGGCTGGGTTCATCCGCTGGATGTGCGGGCCTGGTGTGATTCCGTGGCGGAGGCCGGTTCCGGGTATTCCGGGGAAACGGTCATCGGCGCCATGTTCCTGTATGGGACGGGAATCAAGCGTGATGCCGTAGCGGCCAGGGAGTGGTTTGAGTACGGGCTTGCCCGCCCGGGGACCCAGCGGGGAAACGCTCTGTACATGTTGGGAATGATGTATTTCAAGGGGGATGGCGCGGATCAGGACCTGAATAAGGCGCTGGGGCTGTGGCACAAGGCAGCGGATGAGGAACATCCGGCAGCCATGGGGCTGCTGGGCCGGGCTTACATGGAGGGGAAGATGGGGGTTGAGAAGGATGCCGCTTCCGGCCTGGCGCTGCTGGAGAAGGCCGCCAACGGGGGGAATACGCCTTCGTCCGTCTATCTGGGGAACATTTATGCAAAGGGGCAGGGGGTGGAGCGGGATATGGAGCGTGCCATGAAGTGGTATGAACAGGCGGCTTCAGCCGGAGACGCCCATTCCCAGTATATTGTGGGACTGGCCTGTCTGGAAGGTTCCGGCGTGCCTGTGGATGAGGGCAAGGCGTTCAGCTGGCTCCGGCTGGCCGCCGGGCAGGACCACGTCAACGCCATGCTGATGCTTTCCGTCTGCTACAGCACAGGAAAAGGGACCCCTCAGAATGCGGATATGGCGGAAGTCTGGAAAAAGAAGGCGCTTCAACTGAATGCGGAACGCGAGGGAAGTTCTGCGCCGCAAACGCAAAAACGTTAACTTTCCCGAATTTCCCTGTTCAGAAAATCCAAAGCTTTCCTCCGTTCCAGAATAATGTTTCCCCGGGTGTCCGGAATAACCAGCAGGCCGTCCCGGTGTTCCAGTATGGCGTGAATCATGGCGAATACATGGCCCAGGGCATATTCGTCTTCCAGAATGAAGCGCAGCATTTTGGTGCGGTTCCCTATCTGCCGGAGAGCCGCGCCGTCCTTTTTGAAAGCCTGGCGCGCGTCGTCCGTTTCCATGACCCAGAATACGTCCAGCTGGGATTCTCCCTCTTCATCCAGATATTCTCCTTTCATCACATGGTCCGGAGCGTTTTCCGGTTCACCGGAAAGGTTCAGCCGGAAACAGCCGTCCAGGCGGAACATGTTCTTCTGCAATTCCTCGGCGGAGGGCAGAGGGGCATCCTGAATGAAAAGCCAGAATTCCTGTTCATCCGGGGCTGGGGAGGCGTGCGTCATGGGATGATTGTGGCATTCCCTCCTTGTTTTCCCACCCGGATTTGTGACATTGAGGCGGCACATGCGGATTTTGGGATGTTCAAGGGCTTCTTTCCCGATTAAAAACAAGGCCATGAGTATTCCCGTAATGATGACGATTGCCGGTTCCGACTGCTCCGCGGGGGCCGGGCTCCAGGCTGACCTGAAAGCGGCCCATGCCATGGGGGCGTTTGCGCTTACGGCCGTCACCTGCGTCGTGTCCGAGGCGCCGGGGACTGTGCGCGGCATTCAGGAGGTGGACCCTTCGCTGGTGGCCGATCAGGTGCGCATCAATCTGGAACATTTTCCCGTGCGCGCCGTGAAGACGGGGATGCTGTATTCCCCGGCTATCGTCCGTGCGGTGCATGGGGTGCTGGACGGGGCGGATATTCCCGTCGTGGTGGACCCGGTCATGATCGCCACGGCGGGCGACCGCCTGATGCGGGAAGAAGCGGTGGCTGTTTATGAAGAGCTTTTGCTGCCGGGTGCGGCATTGCTTACGCCCAATCTGGATGAGGCTGCCGTATTGCTCCGCTCTTCCGTTAATCCGGGAAGGGACGAACTGCCGGAAGCCGCCGCGCGCCTCGCTGTCAGGTACGGATGCCCCGTTCTTCTGAAGGGCGGGCATCTGGAAGGGGACTGCCGGGACGTGCTGTCCGGCCCGGACGGCTGCCTGCTGGGGCAATGGGAGCGTCCGCGCGTACAGGATGTGAGTACTCACGGAACGGGCTGTTCCCTGTCCGCCGCCGTCGCGGCACGGCTGGCTGCCGGGGATGGACTGGTTGCGGCGGTGGAGCGCGGCCTGGAATTCATCGCTTCCGCAATCCGGAACCATCTGCGCTGGGAACAGCCGGTCCGGGTGGATGCGCTGAAATTGTGGTAAAGCCTCCTTCATCCAAGTTGTTTTCCTCTTCCGCGCGGGTTGGGGTAACCGGGGACTGCCTCCGCCTTTCTGTGCCTTAATAACGCTTTGTGCTTGCGTAAGGGAGGTGGGGTTGGTAGTTGTATCCACGCCCATGTGCCACATGGAGCTCGTAAGAATTAGTAAATATCATAGCAATTATCACTATGGGACAGCAAATCCGCAAAGTCACCAAGCGCCGCAGACGTATTGAATACCTCAAGCGTAAGAAGGAACAGTCCAAGTTGAATTCCAATGCGCCTATCCGTCTGGCCGTTCCCGTTGCCAAGGATGCCAAGCCTGCCGCCAAGGAAGCTCCCGCCAAGAAGACTGCGGCCAAGGCCCCGGCCAAAAAGACTGAAACCAAGGCTGCCGCCGCCAAGAAGGCCCCCGCTAAAAAGCCGGCTGCCAAGAAGGCCGCTGAACCCGCCGCCGAATAATTGCCCGGGCGGAGGCTGCCCCTCCGCGCGCCAGTCAAACAGTTGTTACAAGCCGCCGTGCGATTGCATGGCGGTTTTTTGCGTGTATGGGCTTCCTGAATTTTTCAGAAGCAGGAAGAAGAGGCTCTGCTTTTCCGGTAATGTGCGCCGTGCGTATCCTCAAGCCGGTGCGCGGGTCCGTGTTTCCCTGTTTCCGGGAAAGGCCTTTTCCGGGATTTTTATGGAAAAGCATTGACACTGTTTTTCTGATGCGTACAAAGAAAATAGCGTCGTTTATCTTTGCTTTATGCGCCACCGTACTACAGACACTCCCAAAGGGCACCGCAATTACATCATCATTGCGTGTGACGTGCTTCTTTTCCTGGCTATGCTCAAGTGGCTTCCCGTAGAGCCGGAGGTGGCCAGGGGTCTTGCTGTTCTTACCTTTATCGGCATCCTGTGGCTGACGGAAGCCCTGCACGTAACCGTAACCTCCCTGCTGGTGCCGGTGCTTGCCATGTTGATGGGGATTCTGCCGGGGGCGAAGGCCCTGTCCGGTTTTGCGGATCCTACCATTTTTCTGTTTTTCGGGGGCTTTGCCCTGGCCGGGGCTCTCCACGAACAGAAAATTGATACCTGGCTGGCGGGAAAAATCCTCCGAATGGCCCGCGGGAGTCTGGGGATGGCTCTGATTCTGATTTTCCTGGCTACGGCGTTTCTTTCCATGTGGATGTCCAATACGGCCACGGCGGCGATGATGCTTCCTCTGGTGATCGGCCTTCTGGACCGCATTCCGGCGGAAAAACTTAAGACGACGGCTCCTTTTGCTATTCTGGGTGTGGCGTACAGCGCCTCCATCGGCGGTATGGGGACGCTGGTGGGGTCTCCTCCCAATGCCATTGCGGCGCATGAACTCGGCATGGGGTTTGCGGAATGGTTCCGGATTGCCATGCCCATTGTCCTGGTGTTCGGAGTGATCGTTTTCTGCCTGATGTATCTTTTCTTCCGTCCGCGTCTGGGGATGCATGTGGATATGACGCCGGCGGAAGGGGGAGAAACGGAGGGCAGGTTGAATGCCAGGCAGGTGCGTGTCCTTATTCTCTTCGTGCTGGTGGCCGGGAGCTGGATGTGCAGCAGTTTCCTTTCCTCTGCTTTGGGCGGCATTCCGTCCATGGACACGCTCATCGCGCTGAGTGCTGCGGTGCTGCTGCCGCTGTGCGGGGTTATCAACTGGAGCGGCATCGCCAAAAATACGGACTGGGGCGTCCTGCTCCTGTTTGGGGGAGGCATCACGCTCAGCAGCATTCTCGTCCAGACGGGGGCGGCGGGATTCCTGGCGGACCAGGTATCTTCTCTCGCCATGGGGCAGAGCCCCATCGTCATCCTGCTCATCATCAGCCTCTTCATTACGTCGCTGACGGAATTCTGTTCCAATACGGCCAGTGCGGCCCTGGTGGCCCCGCTGATGGTCACGGTAGCCTCCGCCATGGGCATGTCTGCTACGCCGCTGGTGCTTCTGGTAGGCATAGGCGCTTCCTGCGCCTTCATGCTCCCCGTTTCCACTCCTCCCAACGCCCTGGCCTTCGCGACGGGAAAATTCCCTCAGATGACCATGGTGAAGGTGGGGCTGCTGATTAATGTGGTGCTCGTTTTCGTGAAGGCTTTCTGGGCCTGGATATTCTGGATGTAGGGGGAATGGGAAGCTGTGAGGGAGCCGTTTTCCCGTTTCGGAAGTGTCATTCGGCCTGCTTCGCAGGGGTGGGAGTTCCCTGTTCCGTTTCCTGGAGTTTCCGCGCCGCTTTTTTGTCCAGCCTGGCAAGTTTGGCAATCAGGTAGAAGAAGGAAGGAATGAAAAATACCCCGATGAAGACGGCTGTCATCATGCCGCCGATGACCCCGATGCCTACCACCTGCCGCGCCGCTGCGCCCGCTCCCGTGGCTACGGCCAGAGGAAGGCAGCCCATGATAAAGGCGATGCTGGTCATCAGGATGGGGCGCAGGCGGATTCTGGCCGCATCCAGGGTGGCCGTGAGCAGGTCCGTGCCCTGACGGAGTTCCAGCACGGCGAATTCCACGATGAGGATGGCATTTTTGGCCGCCAGAGCAATCAGGACGATGAGGCCGATTTCCGAATAAATGTTCAGGTCCAGCCCGGTTATCCACAGGGCCAGAAATGCTCCCAGGATGGCAATGGGGGCGGTCATGAAGACGGCTACGGGCAGGGACCAGCTCTCATACAGGGATGCCAGAATCAAAAAGACAAACACGGCTGATGCCGCAAAGATCATGCCGATGGTGATACCTTTCTGCGCCTGTTTTTCCTGGTAGCTCATTCCGGAATAGTCGTATCCCATGCCGGACGGCATGGTCTGGGCAAAAACTTCTTCCAGGGCGTTCATGACCTGGCCGGAGGAATAGCCCGGAGCCGGGGTGACGTTGAGCTGGGAACTGTTGAACATATTCTGGCGGATCAGGAATTCCGGGGCCCAGCCGTGCGTAACGTTGATTACGGAATCCAGGGGAACCGGGTCTCCTTCATTGTTGCGCACATAGAACATGGAAAGCTTGTCGATGCTGTCCCGGTACGGTGCGTCCGCCTGCATGTACACCTGCCATTCCTGCCCGTAAATATTGAAATTGTTCAGGAAGGTGCTTCCCATGTATGCCTGGATGGTGGCGTAAATTTCATCCACGTCCATATTCTGGAGAGTGGCCTGCTCCGTGTTTACATTCAGGTTGTACTGAAGGTTGGAGGGAGACATGAAATTGCTGATGTCCGCTATTTCCGGCCTCTTTTCCGCTGCCTCGATGAATTTGGACGTGTTGGCGGCCAGGAATTTTTCCCCGATTCCCTGGCGGTCCTCCAGCAGGAATGTGACATCCCCGGACGTTCCTACGCCAGGCAGGGGCGGCGGCGGAACCACATACGCCACGCCGGAGGAAATTTCCGCGTTCAGCCTGCTTTTCAGGCGTGCGGCGATGCCGTCCGCCGTCATGCCCGGAGCAGTCCGTTCGGACCACGGTTTCAGGGAAATGAAGAAGAAGGAGTTGGATGAGCTTTGGACGGAGCTGATGAGGTTGAAGCCGTTGACGGTAGTCACTACGTCCACGCCCGGATCCTCCCTGATGATTTTCTCAATCCGCGCGGCGGTGTCTGCCGTGACGTTCAGGGATGTATTATCCGGCAGTTCCACGCCGCCGAACAGGTAGCCCTGGTCTTCATTGGGAAGGAATCCGCTGGGAATAAGTTTGGCCAGGGGAAAGAGAAGGGCGGTCATAGCGGCCAGCAGCAGGATGGACAGCCACATGTGCCGGATAAGCCTGGCGCAGATTTCCACGTACCAGTCGCGCGCCTTGTTGAAACCCTTGTTGAACAATTTGAAAAAGGGCCCCAGCAGGGGAATGGAGTCAGCTTTCCCCCCTCTCAGCAGCCCGGCGGACAGGGTGGGGCTGAGGGACAGGGCGCAGAAGGCGGAAATGATGATGGACATGCCGATGGTCACGGCGAACTGTTCGAACAGTTTGCCTGTGACGCCGGGCAACAGCAGCGTGGGGATAAAGACGCAGGAAATCACCAGCGCCGTGCTGACGATGGGGCCGGATACTTCCTTCATGGCCGCAATGGTGGCCTGGAGGGGCTTTTCTCCATTGGAAATATGGTTCTTTACTGCTTCCACCACCACAATGGCGTCGTCCACGACCAGGCCGATGGCCAGCACCAGCCCCATCAGGCAGATGGTATTGATGGAAAAACCGAATAATGGAAAGGCGATGAAGGCGCCCACGATAGACACCGGAACGGCAAAGGCCGGAATCAGCGTACCGCGCCAGCCCTGGAGGAAAATGAAAACCACCAGCACCACCAGGCCCAGGGCAATCACCAGCGTGCTGACGATATCTTCAATCCCGGCGCGGACGGCCAGCGTGGAATCCAGGGAAACGAGGTAATCCATGCCGGGAGGCATATCCGTATCCTTCAGCAGGTCTTTGATATTGTCCACCAGCTGGATGGCATTTCCTCCGGGCGCCTCGTAAATGCCGATGGAAGCGGCGGGCATGCCGTTTACGGAAGAACTGAGGCTGTAGGTTTCCGAGCCCAGTTCCACGCGGGCGATATCTCCCACTCTTACGATGGAACTGTCCTGCCCGCGTACCACGATATTTTCGAATTCTTTCACGCTCGTCAGGCGGCCTGGAGCTTTCACGGTGAAGGAAAGCTGCTGGTCCGGCGGAGCGGGCTGTGCGCCTATCTTGCCCGCAGGATTCACGGCGTTCTGGGCCTGAACGGCCAGCATCACGTCCCTGGCCGTAATATTCAGAGCGGCCATCTTTTCCGGGTTCAGCCAGATGCGCATGGCGTAGCGGCCTGCCCCGAACACCTGCACGTCTCCTACTCCGGGCACGCGCTTGATGGCGTCCACCATATTGATATAGGCGTAATTGGCCAGCCAGAGGCCGTCATAAGTCCCCTGGGGAGAATACAGGCTGACGACCAGGGCGGGCAGACCGCTTGTCTTGCGCAGGGAGACTCCCAGCGCGCTGACTTCCGACGGCAGCTGGGAGGTGGCCTGCCCGTAGCGCAGATAAGAAAGTACCTGGTCCATGTTGGCTTCCGTGCCGATTTCAAAAAGGATCATCATGCTCATTTGCCCGTTGTTGGTGTTGACGGAAGTCATGTAGGACATGCCGTCCACGCCGGACATTTGCTGTTCGATGGGGGATGCGATAGACTTGACCACCGTTTCACAGTCCGCTCCGGGATAAGTGGCCGTCACCTGGATGGAGGGGGGGATGATGTCCGGGTACTCGGAGATGGGCAGGCGCAGAATGGAAAAGGCCCCCAGGAGGACAATGATGACGGAGAGGCAGATGGAAAGGATGGGGCGCTTGATGAAGAAATCAGCCATGGCGGGAGGAGCTTATTGGTTGCTGGCGGGTACCGCTTTCAGGCGGGCGGCCGGATTTCTGGAGGCTGCTTCCGCCTGGAGAAGACCGTCCACGACCACTTTGCTTTGGGGGGTGAGGGAATCCGGTTTCAGAGGAATAACCTGCTGCCGGTCTCCAAGCTGCGTCCCGGCCTGTACGGGGATGATGGAAGGGTGGTTGCTCCCGTCCAGAACAATCACGAAAAAGCGCCCCTGTGTCGAAAGAAGGGATTTTGCCGGAACGGTCAGCGCGTTTTTGACGGTGGCCAGCCGGGCCGTGGCGATGATGAACATGCCGGGGCGCAGCAGATAGTCCGCATTGGGAAGGTTGGCCTGTACGCGGATGGTGCCTGTCTGGGGATTGAACGCCCGGTCAATGGCAACTACCGTGGCCTGTTCCGGGTATTTGGTGCCGTCTTTCAGCGTAATGTCCAGCTTGCTGCCCGTCTGGACGCCTTCATTCCCGTTTTTCCCCGCCTGCTGAATCCATTCCTGCTGGGTGACGGCGAAATTGACGCGGATGGGATTGACGGAGGAGACGACGGCAAGCGGGCCGCTTTCCGGGCTGACCAGGTCGCCGATGTTTGTCCTGGAGATGCCGGCTATTCCGTCAAAAGGCGCGTACAGCACCGTATAGGAAAGATTTTTTTCAGCCAGGGCCAGGGCCGCCGCCGCCTGCTGCACCTGTGCTTCCGCGGCAAGAGCAGACAGGCGCGTATCCTCGTATTTCTGCTTGGAAATGGCATTCTCCGCAGCCAGGGGCCTGTAAATTTCCGCGTCGTAATTCAACTGCTGTAGCTGGGCCTGTGCCTGGGCCAGGGTGGCTTTGGCCTTGGATACCTGGTCCCTGAACGTGGAATCGTCAATGCGGAAGAGTACTTCCCCCTTCTTCACAATAGCGCCATTGGCGTAATTCTGCGTTTGAAGGTAGCCCGTAATCTGGGGGACGATGGAGGCGTTGTCCACGCCGTCCAGGTGGCCCACCCAGCTGCCCGTCACCGGAATATCCATGGTGACGGGGTGTTCATAAATAAGCGTGGGCGTTTCATGCGGAACCTGTTCCGTCTTTTTACACCCGGCAAAAAAGAGGGAAAGCAGGAAGAGGAAAACGGCGGGGCTGGAGATAGAGCCCGTCAGGCGTGTCAAGTCCATGCTGGGAATGACACGCCTGCGGGCGCCTTTGTTGAAAGAAGGTTTTCCGGGCGGCGTCGCCGTCCGCGTCATGCGCGGGGGGAATTCCCCCGGACGGTTCAGGAGCGGGCGTCGGATTTATCCGGAGTGAATGCCCGCGCCAGTTCTCCGAACCACAGGACAAGGGAGGTGCCTGCGAAGATGAGGCCCCAGTCTGTCCAGCTCAGGGGCACCACGTTGAACATCTTTCCGCCAAAGGTGACGATGAGGTACTGCCCGGCTAGGATAAGCAGGGCTACCAGACCGAAGCCGCCAATGCTGGCGCCCATGCGTGCAAAGGCGCTCTGGTGCGTGTTGAATGCTTTGGCGTTGAACATGTTCCAGAATTGGAGCAGGACGAAAATGGTGAAAAACAGGGACAGTTCATAACCCGTCAGTTCATGTTCCGGGGCGGAAAAATCCAGGTAGCTGCGGAAGTAGCCGCAGAGGCTGAACTGCGTGAGGCTGGTAATGTCCGCATGCTTGAAATATTGCAGCAGGCCGAACAGGAAAGCGACGAACAGGATGCCCACGCCCAGGATGTTCCGGCCCATGGGGCGGGTGATGATGTGGTCCGTGGTCTTGCGCGGCGGGTCCTGCATCACGCGTTCGTCCGGCGGCAGGGAGGCCAGCGCCAGCGCGGCGAAGGTGTCCATGATGAGGTTCACCCAGAGCATCTGAGTGACGGTGAGGGGGGATTCCGTGCCCAGGAATGCGCCGATGAGCACAATGAGGCAGGCCGCCACGTTAATGGTCATCTGGAAGACGATGAAGCGCTGGATATTCCTGTACAGGGAACGCCCCCACATGACGGCGCGGGAAATGCTCATGAAGGAATTGTCCAGAATGGTGATGGCGCTGGCTTCCTTGGCTACGGTGGTGCCGTCTCCCATGGAAAGCCCCACCTGCGCGGCGTTCAGAGCGGGGGCGTCGTTGGTGCCGTCCCCGGTGACGGCCACTACCTGGTCCTTCTTCTGGAGCAGTTTGACCAGCCGTTCCTTATCCATGGGCCTGGCGCGGCACATGATTTTCAGATCCATCACGCGGTCCAGCAGTTCCGCGTCCGGAGTCTGCTCGAATTCCACTCCCGTCATCAGGCGGTCCGGAGAATCCTCCTCCGTCCACAGGCCGATCTGGCGGCCGATTTCCCGTGCGGTGCCGGGAGTGTCCCCCGTGACAATTTTGATGCGGATGCCCGCGTCCATGCAGTCCTTCACGGCTTGGGGCACATCGTCCCGGACGGGGTCGGAAATGGCGGTGATGCCCAGGTAAACCAGGTCTTTGCGGATGATGCGGCCGTCCTCGAACACCGGGGCGTCATCCTCCAGAATGCGGTACGCGAAGCCCAGCGTGCGCATGGCCTGGTTCTGGTAGGCCAGGAGCTGTTCCTCAATGGCGGGGCGCATGTCCGCGGCGGGTACCTGGCCTTCCGGAGTCAGGACGGTGGAGCAGAGCCCCAGCACGATTTCCGGCGCGCCTTTCACGTAAAGGACTTTTTTGCCCAGCAGGGGGGATTCCGCTACGGTAGCCATGTACTTGCGTTCCGTGGAGAAAGTGAGCTGTTCCAGCACGCGGGCGTTTTCCCGCAGGTCCAGGTAATTCACGCCCAGCCCGTGCAGCCACAGGAGGAGCGCCCCTTCCGTGGGATTGCCCAGGGCCCTGATATGTTCCGGGTCTGCGTAATCCAGGAAAGCGGTGGAGTTGACGGCGATTCCCTCCCTGATCAGGTTGCCCGGCTCGTCTTCCGTCGGGACGGCGTTCCCCAACCCGTAAAAATCCGCCTTGTACACGTTCATCTGGTTGCGCGTCAGGGTGCCCGTCTTATCCGTGCAGATGACGGTGGCGGCCCCCATGGTCTCGCAGGAGTGCATCTTGCGCACCAGGTTGTTGTTGGCGAGCATGCTCTTCATGCTCAGCGCCAGGCTCAGAGTGACGCTCATGGGCAGCCCTTCCGGCACCGTGACTACGATGACGGTCACGGCAATCATGACGGTATTCAGAATGTAGGTTCCCGCGCTCAGCCATTCCACGGGGCCCGGCAGATGGGAAAAATACAGGGTGAGGCGCCCGATGACGATGAGGGCGGCGATGGCGTAGCTGGCCCAGGTGATGAGATCGCCCAGCCTGGAAAGCTGGCGGTTGAGGGGCGTCTGCACCTTGTTGTCGATCTGGGAGCCTTCATAAACCTTGCCGTATTCCGTTTTGTCACCCACGGAAGTCACTTCCATGACGCCGTGGCCGTCCGCCACGGTGGTTCCTTTCAGGACGTGGTTGGAGGGGTAGGTGGCATCCTTCTTGAATTCCGCTTCATTCGTGGTTTTGCCGATGAGGGGTTCCCCCGTCAGTGTGGATTCATTGACCTGGAGGGAAACGGCTTCCAGCAGGACGCCGTCCGCCGGTACCTCCTCCCCTGTGTTCAGGATGACGATATCGCCCACCACCACGTCCCGGCGGGGCAATTCGCAGATATTGCCGCCGCGGATGACCTGGACCATGGTGTCGTCATTGACCTGGTTCAGGATTTCAAACTTCTTGTTAGCGCTTACCTCGAAGGCGAACCCCACGCAGGTGGCCAGCAGGATGGCCGCCAGGATGCCCGCGGGCTCCAGGAAGACGCTGGCCGATTCCGTTCCGGTGAAAAACTGGTAGAAAGCCACGCCTACGGACAGGAGCAGGGCCACCAGCAGAATTTTGATGATGGGGTCTGAAAATTTCTCCAGAAATTGCTTCCACAGGGGTTCCTTTTCCGGGGGAGTCAGGATATTGATCCCGTATCTGGTCCGGTTTTCCAGAACCTGCTGTTCCGAAAGCCCCTGATGATGTGCTGCGCTTTTCATGGTTCAGATGCTTCTTACCTGATTGGAGCCTGTGAGAAAAGCGCGGAGGAATATTTTCAGGAGTGATGACGGGAGTTTTTTATCGGGGCACAGCCTGAGGCCCGTGCCTTGAAAGGCGGCATTGTTGTCTTGACTTTGACTATGTTCCGGAGATTCTGGAGCACCTATGTGGAATGATCTTTCTCATGGATTTTCCGTGCTGGCGGATGCCCTGGCCTTCCTTTCCCGTTCCTGGGGGTTCTGGGTTTGCGCGGGCAGTGTGGCGGGGCTGGCCGCCGTTTATGCGTGGTGGAGAAAGCGGCTGGCCCTGTGGGCGTTTGTCCTGGCGTTCCTTTCCCTGCTGGCCGTGGTGGGGCTGGCGTGCCGCCAGGCGGTGTGTCAAAAAGCTTTCCTGTGGATTCATGAGCCGGATGTGCAGGCCCTTTCCGGAAAGTATGAGGTGGAACCATCTCCCAGAGAAAGGCGGTTTTTCCGCCCTCCGGAGTTGAAGCGTTTTTTCCAGGTCAGTTCTTCCACGCTCCTCCTGAATGAAGACGGGACGTGCGAGATTTCTTCCTTTCCCCGTCCGGAGGCATGGGGCAGGTGGATTGCCCGTCCGGAAGAGAGGGAGGACCTTTCCGTGCTGGAGGAAGATCTCGTTTCTTCCTGCCGCGGAACCTGGGCCCTGGTGAAAAAAGGGGGATATTACGGTGTCTCCATCGCCTATTCCCCCGGCAGGAGCCTGATGTTGTACCTGGGCGGGGAAGGTGCGGAATGCCTGGTGATGCCGGTCAACCCTGCCGATCCGCTGGAAGCGGTGACGTTTGAAAAAACATTCTGACCCGGATTCTGTCCGCACGGGAACAAGGAAGGGAGGCGGGAATCCCGCCTCCCCCAATATGTTTTTTCCAACGCCGTTCCGGCTTTGACCGGGCGTGTGGGCCGGCTGATTTATTTGACCTTTCCCCCTTCGTACACCAGCACCTCAAAGGGCTTCAACGTGAAGGAGATTTCCTTGTCAATGTTTACGGAACTGCCGGAGAAGCCGTCCAGCGTCCGCTGGTCGTCATAGGAATCCTTGAAGGTGATGGAGCCCTTGACGTTCGCAGGGATATCCAGAATGCTGCGCAGGGTTCCGGTCAGGCTCTTTTCCTGGTCGGAGGAATTGCGGAGAGCCAGGGTGGCCTTGTTTTTATTCCATGCGGCCCACCCGTACACGGCCCCTTCGTTAGTTTCCTTGTTCCACGGATTGCCGCCCACCCAGTGCACATCGTCCAAAACGTCCGCATTGCGGCGTATCCACTTGATCCCCTTGGCCAGTTCGTCCCACAGAACTCCGCCGTTGGCGCTCATCAGGTCCCGATCCACGTAGAGCTCCTGGAGGGAAGTGCCGCAAGCCGTGGCGCAGCGGAGTTCTTTCTTGACGTTTTCCGGATCGCGGGGCATGCAGGCCGGAGGACCGAATTTAGTGACCATCAGGCCGTGAGTCATCATGGAATTGATGGGCATCAGCGGGGAACCCTGCACAAAAACTTCATGCACCAGGCGGTCGCGGTAGGTGATCCATTTGTCGCGGTTGTCGCCCGCTCCGATGGTGCCGAAGTCATTCTCCTGCCTCCATACGGAATCCGCATAACGGAACCAGAAGGGGGATGCCCAGGTTCCTACAGTGCAGTTGATGTAAAGATCCCCCTTTTTCTTGCGCAGGGCGTTCAGCACGCGGATGATGCCTTCCGCATCCTCCTCGTTGCCGGGCCCCTTGGCATGGAAGTGAGTGCTGATGCCGTCGAATTTGAAGTACTTCATATTGTAGTCCTTCACCATCTGGGAACAGCGGCCCACAAAGGCGTCAAAATATTCCTTGTTGGAGAGCTGGAAATTACCGATCTTGTTGTCCGGATGCTTCACGTTCCAGTAAGCGAGACGCTTGCCCTTGGAGGCTCCGTAGCCCCCCACCGGACCCAGCCACGTGCCGATGCCGGCCTTTTGCCTGCCGGCGGCGGCGTCAATGCGCTTGAAGCCCTGCGGGAACATTTTGTGGAAATCCCACAGGCTGTTGAATTCATCCCAGCCGTCGTCCCAGACGAAGGCGTCAATGGACATGCCGCGCTTCTGGAAAAACTGTTCCTGCCAGTCTTTCAGGACGGCCAGGCATTGTTCTTCCGTCATGCGCTTGGCGGGGTCCGAATCATTGTTGCGGTTGATGTTCAGTTCATACCAGGAATTATAATGGATGAAGGGGCGGTAGGGCATCACGCGTTCCCGTTCCATATAGGCCAGGAAGGAGCGACGTTTCTGGCCGGGGGCAAAAATTCCGAGAACGGAGGATACGTCCCATATTTCCCCGGGCTGCAAGGTGGTTTTACGGCTCCAGAGTCCCTGGGCCAGCCGGGATTCGTCCGCCTGGGGTTCCTGCTTTTCCTCCAGCGTGCGCACGGGCAGGGAAAAGGTGATTTCCCCCTTGCTGGCAATCGGTTCGCTCTTGGTCTGGGCCCAGTAGCGCAGAATGTAATTTCCCCTGGAGGGAACCTGCACCGTGTAAGTATTGCCGGCATTGGAATCTCCGGTGCTGCCGTTGTGGAAATCGGAGTCAAGAACGGCCCCCTTGGAAGAGAGGAGCTGCACGCCGGCAAGGTTCAGCTTATTGTTGCCCTTGTCCCCTCCCTTATACTGGAAGGTGACGGTGCAGGCTCCTTTGCCGTCAATGGAAACCGGGCCTTCCGCACTGGAAACCTGTTCTCCGTACTGCTTTTTCAGTTCCTGGGGAACATTGAAATTTCCGGTCCATGAAGCTGTGGACCACTTGTCCGCACTCCAGATGGCGGTTTCTCCCCCTTCCATATTTCCGGCGCCTCCCACGGTATTGATGCCCATGGGTGTTTCCAGGGCGGTGAACGCCAGGTCATTGACGATGAGTGCTCCTCTGGCGTTTCCGGAAACGGAGGGTGCCCCGGCTTTCCCTTCTGCCAGGTCATATTGCATCGCTACGATGTTTTTCATCTGGACGGGCTTCATACTTGCCAGGCGGAGTTCCTGCCTCAGGTAATGGGAATGGTCCCTGAGCACGGCGCGCCAGGAAATGCGAAGGGTTCCGTTCAGAGCCTGGAATGTTGCGCTGACGGCTTTTCCCGGGAAGCGGTCAGCCAGCCTGAAGGCCTTGGGGTTGGGCTGAAGGGAGACGAATTTGACGTTTCCCGCTTTCAGCTCGGAGGATTTAATGCTCCGTCCGTCCTGAAGATTGATGATGAATAATTCATCCCCTGCCTTGGCGACGGGGCCCAGTTTGGAAGTCATTCCTCCGAAGGAAAGACTTCCGTTCCGAAGGATAAATTTGGCCGTCAGGATGTTATTGGAAAGAGTATAGCCGGAAGCGGATTGTTCCGCGCTGGCTGTTCCGGGAGCAGGCCCCGGAAAGGCGACTTCTGCGGGGGATGTGGGCAGGCAGCCCAGCAGGGTTGCCATGGCAATGGTTGTCTTGAAAAATTTCATGATGAAATAATATTACAGCTAGCGGGAGGATAATTTGGGGAAGGCTCGTTTTCAAGAAGAAGGTTCTGGAAATGGAAGGAAAGAAAATTAATTTTTATTGAATATGAAAACATTATGTTGATTTTTTTGATGGCTGAGGGAAAACAACCGGATTCCCAATCCGAGGTCAATCTAACATTTCAATTATGAAACTATTATTACAATTTTTTCTATTTTGCGAAAAGGGATTGCTGTTCCTATACAGCAACTTCAGAACCTCCACAAAAAATCTATTCTGCGTTTTATTTTTTATATTCATAAGTGATAGAAGGTAATTATATTATATTTTTTAGCGGATTGAAAAAGCTTGTTCTCATCTTTCCTGTGGGGGAGAAAAAGAGCGGATTGGGAATCCGATATACAGAGGGCGGGGAATATCTCTCTGATTGCTACTCAGTCCATCATTCACAGAAAATGAAAAAAACATTAGCATTAATGGCCATTGCGGCGTGTTGTTCCGTTCCGGCGTTGGCGTCTCCCGGCTCTTTAGAACCATCGGCCGGAACGTCTTACGCTGCCGGTACGGCGACGACAACTGAAGGTATTGCATTGGGAAAAGACATGACGTTTGGGAGTCTCTCACAGAGTGCCCTTCCTGGCGGTTTCATTCCTTACGGCGGTAATTTTTATGCTTCCAATTACACGATCTCCCTCTGGCTGGATACCTCTTCCTTAACGGAAGGAACCCAGACCACGCTGTTTGGGTATTATGGCACCAATGCGGGCCAAAGTTACGGGACAAATGCCTTGTATCTGACGACAGATGCCAAGCTTGGCATGGGAGATGGAAATTTGGATACTTCTACCGGCTCTTTTTCCCAAAACCGTGGAGACGTTTCTGAAACTCCCGTTGTTTTGGAGGGAGGTCTTCTTAACGTGACTCTAGCCGTTACTGGCGCAGACCAAAGCCAGTCTGTGGAGGTCTATGTGAATGGTTCCTTGCTTGACACGTTGTCCTACAACGGCAACATGAACGGAAATCGCACTGATATCCAAGGATGGATTAATCCCAATCTTACATGGGGTGAAATTCAGTGGACGGATACAAAACTTTCCGCGGAACAGATTGCCGGTTTTGCCGGCCTTCAGGTTCCGGAACCGGCCTCGGCTTCTCTGGGAATCCTGGGCCTGGCCGTTCTGATGATGCGCCGCCGCCGTTCCTGACGGTTTTCCGCCAGAGAACTGGTAATTCATAGGCCGCTGCCTGAAAAGGCGGCGGCCTTATGATATCAGGGGAAATCCTCAGGCATTTTTTCCGGTGCGGAAAAGATGGAGGGGATGACACATAAGAATGAATCCGTTGGAGGTTGGCTGGTGTCTAATCTGCATACACAGGGTAGCCGATCAGATTGTTGAAATTTTGGAGAAGGCGGGAGTTAAGCGGATTTACGGCATTGTGGGGGATAGCCTGAACCCCGTTACGGACGCTTTGAGGAGGAGGAAGACCATTGAATGGATTCATGTGCGGCATGAGGAAGTGGCGGCTTTTGCCGCGAGCGCGGAAGCCCAGCTGAGCGGGAATCTGGCTGTATGCTGCGGCAGCAGCGGCCCCGGGAACCTCCATTTGATCAACGGCCTGTTTGACGCCCACCGGAACCATGCCCCGGTGCTGGCCATTGCTTCCCACATCCCGCAGAGCCAGGTAGGCATGGAATATTTCCAGGCCACGCATCCGGAACAGCTTTTCAAGGAATGCAGTGCATATGCGGAACTGGTTTCGGAAGCTTCCCAGGCCCCGTCCATTTTGATGTCCGCCATTCAGCACGCGTGGGCCAGGCGCGACGTAGGCGTCGTCGTCTTGCCCGGAGACATTGCGGACGCCCCTGCGGAGATGAAGAATCTGGTGCATCCTCCTTCCTACACGCGGGAGAATGTTGTTCCTGAGCATGAATCCGTATCCCTTCTGGCACGGATGCTTGACGACCACCGCCGCATTACTTTCTTCTGCGGCGCCGGCTGCGCGGGAGCGGAAGACAAGGTCGTCCGGCTCGCGCACCGCCTGAAAGCTCCGATTGCCTACACATGGAGGGGAAAGGATTATTTTGAACATGACAATCCCCTGGGAATCGGCATGACGGGGTTGCTTGGATGGGGAGATGCCTACAAGGCCATGCATGAAAGCGACATGCTCGTGTTGTGGGGGACGGATTTCCCCTATTTCAATTTCATTCCCACCAAACCTGAAATCGTGCAGATTGACAGGCGCGGTGAAGTGCTGGGCCGCCGCTGCCGCCTGGACCTGGGTATTTGCGGGGATGTTTCCGTCACGGCGGAAGCTCTGCTGAACATGGTGCAGGAAAAGACGGATTCCGGGCATTTGGACGCCGCCCTGAAACGCCACGCCAGGGACGTGAAGGAGATGAACGCCTATATGGAAGGAAATGACAAGGAGTCTCCCATCCGGCCGGAACAGCTCACGACCGCCCTGAACAGGCATGCGGCATCCGACGCCGTATTTACGGTAGATACCGGCACCCCCTGTATCTGGAGCGCCAGGTTCCTGTGCGCCACGCCGGGAAGGAGGACGCTGGCTTCCTTCAATCATGGCTCCATGGCCAATGCCATGCCGATGGCTATTGGGGCGCAGATGGAATACCCCGAACGGCAGGTAATTGCCCTGTGCGGAGATGGCGGCCTGTCCATGCTGCTGGGGGATCTCATCACGATTGTCCAGTACAGGCTGCCGGTGAAAATCGTGGTGTATAACAATGACTGTCTGGATTTCATCCAATTGGAAATGCAGGCGGCCGGGCTGATTCCGTGGCAGATCAACCTGAACAACCCCTCTTTTGCCGCCGTGGCGGATGCCGTCGGCATCAAGGGGTTTTTATTGGACAAATCCAGCCAGGTGGACCAGATGGTGGACATGTTCCTGAATTATCCGGGCGCCGCTCTGCTGGACGCGCATGTGGACAGGGACGCCCTTGCCCTGCCTCCCTACATCAGTATGGGCCAGGCGGCGGACTTTTCCCTTGCCATGATGAAGCAGACGCTGGCCGGGGAAGTGAAGCAGGTATGGAACACCCTGGCCGGAAACAGGAAGCTGTTCAAACCGTGATGCCCTGCGGGCAAGGAGCCGGCATCGGCAAGGGAAGCGGCTCTTTGTTTATGGTCACTCCATGAAAAGGGCTTTTTTCAGCGCTTCCGTCACGATTTTCGGGTTGGCTTTGCCTTTGGCGGCCTTCATGACCTGGCCGGTAAGCCAGTTCAGGAGCTTTTCATTGCCCCCCTGTATTTCCGCCACCTTGTCCGGATTGGCGGAAATGACTTCCCGCACGATGCCGTCCAGAAAAGAGGAATCCGCCTTTTCAAAGCCCAGCAGCTTGGCGGCCTGCGCTGCGGCGAGGGCCGGCTCATCCCACATTTTGGCGAATACGTCCTTGGCCTGGTTGTTGGAAACGGTGCCGTCGTCAATAATGGCGATCAGCTCCCGGATGGCGCCGGGTTTCACCGGGCATTCAGACGGGCGCATGCCTTTTTCATTCAGCACGGCGGAAATGTTGTTAATCACCCAGTTGGCGATTTTTTTGCCGCTGGCGGTTCCCCGCGCCGCCTCTTCAAAAAAGCGTGCCAGTTCCAGGTCTCCCACCAGCACGTTGGCGTCGTACTCGCTCAGGCCGTATTCTTCCATGAAGCGTTTCTGCCGTTCCTGAGGCAGTTCGGGAATCTGCCCGCGCACTTTCTCCACCAGCGGGGCCGTGCGTACGGGAACCAGATCCGGACAGGGGAAATAACGGTAATCGTGCGCGTCTTCCTTGGTTCGCATGACGACGCTTTCTCCGCGTTCGTCGTCCCAGCGGCGGGTGGACTGGATTTGAGGAATGCCCATGTCCAGTTCTTCCGCCTGGCGCTGGATTTCATAATGAAGGGCTCTGCGGACGGCGGACATGGAGTTGATGTTCTTCATTTCCACCTTGGCGCCCAATTCCTTCTGCCCGTGGGGACGCAGGGAAATATTCACATCGCACCGCATCTGGCCCTTTTCCATGTCCGCGTCGGAGATATCCCCGTAATTCAAAATCTGCTGGAGGGACTTGAGGTAGGCGTAGGCTTCTTCCGGGGTGTCGATGTCCGGTTCGGAAACGATTTCCATCAGGGCGGATCCCGCGCGGTTGTAGTCGATCAGGGAATAATTGGCATGATGGGTAATCTTCGCCGCGTCTTCTTCCAGATGGATGCGGGTCAGCTTCACGGTGCGGAAAGGGGGGATGCCGGCTTTGATCACGTCATTCGGATAGGACCAGGGGTACAGGGGCACTTCCCCTCCCAGGCACAGCGGAAGATCCAGCTGGGAGGTCTGGTAATTTTTAGCCATGTCCGGATAGAAATAATTTTTGCGGTCCCATTGGGAAATCTCCGGGCTGGAGCATCCCAGCATCAGGCCGGTCAGCAGCGTGCGTTCAATGGCGAACTCATTCAGGACGGGCAGGGCGCCCGGCAGCCCCAGGCAGGTGGGGCACACGCGCGTATTGGGTTCAAAGCCAAAGCCGGTCTCGCAGGAGCAGAACATTTTGCTCTTTGTCTTGATCTGGCAGTGGACTTCCAGGCCAATGGTCACGATGTAATCTGAAATTGCCATAAATTCGGAACGCTTGAAGATCGCGGAAACTGTACGGAACCCTTTTCCCCCTGTCCAGTAAAAAGGCCTGCGGGGGAGAGCGGAGGGTTTTCAGTCTAAGAATGATGATTGATTTGGAGGGAGGCTGATTTTTGTGGTGGAAGTGGGGAGGCGTTTAAGTTCTTCTCCGTCCCGGTAGATGCCGGCGTGCTTTTCTTCCGTCAGGAAGGCCGTGTCCCTGGGCAAATCAAGCCAGTAAAGGGGGCCGGATATTCCTTCAAAACGATGTAGATTTGGAGGAGAACAAGATGAACTGCCGATTTCCGGCCTGTCGCTCTGGTGATTCCTTCCATGTCACGGAGCTTTCCACTCTACCTCCTCCGCTCTTTTTATAAAATGCCCAGTTCCTTAAGCTGCTGGATGGGGCGTTCCGGCCAGAGCTTGTTGGCGATGGGGCTGGCGGGGCTTGGGTGGAGCAACGTGCCGATGGTGAAGCTTTTGCCGGGGAGCCGGGAGGCGGCGTCCCGCAGCTTCTGCGTGGCGTAGGCACCCACACCCACCAGCGTGTGGGGATTCAGGATGGTGATGAGGGAAAGCAGGTGTTCCATGCATACTGCGTCCACGGCGGCGCGCTGTTCCGCCGGCAGTTTGTCCGGCGTAATGTTGGCTCCGGTGGCTCCCATCCAGATCAGCGGACAGTAATTGGCCACGTAATTGTGACGGAAGAAGTTTTCCGCAGTTCCGAAAGCTTCCGCGAAAAGTCCCCAGAGGCGGCGGCCGCTGACTTCCGACCTGGGGCAGCCGAAACCCTCCACGGGACGTTTGGGGTGGGTATGTTCCGGCCGCCCGACTTCTCCGCGAATGTGCAGCCAGTTGACGACGGCGTCCACTTCCCCGAAGGGGACGCCTGTCTGGGCCATGCCGAAGGGGCCGGGATTCATGCCCAGGAACAGATGGCCCTTTTCCCCGTTTCCGTAGGTGCGCACATACTGTTCATGCGGCCCCCATGCATAGGTGAGAGGGTTGTAGGTAACATGGACCGGGGATTCGAACCGGAGCTTCTCCGTGCCGTCCCGGAGGGCGGCCGTGGCTTTCAGAATGGCTGCTGCAGTGTCGTTCATGCCTCCGCATCATGAAGCGTTGCCGTTTATTGCGCCAGTAAAAACTCCGCGCTTGCATTATTTGTTCCGCCCGGTAACATTTCCCCCCGGACAAGTTAACCTTATTACTTATGAGTGGAATAGCCATTATGACATCTGGCGGCGATGCCGCCGGAATGAACCCGGCGATCAAGGCGGCAGTGGATCATGCCCGCCAGCTTGGGATGAACCCGTACGTTGTTTATGACGGCTTGGAAGGGCTGATCGATGGAAAAATCAAGGAAGCCACCCGGGAACTGACCAACGATATGATCTACAGGGGCGGAACTCTCCTCCGTTCCTCACGATCCAAGCGCTTTTTCGACTACGAATTCCGCAAGCAGGCCTACGAACATCTGAAGAAACGCAACATCGACAAGCTCATCATCATGGGCGGGGACGGTTCCTTCCGCGCCCTGAACGACTTTTTCAATGATTTTGAAGTGCCTTTTGCCGGTATTCCGGCCACGATTGACAACGACATTGCCGGCACGGACTACTGCCTGGGCGTGGATACGGCCCAGAACGTGATTCTGGATTGCATTGATTCCGTTCGTGATACGGCCCGTTCCCATCACCGCGCTTTCGTGATTGAAACGATGGGCCGGGACTGCGGCTATCTGGCGATGACCACCGCTCTTTGCAGCGCGGCGGATATCTGCATTGTCCCTGAAATTCCGTATGACCTGGAATCCATTTACAAGCGACTCCAGCCTGTCATCAATGAGGAAGGAAGCTGCATCATTGCCGTGGTGGCGGAAGGCACCCGCGTGGCGCAGTACCTGACCCGCTGGCTGACGGAACGCGCCGGCATGGATACCCGCCTGACCGTGCTGGGCCATGTGCAGCGCGGCGGTTCCCCCACCGCCCGTGACCGCCTGATGGGCACCCGTTTTGCCACCCGCGCCGTGGAAGCTCTGAACAACGGGGACATCAACCAGATCATGGTGTATCATGACGGCCAGTACGGCTATGCCTCCCTGGATTCCGTAGCCGGGCAGCAGTACTCCGTGAACCAGGATATCATCAACCTTTGCCGGGAGCTGAGCTGCTAGCCGTCTCAGCGGTTACGGAACCCGCTTTTTCCCGCCCATGCCGCCACGTTCCCGCGGCATGGGCGGATTTGTTTTGAAAAAAAACGCCGCTGCTGTATGATGGCGCCGCATCTTTCCCTGAAAACAGTGCTATGAAAGTTATCGTTACGGGCGGCGCCGGATTCATCGGCTCCAATCTGGTCAGGCTGCTGCTGGAGCGCGGCCATGAAGTCTTGAATATTGACGCCCTGACCTATGCCGGCAACATCCATTCACT
This sequence comes from Akkermansia muciniphila ATCC BAA-835, assembly GCF_000020225.1. Taxonomy (NCBI): domain Bacteria; kingdom Pseudomonadati; phylum Verrucomicrobiota; class Verrucomicrobiia; order Verrucomicrobiales; family Akkermansiaceae; genus Akkermansia; species Akkermansia muciniphila. The sequence goes on along the minus strand of NC_010655.1, from coordinate 259,984 downwards.
GGACGGCTCGGCGGATTCTCCGGCATACCGCTTTCTGCACGCCGACGTCCGGGACGCTTCCCTGATGCGGCGCACTTTGCGGGAGTACGCTCCGGACTGGGTGATGCACCTGGCGGCGGAATCCCATGTGGACCGTTCCATTGACGATCCGGGAAATTTTATGACCACCAACGTCATGGGCACTTTTTCCATGCTTCAGGCCGCCCTGGAATATTACCGTTCCCTGGAGGGAGAGAAAAAGGAGCGTTTCCGCTTTCATCACATTTCCACGGATGAAGTGTACGGCTCCCTGGGAAAGGAAGGCCTGTTCACGGAGTCCACGCCGTATCGCCCCCATTCCCCGTATTCCGCCAGCAAGGCCTCCAGCGACCACCTGGTGCGCGCCTGGCACGATACGTACGGGCTGCCCGTGCTGATCACCAACTGTTCCAACAATTACGGCCCCTACCAGTTCCCGGAAAAGCTGATACCCGTCGTTATCCTGAAAGCGCTGGGCGGGGAACCCATTCCTGTATACGGCAAAGGGGAAAACGTGCGGGACTGGCTGTATGTGGGGGATCACTGCGAGGCGCTGTTGACGGTCGTTTCCTGCGGAAAACCGGGGGAAACGTACAACATCGGCGGCAATAACGAGAAAACCAATCTGGAGCTGGTGGAGCTGCTGTGTTCCCATCTGGATGAACTGCGGCCCCGTCCGGACGGCCGGAGCTACCGGGAGCAAATCTCCTTTGTGCAGGACAGGCCGGGCCATGACCTGCGCTATGCGATTGACGCTTCCAAAATACGGAGGGAATTGGGGTGGACTCCGCGCCAGGACCATTCTTCCGGATTCAGAAAGACCATTCAGTGGTATCTGGACCATGAGGAATGGTGGCGGGGCATCCTGTCCGGGGAATACCGCCTGGAACGTCTTGGAACCAATGGCTAGGAATTTGATATGAAGGGTATTGTTCTGGCCGGGGGAAGCGGCACGCGTCTGCATCCCGTTACGCTTTCCGTCAGCAAGCAATTGCTGCCCGTTTACGATAAGCCGATGGTTTATTATCCCATCTCCGTGCTGATGCTGGCCGGAATACGGGAAATCCTTGTTATTTCCACGCCCCGGGATCTGCCCCTGTACCGGGATTTGCTGGGGGACGGCAGCAGGTTCGGCGTTTCCTTTGAATACAGGGAACAACCCAGGCCGGAGGGGCTGGCTCAGGCCTTTATTATTGGAGAGGAGTTCATAGGAAAGGATTCCGTTGCCCTGGTGCTGGGGGACAATATTTTTTACGGGCGCGGCCTGACGGAGAAGCTGAGGAGGGCCGCCGAACTGACGAGCGGAGCGACCATTTTCGGTTACCAGGTGCATGACCCGCAGCGTTTCGGGGTAGTGGAATTCAATGAGGAGGGGAAGGCGGTTTCCATTGAGGAAAAACCGCTCAGGCCCAAATCGGATATTGCGGTGACGGGCCTCTATTTTTACGACAACCGGGTGGTGGAGATAGCCAAACGGATTCCCAAGTCTTCCCGCGGCGAGTTGGAAATCACCTCTGTGAATCAGGAATACCTGAAGCAGGGCCTGTTGCGCGTGGAAAAACTGGCGCGCGGCTATACGTGGCTGGATACGGGCACGCACGATACCCTTCTGGAGGCTTCCATGTTCGTTCGTACTCTGGAGCATCACCAGGGGTTCAAGGTAGCCTGCCTGGAGGAGATAGCCTTTAATAACGGCTGGATTTCCCAGGAAACGCTGCGCTCCCAGGCCGGAGCCATGAATAATAACGGTTATGGCCGTTATCTGGATGAATTGGTGAAATAGGGCTGTATGCCGCCGGCAGGGAAACGGGAGGGGTGTCCCTGCGACTCCGCGACTTTCCGGGGGTGGGGCGGGTTGCTTTCCGGCAATGCTTTCCATACGGATTCCGTTCCACCGGCGGAAATTTCCGGACGGCTTTTTGCGCAAAGCCGTAAAAGCCTTTCATGCCGGGGAATGAGGGTGCTTTCCGGCAGACCGGTAAAAACGGAGGGGAGGAAAGTCAGGGACGGTTGCCCGGCATGGAAGGATCAATCGGTTCCGGCATGGATGCTATGGACATGACCTCTTTAAACAGGCGCTGCGCCAGAATAGCGGAAAGGGCCGCCAGCATGATTTCCAGGCCGCAGGACAGAAGAACGGCCAGCCATGCAACAGGCACTGCCAGGGAGGGAACTGCGGTGGACAGGAACTGACGCAACAGGATGGCAAGAAAAAACAGGGCGCTCTGCAAACCGCAGCCTGCCGCCGCGATGCCCCAGGCCAGGAATAATCTCCTGCCTGCGGCTTCGTATCCCGCCGTATAAGGGAAGGAAAAGAAAGAAATGACGGCCGCCAGAAGGAGGACGGCCTCCCAAACCCTGTCCATTTCCGTATATTGCGATGGGACGGGCATGCCCGCAAACGGAATGAGGAGGGCGTACAGGGCGGGCAGGAAGGCCAGCATGCTCAGATTTCTTGTTATTCTGCTTCCGCGGGAGGCCAGCAGGACTCTGGCGCCCCAGAACATGAGGAAGGACAGGGAAAGGATGGAGAGCAATTCCGCCCCTGTGCCCAAAAGCAGGAAGGGTGCGGCTGTCCGGGGAGAGCGGAGGAAAAAAGGCATGAACAGATGGATGAGGACTGCCGCTGCTGCGCCCGCGCCGAAAAGAACGGCGCAGACTTTGATGAAAGCCCTGGCTGCCGGGTAAATCATCCAGTTCATGGTGAAGAGAAGGAGTAGAGGGGATGGGAAAAAGGAAAAGGACCGCTCCCTTTGCGGAAGCGGTCCTGAGGGGTTAACGTGAATTCATGGATGCCAATGCGGATGACGGCATGCGGAATTACTTATACTGGGCCCAGTCGACATTCTTCATGTCTCCGCTTCTGGCCAGTTCGGCGTGCATGCCCAAAGCGGCCCTGATGGATTGCGGTGTCTGGGCTTTGCCGTCGGACAGCTTCAGGTAATCCCAGAGGATGTTTTTGTAATCCGGGTGGACGCAGTTTTCAATAATGGTCTGGGCCCGTTCTTTCGGGCTCTTGCCGCGCAGGTCCGCGACCCCCTGCTCGGTAATAATGATATTGACGTCATGTTCCGTATGGTCATGGTGGGAAACCATGGGGACGATGGCGCTGATCTTACCGTCCTTGGCAACGGACGGGCAGGTGAAAATGGAGATGTAGGCGTTGCGCGTGAAGTCGCCGGACCCGCCGATGCCGTTCATCATCTTCGTGCCGCCAATGTGCGTGGAGTTGACGTTCCCGTAAATGTCGGCTTCAATGGCGGTGTTGATGGAGATGACGCCGAGACGGCGGATAACTTCCGGGCTGTTGGATATTTCCGAGGGACGGAGCACCAGTTTGTCGCGGAAAAAGTCCATATCCCTGTAAATGCCTTCCAGGCAGTTGTTCGTCACGGTCAGGGAGCAGGCGCTGCCGAATTTCACGCGGCCTTCCCGAATCAGGCCGATGACGGAATTCTGGATGACTTCCGTGTACATCTCGAACGCGGGAATCGTCTTGTCGCGGCCCAGGGCGCCCAGCACCGCGTTTGCGATGTTGCCTACGCCGGACTGGAGAGGCAGGAACGTGGAGGGAATGATGCCCCGTTTCATGTCGGCAGCCAGGAAATCGGCCACGTTCTGCCCGATTTTATCGGTCAGGGGATCCGCTGCGGCGAAGGAACGGGCTTCATCCGGCCAGTTGGTTTCCACAACGCCCACAATCTTTTTCGGGTCAACCTGGATGTACGGCTTGCCGATGCGGTCGCTGGGTTTGAAGATGGAAATTTCGCGGCGGTAGGGAGGATCCAGGGGTTCGTAAACGTCGTGCAGGCCCATGGCGCTCTTGCTGTGGGCGGCGTTTAATTCCACGATAATTTTGTCTGCCAGGCGGCAGATGGTGGGAGCGATCCCGCCCGCGGCCGTCAGGTAAATTTTGCCGTCGGCCGTGACTTCACAGGCTTCAATAATGGCGATGTCCACGTTGCCCATGAACCCGTAGCGCACTTCCTGGGCCATCTGGGACAAATGGATGTCATTATAGGCGATTTCCCCGTTGTTCACCGCCTTGCGGAAATCAACGTTGGTGGTGTAGGGAGCGCGGTAGCGGATTGCCTTGGCCCGGGAAAGGATCCCGTCGCAGGAATCGCCGGTGGAAGCACCGGTGAAGACGCTCACCTGGAAAGGGTTCCCCTTCTCATGTTCCGCTTCTGCGATTTTTGCCAGTGCAGCCGTAACGGCCTTGGCCGTTCCGGCGGGCGTGAATCCGCTCAGCCCAATATGGTGGCCATGCTTGATCAGGCTTGCTGCTTCTTCTGGTGTCAGTACCTTGTAACTCATGTCAGTGATTTTTGTTGGATGAAAAAAGAAAGAAACCCCGTGTAAAAACGGAGCGGCAGGCTCATTCTTCGAGGAGCCTGTTGATCAGGTGCGCCGGAATGGTGCGGACGGTGCCGGCCGGAAGGGATAGCACAGGATTGCCCTGATCGTCAATCCCTGTAAAAATGCCCCGGACGGTTTCGTCATCCGTAAGAATGGAAACCGGCCTTTCTCCGGCCCATGCCCGGGACAGACCCTCCTGAAGGGCGGGGACGCCGCCGTGGGAAAAGACGGAAAGAACCTGGTTCAAATGACTGCCCAGGGAAGCCATGACGGCGTGCAGGGAAGGGCAGTCCCGAACAAGATCCGCCAGCCTTGCCGGAGGGTCCTTGATTTCCCCGGCGATGGAGGATACATCATTGAAAACATTGATGCCGATGCCGATGACGGCCATGTTCTCCGCCGGGCGTTCCACCAGTATTCCCGCCAGTTTGGATTTGCCCGCCAGCAGGTCGTTCGGCCAGCGCAGGCGCACGGAATCCAGCCCCATGCCGCGGAGCATGTTGAACAGGGCCAGCCCCGCAACCAGGGGCAAATGGCCCCAGTGCACGCCGGCCGCTGTATCCTCAGGAGCGGACAGGGGGACGGTGAAGGATGCCCACAGGCCGCCTTCCTCCCCTATCCATTTGCGGTTGAACCTGCCGCGGCCTCCTGTCTGAACGCGGCAGACGGCAATATGCCCCGGGGGGAGGGTGCGGGCCAGATCATTGGTGGAAAAAGCCTCAGCCCATTCATGATAAGTCCAGTCGCCGCATGGTCCTTCCTCCTCCGGAGGGGTGGAAAATGAGGCTGCGGAATTCATGGGACGGGCCGAGGCCGGGAGTAATTTTCAATTCTGGTTATTTCGCCAGAGTGGCGATGTAGTAGCCCGCGATGACTGCGGTGCCGATCACGCCTGCAACGTTCGGACCCATGGCGTGCATGAGCAGGTAGTTGGAGGGGTCGTACTTCTGGCCCACATTGTGGGAGACGCGGGCTGCCATCGGGACGGCGGAGACGCCTGCGGACCCGATCAGGGGGTTGACCGGATTCTTGCGCCAGATGAGGTTCATAATCTTGGCGGCAATCACTCCGCCCGCTGTTGCCACGCCGAAGGCGACGATACCCAGAAGGATGATCAGCAGCGTTTCCGACTGCAGGAAGCGGTCGCCCTGCATCGTGAGCCCCACGGAGGTTCCCAGGAAGATGGTGACGATGTTGATGATTTCATTCTGGGAGGCCTGAACCAAGCGTTCCGTCACCTTGCATTCGCGCAGGAAGTTGCCAAGCATCAGCATGCCGATCAGCGGGGATGCGTCCGGAATCAGCAAAATGGTGACAATGGTTACCAGCACGGCGAAAAACAGTTTTTCGCTCTTGCTGACCGTTCGCAGGGATTTCATGCGGATGAGGCGTTCCTTCTTGGTCGTCAGCAACGCCATGATGGGCGGCTGTATCAGCGGAACCAGGGACATGTACGTGTATGCGGCCACGGCCACGGCGCCCAGCAGGTGCGGGGCCAGCTTCATCGTCAGGAAGATGGAGGTAGGGCCGTCAGCGCCGCCAATGATGCCGATGGACGCGGATTCATTCGGGGTGAACCCCATGAACAGGGCCATGAAGAACGTGGCGGCTACGCCCACCTGGGCCGCTGCGCCCAGAAGCAGGGTGCGCGGAGCGGCAAGCAGCGGGCCGAAGTCCGTCAGGGCTCCTACGCCCAGAAAGATGATGGGCGGGAAAATTTCAGCCTTGATGCCCAGCCCGATCCAGTCATACAGGCCCCCGTGGATGGAGGTGACCAGCAGTTCCTGGGTATGCTGGCCTACGGCCACGTATTTGCCTGCGGCTGAAACCACCAGGGGCTCCAGCTTCTGGGTTTTCAGATCCACCGGAATCCGGTTGCCGCTGGTGTCAAAGTAATTGACGCCCTGCTGGCGGACGACGGTGGTCCCTTCTCCGTTCGTGAGCAGGAAGACCGGTTCATTGCCGTTGTCTTCCGTCACGTTCTGGAAATCCTTCAGGTTGGGGTCCACCGTCAGGCTGTCGTCGCCCAGGCGGGCCGCGTCAGCTTTTGCTTTTTCCTGGGATTCCCGCACGGACTTGATCTTGGAAACGGTCAGCTGGCTGCCGGGGTAAACCTGCATGGGCTGCTGCATGATTTCCTGATACTGGGCACGGGATTCAGGCGTGGTCAGATTGGCCGGCACCTTGGAGGGAGCCTGCTGAAGCGGAGCCACGTGAACGCGCAGGTACCCCACGTTGTTCAGAGACGTGGCGGTTACTTCCCCCTGTTCATTGGAGGAGATGACCTGCTGGTTCAGCTGGGTGATGAGCATTCCGTTATCCGGAATGTTGGCAATGAGGGCGCCGAAAGCAATGGGAACCATCAGGAGCGGTTCGTATTGCTTGGCTACACCCAGATACAGGAGGAGAATGGCAATGCCCCACATCCCTACCATCTGCCATGATAGGGAGAAGACGCCCATCCCCTGTAAAAAGGTGATTAATGAATCAAAAAGACTCATAGGGAATATTTTTGTAGCGGTTTATTATTTGAGTCGGAGCCCGGTACTGTTGGCGTTTCCGGGCTGCCGCCGCCGGGATTAACCAATTTTGGCCAGTGCCTGTCCTTCCTGAACCGTGTCGCCCGGGTTCACGCAGAAAGCGGTGAGCGTGCCGGAGGCGGGAGCGTAGATGATGGTGTTCATCTTCATGGCTTCCAGCGTCAGAATCTGGTCACCGGCCTTCACGGGTGCGCCTGCTGCCACGTCCAGGGAGACGACCTTCCCGGCAAGCGGGCTGGGAACGTCTCCTGCGCCGGCGGCGGCCGGAGCCGGCGCAGGTGCGGGAGCCGGGGCCGGGGCGGCCACGGGGGCGGAAGCCGCAGGAGCGGGAGCGGCCACAGGTGCGGGGGCCGGCGCCGCAGTGGTGGAGGACACCTGGTCCAGAAGTTCTACGGATACGTCAAATACTTTGCCGTCTACGGTGATGCGAAGTTTCTTCATAATAGTGTGTGGTATGGGATATTAAGTTAAATGATTCCGCCTGGGCGGGGTAAGGGTGAATAATGCAGTAGTTCAGCGGGAAGGCCTGATGCGGTGGGAGGCGAAAATTTCCGCCCTGCCCGCGGCCGCATAGCCGGAACCCGGGGATTGCTTGATTTCCACGATGCGGTGGCTCATGCCGTCCAGGCCTGCGTCCACGGCGGCGGAGATGACGGCCACCATTTCCGGCGTAAGCTCCGTCATGGCGGAATCCACGGCGGCGGAAAGGATGGCGAGCATTTCCGGAGTCATGCCCGGTTTGCCCGCCGCAGCGGGAGCGGCGGCAGGAACGGCTACGGGAGCGGCTGTTTTGGCTTTGGCCCTGTTCTGAATGGCGGCGGCGATGGAGCCGCTGACGGTCAGAATGACGGCCATGCCTCCCAGGCACAGCATAACCACCATGATGCCGACAACCTGATAGTTCAGATTGTTCATAACGTTGGCGATGCCCTGTGCGAAGGCAAAAGCGAGTGTTGTAAGTAACATATGAATCCGTTGGGATGGATGTTAGAGCGGAATGTTGCCGTGTTTCTTGGCCGGGCGCACTTCCTTCTTGTTCAGCAGGGTGCGCAGGGCGAAGGCGATTTTGGCGCGGGTTTCTTCCGGATTGATGACTTCCGTAATCTGCCCCATGCCGGCCGCCACATACGGGTTGTAAAAGGCTTCCCGGTATTCTTCCAGAAGTTCGCCCTGGCGCTTGGCTTTTTCCGCCGGGTCTTCCACAGCCTTCAGTTCGCGGCCGTAGAGTACCGGGACGGCGCCTTCCGCACCCATAACGGCAATTTCCGCACCAGGCCAGGCGAAGACGGCGTCAGCGCCCAGGTCCTTGCAGCACATGGCGATGTAGGCGCCGCCGTAGGCTTTCCGCATGATCAGGGTGACTTTGGGCACCGTGGCCTGGGAATAGGCGAAGATAAGTTTGGCGCCGTGGCGGATAATGCCGCCCCGTTCCTGGTTCTTGCCGGGCAGGAAGCCGGGCACGTCCACCAGGTTCACCAACGGAATATTGAACGCGTTGCAGAAACGGATGAAGCGTGCGGCCTTGTCGGAGGAGTCGATATCCAGGCAGCCGGCTTTCACATTGGGCTGGTTGGCGATGATGCCGACCACCACGCCGCAGATGCGGCCGAATCCGACGACGACATTTTTGGCGAAGTCCTTGTGTACTTCCAGGAAGTCCCCGTTGTCCACCAGACGGCTGATGATGGGCTGGACGTCCAGCGGCGTGCGGTTGTCGCCGGGAATCAGGTCGCTCATGCCTTCGTCAGCGCTCAGGTCCAGCGGAGTGTTCAGTTTGTGGGGCGGTTCTTCCGTGTTGTTGGAAGGAAGGAAGGAAAGAAGCCTCTTCAGGATGTCCATGGCGTGCGCGTCGCTGTCCGCTACGAAATGGACGTTGCCGGACACGGTGGCGTGAATGGCGGCGGAGCCGATGTCGTCCATCGTGCATTTTTCATACGTGACCTGTTCAATCACTTTGGGACCGGTGATGTACATGCCCGCGTTGCCGGAATTGCGCATGATGATGAAGTCCGTCAGGGCGGGGGAGTAGGCCGCGCCGCCCGCGCAGGGGCCCAGGATCATGGAGATTTGCGGAACCACGCCGGAGGCAAGCACATTGTTGTAAAATACCTGGGCGTATCCGGAAAGGGCCGCCACTCCTTCCTGGAGGCGCGCGCCGCCGGAGTCGTTCACGGTCACCATCGGGATGCCGGCTTTCAGCGCATACTTCTGAGCATCCGCAATTTTCATGGCGTGCATGTAGCCGAGGGAACCGCCCTGGGCCAGGAAATCGGAGGCCGCGCAGGCTACCGGGCGGCCGTCCACCAGGCCGAAACCGGAAACGACGCCGTCGCCGGGGATTTCCTTCTTACCCATGCCGAAGTTGTGGCAGTTGTGGCGCACATGCATGCCGATTTCCGAGAAGGTGCCTTCCTCAAAGAGGTACCCCATGCGGTCGCGGGCTGTCATTTCGCCCTTTTCATGTCTCTTGTCGATCTTTTCCTGACCGCCGCTGAGGATGACCTTCTTGCGGCGGCTGTTCAGATCGTCAATCAATTTGGGATCAATAGCCATTGGTCTAGTGGTATGGTGAATAGGGAGAATGTTACTTGCCGCATTCGCAGCTGCCGGGGTGCTGGCAGAATTCGGTCAGGACGCCGAAGGTGCACTTGGGATGCAGGAAGGTGACCTGCGTGTTGTGAGCGCCGGGGACGGGCGGGTCGTTCAGCACGGTAAGGCCTGCTTCCTTGGCCTGGGAGATATTTCCGGCGATGTCATTGGTCTTGAAAGCGATGTGGTGGATGCCTTCCCCTTTTTTCTCAATAGCCTTGGCGATAGCGCTTTCCGGAGAGGTGGGTTCGAGCAGTTCGATGTGGACTCCGGCAACGTCAAACATGGCGACGCGGACCTTTTGAGTGGGAACTTCCTCAATGTGGGGCTCTCCGAGCCCGAGCGCATCGCGGTAATAGGGGACGGTGGCGTCAAGGCTCTTGACGGCGATGCCGATATGGTCAATTTGCTGAATCATATGCGTGTGATGGTTATAGGGAATGCAGGGGGGAGGCCTGCAATACATCAAGAGTTATTAAAGCGTATTTTTTTAGGATGTGAAGCGAAAAGCGGAAAAATGGCGAATTCGTGGCCGTCCCTTTCACCTGCTTGATTGCCCCGGAAGATGAGGTATGGTAGGGGCATGTTCAAGAGTGGATTAGCCGTGTTATTTCTGCTGGCGTCGTGGTTTTCCGCCGCGTGTGCCTATGAGCTGCTGCCCGCTCATGTGGCCGTGGTTTATAACGGAAAATCCGAGCTGAGCCGCCGCATGGCCAGGGAGTATGCGCGGGTGCGCGGCGTTCCAGAAGGGAATCTCGTTTCCCTGGATTGCCCCATGACCAGCGAGATTTCGCGGAAGGAATATGAGGATACGATCCGCGTCCCGCTGCTGGAGGCGGCGCGGAAACAACGGTGGTGGGTGCCTTCCGGCATTGCGTCCTCCCCCTTGATGAACCGGAAGATTTTTGTGCTGGTGCTGATGGCGGACCTGCCGATGAAGATACGGCATGAAACGCCCGCTCCCCTTCCCGGGAAAGGCGTCAACCAGATGCAGACGGATCGCGCTGCGGTGGATTCCGAACTGGCTCTGCTGGCGGTGGGCGGTTATGAAAGGAAGTCCTGGCAGGTGAATCCCTATTTTAATAAAAGGGAGGATTTTGTGGGTTCCGGCCTTCCTTCGTTTCTGGTATGCCGCCTGGACGGACTGACGCCCGATACCTGCATGCGGCTGGTGGCGGAACCGGCGAACGTGGAGAAAAAAGGTTTATGGGGGTGGGCCGTTGTGGACCGGGGCGGTCCCTATGCCCAGGGGGACCGGTGGCTGGACGACGTGTTCGAGCGCGTGAGGGAGGCGGGCATTCCCGCTTATCTGGATGACTGGCCCCAGACCCTGCCGGAAAAATTCCCCTTGAGCCGGGATACGGCTCTTTACTGCGGGTGGTATGCGGGGAATGCGAACGGACCGTTTTCGGATCCTTCGTTCCGCTTCCGGCCCGGGGCGATAGCCATGCATCTGCATTCCTTCAGCGCCGCCGATTTCAAGGTCCCCGGCAGGGGGTGGAGTTCCGCCCTGCTGGAGAAGGGGGCTGCTGTGACGGTGGGAAATGTGTATGAGCCGTTCCTGGGCGCCTGCCACCGCTTTGATATTTTTGTGGACCGCCTCCTGGACGGCTATACCGTGGCGGAGGCTTCCTGGATGAGCATGCCTGTGCTGTCCTGGCAGGGGGTGGTGTTCGGAGACCCCCTGTACCGTCCATACGCCCGCATGAAGGATATGGACGTGGAGCCGACGGAAGAAGACCGTTATTTCCAGGGGTGGTGGGCTTCCTCCGTGCAGTTCGGAGACCGCTGGAAGGACCGTTCCGCGCGTTTGATGGAGTCCGCCCGGAAGGCCCCTTTTTCCTGCCTTTATGAAGCTCTGGCGCTGGAATGCCTGTACCGGAAGGAACCGGCCCGCGCCGGAGAGCTCCTTTCCTCCGCCCTGGACGGCGCGGCTGACGCCCGCACCCGCGCGCGCCTGCTGCTGGAAATCCTGATGGCGGAACGGGCCCGGGGCGGCAACAAGGCCTTTCTGCAGCGGGCGGACGGCATCCGGGGCCTTATGTCTTCCTCCGCTTTTCTTCCTGCGCTGGAGGAATGGCTTGCCAGGGTGGCTCCGCCGCCGGCCCCGCCGAAAAAATAAATTAAGGACGTACGGCAAATTTGGATTGCCTTTTAGGGGATTATGGCTCATATTCTGCGTCCCGTAAGTTTTCCTTTTACTGATATTCACCAGCAATAGATAACACAAGATGAACATTATCAACAAAATCGAGCAAGAGCAACTCAAGGCGGATGTGACCCCATTTAACGTAGGTGATACCATCAAGGTTCACACTCGTGTTATTGAAGGCGGCAAGGAACGTATCCAGATTTTCCAGGGCATTGTGATCGCCAAGCGCGGTTCCGGCATCAATGAAGCTTTCACCGTCCGCAAAATTTCCTACGGTGAAGGCGTGGAACGCGTATTCCCCCTGCATACTCCCCGCATTGCCAAGATTGAAGTCGTGAACCGCGGCAAAGTCCGCCGCGCCAAACTTCACTATCTGCGCGGCCGCATCGGCAAGGATGCCATGATTGTGAAGTCTGCCAACCGGTAATCGGAAGAATTGCTATTTTGCTGGCCCGGCCCGCCGTGAGGCGGCGCCGGGTTTTTTATTTCCGGAGTATTGTTTTTCCTGAATGGGAAAGGGGTCCACAGGGACGACAGCCGCTTCAGGATATTTCCCCGGGAGCCATATGGGGATGAGAGCGTTTTTCCGGGGTGGGGAAGGTGGAGAAGGGCGGCTGTTTCCGGTCCGGAGCAAATACGTTTTTCGGATTTTCCTCCGTCCGGGCCTGTATGGCTCCCGGAGAATGGAGCAGAAACCGGAAAATTTCATACGCGAAGCCAATCCCGGAACTTAGCGCGTGACATTCCATCAGGCCCTGTCCCGTCCTGCTTTTCCGGGAAGGGGAAAGGAAACGGTAGTTTTCAGCATGGCCCCCGGAGGGGGGTAAGCGGGAGCAGGGCTGCGTGGATAATTATTTTTCCGCAGGTGCGGGAGCCGGTGTGTCCTCCACATCTTCCGGTCCGTACGCTTCCACTTCCGTCAACGCCAGCGGCTGGGAGGGATTTGCGGATTCCACGCGCAGGGCGCGCGCCTTGACCGGAGCGTCCAGTTTCCAGGAAGTGACGTTGGTGGATTTTTCCGAAGGGGTGGTGCTGAAGGTTTTTTCCGCCAGCACGTTTTTGTCATTGCCGTAGAGGATTACCTTGAATTTTTCCATGGTGCCCAGCAGCGTCAGGTTGGCCGGCGTGTAAATGACCACCTTTTCTATGGTGCGGTTGGTCTCCCTGCCGAAGTCAATTCCGAACCAGGCGGTTTTCCCTTCAACCACGCCTGTGGCGCTGATTGAAACGTCGGAAATCCTGGAGCTGGTATTGCCGTCAACGGCCTTTTCCGGACCGTAAGCTCCCAGCATGTTGCGGTTGGAACTCTGGCGAACTTTGACGCCGGGTTGAAGGCTCCAATTGACTTTGCCGGGTTCCGCGGAAACTTTGGGAACTGCCGGCGCCTGCGCCGGACGCGTGGCCGGAACAGGTGAAGGAATGGCCGCAGCGGCGTTTTGCGCGGTGGCCGGAGCGTGGCGGCGCGCGTCCCTGTTCGCTTGTCTTGCCGCTTCCGCTTTCGCGTTATTTTCCTTTTGCACCTGTTCATTATAATCATTGCGCATTCTAACGACATCCTTCTTATACAGGATGCAGGTATAGGTCAGCACAATGCCCACGATCAGGGCCGGAATGAGATAGTAATAGATGTTGGACTGCCCTTTTTGCATGTTCAGGGCCGGAATGGCCGGGGAAGATGGCGGCGGAGGGATGGAGGCCGCATTTCTTCCCGCAGGATTGGCAATGGCTTTATCCAGATCCGTGATGAAATCCCCCAGGTCCCGGTAGCGTTCCCGGGTATCCGGATTGATGGCGCGGGAGACTGCCGAATCCACGGCATCGCTGCATTTGATTAGCGAGGAGGGCATGGCAAAGCCCGCTTCCATCGGCGTTTTGCGGGTAAGCAGAATGTAAAGCGCCAGCCCCAGTGCGTAAATATCCATGCCCGGCGTGAACGTGGTTTCCGCTCCGGTGACCCACTCCGGAGAGGCGAAGTCCCCCATGTCCACCGGAGGTTGGGCGGGATAAATGTTGATGGGCAGCAGTAGGGCGTCTCCGCCGTCTTCGCGCAGGCAAATCAGCTTGGGCGTGATGCCCCCGTGAAAAATGTTTTTCCGGTGCAGCGTCAGCAGTCCTTCCGCCATGTTGCGCACCAGGTTGAGCGCCGCCTGGGGAGATATTTGGGGAAGGGTATTCATATCCGCCAGACGCGGATAGGGGGAGTGTTCGGAGATGATGAAAGTAAACGGCCCCGCCTGTCCTACTTCATAAACGCGCAGGAGCCCCTGGTGGGATTGTTCCACGATGGTGAGGGAGCGGACGATGAATTCAGGATCCCAGCCGAAGATGCCGGCTTCTTCCGTGGGAACCACCCGCAGCATGACGGGAGCAAAGTTTGATTTCAGGGTAGCTGTGAAAATTTGCTGGGGGCCTTTGGCTCCGACAAGCTGGATATTTTCCAATTGGGGAAAGAGAGAGGAAATCTGGTCCATGGGAAAGGAATCGTCAGCAGACATGGAAAAGAGAGGTGGAATAGTATTGATTCCCACTCTACCTTAAATTCCCCTACGGAAGCAACTCTATAAGCGGGCATATTTTGATGGCGGGACGCCCTGATGCTGAACGGACGCCAATCATGCCCGGATGGAGCGCGCCCTTTTCCGTAACCGGCCAGTCAAATCAGGGCAGCCAGGAACAGGCCGTGATGAGCAGGGAAAATTTCAGTTGTTTCAACCGCGGCGGCATGTTGCCGCAGATGCCCGCGGCAAGGTAAATCCTGTCCGGTTCCTGTTTTTCCCGGAAGCGGCAGGGAGGGCGGATGAACGAGGGCGCTCCAACCGTTAAAGCCGGGACATACAGGAACCCGGAAACTGGACCGCCGAGGCGTGGCCGTTTGACTGGAAGATGGCTGCCGCTATCAGCAGGAACAACAGAAGGGGGAAGGGAAGGAGGCCTTGCATGGACAAGGAGAATCAGCCCCCTGCATCAGGGCCTTTTCAGGATGATAGGCGGCGAGGGATTGGCCTGCCATACGGGAGTGGCGGCTTTCGCGTCCGCTTCTTCGAGCGTTTTACGGCCTTTGACCTTGACCAGGTGTTCCCGGAGGATGCGCCGCAGTTCCACGGCGGAGGCCGGGTCATCCTGCACGCTGTGCCCGGACGGAACGATTTTTTCACTGGCGCTCCAGTCCAGGTGGGATGAGTGGTACTTGACCACTCCGTCGGAGGAATTGGGCGTGTCGTTCCTTCCCCTGTCTCCAATGATGGAATGAACGGGAACATTTGGGGAGCCGCGCAGCTCCGACATGTATTTGACCAGGGATGAATTTGGGGAAAGCTGGCGGATGCTGGTCAGCTCGTCCTTCAGTTGCAGGGGGTTAAGGAGGAACATGCCGCGGCTGAGAGTGGCGATGCGGGTGACTTCTTCCAGCATGTCCGAGGGGAGGTCGATCAGGTGCTGTCCCAGCCTTCCTATCCAGTTGTCCGCGAAAGTGGAACCGCGGTGCGGGGTGGCCATGTACACGATGCGCGTGACGCTGCTGGACGGGGAGAAGATGAAATTGTTCTGGAGCTGTTCAAGCGTATGTTCGTCACAGTTCAGGGGCGCCAGTCCGTTTTTCCAGTTTCCCATCGTCATGCCTGCGAAGGTTTCCGGAGGAAGTTCAAAGAGTCCCTTCATCAGCGTCCAGGGTTTGGTGGAGTTATTGAAGCGGGTGATGAGGCCGCCCATGGAGTGCCCCACCATGACGATGTTGTTCATTTCCCTGGATGTCCCGCGGGGATTGTATTCCTGCATGAGCTCCTTCAGGGCCTGCCGCTGCCTGTTGGCCGGAATGGTCCAGGCCAGCCCGGACGGATAGCCGAAGAACCAGAATTGGTAGTTTTCCCGGATGACCGGATCCACCAGGAGACGGTTGGTCAGGTTAGCGAAGGTGGCGGGGCCGGACATCAGGCCGTGGGTGAAAACCACGGGTATTTTCCGGGGGTCATAGGGTTCGGAAAAATAAAGCCCCATCGTATTGATGGCCTTTTTGGGGCGGAATGCCCCCAGCAGTTCCGTCCCGTCTGCGTCGGAAAGCTTCCAGAAGAGAGCGATGGGGACGGAAAAATTGGCCGCCAGAGGCTGCCGCACCTTGTTTTTGCCAATGAAGATGTGCTCATTCATCAGGCGCGGAATGGTGCGGAGGGTAGGTTTCCCGTCCACCATGCGGTCAAAGTCCAGAATGGCCGTCAGCGTGTGCACGTTGCCGTTGTCCTTAAGCACGTTGGCATGGGGGCGGGAACCACCCCGGGGCGCCAGCCCCGCCAGCGGTATGCCCATTCCCTCCACCGTCACGCTTTCGCGCAGGCGGAAGGTGGGGTCCACTTCATCGGACATGAAAATGGCCTCATAGAACCACGGATTGCTGTCCTTGGCATAGGGAGATTTTTCAATGACGAAGGGAAGGTTCAGGCGCTTCTCCTCATCCATGCCGCCTTTGCGTTTGGCTTCCTTCAGGTGGGCGGCCAGCTCCCGAATGCACGCATTGTATTTTTTCCGGGCTTCCGGCCATTCCCGGCTGCGGTTGGGAGAGGAAAGAATGAGCCATGCGGCATGGGCCTCCCGGATAGCCGCGGCGTCATCCTGGTAATGGGCGTACTCCATTTCCTGCCTCTGGTGCAGGGAACAGCCGGAAAGGCCTATGGCCAGTCCTAAGAGAAGGATGGAAACCGTTTTCATGATGCGCGGTGTCAATAAGCAGGGAAGGGAGGGGGATTCAGGAGAGCATGTCCAGCGCCCGGTTCATGGATTTGAGGAAGGTCTGCACTTCCTCTTCCGTATTGTACAGGGCAAAGGAGGCGCGGGTAGTCCCGGTGGTGCCCAGGGCGCACATGAGCGGCTGGCAGCAATGGTGCCCGGTTCTTACGGCAATTCCCATCTGGTCCAGCAGCGTACCCAGGTCATAGTGGTGGACGCCCTCCGCCAGGACGGAGACCACGGCGCTGTGCGGCACGTCCGGGGCCAGTACGGTCAGGCGCGGCATGGCCTTCAGGCCTTCCACCGCCATATCCGTCAGTTTCTGTTCATGGGCGGCAATGTTGTCCAGACCCAGCCCGGAGACGTAGCGGATGGCGGCCGCCAGACCCACTGCCCCGCCAATGTTGGGCGTTCCCGCTTCATATTTGAACGGGATGTCGTTGTAAACGGTTTTTTCAAAGGTGACTTCCTTGATCATTTCCCCGCCGCCCATCCACGGCGGCAGTTTTTCCAGCAGCTCCCTTTTTCCCCACAGCGCGCCGATGCCGGTGGGTGCGTACAGCTTGTGGCCGGAAAAGGCATACAGGTCGCAGCCCAGTTCCTGAACGTCCACATTCATATGGGAAACAGCCTGGGCTCCGTCAATCAGCACGATGGTTTCCTGCCTGTTCTCCTTGGCGAGCGCGGCCATTTCCCTCACGGGATTAACCGTTCCCAGCGTATTGGAAACGTGTCCCACAGCTACGATGCGGGTGCGTGGGGAAAGCATGTTCCGGTAAGCTTCCATGTCCAGGGTCTGGCCCGGCGTCAGGGGAACCGCTTTCAGGACGGCGCCCGTGCGTTCGCACAGCATTTGCCAGGGAACGATATTGGAATGGTGTTCGGAAGCGGTTACGATGACTTCGTCTCCCGGTTTGACCATGCCGGACCCGGCGATGGTATCCGCCGCCAGGTTGATGCCCATCGTACAGCCGGAGGTGAACAGGACTTCCGCCGTTTCCGGCGCGTTGATGAACCGCGCCACCGTTTCCCGCGATTCTTCATGCGCTTCCGTCGCGAGCTGGCTCAGGTAGTGGGAGCCGCGGTGCACATTGGCGTTCTCCGTATCGTAGTAGTGACGGATGGCGTCCAGCACGGCCAGGGGTTTTTGCGTAGTGGCCGCATTATCCAGGTAAATGAGAGGCTTGCCGTGCACGCTGGTTTCCAGAATGGGGAACTGCGGGCGAATGGTTGCTGTGTCAAGCATGGCTATGGTACTAGTGAGGGTTCTTTGCGCAATTCATCCCAGCCTCCTTCCAGAATGAAAATGGGCGCGCGGATGCCGTATTCCGGCTTTTTCAGTTCATTGGCCACGGCCGCGCTGGAGGTACAGTCCCTGCTGCAAAAGATGACGATGCAGAATCCCTTGTCCTCTGCCGTCATCAGGGCTTCCATGGCATTTGCCAGGAGTTCCTGGTAATTGGCATCCGCCGGGCGGATGGGGTAAACGGGAGCCTGGGTGACGGTATGGCGTTCAAAGTCGTCCTGCTTTCTGGCATCTATCCAGAGGATTTTTCCCGGCCATTCCTTTAATACCTGGGAGAGGCACACGTGCCCTTCCTCCAGAGTTTCCGGGTTGCAGGGCGGCGTGCGGAACGGCTGGATGACGCGCAGATCCAGCGCGGCGACGCCTACGGCCAGCAGAAATACGGCCAGCAGGAGTTTCAGAGCGGTGGAAAAGGCGTCTCTCATGGAAAGAAGGGCGGATGTCAGTTTTCCTTGATGGCCAGGAACCCCATTTGGCGCTTGTAGCGCGGCACGGCGGAATCCGTGCGCACCCAGATGGTGTTGAAGGCCGGCCTGGCCGTGGATTTGGGAGTGACGATGATTTTATATTCCCTGCCTTTTTTCACGGTTACAGGCTCGTAGTCAAAGGCGTCTCCCGTCAAATCCACCGTGGTCAGGTTGACGGGCAATTCTTTGGAGATGGTGATTTTTATGGTTTTGGGCACGGCGGCCTCTCCTCTGGCCCATTCCAGCTTGCGGGGTTCCATCCGGATGATGTCCGGGATCTGCGCGCGTATTACCAGCTTGTAGGCGGAGCCGTTGGCGTGCACCGTCATGTCCTTGTCCACGGTGCCGGAAAAATTGCCGGTTTTCATTACGGCGCTGATGACGCCGGATTCCCCCGGGGCATACGTCAGCTTGTTATCCTTCGCTCCGGCGGTGGTGCAGTCGCAGGAAACGTGGATTTTACTGATGGTGACCGGGGTGCCGGAAGTGTTGGTGAAGGGGAAGGATGCCGTGATGCTGTCCTGGTCCGGAGCCACCTTTACCGGAACCACCGTTTCCTTGAAGGACAATTCATTTTTGCCGGAGGCGAGGCTTCCGCACAAAAGCAGTCCTGACAGAATAACGAGCCGGGTGGTCATGGGCGTTTCAGGATGTTTTTTCTTCTTTATTCTTGGCGGAGAAAATGCTGGCGACGAAGAAAATAATTGCCGCTACGAAGATGCAGGAGTCCGCCACATTGAAGGCGGGCCAGCGGTAGTTGAAGAGGGGGATGGTGACGTCAATGAAGTCCACCACGTAACCGTTCATCAGCTTGGTGAAGAAACCGTGCTGTTGCTCATACGGAATCAGGAACCCCTGAATCAGTCGGTCCGTCAGGTTGCCGGCTACGCCCGCCAGCAGCAGGACATAGGCCAGCTTGAGCCATGCCGTGTGGAAGAGGTTTTTCCGGTAAAGCACGACCAGGACTACGATGGCGAGCACGGGAACTGCCAGGAAAAGATAGCTGGACCAGACGGTGCCGTTCCCCAGCCCGAAGGCAACGCCCGTGTTGTGCACGCGGGTAATGTTCATGGTTCCGTCCAGAAAGGAGATGGGTTCCAGTTCCCTCAGTTTGTTCAGGGCGTCCACCGTGTTTGGATTCAGATCCGGGAGCCTCGCCAGTTCCGCTTCCGGCATGCGCCCGTTCGTGGCGAAGTCCAGCGTGCCGTCCGCATTGATGTGAGAGAAGCCCGGAAAGTCCGGCAGGTAGGCGTACTTATGGTGCTTTTCGTTCAGGTAGTTCAGCGGGAAGCGGCGGATAATCCACAGCTTGCTGGCCTGGTCCAGCACATACAGCCCTGCGCCCAGCAAGCTCCACCAGAGCCAGCCGGGAGGCGTCTTTTTATGGGGGGCGGGTTCTTTTTCCGTCTGGGGGTCCATATAAAGGTCGGGAAATGGAGTGGATGCGGTTCAGGAAAGAACTTCCGCGCAGCGTTCGCATACGTCTCCGCCTTCCGCCGCCGGTTCATACCGGCGGCAGCGCGGGCACATAGCATGTTCCGTTTTTGCAGCGGAGGCCGCCAGTTCCGGACCGGTTTTCACGTCAAGGTCCGCAATGATGAAAAATTCCGTGGCAAACGCCCGGTCTTCCAGCAGCGCCACTACGTCTTCGCTCTCATTCACGGGAACGGTCAGGGTAATGGAGGCCTCATTATTTTTGGAAAATACCTTGGCTTTCACTTGTTCTTCAATGGCTACCTGGATGACGGACCTGATTTCCTGGAGACGGGAAATGACGGAGGACGCCTCCTGGGTATCGTATTCCGGCATGGGGGCGGGAAAGTCCTGCTCATGCACGCTGCCTTCATATCCCGCGTATTCCCAGGCTTCATCCGCCGTGAAGGCCAGGATGGGTGCCAGCAGGCGGCACAGAGCCTTGAAGATAATGGTCATGGCCGTTTGTGTGGCGCGGCGGCGCACGGAGGAGGAAGCGTCGCAGTACAGGCGGTCCTTGGTGGTGTCCACGTACAGAGCGGACAGGTCGCTGGTGCAGAACTGGTTGATGGCACTGAACGCTTTGCGGAAGTCATAAGCTTCATAGGCCTTCAGCGTTTCCCTGATGACGGCGTTCAGGCGTTCCAGAATCCAGCGGTCCAGGATGGGCATGTGTTCCGGGGCGACCGCCTGCGCGGCGAAGTCAAATCCGCTGATATTGCCCAGCAGGATGCGCAGGGTATTGCGGAGGCGGCGGTAGGGTTCCGTCACCTGTTTGAAGAGATCTTCCCCGAAGGGGACTTCATTTTGCCAGTCCACGGAGGCGGCCCACAGGCGCACGATGTCTGCGCCGTATTTGTCGTAGTAATAGGCCGCGTCAATGGGTTTGCCGCTCTTGGCGTCGGATTTGGAGGTTTTTTTCCCGGTGTCCTTGTCCACGACGAAGCCGTGGGTCATCACGGCCTTGTACGGGGCCTTGCCGCGCCAGGCGACGGAAAGCATCAGGGAACTCTGGAACCAGCCGCGGTGCTGGTCCGTAGCTTCCAGGTACAGGTCCGCAGGAGCATCCAGCCCGGGGCGGCTGTCCATGACGGCCATATGGGAACTGCCGGAATCAATCCAGACGTCCAGCGTATCTTTGCCCTTCTTCCAGGTCTTCGGCAGGCCGAGGCGTTCGCACAGGTCTTCATCGGAGAGTTCGAACCAGATGTTGGAACCGTGTTTCTCCACCATATCCGCGATTTTGCGAACCAGGGCGGCATCCAGAACGGCTTTGCCGTTTTCATCAAAGAAGACGGGCAGCGGCACGCCCCAGGTGCGCTGGCGGGAGATGCACCAGTCCGGCCTGGCTTCCACTGTGCCGTAAATGCGGTTGCGGCCCCAGGCGGGCAGCCACTGCACCTTGTCTATTTCTTCCAGGGCCTGCGGGCGGAGCTTGTCCATGGAGATGAAGAACTGTTCCACGGCCCGGAAGATAATAGGCGTCTTGGAACGCCAGCAGTGCGGGTACTGGTGGCGGTATTCCTCCACGCCGAAGAGGTTGTTGCCCTGTTCCAGCATGGAAATGATGTCCTTGTTGGCGTCAAAGACATGTTTGCCCACCAGGGAGGGCACGCCCACTTCCTCCGTGTATTTGCCGTCATCGTCCACAGGGGAGAGGACAGGCAACCCGTATTGGCGCCCCACGTTATAGTCGTCTGCGCCATGGCCGGGCGCGATGTGAACGATGCCGGTTCCGGTGTCCGTGGTGACAAAGTCCGCCAGGATGATTGTTGACGTGCGGGAAAGGAAGGGATGGCGGGCCTCGCAGTTTTCCAGTTCGGCTCCCTTGAATTCACGGATGGTTTCCGCAAGAGCCCAGCCCGTTTTCTGAGCGAAGGCATCCAGCAGATCCTTGACGATGATGAGGTTTTCCGTCTGGCCGTTTTTCATGAACCTGCCTGCCACGTAGGTGAAACGCGGATGGAGTGCGAGACCTACGTTGGCGGGCAGCGTCCACGGAGTAGTGGTCCAGATGACCATGGATGCTTTCAGGCCCAGGGGATTGTCCAGAAGCGGGAAGCGCACGAAAACGGAGGAACTGACCTTTTCCTTGTAGTCGATTTCCGCTTCCGCCAGCGCCGTATAGGCCCCATAGGACCACTGGACGGGTTTGCGGCTCTGGTACACCGCTCCGTCTTCCACCAGTTTGGCGAACACGCGCAGGATGTTGGCCTCATACGCCGGCTTCATGGTCAGGTAGGGATTCTCCCAGTCGCCGAACACGCCCAGGCGGCGGAAGGAAGTGCGCTGAATGTCAATGAAGCCTTTGGCGAATTCCGCACAGCGTCGGCGGATTTCCGCCGCATCCAGGTCACGGGCCTTCTGAACCACCTTGAATTCGATGGGGAGGCCGTGGCAGTCCCAGCCCGGAATATAGGGGGCGGCATAACCGGCCATGGTTTTTGATTTCAGGACCAGGTCCTTGAGAATTTTGTTCAGGGCCGTACCCATGTGCACGTCCCCGTTGGCGAAGGGGGGGCCGTCATGAAGGAGGAACCGGGGTGCGCCCTGTGCCATCCTGCGGGACAAAATTCGTTCGTACAGCCCGGTGTCTTCCCACTTTTTCAGGCGTACGGGTTCGTTTTTCGTCAGATCCCCTCTCATGGGGAAACCGGTCTCCGGCAACAGGATGGTGTCTTTGTAATTCTTTTCGGGCGCACTCATGCCCGGAAAAAGTACCACCGGGCCCGGTTCCGGTCAACCCTGCGGTGCGGCACACGCCGGTCCTAGCACATTCATTCCCGCCGTGTTCCGGAGGAAGTGCCCGCTCCGGAGGGCGCACCCCCGCGGGCAGAAGACGGGGAAGAAAGGAATCCCTGTTCCCTGAGCCATTGTTCGGCGGCTTCAGGCCATTGATCCGTGGGATGTCCGCGTTTTTCCATGCCATACCCGTGGCCTCCCGTGGGATAGAAGTTCAGACTGGCGGGAACCCCCTTTTCCCGGCAAGCCTGTTCCATCAGCCTGCTGTTGGCGCAGGAAACGCCGTCATCCAGAGCGTGGACGAGGAACACTGGCGGCGCCTGCTCCGTCACCTGTCTCTCCGCGGAACACATCTCCTCCAGGGCAGGGGATGGATGGGCCCCCAATATTTTGTTGCGCGTTCCCCCGTGGGTAGTATGGGGCGCCATGGTAATGACGGGATAAATAAACATGGAAAAATCCGGACGGGCGGAAATGTTTTTCAGCGGATTTTCCGCTTCTTCCGGCAGGGTGCGGTTCCACAGCGTAGAGGCCATGGCCGCCAGATGGCCGCCAGCGGAAAAGCCCATGACGCCGATGCGAAGAGGGGCAATTCCCAGGGAAGAGGCGTTTTTCCGCACGGTCCTCAGAGCCTGGCGGGCGTCCAGCAGGGGACCGGGAAACTTCCCCAGGGCATTGCCGGTTCCTGAAACGCGGTATTTCACGACAACCCCCACCATGCCGTGTTCCGCCGCCCAGCCGGCAATGCGGCTCCCTTCCTTTTCAATGGCCTGGATGGCATACCCCCCTCCCGGAAAAATACACAGGGCCGTGCGCCTGTCCTGCGGACTCCATCCGGCGGGAAAGTGAAGCTGGATTTGCGCTTCCCCTACGTCCGTAATGTGTCCGGCGGAGGCTTGTTTTTCTTTCAGGTCCGCCGCTTTGAGCCCAAGGGAAATCCATCCGGAGTGAAAGGCTTTTCCCTCTGAGGGAGGGCAGAAGGCGCCCAGCGCGGACGGCTCAGGCGGAGCGGCCCCGGCTGAAGCACAGGCGAATGTCAGAAAAAGAGCGGAGAGTAATATCTGTTTCTTATTCATGGTTTGTTGGCCAGTGAAATGACGAGTTTGGAAAGGCCCTGCACCACTTCTGCAAACTGGGGATAGTCCAGCTTTTCAGCCGTATCGCTGGTTTCATGGTAATCGTCGCAGCGGAGGAAGGCCGTATCCGTGGCGGCAAAGGAGGGGATGCCTTCCTTCATGTATCCCCAGTCGTCAGACCAGGAAACGCCGCGGGTGTAATACGGGAACACGGCGGAACGCACCGGAAAGCGGCTCAAGGCGGAAAATTCCTCCGCGCAGGAGCGTGCCAGTTTGCGGCCCGTGTTGGTGGAGAGGAAAGCAACATAGTCGCAGCGGTCCGGCAGGCCGGCCAATCCGGCAACCACGGCGGATTGGCGTTTTTTATTCACCCGGGGGGAATAGCAGCCCAGCGTTTCCAGGGCAATCATGCCAATGATTTTTTCCCTGCCCGAATGATGGGAGACGGATTTGGCATGTACTGCGCTGCCCATGGCGGGCGTCTGGTAAAAAGGAGGCTCTTCATTGGCGTAGGCCACCAGACAAACATCGTGGAGGGTGGAAGTTGCTGCAAGGGCACGTGCCGTTTCCAGCAGGGCGGCTACGCCGGAAGCGTTGTCATTGGCTCCCGGAGTTCCGGTGCGGGAAGGCCGGGCAGGACCGTGGTCGTGCCAGTTGTCCATGCCCACTTTGGTATCGTAATGCGCGCCGACGATGAGCATTTTGGGCTGGGGGGAGGTTCCTTTCTTGATGGCGATGAGATTATATGCCGTCCAGTCCTTTACGGCGCCGAATTCTCCGGAGGGCGGGATATGAACAGCCTGGCGCGTGACGGCATAACCCATTCCCTCCAGTTTTTGTTCAATGTAGCGGGCGGAACGCTCCATGGAGCCGGGGTGGTAGACGTTCCGTTCACCGATGGTATCCGCCAGGTGGAATACATGCGCTTTCAGGAGCGTTTCCGTTTGGTCCGTGTCCGGTATTTCTCCGCTTCCGCGGGGAGAAAAAAGCTTGGAACAGGAGCTGAGGGCGATGCAGACCACCACTATGAGCAGACCGAGCCTGAAAGTCATGGAAAAGAAATGCATAGCGGAAATTGAAGAGGTAACGCAGAAAGGGGAGTCCTAATGGGAAAGCGGAGGAAAATCAAGACGCACCGTTTCTCCCTTATTCATGGACAAATCCTTTTTCCGGCCCTGATGCATGAACCGGAATTTGCCCGGACGCGCAGCGGTAGCCGTGGCCTGCACCCGGCCGTCTTGCCAGGACAAGTCCACCTTAAGCCCTCCCCGCGTGCGCAATCCCGTGGCAGACCCCTTCTTCCAGTCGTCTGCCAGGGCCGGAGCCAGCAGGATAACCTGGAACCCGTCCTGCATGATCCGGCTCTGGATCAGGCATTCGGCCACGCCGGAGGAAAAGCCGAAATTCCCTTCTATCTGGAACGGGGGATGGAGGTCAAAAAGGTTGGAGTTGATGTAGTGCCTCAGCATGGTGTACATCCTGTCCTCTGCGGCGTTCCCGTCGCCAAGGGCGGCATAAAGATTGATGAGCCACGCCGTGCTCCATCCCGTCCTGATGCCGTTGTTTCCCATATCCGCGTACTTGCGCCGGAAATCGGCTGACTTGCGTACGGCCTCCGCATATTCCGGAGTATTGAGAACATCCCATTCCGTGCCGGGGAACAGGCCGTAAAGGTGGCTGATGTGCCGGTGGCCCTTCTGCATTTCTTCAAAAGGCTGCCTCCATTCCTGCACCCTTCCGTCGGGACCGATGGCAGGCTGGGGGATTTTCCTGAGAAATTGGACGGCTTTAAGCAGGGTGGGAGTCCTTATGCCCAGCTCTCCGCAGGCGTAGATATAATTGCGGAGAGCCTCCCTGCCCAGAAGCTGGTCATGGGACGTGCCGTTGGAAACATAGGAAAGCACGTTGGGGCCTGTGCCGTCCGGCGCGTAAAATCCGGTCTCCGGAGACACCCCCGGGCCGGAGAGGTAACGGCCCTCGCCGTCGTCTTCAAACCAGGACATGATGAAACGCGCGTTGGATTCCAGAATGGGCAGCGATTTTTTAAGGTCTTCCCGGTCTCCGGTAAAGCGGTAACTGTCCACCAGGTGGGCGCATGCCCATGCCCCGTTCATGAGGCTGGCCCCCCATTCCGGATTGTTGCCTGAAAAATAGGTGCGCTTCCAGCAATCCGTATAGTGGCCGAAGCAGAAGCCGTCCCGTTTGATGAAGCGCGCAAACTCCTCTCCGTGGGGGCGCAGGCTGCGGACAAAATCAAGATAGGAGCTCTGGAATTCTCCCAGCCCGGTGACATGGGAGGGCCACTGGTTCATCTGGCTGTTGATATTCAGGAAATAGCAGCCCATCCACGCCGCCCTCAGCTCCGGATTCCATAATCCCTGCAAACCGCAGGGAAGCTGCCCCGGCCTGGTGTGGGCAATCGTGCAGAAGCGGCCGAACTGGAAAAGCTGTTCCAGAAGATCCGGATCCTTCTTTCCCTGTTTGACCCGCTCCAGCCTTTGGGCGGTGGTCATGGCGGAAACCCCGGCCGGGGAATCCCCCAGATCCACCTGACAGCGCGTCATGAGCCGGGAAAAATAATCTTCCGTTTCCGCCGCCAGTTTTTTCCATCCCGCCTTTTGCGCTTTTGCCAGGATTCTCGCGTTTTTAGCCGCCAGGGAATGCGTCAGGGGAGCTTCCGGCTTCCGGATATTGTAATCTGTGGAAATGGATGAAAGCACCATCACTTCCCGGGCGGAATCAAGAATAATTGTTGAGCCTTTGCGGGTAACGGAGGCTCCGGGCGCCAGGATGACCACCGTGTTTTCAAACCGGGTGCCTCCGTTGCTTCCCTGTCCTTCCAGCACCCAGCCATTCGGCTGCGCAACAATTCGGGCGGACGGATCCGGGTGTTCCAGATTCAGGGAAACGCGGCATCCGGACGGCATCGTGCAGGCAATGTGGTAGGCGGCGCAGTCGCTGGACGGGGCCGCCAGGATTTCTGTGGTCAATTCCCCCGTGCCGAATTGGGCGCGGGTGGTTGCCTTGCCCCGTCGCATATCCAGTGTACGCTGATAGGAGGAAGGTGAAGGAAGCCCCTGGAATTCCACCTGAAGACGCCCCCCCTGCTGGTAATCCCCCGCAATGTTGCCGGGGGGAAGGATATTCTTACGGAATAGCTGGTCTGCACTGCGGTATTTTCCTTCCTTGCAAAGTTCGCGCGCCTTGTCCAGAGCTTCCGCGGCGCCTTCCCTCATTTGGAAATTTTTTTTTGCGAAAATGCTTCCTTCATTGAGGACGACGGTTTCCTTCGGAAAAACGCCGAAAGAGAGGATGCCCAGCCTTCCGTTGCCCGTGCCGTATCCTTCCGTCCATACCCGGGCGGGGGTGGAGGCGGTGACCTGCATGGGGGCCGGAATGGCCCGGAGGGGGACGGCTGCCGCGAAAAGGCAGAGCAGGAAGGAATGTTTCAAGGTTGCAGGGACGTTCATGGGAAAAGATAATGTTGCGTATAATAAAAGTAAAAGAAAGCTGGTGTAAAAAATGCTATTTTTTGAACCGGCTTCCGGCGCCAGCGTAAATGACCGCAAATGCAATGCTTCCCACCAGAAAGTACAGGGAGGCGGACAGGAGCACGGAGTTCTGGAGAATGATGCTGGAGAGCCAGAGCAGCATGGCGAAGGCGAGGCAGTACATGATCTTCCCCATGAACCGGCACAGCGCCTGTTCATCATATTGCTTTTTCTGCCCTCTGTTCATCATGCTGTAGCCTGCGATGAGGAAGGAACATTTCCCCATGGAAAGAATGGCTCCAAGAATCATGAAACCTGCCATCATGGCGACGGGTATCGGAACAGGTGCATCCATAAGCTGGTAAAATGAGGGAATGGGAGAACCCGTCCGTTCGGACGGATGCGCGTGTAGAGCGGCGTTTAACTGAATACGTTGGGGAAACTGTGTTTTTTTCAGCAGCAGAAAAATGTCTGCTTTTCCTGCCGGAAACTTCCGCCGGGCGCGGCATCAAAACAGGAAGCAGCAGGAACAGAACCAGGCGATGATGAGCAGGCCGCAGGTAAATTCCAGCAGCAGACCGGCAAGCATCCCAAGCGCCGCTCCGGACCCGGCCCTGAAAGCGTTCATGATATCCTTTCTGGCAAAGATAAGTTCCGCCAGCAGCGCCCCCAGGAACGGCATGAACAAAAGGCCCGTAATGGGGGAGAAAAGGAGGCTCCCCGCGACGGCGCCGATGATGGCTCCCCAGATGCCGGCGGCAGTGCTGCCGAATTTTTTGGCGCCCATGCCTCCGGAAAGCTTGTCAATGACCATGCCTCCCGCCACCAGCAGCGCCAGGACGGTCCATTCCCACCACGCCAGGTTTTCTCTGCCCATGACTCCCTGCCAGACGCACCCGGCCGCAATGATCATAATGCCGGGAAGCATGGGGATGAGCGTGCCGATCAGCCCCATGCCGAATAACAGCAGGGTGACGCACCAGACGAGGGTTTCCGAAAGGAGATGGGGCATGCTTTCCTTTTTATCAGGAAGCCGGACAGGTGGCAAGGTTTCTGCCCGGCTTGCGGATGACGAAGAAAGGAAAAAAGGGGGAGAAATTATTATTGCGGTTGCTGCGGGCGTGATATGGAATGGCGCCTATGACTTCCACCGGTGTTTATCTATGCGGTTGCATCATGTTCTTTTGCGTTTTTTCTCAGGGGGCCACGTCTTCTCCGCCAGCCGTTTCCGCAGCGGATTCCTCCGCCGTACGCGAACTGGCCCATTCCCTGAAGGCCCGTGTGGGCATGGCTGCGGAAATGCTGGATACGGGGGAAACCGTCATGGTGGGGGATGAGGCGGCCTATCCCATGCAGAGCGTCGTCAAATTCGTGCTGGCCTTGTCCGTCTTGAAGCGGGTGGACCAGGGCGCCATGAATCTGGAACAGATCATCCGCATACGTCCGGAACAACTGGTGAAAGATACCTGGAGCCCCCTCCGGGAGCGTTTCCCGCAAGGCGGCGATTTCTCTCTGAAGGAACTGCTGAGAGTGACTGTCCAGGAAAGCGACAACAATACCTGCGACCTCCTGTTTGGCCTTATTGGAGGGCCGCAGGCCGTGCAGAAGGATTTGAAGGAATGGGGAATTGACGGCATTAATGTCCGTTTTACGGAAGAAGAAATACACCGGAATCATGATTTGCAATATGTCAACTCAAGCCGTCCGTCGGCCATGAACTCCCTTCTCCGGGCGTTTGACGAAGGTAAAATTTTGAAAAAAGGCACACAGAGTGTTCTTTGGAACATCATGGCGGGATGTTCTACAGGTCCTGAACGTCTGAAAGGGCAGCTGCCGCGGGATTACGTGGTGGCGCATAAGACGGGATCCGGATTCACGCTGCCGGGGGGTGGCGTTACCGCCCGCAATGACGTCGGCATCATTGTTCTTCCCAACGGCCGGAAAATGGCGGTTTCCGTGTTCATCAGGGATTCAAAGGATTCTGAATCCGCTTGTGACCGGGTGATCGCCTCCATGGCCCGCTGGCTGTGCCTGGAATGGCTGGGTGCCGGAGGCAGGTAAACGATCTCCTTCCCCGGAACATGTTTTAGGCTTGGAAAGGGGAGCGGGATCAGGCAAGGTGTGCCGCGTTATTCATGAAGAACCTATTGAGCCGGTACATCAGCCTGAGTCTGGCGCTGCGGTATTTGAACCCGTTGCGGACTTTCTTTTCCATTATTACCCTGATTTGCCTGCTGGGCGTATCTCTGGGGGTAATGGTGCTCATTGTCGTGCTGTCCGTCATGGGAGGCCTCCAGAAGGAAATTCAGGGGAATCTGTTTGCGCACTCCCCGCACGTCCAGGTATGCTACCGGAACGACTTCGGCGTGAGGGAAGTGATTCCGGACTGGATGGATTTGGGGGAGAAACTCAGGCACGTTCCCGGCGTCCAGTCCACCTACGCCCTGATAGAAGACTATGCGCTGGTGGATGTGCAGGGGCGGCAGAGGCCCTGCTTTTTCCGGGCCATTGATACGGAAAACGCCGTCCAGCTGGAGGATTTGAAGCGTTTGGTGGTAGCTGGCGATGCGGAACTGGACATGGGGGAAAAGGCTGTGGTTTCCTCCATCGTGGCGGAGAATATGGGATTGAATGTGGGAGATGTTGTCCGGGTTTATACGACCCGCAATTTTCAGGAAATTTCCCACGCCTACCAGCAGACGGAGCTGCCGATGCTGGCGGAAAAAAACGCGCGGGAACTCAAGGATTTGAAGGAGTGGGGAAAGAACCTGAAGACGGAGGGAGAGCGTGAAATGGCCGGCAGAGCCTCCGTGGACAGGGCGTTTTCCCTGCTTAACGGGCTGTTGTCCGTCCCGCGCAGGGATGCGGAACGTTCCAGCCTGATGGATCTGCTTGCCGTGCTGAACGACGGGGAAATTGCGGACAACGGCAGGGTGGCCTTTTCGCAAGGAACGCGGAAGGAATGGGAAACCGTTTTGAATGGTTTCAAGGCCGGGGCAAAAAATGAGGCGGATATGGAATGCTTCCGGAAAATCAAGGAGCTGGTGATGCCGAAAGACCTGGAGGTGATCGGAATTTACCGGGCCTCCCAGCATACGCCCAGCCCGGATCTTTTCATTCCGCTGGTCATCGGTCAGGAATTGCTGGGTTATGAGGATGACGTGGTGCAGGCCGTGGCCCTGCGCGTGGAAGACCCTTACCATGTGGAAACGATGCTGGCCCCCGTGATGCAGGCGCTGGAAAAGGAGAAGCCTTCTTCCGCATGGACGCTGGAAACCTGGCATGACCGCTTTAACGCGTGGTTTGAATTGATGCAGAAGGAGCGCATGATGATGAGCTTTGTCCTGTCCTTCATCTCCCTGATTTCCGCTTTTTGCATCATGGCGGTGATGTTTACCGTTTCCATCCAGAGGAAAAAGGAAATCGCCGTGATGAAGGCTTTGGGAGCCACGCCGTTCCAGGTGGTGCGCGTTTTTCTGTGGCAGGGCGTCATCATCGGTTTTGTGGGAGCTCTCCTGGGTGTAGGGCTGGGGCTTCTGGTGCTGGAATACCGCATGCAGATTCA
Organism: Akkermansia muciniphila ATCC BAA-835; assembly: GCF_000020225.1. NCBI lineage: Bacteria > Pseudomonadati > Verrucomicrobiota > Verrucomicrobiia > Verrucomicrobiales > Akkermansiaceae > Akkermansia > Akkermansia muciniphila. The sequence continues at coordinate 229,490 of NC_010655.1, read as the reverse complement.
GGGTTTTCTTGCGGGAATAGGCTTTGACCCGTTCCCTGTGGCCTTCCACGGCACGGCGAATATCCCGGTGGTGATTGACTGGGCGGAGCTGGCATGGCAGGCGGTGAAAGCTTTTGTCATGGTCGTGGTGGCATCCATCATTCCTGCCCTGATCACGGCGCGCCAGGATCCGGCCCGCTCCCTGCGCAGTATGTAACAGGAATCGCCTATGGATATTTACTGGATTCAGGATCATGAACGGAAGGGGCCTCTGCCGGAAGTGGAGGTCATTTCCATGCTGGAGGCGGGCCTCATTCCGGAAAACGCCCGGGCGTGGCATGCCGGATGCCCGGAGTGGGTATGCATCCGTGACCTTCCGGCATTGAAAGGAGCAGGTGCCGTCAGCAGAGAAGAAGGGGAACGGCGGAACGGGAGGGAAGAGAGGCTGGAAAACGCAGGGGGAGAAGATGTCCCGGCGCTTTCCGCAGATGCGGATTGCCTACCGGAAGAAGGAGGGGAGGACGCGGAGGAGGGAGTGCCGCTGGTGGTTCCGTATGCGTACGTCCGTTTTCTTGGCAGAATGGCTGATGTAATGATGCACATGACGCTGTACCTGGCTGTGCTTAGGGTATCCGGCGCTGCTTTCAATCCCGGTTTTCTTCCTGGTTCCTATGAAGCTCTGCTTTACCTCTGCCTCCCGATGGTTCTCATGGAAACTGCATTTCTTGGAACATTGGGTACAACCCCGGGAAAAGCCATGCTGGGCGTTTCCGTCAGGGACTACCGGGGAAGACGCCTTTCTTTCCCCATGGCATTCCGGCGCTCCCTGTTCGTCATGGTGCTTGGTCTGGGGTGTTTTGCTCCTTCCCTGATGCTGCTGGCCCTGTTTTTTTCCTGGTGGTGGGTGCGCCGTTTCGGTTTTACTCCCTGGGACAGGAAGCTGGGGACTACGGATGTGCTGAACGGCTCCCTCACGCTCCGTAAAGTGGTGATGACGTTGGTGCTGATCATTCTGTGCCTTCAACTCATCTACGTTCTGCTGATTCCCTGGCTGCCTGAGATGGAGGCTTATGCGGCCGCTTCCGGCCAAATGTGATAAAAAGACGGCCCTGTGGGGTTTAGGCTTTTAATCACCTGAATTTGTTTCATACTTGTTTCAGCCATGCCAGAAATACACCCAACGGCAGTAGTGCATCCTGCTGCAGAGATCGCGGATGATGTTAAAATCGGTCCCTTTTGCGTTGTCGGGGAACATGTCAAACTGGGGCCCGGCTGCGTGCTGCACAGCCATGTGGTTATAGACGGTCCTTCTTCCTTCGGCAGCGGCAACGAATTTTTCCCGTTTTCCGTCATCGGCCTGAAAAGCCAGGATTTGAAATACAAGGGAGAGCCGACTTATCTGGAAGTGGGGGATAACAACGTCTTCCGTGAAAACGCCACCATCAACCGGGCTACGGACATTGGCGGCGCAACGCGGATAGGGAATAACAACCTTTTCCTGGTTTCCTGCCATGCCGGGCACGATTGCCAGATCGGCAATCATGTGATTTTCTCCGGGTTCGCTACCGCCGCCGGCCATGTTACGGTGGGGGATTACGCCATCCTGGCGGGATGTTGCGCCGTACACCAGTTTGTGAGCATCGGGGAACATGCCATGGTGGGAGCAATGGCCCGCGTGAGCCAGGATGTCCTGCCGTACACGATCGTGGAGGGCCACCCGGCCGTAACGCGTTCCGTTAACTCCATCGGCATGCAGAGGCGCGGCTTTTCCGAAGAAGACCTGAAAGCCGTGCGCATGTGCTATAAAAAGCTTTTCGTCAATAAAAAGCTGACCGTTCATGAAGCTCTGGAGGAACTGCGGCATTCGGGGTATGCGGAAAATGCCTGCCTGAGGAGAATCATCCAATTCGTGGAAACTTCCGAACGGGGGTTCTGCCATTGAATCCATGAAAACGGGTTTTGTCTTTGACCTGGACGGGACGCTGGTGGACTCTATTCCCGGTATCGCCCGCGGCCTGAATCTGGCCTTGAAAGCGCTGGGGTATCCGGAGCATTCCGTGGACGCCATCCGGGAAATGGTGGGCAAGGGGGCCCGGGAGCTTTGCCTGGCTTCCCTGAAAGGCTATTTCAACGGAAACGTGCCGGAGGAAGCTTTTGAAGCGGTGCACCGGGGATTCATGCGTGAATACCCGCACACCTGGCAGGAGGGCACGGTTCCGTACCCCGGCATCCGGGAAATGCTGTTGTCCCTGGCCGGAGAAGGCCATCCTCTGGGCGTTTTATCCAACAAGCCCCATGCGGTTACGGTGCCGCTGGTGCGCCATATCCTGCCTGAAATTCCCTTCCGGGAGGTGATGGGTTTTTCCGAACGCTTTCCGCGCAAGCCGGAACCTGACTCCCTGCTGTCCATCGTCCGTTCCTGGGGCAGGGAGCCGGCGCAGGTGTGCATGGTGGGGGACTCCGCCCATGACGGCAACACGGCCGTGAACGCCGGAACACGGCTTATTCTGGTGGGGTGGGGCTACAGTTCCCGTTCCGCTCTGGATGCCTTCCGGGTGCCGGTGTGCGCCGCCGCGGGGGAATTATCTGCCCGGCTGCATGATGAAAGCAGCCTGCCGTTTCCCGTTGCCGCGCATAGGAATTGTTGAAAATTCCGGGAAGTGCAGGGCCGCCGGAGGCTGAATTCCTCTACATCTCCAAGATGCTTTCAAGCGCAGGAAAGCGTTTGCGGGGGATGCCTTAGAGCTGTATTTTCCCGGCTCGGAAATGGGCAGGAAGGGAAAAAGACGTATTGTTGCCGCTCTTTCAGGACGTAGTATCCGGAACATCCGCAGATTTGGCCTGTTCGGTAATGTCTTCCAGGGAGCGGGGAAGTTCCTTCGTGGAGGTGACGCCCAGATTTTTCAACTTCTGGGCCCGGGGGATGAACCGGTGTTCAAAAGAGGAAACGGTTTTGTTGTACTGGGCTACCGCCTGGTTCAGGCTCTTGCCCAGAGAGGAAAAATGACCGGAAAGGATAGAGCAGGTATTGTACAGGTCCGCTCCCGCTTCCGAAATTTTCTTGGCATTATCCGCCAGCTGCTCCTGCTTCCATCCGTAAGCGACGGCTTTCAGCAGGGCAATCAGGGTGGATGGGGTGGAAAGAATGACTTTATTCTCCGCGCCGAATTCAATCAGGGAGGGGTCTGCTTCCAGAGCCGCCTGGAAAAAGGATTCCCCGGGCAGGAACATAATGACGAATTCGGGGCATTGGGAAAACTGGGCAAAGTAATTCTTGGCGCTTAATTGCTGCAAATGCCTCTTGACGTCCGCGGCATGGCGGGCCATCCACTGGCTGCGCTCTTCCGGATTCTCCGTCTGCCCGGCATTCAGGTAGGATGCCATGGGCGCTTTCGCGTCAATGATGATGGAACGGCCTCCAGGAAGGTGAATGACCATGTCCGGCCGCACCCGTTCCTCCTCCCTGGAACGGGTTTCCTGAGTCGTGAAATCGCAGTACTCCACCATTCCCGCCAGTTCCACCACGCGGCGCAGTTGGAGCTCTCCCCATTGGCCGCGAACGCTGTTGTGGTGCAGAGCCTGGGAAAGCCTGGCGGTTTCATTTTTCAGGGCTTCATTGCCGGAAAGGATATAGCGGATTTGCGTTTTCAGGTCCGTATAGGCGCCCACGCGTTCCTTTTCCATCTCTCCCAGCCGGGACTGGACCAGTTTCAGGGATTCGCTCACCGGCTTCAGCATGGACTCGATGGCCTGTTTGCGGGAATCCAGGTCATGGTTGGCCTGCTGGCGCTGGCTTTGCAGCCGCGTTTCCGCCAGGTTCAGAAACTGTTTCTCCGAGTTCCGGAGAACTTCCGCGCTGATGCCGGCGAAGGAATCTTTCAGCACCTCTTCCGCCCGGCGGAGCATCTGGGTTCTGTCCTCCGCCCGTTCCTGCCAGGAGCGGGATTCCGCTTCGAGGCGGACGGAGCGGTCCCGGTACCGCAGCAGCAGAACCAGCAGCGCCACGCAGGCGATCAGCAGCAAAAAGGCCAGGAACCAGGGAAAAAATGGGGAAATCATAAGGAAAAAATAAGCAATCAGATGGGGGTGGCGTAGGGGATGCCGTCCGTTTCTTCCACGGGTTCGGCCAGGGGGATGTTATCGTCGCTGCCGTCCAGCGGTTCCGCATAGGGAATGCTCTCTTCCGAATCCGGTTCCGCCATGGGAATGTGCTGTTCACACATGTTGGCGGGGGCCTGGTAGCCTGCGGAGGTTTCAAAATACGCAGTCTTGGCGTACTGGCAGCCGGAATGGGCCAGTTGATTGGATTCCCGGCAGACGAGTACGGCCTGCCCTTCCGAACCGGGACGCGTACGGATGGCGTTGGCGGGATAGCCTTCCTTCTGGGCGGCAAGCATAATGTCCACCCAGACGGGCAGGGCCAGGGTGCCTCCGTAGCCTTTTTCCAGAATTTTGGTGGAGGAATCAAACCCCACCCAGACACTGCAGGTGAGGTTGGACGTATATCCGGCGAACCATGCGTTCGTATAATTATTCGTGGTTCCAGTTTTGCCGCCGCAGGGGGATTTAAAGCCCAGCGTGGTAATTTTGCCTGCCGTGCCTCCGGGCTTGCAGACCTGCTGGAGGATGGAAGAGGTAATGTTCGCCGCCCGCTGGGAATAGACGGTGCGCTTGCTCTTGGTGATGGCGAAGCGCGGCTGGCCCTGGGAATCCGTAATATGGTCAATGATGTACGGTGTGGGGCGTACGCCCCCGTTGGCAAAAACGCTGTAGGCGCTGGCAATGTCCAGAGGGGACGCCTCCCACGTGCCCAGATAAAGGGCCGGGGTGCGGGAAATATTTCCGTGGAAGCCCGCCAGTTGTGCGGATTGAATGACATTGGACAAACCGGCGCGGTTGCCGATGCGCACGGACATGGTGTTGCGGGAAAGGATGAGGCCGAAGGAGGCCGGCTTCATGCCTCGGTACGTTCCGTCCGAATTGCGGGGGGACCAGTTGGCGGCTCCGCGTATTTCCCCGTAGGCAATCCTGTCATCCGAAATGCGGGTATCCGCAGAATTGCCCTGCTGGAAAAACGTGGCGTAAATGAAAGGTTTGAACAGGGAGCCGGTCTGCCGCCTGGACTGAATGGCGCGGTTCAGCTTGGATTCTTCCGCGTCCCGGCCGCCGACGACGGCCAGAAGAGCCCCCGTGGCATTGTCCATGACTACGGCGGCGGATTGGATGTAATTGGGCATCGGCGGCTGCGTCTTTTCCTTCTGTTCCGCAGGGAGCGCCTTCCAGGCGGCCAGGGAGGCCTCATATTCCGCCTTGGTGGTCAGCTTGTTTTTCAGAATTCCCCTCTTCTCCCTCTTGGCCTGCAGGGAAGCCAGGTGCTTCTTGAAATCCTTGCGGGCTTCCAGCGCGTCCATGTGCTTATTGATGGCGTCCAGCGTGGCGTTCTGCAGATCAAGGTCCAATGTGGTATGCACCACCAGCCCTCCCAGGCGGATGTCTTCTTCCTCCAGAATGGCGTCCAGCTCCCGGCGCACGAGACCCATGGCGTAATTTTCCTCAGACCGGGACTGGGGCGTCCGGGTGACGATAGGCTCCGCCAGGGCCGCCTGATACTGCACTTCTGTAATCTTGCCTTCGTTTTTCAGCAGGCCAAGGACAATATCGCGCACTTTTTTTGCTTCCTCCGGATGTTTGATGGGGGAAAAATCATTTGGGCCGTAAATAATGCCGGCCAGGGTGGCGCATTCCGCCAGGGATAAATCCCGGGGTTCCTTGTCGTAATATCCCCGCGCCGCCGCCGCTATCCCCAGGAAGGTGTGCCCCCAGAAAATACGGTTGATGTAAGTCTCCAGAATTTCGTCCTTCGTATAAGTGGCTTCAATGCGTTTCGCCAGGGCCACTTCCGTCAGTTTGGAATGGAGGTTGCGCTCCCGGTGGTTATATGTAATTTTAGCAAGCTGCATCGTCAGGGTGGAAGCCCCCTGCGTAGCTCTCTTGTGCTTGAGCACCTGCGCAAAGGCGCGGCCCACGCCTATCCAGTCCACGCCGCCATGGTCGTAAAAGCGGTTGTCTTCGCGCAGGAGCAGGGCATCAATAAAAACGGGAGGAACTTCCTGAAGGGATACCCGCTTGCGGTTTTCCCCGTGCAGGGTTCCGATGGTCCGGTTTTTACGGTCCAGAATCACCGTGCGTTCCGGGATGTTGCTCTTTACCTCGGAAATGTCATAGCGGTTGGAAATGGTGCCGTAAAGAAACACCAGGATGGCCCCGATCACAATGCCGACGAAGCAGCATCCCAGAAGGATGCGCAGGGGCCAGCAAATGAACCAGCGGATATTCCGCGTCAGGGAGCCGATGAAGCGGAACGGCATCAGCAGGACAAACAGCAGGGCTCCGAAAATCGTGAAACGCGGCCTGCGCATGGTTCCTGCGCGTGCGGGGCGGTTTTCTTCTTCTCTTTCCGGATTGCCTTCGTACTCTTCCTTCGGAGACGGGCGGGAGGTCCGTCGCTGGGGCGGCGTGTCATACCGGGAAGGACCGTTGCGGGAATTCCCCGTTCTGCGGGTAGGGCCGGGAATGACAGCCGGATCAGGAGCTTCCTGCGGCAACCCGGGATAGGATGGACGGGGAAGGGGCCTTTTTTTGCGTTCCGTCTGGGAACGGGAAGACATTTCTCCATCTTGGATGCGTTCCCTCCAGGAGGCGGCATTTCGTTTCCTTGATTTGTCGTTTAAACCCATCCGTGGGCCGGAGTTTATCATAAATAACCGAAATGGTCTAAGCAAAAGATGGGGCGCCATGTCGCAATCCATAGACAAAATTCTGCCGTTTTGAACGTTTATACAGTAGGGTATGTCCTATCATTCGATTATCGGTAATTTCATGATATCACTATTGAGAATGACGAGTTTTTGTTGCTTGGTCGTTGGGGGGCTTGTGTCCCTGCTGTCAGGGGGGGCGAGCCTTGCGGGGAATGTTTCTTCCATGGCGGATTTGCAGAAACATGTGCATGAGGTGGCCTCCAGGGTTACGGCTGCTACGGTGGCTCTGGTTTCCGACGGGGGAGAGACGGGCAGCGGCGTCATTGTCTCTCCGCGGGGCCTGATTTTGACGGCGGCCCACGTCGTGGGCGGCGATGAAATCATGCGTGTGGTCTTTGCCGACGGGCGCGTGGTAAAGGGACGGGTGCTGGGCGCCAACTTCACGCGGGATGCCGCCATGGTGCAAATCATGGACGGAGGAAACTATCCTCATGTGGAACTGGGGGAATCCGACGGTCTTCATGTGGGGGATTTTGTGGTGGCTCTGGGCCATTCCAAGGGATTTGACCCGGAACGCCGCGCGCCCATCCGCATGGGAAGATTGTGCACGGACGGAAAGCAGCGCTTCCTTATTTCGGAATGTACGCTGATTGGCGGAGATTCCGGCGGTCCCCTCTTTGACCTGTCCGGCAAGTTGGTTGGCATCCATTCCTCCATTGGCCCTATGTTGAAAATCAACAACCATGTCCCTGTTTCCGTTTTCAGGAGAGACTGGGACAAACTGCTCTCCGGCAGGCATTGGGGCCAGCTGGGCCTTCATCCCATGGCGGACCCCGAATCTCCTGTGCTCGGGTTTGCCATGATGGATGTGCTGGGCGTGGACGGCGTGGTGGTGGAAGACGTTGTGGTGAATTCTCCGGCGGATACCGCCGGCATCCAGCCGGGGGACGTCATTACCCATATGGACAGCCGGAGCCTGCGTTCCGTGCGGGATATGCTCCGTGAACTGGGCAGGCACCGTCCGGGGGAAACCGTTCCATTGGTGGTGGTGAGGAAAGGTACGGCTTACAAGGCGGATCTTACATTCGGCAGGCGCGGCGACCTGATGTCCGGCCTGAAATACCAGGAACAAACTCAAGGATGATGATGAAATATTTATGGGCGGCATTTGCGGCGGCTTCCGCGTATGCCCAGGAAATAGCTTCCCCGCTGCCTCCGGAGCAGATGATTGCCCCGGAGGACAAAAGCGTGCTGGACAGCCAGGCCAAGGAGATTTTCCGGGAATGGGACAAGGTGGCTGTTCCGGTGGGGCAGTCCGTAGTGGCTCTGGTTGCCGGCAATACCCAGGTGGCTTTGGGAACAGTGGTGGGGAAGGGAAAAGTCCTCACCAAGCTGAGCGATCTCCAGAAGGAACGGCGTCCGGTCATGCTGGTGGATTCTTCCGGGCGGGTTTATGACGCCAAGGTGCTCTTTGCCCTTCCGGAGCATGATCTGCTGATGATGGATGTGCCGGGGCTTCCCGCTCCTCCCATTGACCTGGATTCCTATGTGCAGGCGAAGGAAGGGGACGTGATTGCAGCCGTGTCGCCCACGGGGCATGTGAGCGACTTCGGAGTCGTTTCCGTGGCTCAGCGCAGCCTGCGGGCGGATGACCAGCCTTATCTCGGCATTGTTTCCGATCCCCGCTGGGACGGGGAGGGGGTCATGATAGGCGGCGTGGAAGCCGGAAGCGGCGCGCACCGCAGCGGATTGACGGCCGGCGATGTGCTGATGAAGCTGAATGGAAAGCCGGTGGATGGAATGTACTCCATCCGTGCCGCCATGGTCGGGGTGCGTCCCGGTGAGACGGTTCCCGTGGAAGTAAGGCGGCGGAACCAGGTGATAGAAGGAAAACTCCTCACGGGGCCCAGGCCCAGGGTGATGAAATTCCCGCAAAAGCGTCTCGACATGATGAACTCCATGGGCAACCGGATGAGCTTGAAAAGGGATGAATTCCCTTTGGTTATCCAGTCGGACATGACCTTGTTCCCGGAACGGGCTGGATGCCCGGTCATTGACGTCAACGGAAAATTTGTTGGGCTGGCTCTGAGCCGGGCCGGACGCACGGAGACCTATATCCTGCCTTCCTGGATATGCAGGGAACTGGTGGAAGGAGTGCTCCCGCAGGTTCAGCAATACCGGGCGGGACGCGGGGAAAACATTCCGGAGGCCCAGCCTGTGGATGATTCCTATGACGCCCGGCGTCTGGAGGAAAACCGGCGAAAGGTGGAGGATAAGATGAGCCGTCAGGGACTGGTGCCCAAAGTTTATTAAGCCTGCCCGGATGCCGGAAGGCGGCAGGTGAACTTTTTCGGCAAACCGCATGGCTTCGAGACCTCTTTCTCCGCCTGCCGCATTGGAGCCGCGGGAAACAGGGTGGACATTGTTCCCGTGCCGGAAAAATGTCCGGAGTGGTTTATTCCCTCAATCCATGGCGTCAGGAGAAGAAAAATAAAAAAACGGGCAGCAATGCCCGTTTTTCTGAATAATCCGGATATACTCCAGAGCAGCTTCCGGCTTCCCGGATATCGGAAGAAAATTTACTTGTCAGAGGAAGCCGCTCCCGGCCTTTCCTTGAAAATCATCAGTTCCGTCAAAACGACGGTGCGGCCGGTGGAATCCGGGGAAATAATCATAACCACTTTTCGTCCCGGGTAGGTCGTCAGCATCATGCCTCTGTCCTTCACCTTGACGACTTTGCCGTTCTTTAAACGGGTCATGTACGTCAAATTGGCGGGGGTGGTGCGGGAAATGTTGCTGTCTGTAGAGTTCTTGCCGAAAATGTAAGTGGATTTGCTGGGCAGTTCGATAGCGCTCTTTTCTCCCGAGGGAGGTTTGGGAAGTTCCAAAGTGAACGTGCGTCCGGTCAGGTTCTGGATGTAAACGCAGTTCAGCGGCAGTTCCGACTCATTAATAAAATCCAGCGTCAATTCCCCTTTGCTGTTTTTGCCGACCAGAGCCAGGGTTTTGGAGCCAAGATCGGGCGGCAGGGGCTTGCTGACGAGTTTATTGGTCGGCATGCCTTTCTGGTCCAGGCCCCCGAACAGGGTAATGATCTTGCTCTTGGGGTAAACGCTGCGGCGCCCCGGAAGGGCGGCGCGGATTTCCACTTTTTCCAGCCTTTTGGAATCAATAGGCATGTAAATGGGAGAAGGAAGAGACATGGGCTCCTTCAGAACGAACCGGATGCCGTTGACGGCGGCTGGCGGCAGGGACTTGTCCACGGTATCGGCCGCCGGAGCATTTGCTGCCGGTTGGGCCGGTTCCGGCCTGGAGGGGGTGCGGCTCTGTCCTTGGGCGAAGGAAATGCTTCCGAAAAGGCAGGTAAAGGCCAGGATGGGTAAAATACGCATATATTCTGGGTTCTGGGGAATGGAAAAAGTTTTGATACATTGCATAACCCTTTGGCGGATAACCGCACGGAGGAAATGCGGAAGGGCATGGGTATCGGCCCGCGCAGCGGAGCGCGATGGCAGGCCCCTGACGGGCTTTTATCCCTTGTGAAGTACATGAATGGGAGTAAAGGTGCAAGCGAAAAATAGGGGATTAGGGGATAAAAATCCCTGAGGGGGGGCGCTCCCTGTCCAACGGGTGCGCCGGAACTCCTTCTCCCGGACACAAAAGCGCCGCTTTCCCGGAAAGGGAAAGCGGCGTGAAACGGAATGGAAACACGCTCCCTCCGCTACACTTCTTCGGGGGACAGCCAGCGGAAGGAAACGATGTTGAACTTTCTTCCAAACGCCTTGTTCACGGCGCTCAGCTCCGTATCCTCCAGCGCGCCGCTCTTCATGTTGACCTGCCGGGCCGGAGTTTCCGGGCTGTTCACCGGATCCACGTAGTTGATCCCCCTCTGCACCACCGCTTCGCACCACGCGCGCGACAGCACCACTCCTTCGCGGTTGGCCAGCTCTCCGTAGGCGCGCACCGTAAACGTATCGTCCCTCGTCGTCAGGATGTTGCCCAGCACCGCCAGCACGTCAGACTGGATCAGGTAGCCGGGGGCGGCCGTATACACCGATCCCCTGGCCGCGTCCTGGTTCGGGTAGCCTCCCTTGGGCGCGATCACCATGTCGGAAAGTTCGTCAAACGTGCTGTTGATGGAGCTCTCGTCAATAGCCGCCTGAAGCGCTCCCTTCACCCCCATTTCCCCGCTCTGCAGACGGCGGTTGACAAAGTCGGACATGTTCAGGAAGGGGCCTCTCTTTTTGACCTCCTTGACCATGTTCCGGGCCAGGGACCTGATTTGCGTGTCGCTCAGGGTTCTCAGGTCCGACCACGCCATAGCCTCCCCGTCCGGGATGCCCTGGGTCACCCCTATCGAACCATAGTCGTCCACGTGGGACTTGTCGCTGCTGGCCACTCCGAAACGGGAAAAGGACGTCTGGGAGTTGTTGAGCACGGAGGGCCTGCCGCTCCTGGAATAGAGAATCTTGCGCTTCTTGAGCCCCAGGAGGGTGGCTTCCCAGGCGCGCTGGGAGGTGGAGTTGACATTGAATCCTCCGGCGACGGTGAGGTACTTGGAGGCATGCTTGTAGCCTTCGTCCGTTCTGGCGAGTTCTTCGACGACAGCTTCCGAGGGTTTGCCCTGAAGGTCGGGCAGGAAGCGGCGGTTGGCGATACCTGAAGCCCTGTTGGATGAAGCGTCCGTAGAGAAAGCCTGCTGAAGCACGGTTTTAAGTTCTTCCCTGCCCGTGCCCCCAAGGCTGGAAGGACGGGCGGCCAGGGAGGAGGCGAACCAGGAGTCCCAGAGGGCGTCGTTGATCATCAGGCCGTGGTCCCAGAAGTCCCCCAGGGCGGCGTCCCCCATGATTTCGTTGTGGGAGAAAACCTTGTCGGCAGGAAGCATGGGATCGGCAAAAGCATTGCCGATGCCTACGCCCGGCACGCCGGACTGGTAGGCGAAGCGTTTGGCGATAGCCGCCCTGGAGTCGCTCCTGTACCATCCCGGGGTGAGGCGGCATCCGGCAAAGCCGGCCAGGCTGGAGGGCTGCTGGAAGGGAAGCTCCGCGGCGACAATCTTGTTGACCTGCTCGGCTCCCGGTCCTCCGAAGGGGGAGAGCCTGGTGCCGTCATTGGAGAGGATGTTGGAGATGGTAATCGGGAAGAAATCGCTGTTGGCGTTCTTGACTTCAAACTGGTACGGGCTGTAGAGGCGCCCCAGTTCGGAGGCGGTGGGCATCTGGCCTCCCCAGAAAAGGGGGCTGGAGTGCTGCCATGTCTTGGCCCGGTAGTCCTTGCCCTCCGGATAGGCTCCTATCACGGGGGGCTTGCCCCATTTTACCGATACTCCATAGTAGGCGATGAAATAGGGGAATGGACCGTTCGGCTCAGGTTCTGCGTATTTGCCGCGTTTCGTGCCATCTTCATCGTCATTTCTTTTGAAGTTAATCCATCCATCTACTGGCATTTTTGTCGCCTGCATGATTTGTTCCTCAAATCCCCAGTTCAGATTGAGCATCGTTGGGGACATCTTAGAAAAAACGACAGGGTCCGGTGTGGAAGCCCCGCTTAAACGTGTATCTTTTCCAATTTGGCTGGCGTCCATAATGCCAGCACCCATCATGAAAGTTCCCAATTTTTTGGAATTGGAGTTGTATTCGTCCGTATACTTATGGCACAGAACATGATTGGGAGGAGTTCCCAAGGAGGTATTTCCTCCATTCCCTATCAGGTCATTATCCGTTTCCGCAAAGCGGGCCCAAAACGTGTACTTATTCTCTGTTGGATAGCCAGATCTTTCAAAGTATTGATATTGAAGACCTGTGTATATATTAACGCCATAAGAAACCATCTCACTCATGTCTTGCGGCCACCCTTCTCTAAAAGCAAAATTATCCGTTCGAATATCATATCCCCCACTTTTAGATTTATATACAGCACCATTTTGAATTTTGTTGGTACGAGTTGTAGATGGTTGGGAAAAAACAACGATTTCTCCTGCTTTAAGAACAGATACCTCTCCTTTCACTACTTCTCCTGTACCGTCGTTCAGCCGGGAAGTTTTCCTGTAAGAGGCACCGAAATCGGCTACCTGCCGATCATGTATAGCTCCGAAAGCCCCTTGCGTATATGGCGTCAAAGGATGCTCCGTATACATTTTTAAGCTGGAAAGAGGTCCAGAGGAAGCGATGTTATCCGCAAAAAGCATGGGTTTAAAACGATGTTCGCCAAAGTAAGAGCCCCATGGATTTCCTCCGGCTCCCTGAAATTTCATGTCCACATTATACGGATTCCACCAGACATAAACAAGAACGACTGATACAGCTGTGTTAATCCAGCCTCCGTTTTGAGATTGCCGATCATTCTTTGTTAAATAAGAACCGATAAAATTGTAATAACGCAGCAGGATGGGATGGCGCATGTACGTGTAGCGGTTGTCCATCATCTCCAGGTTCGCCGCGGCATCCGCCGCAATCAGCGTGCTGGGAGCGCTTCCGTTCCATTGAAGGGTGGCGGAGGCATCCTGGCCTTCCCTCTTCGTGGAGGAGTCCCACACGTTCGCCCAGAGGTAAAGCTGGTTCCAGGAGCCAATCGGCCGGTTCCGGTCCGACGGGTTGCCGTCCTCGGACGTGTACGGACGCAACCCTATGTCCGCCGTATCGCCACGAAATTCCGCAGGCAGTTTTTCTTGAGAAAATATGATATTCAAGTCTTTTTTTAATCCACCGAATTTAGAATCCGATTTTTCTATAAAAATCATAATATAAACCTTTAAGAACGGAATTGGATAAAAATGCGATTTTTCTTGCCTTATTTTTCTTTCCAATTGTCCCGGAGCCTGTTTGCTCTGCTCAACGTGTGCCCTGTTGAACCAACTTTGAGCTTGCATGAACTGCCTCTTTTTTGTATTGGCTAGAGTTAAGAATTGGCTCTTCGCACCTTTGTGACAGCAGAGGTTTTTCCTCCTCACACTCGAACGGAAAGGGGCCTGCCGAAACCCATCATTTTCATGAAGATCAAACTTTTCACTAAACGTCCTGTCAGGCATGTCAGCAAGGGGTTTGCCCTGATTGCCACCATTACCCTGATGATGCTTTTAGCCCTCCTCAGCGTCGGCCTTTTAACCATTGCATCTTCACAGGTCCGTATTTCCGAGAAACAGCTTTTTGCGGCGGAGGCCAAATCCCTCGCCAGATTTTCCCTGGAAGTAGCTTTGGGCCAGCTTCAGTGTGAATTGGGCCCTGACCAGCGTGTTTCCGCCAATTCCGGCATTCTTTCTTCCGGAACCAGCGAAGGAAACGCCCCTTATATTCTGGGTGTCTGGAACAGCTGGGATTCCTGGCTCAATACGAATAACTCCGAGGGTATGAACATCTCGGCCACCTATGATACAGGAAGAAAATCCATGTTCCGCCGCTGGCTCATTTCCGACCCTGATTTGCGCAGGCTCAGTTCTCTGGAAGCGGGTAAAAACCTGTTGGGCAAACGTTCTCTCTCTAACCAGAACTTCCGCAGCGTCGCCCTGGTGGGACCAGGCACGATAGGGACACCCGTTGGAGCCAGGAATCAGGATAAAAAGGAAATCTACGCCCGCATGGTGCGCGTAGATGATTCCTCCAAGACCACAGGACTGAAAAAGAATGCTAACTCCCGTAAATATATAGCCTGGTGGGTCACGGGGGAAAACCAGAAAGCGCGTATCAATTTGATGCCGCATGCTTCTGAAGAAAGTACGGATGCCCTGACGGTGCTGCGTTCCACCTGGGATACGCCCGGCCCCGATCTGGAGTCTCTCAATCTTTCTTCCGTAATGACGGCGGGATCCGGGAACGACATGTCCGCAGTCAGAAAGCTTATCTCTCTTGATTCTCTGCTGGCCAACAATAAAAACGGACGTTTGAAGGATTTGGGTGACGTTTACCACGACATCTCTCTGGTTTCTTCCAGTTTGCTGACGGATTCTAAATTCGGCGGTCTTAAGAAAGACCTCAACATTATGTTTTCCCAGGAAAAACTTCCTGAAGAATTTCGCGGCGATACGGCGGACATAGGGTTGCGTCCGTACACGTCCGAGGACGGCAACCCGTCGGACCAGAACCGGCCGATCGGCTCCTGGAACCAGCTTTACCTGTGGGCGAACGTGTGGGACTCCTCCACGAAGAGGGAAGGCCAGGATGCCTCCGCCACCCTTCAATGGAATGGAAGCGCTCCCAGCACGCTGATTGCGGCGGACTCCGCAGCCAGCATGGAAATGATGGACAACCGCTACACGTACATGCGCCATCCCATCCTGCTGCGCTTTTATTCCTTTGTAGGACTTAACTACGTCAAACACGGCAACAAGCATCCCAACCGTGGAGGATGGATCGACTTCCGTATTGCCGTCATTCCCGTGTACGTCTGGTGGAATCCTTATAATGTGGATATGAAGCTGACCGGGGCCAACGGAGGTGTCTGGGGCGCCTACTTCGGCGAGCACCGCTTCATGCCCCTGCTGCTTTCCCATAATGTTAAATTCGCATGGAACCAACTGGATGAGAATGCACTCTCCAATTATGGAGAATCCTGCCTGATCCCCTATTTGAACGCTTCTTATAACAACCGCCAGGTGGCGGATTTCGGCGCCTCTTTCCGAACTACGGCCAAACTTAACAGTGACGGTTCCACCGTCAAGGGAGAGCCTTCCACCTTGAAAGCAGGCGAGATCGTCGTCTTTGCCCAGCCGGTCGTTTCCAATATCGCCAACGGTAACGAAGTTTACAAAACAAAGCCCAACAGCGGTGATTTCAAACCGGACAGATTCCCGCTCAAAGAGGGATGGTCCCAGGAACCGGGACAAGTCAGCTCTTATGCCGTCAACCTGACGGACGGCGTCCGTTATGAACTTCTGGACGGCAGCGGATATAACCAGGTAGGTATTGCCAAGGCTTCCGTTATCTTCGCGGAAGATACCAGCCGGCTCAACGGAACGCCGGACAATCATGTTCTCGCCGTCAAATACGGAGACAAGGGTGCCTCCAAAGCCCTGGGAACCTTCGTGATGGGGGCCGGCCTGATGGATCCCAACAAAATGAACAGTTCCTCTTCCCTGAATGGGAAAAGCACGGCGGAAATAGAAATTTTCTCCAAGACCATGCCGGCCATCCTCAACCTGAACTGGGGTGCCTGGGAAAAACCTCTTGTTGACCAAATTAAACTTCCCGCAGAAATGTGGGAACGCAACGAAGGGACCAATGAAGAAGCTAAAAAAGCGGGCGAATACGGCACGCCCTCTTTGGACTCCACGTTTGTCGCCTACTATGGAGTATCGGTAAAATGGGGCAAGCCCCCCGTGATAGGAGCCTATCCGGAGGGCAAGGACTACCGGGCCAAGACATGGCAGCACTCCAGCCCCCTTTTCTGGGGAGGCCAGATGCCCACCGCCTCCGAACTGGGGCGCCTCTACAGCCCGTACCAGTTTGAAGTCAAGAACGCCAACAGCGATTTCTTCCCGATTACCATCTCCAACATCCTCTCCAATGACGGCACCAGGCTCTCCCCCTTCGGAGGACCGGGAGCCGAGCAGGTCAACAAGATTGTCGCCGCGGAGCTTCCCTTCCAGCAGCCCTCCAGCCTGGCCGGCTTTGCCGGATGCCGCCTCACCCCGGGATGGTACAGGAGCGACTCCAGGGCGGCTATCGCCAAACGCTTCGCCTACCAGTCCGGCGTGCCGGGCGTAGGCATCGGCAATGCTTTTGCCGATCCCATGCTTCCTGCCGACAAGGTTTTCTCCCACAACGAAATCATGGGGGACGCCGCCCTGGGGGACTTCTGGGACCACGGCCTGATGATCAACGACGCCCTCTGGGACTCCTGGTTCGCCTCCTCCCTGGCCGCCCGTCCTTCCAGCCTTGGGGGCACGGGCAGGGAAGAACTTAAAACCGTGCTTCAGCAGGCTTTCTCTACGGACGCTTCATCCAACAGGGCTTCAGGTATCGCCAACCGCCGCTTCCTGCCCGACCTTCAGGGCAAACCCTCGGAAGCTGTCGTCGAAGAACTCGCCAGAACGGACGAAGGCTACAAGCATGCCTCCAAGTACCTCACCGTCGCCGGAGGATTCAATGTCAACTCCACCTCCCAGCGCGCCTGGGAAGCCACCCTCCTGGGGCTCAAGAAGCGCAAGATTCTCTATTCCAGGAGCGGCAGGCCCTCCGTGCTCAACAACTCCCAGACGTCCTTTTCCCGTTTCGGAGTGGCCAGCAGCGACAAGTCCCACGTGGACGACTATGGTTCGATAGGGGTGACCCAGGGCATCCCGGACGGGGAGGCTATGGCGTGGTCGGACCTGAGAACCCTGAGCGACACGCAAATCAGGTCCCTGGCCCGGAACATGGTCAAGGAGGTCAAAAAGAGAGGCCCCTTCCTGAACATGTCCGACTTTGTCAACCGCCGTCTGCAGAGCGGGGAAATGGGGGTGAAGGGAGCGCTTCAGGCGGCTATTGACGAGAGCTCCATCAACAGCACGTTTGACGAACTTTCCGACATGGTGATCGCGCCCAAGGGAGGCTACCCGAACCAGGACGCGGCCAGGGGATCGGTGTATACGGCCGCCCCCGGCTACCTGATCCAGTCTGACGTGCTGGCGGTGCTGGGCAACATCCTGACGACGAGGGACGATACGTTTACGGTGCGCGCCTACGGAGAGCTGGCCAACCGCGAAGGAGTGGTGCTGTCGCGCGCGTGGTGCGAAGCGGTGGTGCAGAGGGGGATCAACTACGTGGATCCGGTGAACAGCCCGGAAACTCCGGCCCGGCAGGTCAACATGAAGAGCGGCGCGCTGGAGGA
This sequence comes from Akkermansia muciniphila ATCC BAA-835, assembly GCF_000020225.1. Lineage (NCBI taxonomy): Bacteria > Pseudomonadati > Verrucomicrobiota > Verrucomicrobiia > Verrucomicrobiales > Akkermansiaceae > Akkermansia > Akkermansia muciniphila. The sequence goes on along the minus strand of NC_010655.1, from coordinate 211,950 downwards.
TACGGAGCTGAGCGCCGTGAACAAGGCGTTTGGAAGAAAGTTCAACATCGTTTCCTTCCGCTGGCTGTCCCCCGAAGAAGTGTAGCGGAGGGAGCGTGTTTCCATTCCGTTTCACGCCGCTTTCCCTTTCCGGGAAAGCGGCGCTTTTGTGTCCGGGAGAAGGAGTTCCGGCGCACCCGTTGGACAGGGAGCGCCCCCCCTCAGGGATTTTTATCCCCTAATCCCCTATTTTTCGCTTGCACCTTTACTCCCATTGACGGGGCGGTTTGAAGGGGAATGCGGAACATGAACGTGGCCAAGTAACGGCGTTCACCGTTCAGCGCATGGGAAGGCGGCGTTTTCTGAAACAGAAGCCGACGGTAAAAGTAACCAGAGTTCCGATGGTAACGCGCCACGGAAATGCTATTTCCGGAACATATTGTTGCCAGCCGGAGGGCAGAGGGATGAGTTCCGTCAGTAAAGCGATGACAAAGAATCCTGCCGCCATGGCAATGATGTTTCCTGAGTCGCTGCCTCTGGTGCGGGTCAGCATTCCCAACAGGAAAATGCCAAGCAGGGAGCCATAGGTATAGCCGAAAATGCCCAGGGCTATTTGGATGATGCGGACTTCCGGGTGATGCACCACATACCACGCTGTGATGGAACCCACGAGGATGAGCAGCAGGGAGAAAACGGCCGTTCCCCAGCGCACGCACCGGAGCAGCTGCCGTTCCGTGGCTTCCGGTTTGAATATCCCCTGGTACCAGTCCTTGGTGGCGGTAGTCGCCAGGGAGTTTAGAGCCGTGGAGAGGGAGCCCATGGCCGTCGCCAGAAGTCCGGCGATCAGCAGCCCGCGGATGCCGTTGGGAAGTTCATGGATGATGAAGTAGGGAAACACATGCAGCTGCGGCGTGTCTGCAGGGAGGTTTGCCGGGTTGTATTGGTAGAAGACATAGAGAAGAATGCCCGTGAAGAGGAAAATGATGACGATGGGGAAGTCCAGCAAGCCGGATACGATGACTGCACGCGTTCCCGCCTTGCTGTTTTTTGCCGCCAGCATGCGCTGCACCATGTCCTGGTCCGTGCCATGCGTAGCCATGGTGATGAAGGTTGCTCCCAGGAAGGCTGCCCACACCGTGTATTCCTGGCCCAGCACGCGGGCGCCTTGTTGGAGGAAGTCCAGGCCTTCTCCGGTTCCCCAGGAGAAGAATTTCCAATCGTCTCCGCCATTCATGGCGGCGGAGATGGAGCTCCACCCTCCGGGGATATGGGAGAACAGTACCCACAGGGCGGAAAGCATGGAGACTCCCAGAACGACGGCCTGGAGGACGTCCGTCCAGACGACGGCTTTCAATCCTCCGATCGCGGTATAAATTGTCGTGGCGACGGAGATGGCAACCAGGGCGGCAATGTAGAGCAGGACAATCTGGTCGGCGTCTGCCGTGACGCCTGTCAGGAACTGGTAGGCAATGACCAGCAGAATGCCCGCGAAATAGAGCCTGGTTCCGCTGGCGAGCACCCGGCTGATCAGGAAGACCATGGAGGCTGTCCGCCGCGTCAGGAGCCCGAATCTTTTTTCCAGGTATTCATAGATGGAAACAACCTTGTAGTCATAATAGGGCTTGAGAAAGAGCCTGCCGACGATGATGCGGCCCAGGATGGTGCCGATGCAGAGCTGGGCGTATGTGAAGTTGCGGGTATGGTACCCTTCTCCGGGAGCCCCCAGGAAGGTGGCCGCGCTGATTTCCGCCGCCAGGATAGAGGCCAGAATAGCCCACCAGGGCAGGGAGCGGTTGCCCAGGGCATAGTCTGTCAGGGAGTTTTGCTTTCGTCCCGCATAAATGCCAATGCAGAAGATAGCAAGAAAGTAAATGACGATGACGAAAAGGTCCGTGAGCATGCCTGGAAAGAGAAGGCCTTTTCCGGAATGGAAATTCCGGAAAAGGCCCCGGGCTTAATGAAAGGGTCAGGAGTGGCTCTTGTGCTCCAGCGCGGCTGAAACCAGGCCGGAAAAGAGCGGGTGGGCCCGGTTGGGAGCGGACTGGAATTCCGGATGGTACTGGCAGGCGATGAAGAAGGGATGATCGGGAAGTTCCACGACTTCCACCAGTCCGTGTTCGTCATTGACGGCGCTGATGACCAGCCCCGCGTTTTCCAGTTCGTCGCGGTAGGCCGGGTTGAATTCGTACCGGTGGCGGTGGCGTTCCGTAACGCTGTCCTTGCCGTAAAGCTTGTGCGCCAGCGTTCCGGGCTGGATCAGGGCCTTGTAGGCGCCCAGGCGCATGGTGGCTCCCATGGCCTTGATGCCTTTTTGCTCTTCCTGGAGGCTGATGACTGGGTGGGTGGTTTTCTGGTCGAATTCCGTGGAGTTGGCGTCATCCATGCCGCAGATGTGGCGTGCGTACTCAATGACGGCCACCTGCATGCCCAGGCAAATGCCCAGGAACGGGATTCCTTTGGTGCGCGCGTATTCCACCGTCTGGATTTTTCCTTCAATGCCGCGGTCTCCAAAGCCGCCCGGCACCAGAATGCCGTCCACGGAGCCAATCATGGCCTCCGCGCCCTTTTCCTCAATTTCTTCCGCGTCTATCCGGAGAATTTCCACGCGGGCGTCATTTTCCGCACCGGCGTGAGTGAAGGATTCATAGATGGATTTGTAGGCGTCCTGGAGAGCGATGTATTTACCTACTACGGCAATCCTGATGGAGTGGCTGGGGCTGATGACCCTGCCGACGTAACGCTGCCAGTCCGCCAGATTGGGCGCCGGAACGTCCAGTCCCAGCCGCCTGGTGACAATGCGGTCTATTTTATCCTGGCTGAGATCCAGGGGGCATTCGTAGATGGTGTTTTTGACGTCGCGGAAGGCAATGACGTTTTTGGCTTCCACGTTGCAGAACATGGCGATTTTGCGGCGTTCGTCTTCACTCATGTCGTATTCCGTCCGGCAGATGATCACGTCCGGCTGGATGCCGATTTCCCGGAGCTTGGCGACGGATTGCTGGGTGGGCTTCGTTTTCATTTCCCCGGCGGCCTTGATATAGGGGAGCAGGGTGACGTGAATGAAGCAGACGTTGTCACGGCCCACTTCCAGGGCGAATTGGCGCAGGGCTTCCAGGAAAATGTGGCCTTCCATGTCCCCGACCGTGCCGCCGATTTCCGTGATGATGATGTCCACGTCTGATTTTTCCGTGACTTCATAGAGGCGGTTTTTGATTTCATCCGTGACATGCGGAATGTATTGAACCGTTTTTCCCAGATAGTCTCCCCGGCGTTCCTTCCGCAGCACGCTTTCAAAGACCTGTCCGGAAGTGAGGTTGTTGAGCCGGGAGAGGCTGCAATGGACGAAGCGTTCGTAATGGCCCAGGTCCAGGTCCGTTTCCGCTCCGTCGTTCAAGACGTACACTTCCCCGTGCTGGAACGGGCTCATCGTTCCGGGGTCCACATTCAGGTAGGGGTCGAATTTTTGAAGGGTTACCTTGAGTCCGCAGCGTTCCAGCAGCGTGCCGATGGATGCCGCCGCCAGTCCTTTGCCGAGAGAGGAGACAACACCGCCTGTGACGAAGATATATTTCATGATTTGCTTCCTAGTGTATGTTTAATAAGATTTGTTCCACCTGTTCCGCCTGTTCCGGCGTATCCACGCCCACACTGACGTGGTCCGTCAGGATGACCCGGATTCTGGCCCCGTTTTCCAGTGCGCGCAGTTGTTCCAGGGATTCCGTCTGTTCCAGGGGGGTCGGGGCCCAGCGCACATAGTTTTCAAGGAAGTCGCGGCGGTAGGCGTAAATACCCAGATGGCGCAAAGGCGGTGCTACGCGGGGGTGGCGGGCATAGGGAATGACGGAACGGGAGAAGTACAGGGCGTCTCCGTTACGGGCAAGGGCCACTTTGACAATGTTCGGGTTGTCCAGATCCTCCCGGGTGCTGATGGGGCAGGCGACGGTGGCCATGGAGAGGGCTTCGTCCGAGACCAGGGCTTCCGCCAGCCTGTCAATCAGGGCCGGGTCAATGAGAGGTTCGTCCCCCTGAATATTGACGACATGGGTGGCGGCAGGGAAGGAACGTACCGCTTCCGCCAGGCGGTCACTGCCGCTGGGATGGTCCGGAGAGGTCATGATGGCCCTGGCTCCAAAGGATACGGCGGCGTCAAAAATGCGCTGGTCGTCCGTGGCGATGGCGATGGCGTCCAGGCGGGAACAGCGGCAGACGCGTTCCCATACGTGCTGGACAAGAGGTTTTCCTGCAATGGGATGAAGGGGCTTGCCCGGAAATCTGGAGGAACCCCAGCGTGACGGAATGAGGCCGATGATATGATGGGAAGTATCTGCTGCCATGGGAAAAGGAACCGCCCCGAAAGGTAGCAACTCCCTTTGAATTAGTCCAGCCTCAAGCATAGGGGACGCCTGTTTTTCCCGGGAAGGAACAGTCAGCCGGAAATGGATGCCGTTGCGGCGGCTTGCCGTTTTTCCTGTGTTTTCCGGATCATGAGCGGCATGTATTCCTTGCGGACATGGAGAGATACATAGAGGCCCTCCCTCTTGGCGCAGGAGTAGAGTACTTTGATGATGGCCAGGGATATGATGTCCATCGCAATAGTGATGCTTTCCCCAAAGATCAGGAAAAAGAAGATTGGTTTGGTGAAATAGACGGCGGAAACATACAGGATGCCGAGCTTGTATTGATGGTTGCGGTAAATTCTACTGACGATCCATGCGTAGGTCATGCCAACGACGGACAGGATAAGGTACAGGGAAATCCCTATGTAGCCGAGCGTTTGAATCGTGGAAATGGGGCCGCTGTGCCATTGGCCGTTCCACGCAAAGGCGCTTTGGTCTTTGCTCAGGTTGTAGGCTTCTTCATATACATTGGCTTTCACGATGCTGATGTCCCGTGAAAAGCCGTCTCCGAATATTTTGTCCTGAATAAAGTGTTCACGGTCATCCAGAGCCCAGCTCCACATTTCAAAGCGCCAGTTGATGGAGTCTTCGGCGTTTGCCTTGGCTTGCGCGCTGACGTCCAGGAAAGGAACGGCTGAGAGGGTTCTCTGGATGCCGAAAGGCAGAGAATGGAGCATGCCCGCAGAGGAGAGCAGCAAGAGCAATAGCACTCCGAGGACGGGAGCCAGAAGGCAGAAGAACCATCTTCTGTAAATTAGGGATATGGTGAAGAACAGGAACAGAACCTGGGCCATGGCGGAGCGAAATCCGCTTAACAGGATGCCAACGGTTCCAAGAAGAAGCAACGCCCCCCACCAGGGACGCTTGATCATCTGCCACACGGAGTAGTTGATGATGAGCAGCTGCATCACCAAGATAGAAATTCTGAGGAAGGAAGAGTTCCGGGAGTTTTCGGAGAGTGTGCCTGCGGAGCCCGCGCTCGCGGCAAGATCCGCCCCGGCGCTATCCGGAGAAAGGAGGCTCCGGGCGGTTAGGATAAGGGTAAAAACGATGGTCAGGAAAACAGCCCATTGAAGCACCTTGCCCAGTTCATGGCTGGTCGTTTTTAACGAGGATAGGCAGAGATAGGCCAGGAGGGCCTGGAGGAAAAGGATGTATCCCTTGCCTCCGTAGTAGTCTTCCAGCACATCCAGCCCCAGAGCGAAAGGGTGGCTCAGGAAGATATAGCCCACGTGCATGAACAGCACGAGGACGACAGCGTCCAGAAGGGGGGCGGAATTCCACGTCAAGCTTGAACGCCTGAGCATGGCGTTCCACAAGTAACAAGGAAGGGTTATTCCGTAAGCAAGAAGGGGAGCGTAATCCCTTAAGGAGGGGATGGGCAGGAAAAGAATGGGTATCAGTATCCACAGATACCACACTTTTCCCTTCATCAGGAATAAGGCGGCCAGGATAAAGGGGGAAACAGCCAGAACTATAGAAAAGGGATCGCCGTCCGCCGACATGATGCCGCCTATGATGGCTAAAAGAATGGCAACGACTGAAACCAGTACAATTTTAAATAAGTTACCATTCATAAGGCTACCCGTTATTCCCGAATAAAAAACAGTAGCGGGAAAGAGAGATGGATGGTGGAGTATAGGGGATTCGAACCCCTGACCTTCTCATTGCGAACGAGACGCTCTACCAACTGAGCTAATACCCCGTGGGAAATACCGGAAAGAATTTAGTTCATCCCGCGTTTGAAAGCAAGCGGAATTCGTCAGGAAAGGCAAATAAGAAGAAAGATGCCGCCTTTCCTCATCTCGTGCGGGTGTTTCATGACTGCCGGAGGCCGTCCGCAGGGAAGATGGCTATTTCCGGGAACGCCCGGCTTTTACGGGAAAGGAGGAACGCCCCGGTCTGGAAGCCGGAGGGCCTGCGGGAATGTTCAGGTGTAAAGGCAGGCGGGCCTGATGTTTCCGATTTTTGCGAAGGCCCGTTTGTCGGAATTGGGGCGTCAGCGGCCCTGCTTGTTTTTAATGCGGTTTCTGAGATGGGCTTCTTCAAAAAGGCCGTCCATGTACAATCCCACGGCTTGAGCTTTTCTGAGGCTCCGGGCTGCATCCCTCAGGGCCGGAAGCGCTTCTTCATAGGATGGCGTTTTCCCTTTTTTGACAGGGGATGCTTCCACAAGGTGCCACCCCCACCGGCTTTTGAGAAGTACCGGCCTGTTGTCCGGGACGTCTGCCAACGCCAGACCCAGGGTTTCCTTGGCGCGGGCGGGGCTTATCCAGCCGAGTTCCCCGCCTGCGGGAGCGGAACGTTCGTCTTCACTGAATTCCCTGGCGAGCCGGGAGAAGGATTCCCCTGCCTTCAGCCGCTCCAGCAGCGTTTCCGCGGTTTGCCGGACCTGGGCTTCTTCCCTGTTCAGGGTAGCCAGGAAGATGTGCCTGGTTTTCCGCAGATCAGGAGGGGTGAGCTGGTCCCGGATCAGGTTGTAGTAGGTTTTCAGGTCTTCGTCGGACGCTTCCGCCGCCTGGGCGGTTGCCCGGTAGAGCTGTTCCGTCTGTTTGAGCCTGGCCGCTATTTTTTTTTGAAATTGTTCCTGCGTCAATTTCTGACCATGCAGGGTTTTCAGGTATTGTTCCGTGTCTCCGTCAAAACGGGACCGGATTTGTTCCACGGCGCGTGCCGCTTCCGCGTTGCGGTTGGGGAGCTGGAGGTCATTGACGCTGGTTTTCAGGCGCAGAAGGGAGGAGCCGATCAGGTCATACCTGGCCCGCGGAGCCAGGTCGCCGGGGATGTCCAGTTCATGAGTAAGTTTGATCCCGCCTTCCATATCCAGCACGGGAGGCTGGCGCAGCATTTTCAGTTCCGTCATTCTTCGGGAAAGCTGGTTGGCGGTGACGGGTTCCCCGTACACTTCCGCTATCCGGGCGGAGTTGTCTCCTGGCGGCCCCGGCAACGGTTTCAGGTACGCGTCCATCCTGCCGGCCAGAAAGCCGTGCCAGACAAACAAGTCTCCCACCAGATAGAGCAGGAAGGCTCCATAAATCACAAGCCTGAGCGTGAATTTTCCAGTGGGAGACATGGCAGGAGAAGGAGGGCAAAGAGCTTAGTTTCCGCCGCCGGAGTCTGCCAGGCGGGCGGATTCCGGAGGAAGGAAGTTGCGGAATCTCTTCTTTTCAATGCACTTCATGTAGGCTTCTTCCGGGGAGACGATGCCCTGTTGGAGTTTTTGCCAGATGGCGTCATCCATGAATTGCATGCCCATGGCCTTGCCGCCGACGATGACGTCAGGGATTTTCTGCGTGGCGCCTTCACGGATGATGGCCGCCACGGCCGGCGTGGCAAAGAGAATTTCATTGACGGCTACGCGCCCCGGTTTGTCGCTGCGCTTCATCAAGAGCTGCGCCACGACGCCGCGGAGGGAACCCGCAAGCATGGTGCGCACCTGGGATTGCTGGTCAGACGGGAATACGTCAATGATACGGTCAATGGTTTTGCTGGCGTTGTTCGTGTGCAGGGTGCCGAATACCAGAAGGCCGGTTTCCGCCGCCGTGAGCGCCAGGGAGATGGTTTCCAGGTCGCGCATTTCACCCACCAGCACGATGTCGGAGTCTTCACGAAGGGAAGCCCGGAGGCCGTCTGCGAAGGAAGGCGTCTGGAGAGGCACTTCCCTCTGGGTGACGATGGATTTTTTATTGGGATGGACGAATTCGATAGGTTCCTCCACGGTGATGATGTGCCGCGCCTGGTTGCTGTTGATGTAGTCGATGATAGCGGCCAGCGTGGTGGATTTACCGGAGCCGGTGGGCCCTGTGACCAGTACAAGGCCGGATCTCATATGGGCGAATTCCTTGACGACCGTAGGCACGCCCAGTTCTTCCAGCGTGGCTATTTTGGTGGGAATGAGGCGGAAGACAGCCCCCAGGCCGTGCTGCTGCTTGAAGTAGTTGCAGCGGAAACGGGATGTTTCATCCATTTCATAGGCAAAGTCCAGGTCCCCTTCTTCCAGATATTTCTGGAAGGCCTGGGGATCGCATATTTCCGCGAGAAGGTTTTTGAACGCCTGGCCTTCCAGATTTTCGTCGGAGATGGCGGAGATGGTCCCGTTAACGCGGACTTTAGGAGGCTGGCCTTCGCTGAGGTGAAGGTCGGAACCGCCCGCTTCTACGAGGTATTTGAAGTATTGGTCGATGACAGCCATAACAGGAGTGTTTCAAAATTAAAGGTTACTTGATTCCCAGGAAGGATTTCATGATGGTTTTGTCTTCCGCGCGGAAGATGCAGTCTTCCGTGGTGATGAGGCCCGCCTGGTGCAGGGCCCGGAGCGAGTCGTCCATCAGGATCATGCCCTGGGCTTTCCCTGTCTGGATGCAGCCGGGAATCATGAATGTCTTGCCTTCGCGGATGCAGTTGGCGATAGCCGGCGTATTAACCAGCATTTCAATGGCTAGAGCGCGGCCGTTGCCGTCTGCTCTGGGAACCAGCTGCTGGGAGATGATGCCGCGCAGGGATTCGCTGACCATGATGCGTATCTGGTCGCGTTGTTCCACCGGGAAGACGTCCAGCACGCGGTCCACCGTACGGGCTGCGGAACCCGTATGCAGGGTGCCGAGCACCAGGTGGCCGGTTTCTGCCGCCGTGAGCGCCAGGGAGATGGTTTCCAGGTCGCGCATTTCGCCCACCATGATGACGTCTGGGTCTTCACGGAGGGCTCCGCGGAGGGCCCGCGCGAAGGATTCCGTATGTTTATGCACTTCACGCTGGTTGACGTGGCAGTTTTTGGAGGGAATCAGGTATTCGATGGGGTCTTCAAGCGTGATGATGTGGTCGTGGCGGTCCTGGTTGATGAAATCCACGATAGAGGCCAGCGTGGTGGATTTACCGGAACCTACGGAGCCCGTGACTAAAATGAGACCGTTGGTGTAGCGGGTGAGGGGCACCACGTATTCTGTCGGCAGGCCTATTTCCTCCATGGTGCGCACCCGCGTGTTGATGATGCGGAAGCAGATGTCATAACCCAGGCGCTGTTTAACCACGGATGCGCGGTAGCGGCCAAAGTCATTGGCGTAGGCGAAGTCCACGTCCCCCCGTTGCTGAAGGCGGTTCCATTCCGGGTCTTCCAGAAAGCCCCTCGCCAGCACTTCCGTGTCCTGGGGCGTGAGATTGGGCGCTTCCTCCCAGATGGGGAGAAGCTGGCCGAACCGGCGCCAGGTGGGACGGCTGTTGACGGCAAGGTGGATATCGGAACAGTCATAATCCTGTCCAAGTTTGAGATATCCGTCGACGTGGGGCAAAATGTATTCGCTCATGTTGTGAATGCAGCAAACTGATAAAGCTGCATACTAACGAAAACAGAGCTTTTTTGACCAGCAAAAAATGTCTGGGTACCGATTTCCGTGAAAGCGGCTTTGCCCTGTTCCGCGACGGGTGAGGAATTTCGAGAGGGGAAGTTTTGCGGAAGAGCTGCGGGCGTTTGTTTCCGGGGAAGGGGAGGATGATGGAACGGGGGGGCTGGCGCGGCAGGCCGGCTTTTTACGCCAGGCATGATTTATTGTTCCCTGGAAGACGGGAAGGATATGGGGCGGTTCTCATTTAACGGCGCGGGAACATCCCCATTTTTTACGGCAGCGGAGTTCCCGAACCTTTTTCAAGAAGTGGCAGAAAACCGCTGTATTGGCCTGAAAAGCCTGTTATTTGAACAGGTTGAGGAATTTTTTGCCGGCCAGGCCGATCCCCATTTTTTTCAGGGAAGGGAAAGCCAGGGTAATCAGAATTTCAACGATGAAACGGAAGATGGAGGAATTAACCCAGCTTCCGGAAGTGCGCGGCTGCGGGGGAGGGGCCGGATTGCTTTTTTTCCCCGCAAACATGCGGATGAGAAGAACGCCTCCCACCGTTCCGACAATAGAGCCGATTACAGGCAGGGACATGGCCTTTTTTTTCAATTTACGGAAGTGGTCGGCCTGCTGCTGTGTCTTTTGCACCAGGCTGTCCGCCTCATTGACGATGTCCAGCCGGGAGGAAGCTACCCGCATCAGGAGTGCGAGCTTTTCTTGAGAGCCATTTGCAGACATGATAAATCCGTTTTAAGTTCTTCCGCCGTCGCCGGAGCGATAGGCGTTACATGGGTTCGGCTGAAAAGGATGAACCCGGCTGCGGCGGCCAGGAGATGAAAGCCCGTGGTTACGGCAAGCCCAGCGATGATTCCCCAGAAATACGCCATGACCACAGTCAGAAGGCACCACAGAAATAGATAGCCGAAGAAGGCCATGAAGGCGCCCATCAGGAGAAAGGCCGTTTTTTTGCCCAGCCTGTTGGACGCTTCCTTCAGTTCCAGTTTGAGCAGTGCGGCCAGGGCTTCCGCATGGGCCAGGGCTGCCGTCCCGGTTTCCCGGAGGGACCGGACCATGGCCATCCCTTCTTCCTTTTCCTCCACAAGGGGGGTGACGAAGGTTCGCTTGAGTTTGTCGATCAGTCCCATGGTTCGGTTTGAAAGGGGAAGGAGGACGCCATGCGCATGGCACGCATGGCGCGGGATGAAGGGAGAGGGTTAACGACGGCGGATAAGCAGACCGATGAGAAGGCCCACGCCCATGGCAATCAGCACGGACTGGGTGGGCTTTTCCTTCACGTATTCTTCGCCTGCTTCGTGGAACTTCTTGGCCTTGTCACGGATGACTTCTCCCTTTTCCTGGGCGTAGTCGCAGATGGTGCTGGCCTGTTCCGTAGCCGCCTTGCGGATTTGGTTTACTTTAGCTGCGGCGAAAGCCCTGGCCTGTTGAAATCTGGTGACGGCAAGCTCGCGGGCGGAAGGGCAGGAGCAGGAAGTGTCGTTTGCTGCTGCGGTCGTTTCAAGTTCGGTTTGGTTGTCTTGCATGGTTGATTAGAGTATTAAGGGTTGGTTCCTGTTGAAAAACATGTCGACTTACATGTTTTCGCCTCTCACATTGGAAATTATTTAGCACGCTTCCCACTATTGGCAAGTGTGTAAAGCGGCTTCACCCGGAATTGTGCGGTCTCTCAGCGGCGGCTTCCTGAAAAACCGCCGCGGGGGTCCGGTTTGACTTGGGGTTCGTTAGGATTCCGGTACCTCAGAATGCCGTAATCCCTCAGATTGCGGATGAATTCCTGAGCGTTGGCCCGGAAGCGAGCATCGTACATAAGCAGCCCAAGAAAGCCCTGGTTTTTACGTGCATCAGCCGTGAAGGAGGAGATTTGTTCAGATGCTTTCCTCAGAGCGGCCAGCGTAGGGGGGATTGCCTTGACGGCGGGGTCCAGAGTGTTGAGCTTTTCTTCAGCTCCGGCAATGAGTTTGCGGGCATCCCGGACGGTGTCTTTCATGGCCGCGACCGAGGAGCGCGTTTCTTCCATGAGGCCGGGGAGCTGTTCTCCCGCCCGGTTTATTTGAGACAGTACGCTGCCGAGGTTCTGGATGTTCTCCCGGTTCAGGATGCCCTCGTTGATCAGCCTGGTCGTCTGGGCCAGCCCTTTGGCCGCCTCTCCGATATTGAGGATGGCGTCGTCAATGTTGTCCGAATTTTTCTCGATTTGCTTGAGGATTTTCAGGATTTCCTCTGTGGCGCCCACGGCATTGTTTTTGATTTTGCTGAAATCGCTTTCCGGCTGACCGATGATGGTGGCATGGGGAAGGATGTATTCATGCGTGGGCTGGGCCGGAGGGACGATATCGATGTATTTGTCGCCCAGGATGTTCTGCATGTCCACCCGGAAGACGGACCCTTGCTGGATTTTCACGTCGCTCTGAATGCTGGCTTCCAGCATGACTTCATTGCCGGAAGGCAGGAGTTCAGGGGCTTTGGTGACTTTCCCCACCGTGACGCCGCCCAGGCGTATCTGGGAATCCTTGATGAGCCCCGCCGCATCTTTGAAAATGATGTTGATGGGGTAGGTTTGCTCCTTGGATGTTTTGATGTTGCCGAATCCCAGGATGACTCCGATAATCATCAGGATCCCGGCGATCAGAAAGATGCCTACCCAGGTTTCCGGTTTAAGTTTCTGTTTCATGGCTCTGTGGCAAGATGGTTATTGTTTGCGTTCCCGTTCCGCCCGTTCCAGCAGAACCCGTTGGAAGTTTTCATTTTTGCCGGACAGGGCTGCCCAGTTTTCCCCGGAGTCCCCGTACAGGAATTTTTGCAGGATTTCGTCTTTGGAGTGCAACAGTTCTTCCGGAGTTCCCGTCCAGTAAACCTCACCGTTTCTGAGATAGACGATTTTGTCCGCGATGCGGATCACGCTGGGCATGTCATGGGAGACAATGACGGTGGTGATGCCTTTGTCCTTGCAGATTTGCCGGATGAGGAAGCTGATGCTGTCCGTAACAATGGGGTCCAGGCCCGCGGTGGGCTCGTCATAGAGCAGGCATTCCGGAGTGGTAATGATTGCCCTGGCTACGGCGACGCGCTTGATCATGCCGCCGGAGAGGCTGGCCGGCATTTTTTCCTGTTGTCCCAGCAGTCCTACGGAATCCAAAGCGGCTGAGATACGGGTGTCCAGTTCGTTTTCATCCCTGATCCCCGCCTCCCGCAGGGGGAAGGCTACGTTTTCTCCCACGCTCAAGGAATCGAATAAGGCTCCCTGCTGGAACATGAATCCGATGTTGCTGCGGATTTGCTTTCTGATTTTTTCCGGCGCGCCGCTGATGCGCCTGCCGTCTATTTCCACATAGCCGTCCAAGGGGTCCATCAGGCCGTCCAGATGTTTCAGAATGACGCTTTTCCCGGCTCCGGAACCTCCTATTAAAGCCATCAGTTCTCCCTTGCCCACGTCAAAGCTTACGCCTTTCAGCACTTTCTGGGTGCCGAAGCTTTGTCTGAGCTGATGGACGCGGATGAATGGCTGCATGGCGGAGGGGAAAGGCTATCTCATGAATCCCATGGGGAAGAAAGAGTTGAGGATCATGGTCAGGATAAAGTTGGCGATGAGCAGGGCCACGGAAGCGTACACCATGGCCTGCATGGTGGATTTGCCTACGCCCACGGCGCCGTTCGTGGTGTTCAGCCCCTCCCGGCAGGAGATGGTGGAAATGATGAGGCCGAAAGCAAGAGCCTTGACCAGGGCTACGATGATGTCCCCCATGGTGACGAATTTGCTCATGAAGTGCATCCAGTAGGCCTGGTCTACGTTAAAGGCGGTGACGCTGACGATGTACGCGGAGGCGATGCCCACCAGAACGGCTTCCATCATCAGGATGGGCATGGAAATAAGCATGGCCTGTATCCGCGGCTTCACCAGGTAGTCTACCGGATCCACATTCATGGATTTAAGGGCATCCACCTGTTCCGTGACTTTCATGGTGCCGATTTCCGCGGCCATGGCGGATCCGACGCGCCCCGCAAGCATCAGCCCGGTGATGACGGGCCCCAGTTCCCGGAACATGCCCACGGCGACGACGGCCCCGCCCATGGTTTCCATTCTCACCGTTTGAAGCTGGAATAGTGTCTGGGCTTCCAGCACCGCGCCGGTGAACGCGCCGGTGATGATGACCACCGGCTGGGATTGTACCCCGATTTTTGCAATTTGCTCCACAAGCACGCGCATCCGGAATTGGCCGGACCACATGCATGAAGCCACTTGATAAAGCAGCAATCCGATTGACCCCAACCGGTCAACCAGCCTTAAAGCGGCGCGGCCGATCATGGTTGCTACATGGAATTGCATGGCTTCTACTAATCACTTCTTCCTCTTCAAGAGCAAGCGCAATGTATGCCACGGGAGGAAAAGGGAGGTTCCGCGTCAGTCTGCCAGCCGATGGATATAAGGCGTTTCCTGCGTTCCGGGGATGGAGCGCAGCATGAGGCGCGGCGGCAGTTTCAGGCGTGTCCATTCGGATGCGCGGGCCTGCCGCTGCAGACGGCGGATTTCCCTTTCCGATTCCGGGAACCGATTCGCCAGCTCCGTGGCGGATTCATGTTCCCGGTGCAGGCGGATGAGAAACCCGTCGCGCCTGGCGGCCTCCGGAGCGGGAGAAATAAAACCGGGGAACAGGTTTGCCAGTTCCGTTTCGTATAAATCCCCCAGCGGCATGAAATCCGCGGCTAAAGCGGCTGGAAGAAAGCGGGGCGCCGTCATGATATCCGTCCCCGTCAGAGAAGAGAGCAGCAGGGCGCCTTCTTCTTCCGCCCATTGGCGCATGAGCCACGCGATTGCAGCTTTTTCGTCCAGCCCTCCGGCTTTGGCAGGGAAAGAAACCGTCCGTACGCCAATGCCAGCCGTGCCGGCGAAGGCTTGAACTCTTTCCCGTGTTTCTTCCGGAATGCCGGGCAGGGAGGGGAGGAACCCCGTCACTTCCAGAGAGGGGCACGTTTCCTTCAATAGTTCCGCCAACAGGAGGGATGCGGAATTTTCCAGCAAATTCAGGCAGACGGCCCCGTACCCGCTTTTCAGAATGAAATCTTCCATTCCTTTGCGGAGGGCGTGCCGGAGCTGTTGTTCCGGGGAGGGCAGGGGGGAGTCCGTTCCTGTGGAGTTTTCCGGTGAGATGACGGCGGAATCCCGTTCAAAAAGACGCAGCCGTTTGAGAAGATTTTCATTGCCGGACCATACGGAAGATGCGCCGGGCAGCAGAAACGGACCTTCTCCCCCGGCCAGGCGGGCCGTGAATACGGGCAGGCCTGTTTCCCGCGCCGTCAGGTGGGCTTCTTCCTCATCCTGTTCCAGCAATCCCTCATGCCATGCATTGGCAGGCGTGCGGAGCAGCAGGCATGTGGCGGAAACGTGCGGAGGAGGAATTTCTCCCCACGGGGCGATGGAAAAAACTGCCTCATCCTCCGTTCTCCAGATGCCAAAGACGGGAACGCGTTCTTTTCCATGCGGGGAGGGAGGGATAACGGCCTGCCGGGGAAAGGAAAGGCCGTTCCTCAACAGGTGGAATCTTATGCCTTCCGCGTCCGTCGCTCCCAGCAGCAGGGGGACGTCCGCTATTTCCCGTGCCAGATAGGCCAGGGTCGCCCGGTGCTGGGTCCGGAAGCCGCTGCGCAGAGCCAGTTCCCCGGTATGCACGCCGCTGAGGGCCAGCGGCGGACAGAGGACGAGCTCCGCGCCTGCGTCCAGGCAGGAACGGTACAGTTCCACGATGGTTCTGAGATTTCGGGGAAAGTGGCCGGGAATGGTTTCCGGTTGGATTAATCCTGTCTTCAGCATGCGACGGAAAGGTAGACCATTACGGGGTGGCGGGCAAGCCGGGATGCCCGGAGGTCTGCCCGCCAGGCATTTACCCATGCAGTTTTTATCGCAAGGAGCTTGTCATTCACGGTCTTCATGGTATGATCCCTGCCGATTGCGCGCCGTCCGTTCCCGGGCGCGGCCATCCGGAATACTTATGAGGAAACAGTCAACAGAGGGGCAGGAATCCTCCATCCAGCGCGCCAGGGCATTGTGGCGCGAGTATCTTCTTCCTTATAAGGGCACGCTGGTGTGGGCGGTGGTCGGAGGCATTGTGGCCGCTGTTTCCAGCGGTTTTGGCATTCCGGTGATTTTACAGGAGATGTTTCCCGTGATTTTTGACGGGAAACCGCTGCCTCCGTGGGCGGAACGGGTGCTCTTGTGGTATGTGAGCCCGGAAAACCTGCCCCTGGTGACGGTGTGGGCCACGGCGGCTATGCTCCCGCTGGTGGTGGTGGTGCGCGGCCTGTCTTCTTTTGTCAATGTCTATTTGCTTTCCAAAATAGGGCTGGGAGTGCTGGAGACATTGCGGCTCAAGGTGTACAGAAAGTATCAGGATTTGTCCCTGGCTTTTCATGACCGGCAGCAGAAGGGGGACCTGCTGAGCCGCCTGATGCAGGATACCCAGTTTCTCCAGGGCGGCCTGGTACAGATTGCCAATGACCTTATTATCCAGCCCCTGACTCTTTTGGCCGCGTTAGGGTTTCTGATTTACAGGGCCTCCGTCAGCGAGCAGTTTCTTATTCTGCTGGCGAATATGCTCCTGGTAGGCGTTTGCGTGATTCCCATCCGGTACATCGGCAGGAAAATGCTTGCCCGCGCCCGGGTAGTGCAGTCCAGCCAGGGGGACCTTTCCTCCACGCTCCAGGAGAATTTTTCTTCCCAGCGGGATATCCGGGCCTTTGAACTGGAACAGCAGCAGATAAGGCTGTTCAGGGACAGGATCCGCCGTTACATCCAGGCATCCATCGGCGCGGTCAGGTGGCAGAGCCTGCTGACCCCTTTGATTGAGTTCGTCAGCGCCATAGCCATGGCCGCCACCCTGCTGGTTGGCAACATGAACGGCATGAACATGGGGGATTTTGCCGCGCTGGCTACGGCCATGTATCTTTGCTATGAGCCGGTCAAGAAGCTGGGGGCCGTCCATAACAAGGCGGAAACCCTTAATGCCGGTCTGGAACGCATCAACCACGTGCTGAATGCTCCTGATGACGTTCCCGAACCGGAAAACCCAAGGATCCCGGCGGCATGGAAGGGGGAAGTGGAGTTCCGCAACGTTTGCTTCGGTTACCAGCAGGACTCTCCTGTCATGAGGAACATTGATCTCCGCATTCCGTCCGGGCAGGTGGTGGCCCTGGTCGGTCCCAGCGGAGCGGGGAAGACGACTTTCATTAATTTGCTGTGCCGTTTTTATGATGTCCTTTCCGGCAGCGTGAAGGTGGACGGCATCGACGTGAGGGAGATGAGTAAAAAGGAACTTCTTTCCCACATAGCGCTGGTTTCCCAGTATCCCGTTCTGTTCCGCGGCTCCGTGGCGGACAATATACGCATCGGCCGTCCGGACGCTTCCGACGCGGAGGTGGAGGAAGCCGGCCGCATGTCCGCCGTGGACAGTTTTATCAATGAGACGGGGGAAGGGTATTCCCGCATGATCGGGGAAATGGGGGAGGGCCTTTCCGGCGGCCAGCGGCAGCGCGTTTCCCTGGCGAGGGCCTTTTTGAAAAACGCTCCCATCCTGGTGCTGGATGAGGCCACGGCTTCCTTGGATATGAAGAGCGAGGAGCAGATTCAGAAGGAGATTGAGAGACTGGCTTCCGGCCGCACGACGTTCATTATTGCCCACCGTTTCAGCACCATCCGCATGGCGGACCGCATTTTGGTGCTGGAGAAAGGCCGTGTGGTTGCGGACGGCACGCATGAGGAGCTGATGGCTTCTTCTCCCCTGTACCGGGAACTTTACAATAAGCAGCAGATGGTTGCGGAGGAGGAAGGAGGCGCTCCATGTTAAGCCAGTTTTTTGAATATGCGCGGTATTTGAAGCCCGTGATGAAGCTGTTCATCGCCGCTCTGGCTGCCGGGGCTCTGGCTGCCGCCGCCAGCGGTTTCGGCTTTCCGCTGATGATTGCCAAAGTATTTCCGGTGGTGTTTGACAATACACAGATTCCACCGGAGCTTCAGGACATGATCGCTCGGCTGGTGGCCCCGGAACACATGCACCTGGCGGTGCTGCTGGCCGTATGCTCTCTGCTGCCTCTGGTCTTCGCCGTCCGTGGCATAGGCACGTTCTTCAACGTGTACTGGATCAGCATCGTCAGCATGAAAGTGCTGGAGGCAATCAGGCTGGACGCCTTTTCCAAATTGCAGACGCTGCCCCTTTCCTTCATTGACCGCCAGAAACGGGGGGACCTGATCAGCCGCCTAATTAATGACGCCGCCAACGTGCAGGGGGGGCTGGTGGTAGCGGCCAATGACATCATCAAGCAGCCCCTGACTCTGCTGACCGCCCTTGCCTTCCTGGTGTACAAGGTATTTGTTGATCCGAATACGGCAGTAGTCCTGATGAATCTGGGGCTGATTGCGCTGGCCATATGGCCCATCCGCTTTTTCGGCCGCCGCGTGATGAAGAAGTCCAAACAGGCTCAGGACGAACTGGGCAATATTACGGCCGCAGCCCAGGAAAATTTGGCCTCCCAGCGTGAAATCCGTTCCTACGGAATGCAGGAACAGCAGGTAAATCTTTTCCTGGGGCTGATTCAGCGTTTTTTCAAAATCAATCTCAGAACGGTGAAGTACAGGCACTTCCTGGTTCCCGTGCTGGAAATGGTGACGGCGCTGGGGCTGGGCGTTTTGCTGGTAAGGGGGCATGAAATGGGCATCACCAAGGCTGATTTTACTGCTTTGGCCGCCGCCCTGTTCATGTGTTACGACCCTCTCAAACGGCTGGGTGTGACGCTTACCAATTTGAAGAGCGCTTACGCTTCCCTGGAACGCATCAATTACCTCCTGAAAGAACCGGATACCATGCCGGAGGCCGCTGACCCCGTTCCTATGGGACGCGCCGCCGGTCGTCTGGACTATGACGGCGTTTCCTTCTCCTATGACGGTGCCCGCAAGGTGCTGGACGGCATAAACGTGCATATCCGCCCCGGGGAAGTAGTGGGGCTGGTAGGGCCCAGCGGAGCCGGAAAAACAACATTTGCCAGCCTTCTCCCCAGGTTTTATGACGTTAGTTCCGGAGCCCTGCGCGTGGATGGCGTGGATGTGAGGGACGCTTCCCTGCACGATGTGCGCAAAAATATCGCCTTCGTTTCCCAGCACCCCGTCCTGTTCCACGGCACCATTATGGAAAACATCCGGCTGGGACGGCAGGACGCTGCGGATGATGAGGTGGTGGCTGCGGCGCGCGCCGCAGCTGCGGACGGCTTTATCATGGGCATGCCGGACGGCTACCAGACCATGCTTGGCGACGGAGGAAGCGGACTGTCCGGAGGCCAGCGGCAGCGTATAGCGATTGCCCGCGCTTTCCTGAAGGATGCTCCCATTCTGATTCTGGATGAAGCCACCGCTTCCCTTGATGCGGAAAGCGAGGCCCTGATCCAGCAGGAACTGGACCGGCTGGTGGAGGGAAGGACGGCGCTTATTGTGGCCCACCGTTTCAGTTCCATCCGCGTGGCGACGCGCATTCTGGTGTTTGAGAGCGGGCGCATCGTCGGGGACGGTTCCCATGCAGAGCTTTATGCCTCATGCCCGTTGTACCGGGAGCTGTATGACCGCCAGTCCCTTTAAATAAAAAGGGGACGGGAAGGAAAGCGTTCCCTGCGCCCGCACCGGGATGAATATGGCGTTTTTTTCTCAGGCCATGATGGAAAGAGCTATTGTCAAACAAGGGGCATGATGTACTATTCCGCCAGCATGAATATACTGGACGAATCCCTGATGAATGCCGTTAAAGAAGGGAAGCTTTTGGAGTCTTCCCGGACCAATATCCGCCTTCTGCTGGATGGAACCAAATCCCCCATAGCACGCGAGGCCGTAGAGGAACTGGCTGCCGCCGGGGAATGGCAGGAGTTGAACGACCGTTTTTACAAAACGCTGGCCTTCGGAACGGGGGGGCTGCGGGGACGCACCATCGGCAGCATCGTAACCCGGGCCGAGCAGGGGAACGGCGGCGTGAACGGCCGCCCGGAATATCCCTGCGTGGGAACCGCCTGCATGAACTACTTCAATGTTGGGCGGGCAATGCGGGGCCTGATTATTTATGTGAAAAAGCATGTGGAGGCTACGGACCCGGGCAGGAAGCCCCGCCTGGTCATCGGACACGACACGCGCCACTTTTCCCGTGACTTTGCCGAATTCTGCGCAAAAATCGGCACGGACCTGGGTTGTGACATTTACTTGTTCGACAGTCCTCGCGCCACGCCTGAAATCTCCTTTGCTATCCGGGAACTCCATGCGGATTCCGGTGTGGTGCTGACCGCCAGCCACAACCCCTCCCATGACAATGGTTTCAAGGCTTACTTCAATGATGGGGCCCAGCTTGTGCCTCCGCATGACAAGGCCGTGATCAAGGAGGTCAATTCCCTGACTTCCGAAGAATATGAGCCGTTGCCGGAAGACCGGCGCGGAACCCTTCATGTGCTGGATTCCTCCTTTGACCGTATTTACATGGACCGCTTGAAAACCGTGCTGCTCCGTCCGGAGCTTTTCAACAGGGGAGGGGCTAAGATCGTTTATTCCAACCTCCACGGGACGGGCGGCCATATCATCGTGCCCCTGTTGAAGGAACTGGGCTGCAACGTGCAGACCGTGGCGGCGCAGGATGTGCAGGACGGCCGTTTCCCGACGGTTGCTTCCCCCAACCCGGAAAATCCGCCGGCTCTGGCCCTGGCCATTGAACAGGCGGATGCTTCTGGGGCGGATATCGTCATCGCCACGGACCCGGATGCGGACCGCATGGGGGTGGCTGTGCGCGGGGAAGACGGCAAAATGCACCTGCTGACCGGCAACCAGATCGGCTCCCTGCTGGCGTGGTACCGCTGCATGAGCATGTCCGAGCTTGGCATCATCAATGACTCCAACCGTTCCCGTGCCGTGATGGTGAAAACCTTTGTAACGACGGGGCTTCAGGATGCCATCGGCCACCACTTCGGTTATGAAGTGGTCAACGTGCTCACGGGGTTCAAGTATATTGCCCAGAAACTCGGTAAATATGAACAGGCCATTCCGGCGGAAAAACGGGAAGGCTACCGCAGGATGAGCGAGGAACAAACGCGTGCCCTGCGCCTGGAATACAGCCGTTACTTTGTCTTCGGCGGGGAGGAAAGCTACGGCTACCTGGCCCAGGACTTTGTGCGGGACAAGGATGCCAACTCCGCCGCCATCATTTTTGCGGAATTGGCCGCTTATGCGGAAAGCATCGGCAAGAGCCTTCTAGAACTGCTGCATGAACTCTTTGAGCAGTTCGGTGTGTATTTGGAAATGGGCAAATCACTGGTGATGGAAGGCGCAGACGGCGCGGCCAGAATCGCCGCCCTTGCCGCCTCCTATTCCTCCAATCCTCCCACGGAAGTGGACGGCGTAACCGTCAGCGGCATCCGGGATTTTTCCAGAGGCGACCTGGTGGACGCGGAAGGCGATCCCATTCCGGCGGAAAAAATGATTTTTGTGGATCTGGCGGACGGCCGCAGTTTTGCGGTGCGCCCCTCCGGAACGGAACCCAAGATTAAATACTACCTCTTCGGGCACGGGAAACCGGGCGCCCCTGTGAAGGAAGCATTGACGGAGGTCCAGGCCTCCCTGGACTCCCTGTGGGCGGCTGTGGAGAAGGATGCCCACAGCCGTTCCTAGGGCTAAATATTGCTGATTTCTTTCCCCCGTCTACCATGTAATGTGGACGGGGGAAATTTATTTTCTTGCCAAGGGGGCGGGAATTCCGCAGTTTATAATTCTTATGACATTTGCGGCCCACAGAACTCTCTCCGTGGCTGGTGCCCTTTTGGCCGGCCTTTTTCTCTCTTCCTGCTCCTCCCAGCAACAAGTTGAAGCTCCTGCGCGTCTTCCCGCCTACCACTTTGTGCCCGGCAAGACGGCCGTGCTGCACAACGGGAAAGCCATTCCCCCCAGAAATGCCCCTTCGCAGGTCAAGCGCGCCATTGCGGCAGCCAATTCCCTGGTCAACAAGCCGTACCGGCTGGGCGGGGGGCACAGGAGGCATTATGATACCCATTATGACTGCTCCGGCAGCACTTCCTTTGTGCTGAAGGAAGCCGGTTTGCTCACGTCCACCCGCCATTCCAGGCTTTTCCTGAATTACGGGCAGAAAGGCGCCGGGGACTGGATTTCCATTTATGCCAAAAACGGACACGTCTTCATGGTCATATGCGGCCTCCGGTTTGACACCACGGGAAGCGGGCGCCGCGGCGAAGGTCCCCGCTGGAGAGTGGACGGCCGCAATACCAGAAACTTCCTGGTGCGTCATCCTACAGGCCTTTGAACCGGGGCTGCGCGGAGGAAAACCGCGTTTTCTGCGTATGTTCGCGCAGGCTTTCTTGAATAATGGAAAGTAATGTGCTATCAGGTGCGAGGACGTTGATAGTTCCTTGACTTTCATGGCTAAGACAAAAATTCACGTAGGGCTTGAGATAGGGACAAGCAAGACTTGCATGGTCGTAGGCGAAGTGAAGCCGGATGCGACCGTGACAATCATCGGCGTGGGTGAGGTTCCTAGCGAGGGCGTGGTTCGCGGAGAGATTGAAGACACTTCCAAGGTCATCCAGTGCATTTACGATGCGTGGAACATGGCCCAGGACCATGCGGACGTGGATATCATGACCGTCTATCTGTCCGTGACGGGAGCCCATATTGTGGGGCAGAACAACCGGGGGACGTTCCGTCTCCCCCCGGACGAAAGCATTATTTCCCAGGAGCATATGGACGAGGTGACGGAAATTGCCCGGGACGTCGCCCTGGGGCCGGAACAATTCGTCCTGCACCGCGTGCCCGGCCTCTTTTCCGTGGACGGGCAGGAGAACCTGACCAATCCCGCCGGATTGACCGGAAGAACCCTGGACATCGACTGCCATATCATCCACGGAATCAAATCCCGCATCACCAACTCCTTCCGTTGCGTGCGGGAAGTCCCGCTGGATATTGCGGATGTGGTTTTTGCCCCCATTGCCACGGCCCAGTTTGTGCTCAACAGGCAGGTCAAGCAGGCGGGCGCTCTGCTTATTGACATGGGAGCGGGCACGACGGACTATGTGCTTTACCTGGACGGCCAGCTTGTGGCCTCCGGATGCGTGCCGCTGGGCGGCGACCACATTTCCAATGACATCACGCTGATGACCGGCATTCCGCTGGCCCAGGCGGAGCTGCTCAAGAAAACGGAAGGGGACGCCAACAGCTTTTCCGGGAAAACCAACGAGATGGTGCGCGTGCGCGGAGAGGGGCATATGAAGGATGCCGCCATCGAACGCAACGTGCTGAATGAAATCATCCGTTCCCGTCTGTTGGAAATCTTCAATCTGGTCAAATCCTCCCTGCCCAAGGATACTTTCAAGGGCAACCGCTGCCACGGCGTGTACCTGTGCGGGGGCGCCAGCCTGATGCGCGGCGTGGGGGAACTGGCCTCCCACGTGTTCGGCGTGGCCATCAGCCGGCCTACGCTGGTCAAAAACGGAGCGCCTTCCTACCTGGACGATCCGCGCTACTGCACGGCCATAGGCCTGATACGGTATGCCCAGATTCTGGATGCCGAGCTGCCGCAACAGCGCAGCTGGCTGGGCCGGATGCTGGGTTTCTTCGGAAAGAAGAACTCCTGATCAACCTTTATCCAAATTAACAACCATGCTGGAAATTTCTCCCCAGGGGCCGTCCGTCCTGCCCGGAAAAATCTGCCTGTGCGGCATAGGGGCCGCAGGCACCAAGGTAATGGAAGAAGTGTTGTTGCTGTCCCCTCAGCCAGCTTCCGTTTGTGCCATGAATCTTGATGCCCGGCTCTTGAACGCTTCAGCCGTTCCGTGCAAGGTCCATCTGGGCGCCAGGCTTACCAGAGGGCTCGGCTCCGGCGGAGACGCCTCCGTAGGAGCCCAGGCGGCCTGTGAAAGCGAGTCTTCCATTCTCCGTGCTCTGGAAGGCAGCGCCCTGGCTGTTCTTGTCGCCGGGCTGGGCGGGGGAACAGGGTCCGGCGTGGCTCCGGAAGCGGCCCGTCTGGCCAAGGAACAGGGGGCTTATGTCGTCAGCGTTGTCATCCGTCCCTTCAGGTTTGAAGGGGAACGGCGCGCTGTCCAGGCGGATGAAGCGCTGTCCCGCCTTGCCCTGTATTCCGACATGGTGCTGCGGTTTGACAATGACGCCATGGAAGGTCTCATAGACCCCGACAGGGGAGTGCTGGAAGCCTTTTCCGTAGTTAACGCCCTTATAGCCCGTGCCGTGCTTATTGTGCCGTCTCTGTTGAATTCTTCCGGAAACCTGCTCCGGGTGGGATTGGACGACCTGCTCAGCGTAGCCGGAACGGGAAAAGGAATTTGCTCCTTTGGCGTGGGTGAAGCGTCTGCGGATGCTTCCGTGGCGGACATATTGGATCAGGTCCGGCATTCCCCGCTCTTTCTGGAAAAACGTTTGGGGGAAGTGGATGATGTCCTGGTTCTGGTGCGCGGCGGAGCATCCCTGACACTGCAGCGCCTGGAAGCCCTGGTGGACGGGGTGGCGGAAATCCTGGGGAAGGGGGTGCGCCTCCACATCGGCGCTTCCGTGGAGCAGCAGACGGAAGACCGCCTGTCCCTGACCGTGCTGGGCGCCGTGCCTGTGGTAGAGACATTTGATTCCCCGTCTGTTGTGCTTCAGCGGGAAGTGGCATCGCAGACAGTGCTTGTACCGGAGGAAAAATCTTTTCTCGGAGAGGGGAAAACCATTATTCAGCCTGCACCTCCTGCCCCGGTTGACGAACCGGAACGGCATCCGGAGCCGGATCTTTCCGCCCCTGTTCCCGTCCCCAGGAGGGATGAACGTGAATTGGAAGAGGAACTGGTGCCCGTAAAGTCCGTTCCCGGGATTTCGGATGAAGAGGAGACGCTCCGGGAGTCCGCGTCTGTTGCGCAAATTTCCGAAACGGAGGCGGAGCCGGAATTGGAGTCAGTCCCGATGCCTGACATCAAGGAGCTGGAGGAAGGCTTGCCTCCGGAGGAAGGAGAGGAAGAGCGTGCGGGCCACGGCCTTTTTGCCCGTGTGCGCCCCCTCATTCTGGATGGGGAAGACCTGGATCTGCCTCCCGCACTGCGGAAAAGGAAACCGGATCCGAGCTGATGATGTCCCCCCGCACGTCCAGGGTGTGGTTTTGGGCGCTGACCGCAGCCGCCTTATTGTATACGGCGCTGCTCAGCTGGTGGAGTCCTCTCACTTCCGACACGTACCATCATGCCCTGACGGGCATGGAGCACTGCTTCTCTTTCAGCCTGGTCTGGGAGCGCTGCGTAGCCTCCTACATGACCTGGAATCCCAGAATCGGGGAATACCTGGCCTTTGCCGTAGCGACGGCGGGAAAATGGCTCTTCATGCTGCTCAACCCCTTTGTACAGGTCGGTCTTGCGCTGATGATGTTTTATCTGGCTTCCGGGCGCAGGGTGGATCCCCGTTCCTGGCCGGACGTGCGTCTGTTCGGATTGGGGCTTCTCCTGCTGTTCACGTGCACGGCCCGGCCCGGCGTCACGATTTACTGGCTCTCCGGCGCCACCAACTATTCCTGGGGCGCCGCCGTCTGGCTGGGCTTTCTGTGTCTGTACCGCGGTTTTCTGGACGACGCGGAATCCGGGAGAAAGGGAGATTCCGGAAGAAACAGTGGCTGGGGAAAGTTTGCCGCTGCGGCTGTTCTGGGATTTCCGGCAGGCATGACCAATGAAAACAATATTCCGGGAACCTGGCTTTTGCTGGGAGCCTTGTTTGTTTTTGTCCGCCTGGTGCGGAAGGAAAAACTTCCTTTGTGGTTTTATGCGGGCCTTGTGTTCCAGGTGGCAGGTTCCCTGTGCATGCTGCTTGCGCCCGGCATTTCCGCGCGGATGCATTCCGCCACTCCCGGCTGCGCGGAACCCCTTTCCGGTTTTTGGAGCAGATGGGAAGCTCTCCCTTTGCTCCTGTTCCGGATGCATGAATACCTGGCTCTTCCGGTGTTGCTGGGCATGGCGGCTGCCTGGGTTCTCTGGAAAAGTTTTCGCAAGGACCGGAACTATTTCCGGGCATGGAAAATTTCCCTTGGAATAGCGGCGGCATATATTCTGGCGTCTTATGCCATGGCTCTTTCTTTCGCCGCCGCCGTCATTCCGGCGGACCATGCCATGTTCTCCGCCACCCTGCTGTTCGGCGTCGGCGTGCTGGTTCTTCTTCGTATGTGGTACGGCATCCCTAGTGCCATGCCCCGTCCGCAGATAACTGTGGCCGTTTTTCTGGTGTTGTCCGGAATATGCGTTTTTTCAACCCTTCATGATCATCTGCTTCTGTTCCGGCAGCATGAAAAGCGCGTCCGCCTGGTTCTGGAGCAGAAAAAGGCCGGTATTCAGGAAATCGTTGTTCCTCCCCTCTCTCCTCCCTCCCCCTGGTGTTCTTTCATTTTCTGGGTAGACCTGTCGCAAAACCCGGAAGACTACGTCAACAGAGGCGCGGCGATGTATTATGGCGTGAAGAGCATCAGAATCTTTTAGCAGGAAAAAGCTGCGGAATGTTAGAATTTTTTGCTATGGAATAATGGGAAATGGCAATAAGATATCATCTGCGTCTGATGGCGGTTGTTGTTAAAAATATAAGAATCCTTTTAATAAGTTGCGCTGTTTCCCTGTGCGGTTTTTCCTTTGCGGACGTGGAGGAAGAGGATTTAGGCACGTTGAGGATTGAAACGGAAACAGAGGAATGTTCCGCTGATATATATTTGGGAAATACTGCTGAAGGAAAGCCTGCCCAGCTCCGGCTTCCGTTGCCCGACAGCATCTCCGCATTCAAAACGTCTCCTCAGGAAAAGAAGGAGTTTCTTTCCCTGTTGCATGAAAAAGAGCTGCCGGATTGTTACCGGGAGGCGCGGAAGAAACTTGGCGCCTTTAGTTCCAAGGGAGCTGGAGATGTGAACGCAGAAGACGTCAGGGTGTTGTCATGGATTTTTTATGTTGTAGTTTCGGCGGATGCATTTTCATGGGATTATGATGAAAATACCCCCAAAGACGGCCTCTATGGAAACATGGATTATGAATTGAAGACCGGAGTTGTGAGGTGGATGAGCAGTTTATCCTGGGATATATCCGGAATCGTTTCCCGATGCGGCGTAAAGAGAAAGGAGCTGTGCAGAATCTGGGCAGAATATGGAGCGGCCGTATTGAAAACATTCAGGACTCAGTATGATCCGGAATTAAAGCAGAAACAGGCCAGGATGAAGGAGGAATACGATAAAATGAGTGCCGAAAGAACCTTGAGACTGGTTCAGGAACGAAAACTGAGTTTATTTCGCGGGGCTGATCCCCGATCAATTTATTACAACAATAAGCTGCTGTCTAATGAAGACAGAAATAACAACTGTAAGTATCATTTGGAAAAGAGATTGGAACCTGCGTTTGTGGGGATGCTGGTCCGTTTTTATCCGGGGCAGGCTGGTGAAGTGGTTAAGTATCTTAAGAAGGCCGGATACGCTGACCAGGAAATCGGAGACCTGATTGACCGTACT
This sequence comes from Akkermansia muciniphila ATCC BAA-835, assembly GCF_000020225.1. Lineage (NCBI taxonomy): Bacteria > Pseudomonadati > Verrucomicrobiota > Verrucomicrobiia > Verrucomicrobiales > Akkermansiaceae > Akkermansia > Akkermansia muciniphila. The sequence continues at coordinate 184,704 of NC_010655.1, read as the reverse complement.
GTAGGCCGAGATGGAAGAACGGAGTTTTTATATAAGGGCGACCGGGAGCGCCAGCACGATAGAAAGATAAAGTCCCGTGGCTCCGGGCATATGAAATAACATGGGGGATTGGGAACTTCCCGGAAAATTCCATTGTTCCGCCAGGGACGCCAGGGGTGTATAGCGGACGGGAGCAGGCAGATTCCGGGATGCTGCGTTATGGAAGAAACGGGGGCCGCAGTATGTTCTAATCCATCGGAATTGTATAGGAGTTCAATTTGTTGAACTCTCCGCTTTGGGGGCCTTCGTCAGTAGTGCCGTTATTGGGGGCGGCGTAGGTATCCAGGGTCATGGAATCCGGGTAAATGGTCAGGATATAGTAGGCCGTAATGCCGGAGCGGTATTGCAGGGTTTTTACCCGGGATTTTGCAGGCAGCAGAAAAGGGATGGGAAGAACCTTGTTCCCCGCAGGGGCGCAGATCAGGGAGGTAAGGGTGTTTTGTCCGTCCGGGGAGGTAATCATATACAGGTCATGGGCGTGCAGGTGTCCGGTGACGACGAAGCGCACTCCGGCATCCCGGAGGTTGCGGTAAAAGATGTTTTGCTGTTCCGCCGCGCTGTCGTTGTAACGGCCCCACAGGCATTCCCGGAATTGCATGGGCGTCTGCAGGGTGCGGTGGGTGAAGACCAGGCAGTGCCTCGGAACGGTGTTGGCCTTGCTTCTGTTGCGTTTGACCCACGCACTGAAGTCCACGAGCTGGTCAGGGGTGAGGTCAATATCCATGAAATACAGGGAAGCGTTTTTATGGCGGATGCCGTAGTTCAACTTTCTGGTAGCCAGCCCTTTGGTGCCCTGCTTCCGCGTAGGCAGGAAGAGTTCCCGGAATTGTTCCGCCCGGAAAGGAAGGGATTCATGATTGCCGCGCACGGCATAAAAGGGGATGCCTTTTTCTCTCAGAATTTTGTTGAGTTCCTTGCGTTTGGCGAGTCCCTTGACGGGGGCGCTTCCTTCAATATCCGCCATGTCCCCTACCTGGACGACCATGTCCACGTTGTGTTTCAGGATTTCCCCATAGAGGGTTTTGATGAAGTTGACTGCTACTCCCTCGCTTCCTTCCATACGCTTGGGGGAGTCGTGCGTATCGCCGATGATCGCTATTTTCCATGGGGCTGTATCTTCCGCCAGTACCGGCTGAAGCAGGAACATGAGAAATAACGCAAGATATTTCATGGCACTGAGTTTTTACAACCTGTCTGCTCTTCCCGCCAGAAAATTATGACTGAGGCGGAAAGACGCCGCCCGGGGCTTTTTCTTTTTCCCGGAGGCAGGCGTTGACGTGCTGTCCTGGGGAATTCTGTTCCCCGCTGGAAACGGAAAAGCCGGACATTGAATTTCCAATGTCCGGCTTTGATGATGCCGACAGCGCTTGCTGAAATTTATTGCTGGTTGACCTTCAGGGTTTTGGCCTGTTCTTCCGTGAGTTCCACGCAGTGCCAGGGTAGGCCGCGCCTGTTGAGCTCGTCCATGAAGGGATCCGGATCATTTTGTTCCATATTGAAGACTCCTGCGCCAGTCCATTTGCCCGTAAGGATCATTTCCGCGCCGATCATGGCCGGAACCCCTGTGGTATAGGAAATGGCCTGGGAACCTACTTCTTTAAAGCATTGTTCATGGTCGCAAATGTTGTAAATGTACACAGCCTTGAATTGGCCGTCCTTGATTCCGGTGATGACGTTGCCGATGCAGGTTTTTCCCCTGGTCGTCTTGCCCAGGTCCCCGGGGTCCGGCAGAACGGCCTTGAGGAATTGCAGCGGGATGATTTCAACTCCGTTGTACATGACCGGGTCAATGCGGGTCATACCCACGTTCTGAAGCACTTCCAGGTGCTTGAGGTAGTTCGGTGAGAAGGACATCCAGAATTGAGCCTGGCGGATGGTGGGGATGTGCTTGACCAGGCTTTCCATTTCTTCATGGTACATGCGGTAGATTTCATAGGTGCCCACTTCCTGCGGGCAGGTGAAACTTTGGTGCATGCTCATGGGAGCGGTTTCCCGGAAGGCTCCGTCTTCCCAGTGGCGGCAGGGCGCCGTTACTTCCCGGATGTTGATTTCCGGGTTGAAGTTGGTGGCGAAGGCCTTGCCATGATTGCCGCCATTGACGTCAATGATGTCCAGCGTATGGATTTCGTCAAAGTGATGCTTGAGAGCCCATGCCGTGAATACATTGGTGACGCCTGGGTCAAAGCCGGAACCCAGCAGGGCAAAAAGCCCGGCTTTGCGGAATTGCTCCTGGTACGCCCATTGCCAGGAGTATTCGAATTTGGCTACGTCACGGGGTTCATAGTTGGCGGTATCCAGGTAGTTGACTCCGGTTTCCAGGCAGGCTTCCATCAGGGTGAGATCCTGGTAGGGCAGGGCTACGTTGATCAGCAGCTGCGGCTTGATTTCCCGGATGAGGGCTACGGTGGCGGGCACGTCGTCCGCATCTACGGAATGGGTAGTGATGCTGACGCCCGTTCTGGAGCGTACGTCCTCCGCAACGGCATCGCATTTGCTCTTCGTGCGGGAGGCCAGATGAATGTTTTGAAAAATATCCGGCAGCTGGGCGCATTTGTTGGCTACCACATGCCCAACGCCGCCTGCTCCAATGATTAAAACCGTGTTCATGATAGGTTCTGTACATAAGTGAAAACAGGCTGAAAGGCAACTCCCGATTTGCTTCAATAATGACACCGTCTTCCCATGGGGCATCAGTTTTTCCGGCATCGGCCGGATGCGGACTTCCCTGCGGAAGACGCACCCTTTTGGAGATTTTCTAAAAATGATTGAACAGGGGATTGACGCGGGCTGTCCGATTCTACAATATTGAATTGTAGATATGATTAAACAAATTCTGCCAATTGTTGTTGCCGCCTGCGTCGCTCCCTGCTTTGCCGCGGAAGGGTGGATTACCGATATGGATGCCGCCAAAAAACAGGCCGCCGAACAGAAAAAGGATTTAATGATTGAGTTCACCGGTTCCGACTGGTGTCCTCCTTGCATGCAGCTCCGCGCCAACGTATTCAGCAAGCCTGACTTCCAGAAGGAAGCGCAGAAAAATTTCGTGCTGGTGGAGCTGGATTATCCGCGCGGCAAGGAACAGTCCAAGGAAATGAAAGCCGCCAATGAAAAGCTTGCCCAGCAGTACGGCGTGCGGGGATTCCCGACCGTTGTGTTTGCGGACGCTTCCGGCAAGCCTTTTGGGGGATTTGTTGGAGGGCGCTCCGGGGATGATGTCATGAAAGCCATGCAGGATGCCCTGAAGAACAAGGAAGCTCTTAATGCCGCGGAAGCGAATGTTGCCAAGGCTGCTACGGATGAAGCGAAAGTTGCCGCTCTGATGGAAGTGCTCAAGCTGGCTCCTCAGGAATATGTGGACAATTTTTATGGTGACGTGAAAGCGGAAATCAAGAAGCTGGACAAGGATGACAAGTCCGGCCTGAAAGCTGCAGACGCCCTCTCCGACCAGCTTAAAAAGGAACGGAAAGATGTTCGAAATTATCTTGCCGGCAAGCTGACGGACAAGACTACGCCTGCGGAAGCCCTTCAGGTGGTTAAGGCATATCCCGACCGCGACAAGCTTCTGCCGGAAACACAGCAGGAGTTGCTGATGATGGAGTTCGGGACCTACCTGAATTCCACCGGTGACGTGGACGGCGCCGTTCTGATTCTGGATAAGGTGGCCGAGTTGAAGCCGGGAACGGAAGCCGGAATGCAGGCCCCCCGCATCAAGGCCGGCATTCTTGCCAACAAGGATAAGATCAAGGCCCAGATTGACGCTGCCAAAAAGGCGCAGGGCAAATAATTAAAGCCGCTTTTCTTTTCCCTTGCTTTGGGAAAACAGCCCCGCAACGGTTTTCTGCCGTTGCGGGGTTTTGCTTTCCCCCTGTTTCTCCGGTTACTCAAAAGGGATGATGAAAAGGAGGCACTGTGGCTTATGAGGGGCACTGTTCTTCTGCGGCGCGTGTTTTCGGCGCTTCTGCTGCGGGAGTGGCGAAAGGCAGGATTTGATGCCGGTTCCGTCAGGCCGGGTATATGGGATAGGCAAGAGTACCGTGTGGCGGCAACACTATTCTCCGGTAATAAAAATCCGGTCTAGGAGAGAGTGCGGGAAAGGCATGCTGTTTTCTTGGAAGAACGGGTTATTGAAGTTTGATGACGGTATCCAGCCTGTCCCAGGTGACACCCTCGGGCAAAGTGATTTTGTACTGGTCTCCTTCCTTTTCAAGCCTGACGAATTTTCCGTTTCCGGTACCGTTCACAATGAGGGTCGCTCTCGTGAATTTTTCCCCGATATCTTTGATGAACAGGGGGGTATTTCCCTTCAGCTCTTTTCCCTGTCGGGCAATCAGCGGGCTGACGTGCAGGTAAACGGTTTTTTTGCCGTTGTGATCCGCTCTGTAGCAACTGCCGCCCCATGGCTGGTCCCTGTAGGGGCCTCCGCGAGTGTTGTAAATGGCCTCCTTGTAGAGAGCAATCCATTTTCCCATGGACAGAAAAGTTTCAGCCTGTTTCGGATCAAATGTTCCCAGTGGAGTGGGACCGATGTTGTAAAGCAGGTTGCCGTCCTTGACAATGTTATTGATCAGGAATTTGACGGAGGTTTCGACGGGTTTGGTTGTTGCGTTGGATGTGTAGGACCAGTTGCCCGTCCAGCGGGTGCCGGGGATATCCGCCACGGTCATGCAGCTTTCCCAAGGCGTTTGAGTGTTGAAGGGGCCTAGCTTGCATTCCGGCGTCAGGAAATCCCCTTTCAAATCATCGGGCAGCGGTTCCTTATTGCCTCCGCGGGTGCTGTTCATGCGGTTGTTGATCAGAATGTCCGGCTGGTACTGCTTGATGCGGCGTATCATGGTGCGGGGATCCCACTGGTTGAGGGAGCTATTGCCCAGGCTGTCGAACCAGAGCACATCCACTTGGCCGTAGCGGGTGAGCAGTTCGCTGACTTGGCCGAAGTAGTATTCCAGATAACGGTAGTGCTGGTCGGTCAGGTAGTAGGGGTTGTACCAGTCTCTTCCAGAATAATAAAATCCCAGTCTGAGCCCGGCCGCATGAACTGCCGCCGCGAATTGTTCCACGATGTCTTTGCCGTAGGGGGTGGCAGCAATGGTGAAGGTGTCGTAGTTGGAGGGGAAGTTAGAGAAGCCGTCGTGATGCTTGGTGGTCAGCACGGCGTATTTCATACCGCTTTTTTTGGCGACGGACATCCATTTTCTGGGGTCATATTGCTTGGGGTTGAAGCGGCGGTGGGCGGAGTCGTACTCAAAGTCTACGGTATTCTTATGACCGCTCGCGCTGTCTTTGGGACGCGCCGCATTGCGTTCCCAGCTTATTTCCCGTTCCAGCAGGGAAGAAGGGTTCCAGTGAACAAACAAGCCGAATTTGGCATCCCGAAACCATTTTAACTGTTTATTATCGGCCTTGAAATCGAAGAGCCCGTTGACGGCTTCATTAATCAGGTCACGGTCTTCTACTGGAGAGAAGATGTCTTTTTCAGGAGAGAGAATCACCAGTCCTTCCGCCATGGGTTGCATGCGAAAGTTCGGTACGGGAGATTTTTCCTTGTCTCCCTGCCAGAGGTTGAGTTGCAGAACCCTGGCCACATTGCTTATTTCATAAGCTTTCTGTCCGGCTGCTTCCTCCATGATTTCATCAGGCAGTTCCCTGTTGAAAATGGCCTGTACAAAGGGTTGGCTGATATAGATTTTTCCGTTTTCCCGGAAAGGTCTGATATCTTCGGGCAGAGGGATTCGTTTATTTCTGGCCATCACGCAGGGTGCGCCATGCAGCTTGTCCGTATCTACGGTAAAGTACACGGCGTTTCGAAGTTTTTCAGATAGTTCCTTTTGAAGTTCGTTCACATTTTCCTGGTAGCTCCTGCCGGGATGGAAACGGTTATTGATGCTTTCCGCCTGTTTTTCCGTGATGACCGGGCCGATCCACTGGCTGGCAGCTTCGTCTTTGGTTCCGCAGCCTACAATAATCCGGAAATATTTTCCTGCATCCTTGTCCGTCAGGGTGTAGGATTCCGCATCACGGCTCTGCTGAACCACTACGGTTTTTCCGTTTCGGACATCTGCTTTTTCCCACCAGATCACAGGATTGGCGGATTCTCCGTCAGGTGTGCTGTAACGGCTTTCCAGCGTAGTTCCGACCACTTCTTCACCGTTAATATAAGGTCTGAGCCACGGGACGGTGATGGCATTCCCTACCTGAATGGAGATTATCCCCGCGAGTACGGTCAAGATACAGGATGTCCGGTGTTTGAATTTAAACATGGGAAAAATTTAGAGGAGGAATAACCGGGAGAACAGGATAAACCCCCTCCGTTTTGTAAAAGACCAGTAAGGAAGAGGGGTGTTTTTCTTTCTATGAAATTTTATATGTATCATGAGCGTACGAAGGAAAATATATTGTTAAGCCGCAGAACTGGGAGCCGGGTGGGATAAAGGTTCTGGGAGGAGCCTTCCGCTTCTGGGCGGGCGCTCAGGTCGTTGTGGTTCTGCCGCCGTATTTCTTGACGTGAAGCCTTGCGTACGGGAAGGAAACCTGACAGAATCCCGCCATGCGCCTGTTCATGATGTTCTGTGTGATGCTTTTGCTCGCCGGATGCGATACGCGCACGAGCGTGGAACGGGCGCAGGAGGCAGGGGTGCTCATCGTGGGCAATAATGCGGAGCCCCAGAGCTTTGACCCCCACATCGCCACTTCCGTTTCCGATTTCAAGATGATCAATGCCGTCATGGAGGGGCTGCTGCGCGGGGATTCCAGGGATGACGCCGTTTTTCATCCCGCTGTGGCGGAGTCGTGGACGCATAGTCCGGAGGCGGACAAGTGGCGTTTTTCCCTCCGGAAGGACGCCGTGTGGAGCGACGGCGTTCCTGTGACGGCCCATGATTTCGTGTATGCCTATCACCGCCTGCTTCATCCGGGGTTTGGAGGGAGGTACGCGGACATGCTTTATCCGCTGAAGAATGCGGAAGCCTATAACCGGAACAGGCGCAGCCTGCTGCTGTGCGGTCCCGGTTCCCGGCTGGCTGGGGAAGAGGGGCTGGAAGAGAGGGTTCTGGCCCGGGTGGATTGGGAGAGGCTGGATGGTATGGGAGCCGCTGAGCTGGAGGCTCTGCGGGATGATCCTACCCTGATGGAGTGGCCGGACGGGATGCCGGAGGAAGGAGCGCGGAAGATTGCGGCCCGGATGTTGGAGGATGTCCGGGCCGGAAAGCCGGATTTATGGGAGGAAGCCCGCGTGGGCGTGCGCGCCGCGGATGATTATACCCTGGAGATGGAGCTGCGTTCTCCGATGCCCCAGCTTCCCCTGCTGTTGCTTCACTGCACCTGGTTTCCGGTTCCCCGCCATGCCGTGGAAGCCCACGGCGGCATGCTGGACAGGACGGGGAAATGGACGCGGCCCGGAGCGGCCGTAGGGAACGGACCTTTTCTTATGGCGGAGCACCGTTTCAATGATTATGTGGAGGTGCGCCGCAATCCCCGGTACCGGAACGCTTCCGCCGTCCGGCTGAATGGAGTCCGTTTTCTTCCCACCGTGAACGGCTTTACGGAAACCCGCATGTTTTTCAACGGCAAGCTTCATGTCACCAACAACGTGCCTCCGGAGATGACGGCTTACGCCCGGGAGCGCGGCGGCGATGATTTTTGCCAGGATGATTATTACGTGACTATTTTTTACCGTCTGAATACGTCGCGTGCGCCGCTGAATGACGCCCGGGTCAGGCGGGCCCTTTCCCTGGCGGTAGACCGGGAGGCTCTGGTGCGGGACGTGGTGTGCGGCGGCGGCCAGCCGTGCTTCGGCTTTACGCCGGACGGCGCCGGATACAAGACGCCGCATGGGGTGGAGTTCAATCCGGAGAAAGCGCGTTCCCTGCTGGCCCAGGCCGGTTTTCCCGGCGGGAAGGGTTTTCCCCGGCTGGAGCTGATGACTACATCCCGCGAAGTTCAGAAGACGATGGCGGAAGCCATCCAGGGCATGTGGAAAAAGCATCTGGGGATTCATGTGGATATCCGTTCCTGTGAGTGGACGGCCTACAAGTTCGCGCAGAATTCCATGCAGTATGATTTTAGTTCCTCCTCATGGTCCGGTGATTATCTGGACCCTTCCAGTTTTCTGGATTTGTGGGGTTCCGCCTCCGGGAACAATAATACGGGCTGGTTTCATCCGGAGTATGAACGCCTGCTGGCGGAGAGCCGCGCCACGGGAGACCAGGAGAAGCGCATGGCCCTGCTGGCCCGTGCGGAAGCGCTGATGCTTTCCGAATCCCCGGTGATTCCCCTGTATTGGGCCAAACGGTCCTATTTGAAGAGGCCGGAGGTGCGGGGATGGCACCCCCTGCTGCTGGATAACCATTTGTTTGAGGATATCAGCCTGGACGACGCCCGGGAACATGGGAAGGAGGCCGCGCCTTGACCAGGATGATTCTGAAACGCCTGGGGCAGGGGCTTCTGGTCCTGCTGGTGCTGGAAACTGTGACGTTTTTCCTGATACGCCTGTTGCCGGGGCACCCCTTCATGGGGGAAAAGAAACTTCCGGAGCATGTCCTCCAGCAGCTCCAGGCCAGTTACGGGCTGGATCAGGCTCCCCTGGTCCAGTACGGGCGTTACTGGTGGAACATGCTGGTTCATGGCGACCTGGGGCCGTCTTTGGTGAAGGAAGGCGTCAGCGTGGCGGATATGATCGGCCAGTCATTCCCTGTTTCCCTCCAGCTTGGAGTCATAGGCATGGCTATTTCCATTCTGGCGGGGATTCCCGCCGGAATTGTGGCGGCACTGTACAAGAACCGGTGGATGGACTGGTGGGTGATGCTCGTTTCCATGGCCGGCATTTGCATTCCCGCTTTCGTCGTGGCTCCGCTGCTTGGCGTGGCGCTGGGCATGCATGTGCCCGGCTTGAGCGTGGCCGGATGGGATTCTCCCGGTTGTGTGGTGCTTCCGGCGCTGACGCTGGGGCTGGTGAATGCCGCATATCTGGCGCGCCTGACGCGCGGCGGCATGCTTGAAGTGCTGGGGCAGGATTTCATCCGGACGGCTCGAGCCAAGGGGGCGGGGCCTTTCCGTACGGTTTGGAAGCACGCTTTGCGAGGCGGCCTGATTCCGGCCCTTTCCTATCTGGGGCCTGCTTTTGCCGCTATGATTACCGGTTCTTTTGTGGTGGAGACCTGTTTCCAGGTTCCCGGCATGGGGCAGCATTTCGTGAACGCAACCACGGACCGGGATTATTTCCTCATCCAGGGGCTTGTCCTGTTTTACGGCATTCTGATCGTCGCGGCCAACCTGGGTGTGGATCTGGTGCAAATGGCCGTCAACCCGAGATTGAGAAAGGAATCATGAGAAAAAGAGGATGGAACAGGATGGAGGAACAGGGTTCCTCCCTGTGGAAGGACGCTTTTCTGCGTCTTTCCCGCAACCGGGCGGCCATGTTTTCCCTGCTGGCGTTGGCGCTGATTGCGGCGGCCTGTTTTCTGGGTCCCCTGCTGCCGTGGCTGCCTCATCCTAATGTGCAGGATTTGTCCCGGATTGCGGAAAGCCCTTCCTGGGACCATTGGTTCGGCACGGACCAGCTTGGGAGGGACCTGCTGGCGCGTGTCCTGTACGGCGGCCGCATTTCCCTGCTGGTGGGAGTGGTCGCTACGGGCGTTTCCCTGGTGATTGGCGTGGCGTACGGACTGGTTTCCGGTTATGCCGGAGGCAGGCTGGATGCCCTGATGATGCGCCTGGTGGATGTGCTTTTTGCCCTGCCGTTCATTGTGCTGGTGATTATTTTTTCCTTGTCCGTGGAGGAGCCGGCCCGGAGGCTGACGCAGTGGGTTTCCGGCATGACGGGCTGGTCTGTGGAAATGGTGAGCCCCATGACCGGGCTGATTCCCCTGTTCATCGCCATCGGCGCTTTGGGCTGGCTGACGCTGGCGCGTATTGTCCGGACGCAGACGATGGAGCTGAAAGGGCAGGAGTTTGTGGAAGCTGCCCGTTCCCTGGGCATCGGTCACATGAAGATTCTGTTCCGCCATATTGCTCCGAATTTGTTCGGGGCCGTCATCGTGTACACGACGCTGGCCGTTCCCGGCATCATGCTGCTGGAAGCCGTCCTGTCCTTTCTGGGGCTGGGCGTGAAGGCTCCCAATTCCTCATGGGGAACGCTGATCAAGGAAGGGGCGGACCGCATGGAGGTAAGTCCGGAATTGCTTTTGTTCCCGGCGCTCCTGTTTTCGGCTACCCTGCTGGCGCTGAATTTCCTGGGGGACGGCCTGCGGGACGCCCTGGATCCCAAGTCCTCCAAGGACTGATGTTTTTAAATAAAAATCATGAAGATTGCGTTAACGATTTCCATGCTGGTGGTCTCCAACGTTTTTATGACGTGGGCGTGGTACGGCCATCTGAAGAAGGGGTCCGGGGCGGATGGCAAGCCCCTGCTGGTAATTATCCTGATGAGCTGGGGATTGGCGTTTTTTGAATATTGCTTCATGATTCCCGCCAACCGCCTGGGCAGTGCGGGCGGGCTTAACGTGGCCCAGCTCAAGATTATTCAGGAGGTGATTACCCTGTGCGTGTTTATTCCTTTCGCCCTGTTCTACATCGGAGAAAAATGGAAGTGGGATTACCTGTGGGCGTTTTTATGTGTATTGGGAGCCGTTTTCTTCGTCAACAGGGAGCGTTTGTTCGGGTGACAGACTTTTTCCGTTCGCATTCCTCCCGCCGGACTGTCTTACCCTGAAGAAAGATGAAGATGAACATAATTCCTGTTTTTGCCGCAGCAGCCTCAATCGTTTTGGCCGCAGGCTGCCATCATCGCCACCACGATCGTGATGATTACCGTTCCGGGCCGCCGCGCCATGATAATTATCATCATGACCGTGACGGCTGGGATCAAAGGCGGACAAAGCCGGTCCCCAAGCCGCGCCCGCATTACATAACCGCCAATCATGCTTCCTATCCCCGCCTGTACCAGCTTCTGTAGATTTGCGGGGACGTTTCTCTGCATCCGGAAGGGAGCAGGGCTGGTCCGTGACATGGAACGGGAGGAAGGGCCATGCGGGGAAAATGCCAGCACCGGCGTGCCGTTTATTCCGCCTTTCGGGACGGATTCCGTGCCTGTTCCCTCACGTCGGGACCGGTGGCGGGGGACTCTTGGCCGCGTTCGATGAGCCGCGCACAGGATATAGGCTTGAAAAGGCGCGGTGCCCCCGGCACTCTATGCGCCAGATCAATGACTATAGATGAGCAATTAGACATATTGATGGGCGGTACCGCCGTCGTGATCAGCCGCGAAGAGCTGAAGGAGCGTCTCAAGCTGGGCCGCCCCCTGCGCGTGAAGCTGGGCGTGGACCCTACTGCGCCGGACATCCACCTGGGCCATACCGTGGCTATTGAGAAATTGCGCCAGTTCCAGGAACTTGGCCACCAGGCTGTTTTGCTCATCGGGGATTTCACCGCCACGATCGGCGACCCTTCCGGCCGTTCCGTGACCCGCCCCCCCCTTTCCCGTGAACAGGTGCTGGAGAATGCGGAGACATATACCAAGCAGGCGTTCAAGATTCTGGACCGTGACAAGACGGAGATCGTGTATAATGGGGACTGGTTCCGCAAGATGACGTATGAGGAGGTGCTGAAGCTTAATTCCCGCGTGACCATGCAGCAGATGCTGGCCCGGGAGGATTTCAAGGCCCGTGTGGAGGGAGGTAAGGAGGTGCGCCTGCATGAGATGCAGTATCCGATTATGCAGGGCTGGGATTCCGTGGAAATCCGTGCGGACGTGGAACTGGGCGGGACGGACCAGCTTTTCAACATCCTGGTGGGCCGCGACCTTCAGAAGGAGGAAGGCATGTTGCCGCAGATCGCCATGACGATGCCTCTTCTGGAAGGTCTGGACGGCGTTCGGAAGATGTCCAAGTCCTACGGGAATTACGTGGGCGTGGATGAGTCTCCGGAGATGATGTTCGGCAAGATGATGAGCGCCAGCGACGAACTGATGGACCGTTATTACCTGGTGCTGCTGGGTGAGAAGCGGGACATGGGATTGCATCCGATGGAAGCCAAAAAGCTCCTGGCCTGGAAAATCACGGCACGCTATCATGATTCCGCCGCTGCGGATGCCGCGCGTTCTGACTGGGAAACCCGTTTTTCCAAGAGGGATTTGGCTGCCGCGGATTTGCCGGAAGTGGAGATTGCCTCCCTGCCTGCCGACATGAATGCCCTGGCCCTGGTTTCCTTCCTGTTTGAGAATGTTTTCCAGGTGAAAAAATCCAATGGCGTTCTCCGCAAGGAGCATTTCACGCCCGGCGCTATCCAGTTGAATGATGTGAAAATGACAGACCCCTCCGCCGTTTTGGAACTGGCTCCGGGCAGCATCCTGCGCCTGAGCAAGAAGCATGCTGTGCGTTTCAAATAGAACGCCGGAGGCGGCATTTACCTTTTTTCCTTCTCCATGCCGGGATTCCTTGCCAAATTGGATCGCTTCACCATCGGCCTCATCGTCAGTGTGGGCGCGGGAATTCTGGTTCCCTGTTCCGGAGTATGGGATACAGTGTTCAGCCGCCTGAGCGATGCAGCCATCGTTCTGCTTTTTTTCCTGTACGGGGCCAAGCTTTCCCGCCGTTCCGTATGGGAAGGGTTGATGCACTGGCGCCTTCAGGGGCTGGTGGCTGCGAGCACCTTTGTTATTTTCCCCCTGCTGGGTATATTCAGCATGCCCTTGTGGAATAGTGTGCTGGGGCCGGATTTGTGCATGGGAATGCTGTATGTGTGCATGCTGCCTTCCACCGTGCAGTCCAGCATAGCGTTCACTTCCATGGCGGGCGGCAATGTGGCCGCGGCCATTTGCTCCGCTTCCGTTTCCAGCCTGCTGGGGGTGTTCCTCACCCCCTTGCTGGTGGGGCTGGTGTGGTCCCGCGGAGGGGAAGGGGGCGTGGATTTTTCCACTTTCCTGAACATCTGCTATATTATTCTGGTGCCTTTTGTGGCCGGCCAGTTCGCCCAGCGCTGGATTGGCAAATGGGTAGTCACGCACCGGAACCTCACTTCCTGGACAGACCACAGCACCATCTGGCTGGTTATTTACACGGCATTCAGCCATGCGATGATTAACGGCGTATGGAAAAATCTGCCCTGGCTTTCCCTGGTGGAGGTGCTGGCTTTTTGCGGCCTCCTGCTGGCCGCGGCCCTGTGGCTGACGGCTTTCCTTTCACGCAGGCTCCGTTTTTCCCGCGAGGACCGCATTGCGATTATTTTCTGCGGCTCCAAAAAGAGCCTGGCTACCGGCATTCCGATGATGAACGTGATTTTTGCCGGAGCCCCCATCGGGCTGCTGGTGATTCCCATCATGGTGTTCCACCAGCTCCAGTTGATGGTTTGTTCCTTCCTGGCCCGGAAGTGGGCGAAGGACGTGGGAAAGGGAGAACAACTTTAAGATGGCTTCTGTTTGCCTGACCTCTCAATGTCCGGTCAGGCGCAGGACTCCGTCGTATTGCATGTCCCGGCCCGGAACAATGATGTGGTTGCCGCGGGAGGGAACTCTTGCAGTAACGGGTTTGTTGCGGAACTGGGCCAAAAACCGCTGGAAGGATTCCATGTCTTCCGGAATGATTTTTACTTCCGTGTAGGAGGGGTTGGAAGGCGCATTCGTGATTTCCACCCGGAAGGAACCCGCGATATTGCCGTCCGGCGCATAGAATTCCAATGATTCTTCCGGAGGGGCGGGATGCATGAAAAACAGGAAGAACATGATGCCCAGAGCCGCCAGGGTGACGACAGTCAGCGGAATATTTTTTCTGAGGGGACTGATATGCATGCCTTCTTTTCCTTTCTTCCATAAGATTATGGGTTTTGCCGGAGCGTGTCAACCCCTCCGGGGGACAGGCGATGATGCATTCCTTCCCCATATTCTTTTCAAGGAACCTGTTCCGGAAGAACGGGAGACGGAAAAAGGGTTGCGTCCGCGGGACAATGTGGTAGCTTGTGCGGGCAAAGGGAACCCTATGACCTTACCTGTAAAGATTCTGTCCGTATTGGCAGGGCTGAGCCTGGCGGGAAGCGCCCGGGCGCGCATTTGGACGAATGACCGGGGCGCTACCGTCGTAGCCGTGCTGGTGGCCGTCCGTGATGCGGAGGTGGATTTGAAGCTTCAGGATGGTCGCGTGGTGGCTGTTCCCAAGAATATTTTTTCCGGAGCCGACCAGGAATATATTCTGGAATGGGTAAAGTCTGGCGGGACGCTCCCCGATACTGATGTGGGGGCTGAGAATCCTCCTGTGCAGGGGGATTCCGGCAGACGGTACGTTCCCCTGGAGCCGAATTGGGATGCTCCCTGGCCGGAGAGGGTGGTTGTTCCCGGTTTCCTGCTGGTGAAAACCGTGCAGGAGACGGAGGAGCTGAGTGTGTATGAAACGGATCATTTCATCATGGAGTCTCCCGGAAAGCTGCCGGAAGCGGAGCGTATGATCCTTGCCCGGCGTTTTGAAACCATTCTGTCCGCCCTGGCAGCTGTTCCGTTGAATCTGGCGGTGGCCCGCCGGCCTTCCCGCAAGTATCTGGTGAGGGTATGTTTCCAGGAAGAGGATTTCAACAGGGCTCCGGGCCTGCGGAACGGGCATCTCAAGTTTTCCCCTACCAGTTTCACGGCTCTGCTGTTGCGGGATAAAAAGGGAAAGCTGCTGAAGCCGGGACTGGATCCGCGCTTTGCCGTCACGCACTGGGCGGCGCAGTCCATGGATTGGGATCACTGGCTGGTGGACGGCTTTTCCGCGTACATGGCTTTTCTTCCCATGGAGAAGGAAGCGCCGGTATTCCGGAAGATTCCGGAAAGGCTGGCCGCGATGGTTCCGCGCGCCGTCCGCACGGGCAGAGAAGCTCTGCCGGCCCTGGCGGACATGCTGTCCAGGGATTCAGCACATTCCGCCGCGGAGCATGGCGTTTCCTCCAGGGGAGGAACGCTTCAGTATTGGGCCGATTTGTTGTGGATGGTTTACTGGAGCCACCTGGAAGGGAGCGGAAAGGCGGAGCGCCTCAGAAGCTATTTGAGGGTTCGTGATGCGGAGGGCGGCGGGAAGGCGCGTGCTGTTTTGCTGGATGGGAAGACTCCGGAGGATGTACAGGGGGAAATGGTCGCGGCCTGGAAAAAAATGGGATTGAGGCTGAGATTTTCTCAGCCGGCTTCTGCTGCCGCGGACAGGGAGTCTGCGGGAAAATAACGGGAAGGGAGGGAAGAAAAACTCCTGCCGGGAAGGTGTGGGAAACCTGCGTCTCAAATGGTGCCGTTGAGTTTTCTCCCTATCCAGAACAGGGTAAGCAGAAGGATGAGGATGGAGAGCGTATACGGGTTGCACCAGAGCAGGATGCGCGTTTCCATGGGCGGCGGCACCGGGAGATCCCTGATTTCCTTAATGAGCCGCTGTATTTCCTCAGCTTTTACCATGCGCCCGCGTGTGATGGAGGCCATTTCCTCCATTAGCGCGGTATTGACGGGGCTGCCTATTTTTTCCAGCGTTTCACTCATGGTGATGACGGGAAGCGTAACGGATTTATCCGGTTCCGCAGAGGATGAAGCTGTGAGCTTCCAGGTGCCGGGACGGTTGATTTTGACGGAGGCGGTAAAGGAGCCCCATGTATGGTCCATAGTGTCCATTTGAACGCGGCTGGAGCTTCCTTCCGGAGTTGTAATGTCCAGAAAAACCTCTCCATTCTGGAGAGGGGCCCCCAGTTTGTCGGAGACCATGGCGGTGACGGTCAGCGTGTCTCCCGGCCGGGGCCGTTCCGGGGTGGGAATCAGACGGATTCTTTCCCCTGCGGCCATGTTGCGCTGGTAACTCATCCAGCGGGCCACCTGGCTCCAGAAACGGTAATGGTATTTGTCTTCTACTCCTCGCCTCCATCGCCAGGCGGAATCCGTTCCCATGAAGAGGACTTTTCCGTTGCCGCAGGACTGGGTGACAATAAGAGGAATGCGGCCATAGGCATTCTTATCCGCCGCATGCACGGCCAGGACAGTGCTTCCCGCTTTGGGCCGTTCCACGGGGGCGTACCAGTTGAAGCCCGGCAGATTGCGCCATACTTCTTCGTTTTCACCCTCCGTATCCGCCAGCATGGTAAGCAGGGAGCCGCGGCCTTCCGGCGTCAGGATAAGGGGGGATGGGGAAGGCTGGGTTGTCCCCTCCGGCTTGGTGTTGAGGAATGTAACGGGCATCAGGTCCCCCAGTTCCGATTTCAGGAGTTCCATTTGCCTGCCCTGGTAGCCGGGGAGGAAGACGATGCCGCTGGCCTGGTTTTTTACCATGCCTTTGAGCAGGGAGGCCTGTTCTTCCGTCAGCCCTTTGGAGCCCAGCCCCACGTCTCCGATGAAGATGACGTCATACCGGGCCAGGTCTTCCATCCTGTCCGGGAATTTGACCAGGTACCCGGGGCCTTCCCCCATTTCTTCCAGTTCCGGATGAAAGAGCAGGGTATGCACGTCCACGCCGGGATCCCGGTACAGGGCGTTCCGGATGAAGCGGTATTCCCAGCGCGGCAGGGTATCGATGACCAGTGCTTTGATGGATTCCCTCCTGCCGGAGATGCTGAAGGAAGAGGCGTTATTATTGTGCATCCGTTCCTGGGGCTGGACCGGGAGTTTGAGTTCCAGCGTTTCCGCCCCTTCTTTTTCTATTTTCCACAGAACCGCGTCGGATACCTCCCCCTGGGCCGGAATGGTGACCGTGCGGGTGACGGTTTTTCCTGTATCCCTGGAAGTCATGATGAGCGTGGTGCGCGTTTCTTTGCCCAGCGTGCTTTTAATGGTAAAGGGTATTTGCACCGTTTCCCCGATGATGCCGTAAGTGGGGGCTTTCACGTCCTGAAGGGCCAGGTCCGGGAGGGGATACGGGCTGCCTGCGGAAATGATGAACAGGGGGATGCCCCTGGTGCGCATGCGCTGGGCCTGCGTCAGCACGGAGGATGAGGCGTTGTGGCTGCCGTCCGTGAACATGATGACCGCCCGGAGGTTGTCGGAGGATTGCATGGCGTCCTCCAGCGGCTTGGCCAGGTCTGTGCCGGCCATGGCATAATCCGGAGAGTCCGGCGCAGGTGGCGCGCCGAAGGAGGCGTATTCCACTACATGCGTGTCTTTAAGGAATTCCGTACTGTTGCCCTTGAGCAGTTCCTGCACGTAGGCCGTGCGTGTGACGACATGCTGGGGGGAGATTTCAACATCCTGCGTTTCCATGGAGCCGGAGCGGTCCTCCAGAATGGAAACCTTGGGTTTTTCCTGCGGGGCGGAGGTGATGATCCATTCCGGTTGGAAGAGCAGGAAGCAAATGAAGCCAAGGATTGCCAGGCGAAGAATTTCCAGTTTGAATGTCAGCGGCCGGCGGTTGCGCTTGCAGGAGATATAGCTCATCCAGATGCCGGCCGCCATAACCAGGGCGGTCAGGATGACGCTTGACGCAGTAGGTTGAAGGCTCAGGTTCATGGACGGGTGGTGGGGGAGGGGCGTTTGGCCGTCTGGCCGGGCAGGCACAGGAGGGCTTCCATCAGCAGGCAGGCGAGGACGAAGAACAGGAAGAGCTTCCATGCTTCCTGCACCAGGGAGGGGGCTTCCTCTGCACTCTGCATGGAACTGATGGAAGCTTCCGGCAGAAGGAGGTGTAGTTTTTCATCCGTAATCTGGTCAGGCATGTCTTCCGGCCAGGGGCGGTTCACGGCGTAGGTCTGTGCTCCCAGTCGGTACACGCCCGCCGTATCGGCCGGAGAACCGGAGGGGTGGCTTCCCTGGGCATTATCCAGGCGCACGGGGATGTCCGTGGCGGATTGCGGCAGGGAGGCGTCATTCACCCGTAGGGAAATGGAGGTGGAAAAGCGTTCCGCCCCCCGGTCCGCCATGCGCTGGAGCAGGGGGAGCAGCAGGTGGCCGTCCGCCAGGTTGGACCAGGAATATCTGGGCAGCGTTCCCAGGAACAGAGCGGACCCCGTTCCGGCCCTGACCTGGGCCAGAGCGCAGGAACCGTCATCCCAGGAGGCCAGAGTGCGGTATTTGCCCAGCAGGGGTTTTCTACGCACGGCGCGGAGACGGTTGGCGGGGATGGGTGTCTGATCGGAACCGTCGCGGAGGAATCCCCTTTGCCGGTCCCACGTTTCCAGACGGTAGTATTGTTCGGACGGAGCCGTCTCCGTCGCGCCCCAGGAAACGCCCAGGAATGAATGCCGTGTTCCGTGTTCCGTGTCGTCAGGCAGGAAAAGGGCTATTCCTCCTTCTTCAATGAATGTCTGGAGTTTTTTTTCCATTTCCGCGCGCGGCGGCGGCCCGTACCAGACGACCATGGACTGGGAGGCCAGATTAGCCTGAGCTTCCCGCGTATTGCCGGGCATCGTTGCTTTCCTGCCGGGCAGGCCGGGAGGGGCGGACATCAGGGAAAGGGTTTTTCCCACTTCTCCCGAAGGACCGAAAATCAGGATGTTGGCGAGAGGCTTGGGGGCGAAGGTGAAGAAGGAAATGTCATCCCTGATGAAGTCGTCATGAGGCAGCGCAACGAAGCCGAAGCCGGATTCTTTGCCCTGCGGCAGGGGTATTTCTTTCCGGATGGAGGTGTTTTCCCCTGCCAGTTGCAGCGTGGCGGAGGAGGAGGCGTTATCCACGGAAAGCTGCACCGGCACGTCCTCCGGCTGGTTGGGGTTGAAACCCTGCCGCAGCACTTCCAGGTCCAGCACCAGTTTCCCGTTATTTACCTGAGCCTGCCGGACTCTGATGCCGCGGTTGCTTTCCGGCCTGTCGCGGAGGGCCATGATGCGGATGGAAGGGGGCAGGGGAAGGGCGGCCAGCCTCTGGCGCACACCGGGCCAGAGAGGGGAGTCTGGCTTCCAGGAAGAGGCCTGCATGTCCGAGGCAATCCAGATTTCCGTCTTTCCTGCGCCGGATTCTTCCAGGTACGGGATGGCTTTTTGCAGAAGTGCCGGAATATCCGCGCCTCCATCCGTTGTCTTGCTTACAGTCAGATCCGCCAGGGCTTCCGGAGCGGGAATCTGGGTCACGGTTCCGGTGGCGGAATCAAGCAGGGACAGGCGGCAGTGGCCGAGCTGCGCGAACGTGGATTCCACCAGCGGGGGGATGGCATCCCGGAGGGAGCTGGTTTTGTCCGGCCGGGCATCCATGGAAGCGGAACGATCCAGAACCAGCAGGACTTCATTCAATCCGGAGCTCCCCCAGCCGAAAAAGCTTCCGAGCAGGGGCCGCGCAAAGGCCGTTACCAGTGCCGCCACAGCCATCACGCGCAGCGCCAGAATCAGATAGTGCAGCAGTTTTTTTGTTCCACGTGTTTCCCTGGCCGCACGGAGAAGGAATTCCATGGCCGCCCAGGGGACGGAACGGTGCCGCCACCGGTTGACCAGGTGGATGATGATGGGAACGGAGGCTGCAAAGAGAGCCCACAGCAGCCAGGGAGAGTTGAAGGACATGGCGGGACAGGGATAATTGGAGGGTCAGAGCTGCCTGGTCAGGCGGAGGGCGGGCCGGGAAGCAGTTGCCGGAGGATGTGAAGGGTCATTTCCCCGGTTTGCTGGAAGGATTTTTCGCCCAGAATGCCGATGTTATCCTTGGAGGTGTGCCACCAGTTGCCGTCCTGGAAGTCGTCAATCAGGTTCAACGTGTCCACGCCGCGCTCCATGAAAGGAACGTGGTCATCCAGGATGGCATAGCCGGATACTCCCCATTCCTCCGGGGAATAACCCAGTTCACGGATGGCGCGGGAATAAACCCGGTACATGGATTGGGGCGTCATGGCCGGGATGCGTATCTTTTTACCCTGCCGCCCCACCATGTCCAAATTGATCATCCATTCGGGAAGCGGCTGCCGCATGGAGGATGCGTAATGCCTGGAGCCGTACAGGCCGTCGTCGCTGTCCATATGTTCCGCAAAACTTTCTTCCCCGTCAAAAAACACAAGCTCCAAATTTCCGGCGCGTGCGGGGTCTCCGGACAGAATGCGGGCTGTCTCCAGAATGGCCGCAGCTCCCGATGCCCCGTCATTGGCGCCGGTGAATCCGTCGATGCCCCGCTTGGTGTCAATGTGGCAGGTCAGCAGGCCCCGAACCGGATCCAGGAAGTTTGGAGCCTTGCCAAAACGGGCCCTCAGGTTGACGAACCGGACGGGGCCCTGGGGCGTTTCCTTTTCAAAAGCCTGTTCCCGGCAGGTCCAGCCGCATTTGGCCAGTTCCTCCTTCAGGTAGTCCATCTGCCTGCGGTAGCCGGGAGTGCCTGAAGCACGATTCCCCATTTCCGTTATCCGCGCGGCGTGGAACAGAGCGTTTCCTCCGTTGAAACAATTCGTTTGCCGGATTTGCGCGGGAACGGTTTCCTTACCGGGCACGGGCGTTTCCACGGGGTTTTCGCACTGCATCAGCAGGGCCGTGAACAGGAGAAGTCCGATGCGGGGCGTCATGGAAAAAGGGGGGGGAAGTTTACTTGGAATCAGGCCATTCATCCTGGCCCAGAAGCTCAAGGATGCGGATGAATTCCGCTTTGCTGGAGAAGGTGATTTCAATGGCCCCCCGGCTTCCCTGGCCGGAAATGTTCACCGGAGTACCGAATTGTTTGGCGAGGATGCTGGAAATTTTCTTATATTGAGGGGAGGACGGTTTTTTAACGGGAGCCGGCTCCGGCGGGTTGAGCATCTTCTGAATAGCCTTCTCCGTCTGGCGGACGGTGTAGCCCTTGTTGACGATGTCGCGCCCAAGCTGGATTTGCTGGTCCTTGTTTTTGAGGGAGAGAAGTACCTTGGCATGCCCTACGCTGATAAAGGTATTGCCCAGCATGTCCTGAACCGGTTGAGGCAGGTCGAGCAGCCGCATGCTGTTGGCCACGGCGGCGCGGGATTTACCTACGCGCTTGGCGATGTCCCCCTGCTTCATGCGGAACTCCGTTTTCAGGCGCATGTAGCCGGCGGCTTCTTCCAGCGGGCTGAGGTTTTCTCGCTGAAGATTTTCAATCAGGGCCAGTTCCAGCACGTCCTTATCGGAAGCTTCCCGGATGATAGCGGGCACGGTGGACAGCCCCAGGATGCCGGAGGCTCTCCAGCGCCTTTCCCCGGCAATCAGTTCATATTTGTCGCTTTGCGTTTTACGGACGATTAAAGGCTGGATGATGCCGTGTTCCTTGATGGAATCTACAAGTTCCGCCAGTTGTTCCGGCGTGAAAATGGCGCGCGGCTGCAGGGAGCTGGGAATAATGGCGGCATGGGATAGTTGATGCACAACGTCTCCCGCCTGGGGAGCCGCCAAGGATTCACGAGACAGATTTTGATTGATAAGGGCGTCAAAGCCTTTCCCCAGAGCCGGTTTTGCCATAGCAGGGAAGAGACTAGCATGAACCGGTTCCGTTTTCAACAGGGTATTTGTTATCCGCGGCGGAAATTCCGGCGTTTGTCTCTGGCGGAATATTCCTTGTTCCCGGACGTATCAGGCGTGTTGCTCCCGCCCCAAGGGCAGGGCAAGGATGTCTGTGTCTGGGAGCGGTCTGATGTCACCGCCGGTTCCATGCCGGTAAAGGCCAGTTTCCGGGCAATAAACAAAAAAATGAACAAAATGAATAGCAATAAACAGTCCTGCCGCAGCGCCATTTTTTCCCGCGGAACCGTTGCGGCACAACATGCGCGAGAATTCCAGGAATCCCTTACCCCCTCTCTCAAATGAACTTCAATTTGACAGAAGAACAAAAGAAAGCGGCTTTGGAGGCAGGAAAACAGGGCATGAAAAACGCTTATGAAAAAAGCGGAACACGTTCCGGATTGACCTGGTGGGAACGTCTCTTGTGGGTGGTTCTGGCCGGAGCGGCTTATGCGGCGTCTTCTCTCCTCTCCGGCTGCGGGTATACCGTAGACGTGACTGCAGAGCGGGCGGAGATATGCAGGGACGATTCCTGCCTGGTTCTGGAACCGGGGCATTTGTCCTGCTTCCAGAAACAGCCGAAAACGGAGATGCCTCCGGTTATCCAGAAAATCCGGCAGGGCAAATGACTGGGTGCCGTCCGATCTTTTGCTCCGGCGGTTTTAGGGAAAAACGGTTTTTCAGGAGCCGTTCCGACGGGAATCGTCCGGTGCGCCAGCGGTTGAGGCGTCATAAGAAAAACTGGGTATGAACGCTTTATCTGCCGCCTTTTCCTATTATCTGGCTGCAGGCCGGAGGGTGGAGGAAATGGAGGAAGACGGCCGCCGCCAGGATGTCTATGTCCGTACTCCGGAGCTTGTCCTGATGGCGCGCAGGGTGGATTCCT
This sequence comes from Akkermansia muciniphila ATCC BAA-835, assembly GCF_000020225.1. NCBI lineage: Bacteria > Pseudomonadati > Verrucomicrobiota > Verrucomicrobiia > Verrucomicrobiales > Akkermansiaceae > Akkermansia > Akkermansia muciniphila. The sequence goes on along the minus strand of NC_010655.1, from coordinate 162,446 downwards.
CCGCATCTTTCGGAAAGATTGTCGATGTCCGCTTCCGGTTTGAGCCGGTCCGGTGTGATGCCTGGCATCTCCATTTTCTGGCGGGAGATGTACGGGAATTGCTGGCTTATAAACGGGAGATTCTTTCCCTGCCCTGGATTCTGACCCAGCATGGCAAGCGGGGGGACGGGAGATTGGTAAAATTACCTGCTTCCCGGTTTTGCCGTCTGCTGGGAGCGTTTGTGGGGGACGAAGCGTTTTCCTGATCGTGTTAATGAAAGAGCCTCCGTGCGGATGTCCGCACGGAGGCTCTTTCATGGCATCCGGCGCATGGAAACAGGTTGCTGCAACAATGGTTGAATTCTCCTGCACTCCTTTTCCGGGAGTTTTTTTGCAGGAACTTCCCTAAACCAGGGATTGTGCGAACCGGTATGCCTCATTGCTGCGGTTCAGCCATCCTTTGCCGAACACGGGAAACTGTTTGCAAGAATGGTAAAATGATTTGCGCCGTTCGTTCAGAGTGGAGAGAAATTCGGACTCTCCCGTTTGGGCGAGAACGGTTTGCAACATCTGCCGGGTTTGTTTTCCCGGGATGCCGTCCACCACAAGCCCGGCGCCGTGGACATTCAGCGCGCGCTGCAAAATCTTCCCGGTATTCCTGCTCCCGGAATTGAAAAAATGATCCCGCAACATAAACTCCGTGGCCGGAAAAGCGTCAGAACCCAGCCAGGAACGCACGGCTGCGGTATTGTCCAGGACGTATTGCAGGCAACCTTCCCAGGCCTCTTCACGCCTTCCGGCATCCAGCAGGGCCTTCAATCTGTTAAACACGGCCGGTTCAATGCCGTCGCAAATACCGCAAATCTCCCACTTGCCGCCCTTGTCGGCGGCGGGAAGGCGGGAAACGCGCAGGGAATACGGCCCGGTAACGCGGCTGTCTTCAAACCGGAGGATAGCCGCGGCCATCTTTCTTTCTGTAGTATCCATTGGCTTGAATCATGGTTCCCTTGGTCGAAATGGCAATGGAGGCGTATTCAAGGGGGGAAACGGCTTGCTGAGGCGGCGTTATCGCCAACGGAACCTTCTTCCCGCTCCGGGAATGGCCCTTCGCTGCCGGAAGTTGACGGGGATGCCTGTGGGTGGAATGTCCTCTTGCCAGATGTTGCGTCCCACTTTGCTTCCTGCGGCTGCCGCATTCCGCCGGAGATATGAATGGATGATGAATGTTCAAAAGCGGCACGCCGGAAATTCATGGGAACGAGTAATGGCGCACGCCTCATAAAAGCAACCCGCTCAAGGGTTGACCTTGAGCGGGTTATGATGGAGCCGCTTGTCAGATTTGAACTGACGACCGTCCGCTTACAAGGCGGGTGCTCTACCACTGAGCTAAAGCGGCATGGTAATGAGGTGGCCCATATCTACAGAAGATGGCCCGTTGTGGCAAGCCGAAAATGGATAGTCAGGCATGGATATTTCCATTTTAAGAGATTGAAAACGTTTCAGGAGTCAAACAGGGAGCCCTGTTCCAGCGGCGGATCGGCAGGCGGTTCCTCCAAATGTGGGGCTGTTTCAGGATGCAGCGTTTCCGCGGAGGGGGCGGGTGAGCCTTCCGTCCGTTCCGCTGTTGCGGAAGGAGCGGTTGTTGGCCCTTCCGTTTCCTCATTTCCGGACTTGGCCGGAGGCATGATGCGGGAGACGCGTTCCACAGGATGCCTGGTAATGATATTTCCCTGGGCACCGCGGTTTTTGATTCTCAGGTCCGCGAAATGGAAGGGCCTGATCAGGTTACGGAGTTTCAGAACGGCTTTCAGATAAACGTTTACGCTTATCTGGGAACTGTTTTCCTCCGTTTCATGCACGGAGAAGTGGAAGATGCGCGTTCCCTTTGCGCCTCGGGTAAGCGGATATTCCTTGTCCCTGGTGAACCCTCCTATGCGGAAACGCTTGGCGTACACGGGGCCGTCTTTTCCGTCCCGGTAAATCAGGTTGAACACGGGGTCGTCCCCTTTTTTGATGACGGAAATATAAAGGGGATTTTTACCAGCGAAAAATTTGTCCTGAATCCGCACGATTTTGAGCACGCCTGCATTGTCAATGATCAACACGTCATCCAGCGTGGAGCATTTGCAGACAGGGTTTCCCTTCTTGACACCGTAACCGGCAAAGCCTTCGTCATCAATATACAATGTTTCATTGGCAACAGCCACCTGCGCGCGGTTTACGGAGCCGAAGGAGGAAATTTCCGTTTTCCGCGGATAGGCGGCGCCGTATTTTTTACGCAGGGCTTCAAACCAGCGGATAGTGAATTTGGTAAGCTGGTTGAGGTTCTTCTGCGTTTGTTCGATGTCCTCTTCAAGCTGGCGGATGTGCTGGTCCGCCTTGAAAGCGTCAAATTTGGAAATCCGCTTGATTTTGATTTCCGTCAGCCTTACCAGGTCGTCCCTGGTAATGGGGGCGCGCAGCCGGGATGCAAACGGCTGCAATTCCCGGTCAATGGTGCCGAGCACTTCTTCCCACGTTTCGGAATCTTCTATGGAGAGGTAGATGCGGTTTTCAATGAATATTTTTTCCAGGCTGGCCTGGTGCCACGCCTCGTTCAGTTCCTTGAGTCGGATTTCCTGCTCCTGGCGCAGGATTTCCTTGGTGGAGTCCGTATTGTAGCGCAGGATGTCGCTAACACACATGAACCTGGGTTTTTCCTCCACAATGACGCAGGCATTCGGGGAGATGCTGACTTCACAGGCGGAGAAGGCAAACAGGGCTTTCCTCGTCTGCTCCGGATCCGCTCCGGCCGGGAGATGGACCAGGATGTCCACATGCTGGGCCGTATTGTCCTCAATGCGGGCGATTTTAATTTTTCCCTTTTCCGCAGCGGAGACAATGGAATCAATTAAGATTTCCGTGGTGACGCCGAACGGGATTTCCGTGATGCGGAGAAGTTTCTTCGATTCCGTGAGGATGCGCGCCCTGATGCGGACGCGGCCCGTTCCTCGTTCTCCGTCACGGTAGTTGGTGGCATCCATCACGCCTCCGGTCGGAAAGTCCGGCAGAAGCTGGAAGGGCTGGCCGCGCAAGTAGGCGATGGAGGCTTCAATCAACTCATTGAAGTTGTGGGGAAGAATTTTACTGGAAAGCCCCACGGCGATGCCTTCCGCTCCCTGAGCGAGAAGCAGGGGAAATTTGACGGGAAGGCTGACCGGTTCCTTGTTCCTGCCGTCATAGGAGAGCTGCCATTCCGTGACCTTGGGGCTGAATACTACATCACGCGCAAAGGAGGTAAAGCGGGCTTCAATATAGCGGGAAGCCGCTGCGGGGTCGCCTGTCAGAATATTGCCCCAGTTCCCCTGCGTGTCGATAAGCAGCCCTTTTTGTCCCAGCCCCACCAGCGCGTCTGCAATGGAACGGTCGCCGTGCGGATGGAATTTCATCGTGTCTCCCACGATATTAGCCACTTTATTATAACGCCCGTCGTCCAGGCGGTCCATGGCGTGCAGAATACGGCGCTGCACAGGTTTAAACCCGTCATTGATCTTGGGTACGGCCCGTTCCAGAATGACATACGAGGCGTAATCCAGAAAGTAGTCGGCATACATGCCTTCCACAGACTGACTCGCGGGAGCAATGTGGGCGGGTTGAGTCACGACGGCGGATATTAAAGGAATTGTTCCGGGGGGGCAAGCGCGATCTCCGTAAAGAAAATAACCGGCTTCCCTTGTCAGGGGAAGCCGGTTTTCCGGAAAAGGAAGGAATAAAAGCAATCAGGCCTGCTTGGCAGTCAGCCTGTTCTTGAGTTCCTCCGCTTCAGCGCGCAGGGCGTCGAGTTTGGCTGTCTGGGCTTCAAGGTCGGCGATTTCTTCCAGAACGGCCGCCAGGCGGCGCAGGTCGGCGGGTTGGGCGGCTGCGAGAGGCTGTGTTTTGGGAGCAGTTGTATTTTTGGTGCCGGGCTTGCGGCCGCGCTTGGCCTTGGATGCCTTCATCCAGCTTGAGATGGTCACCGTGCTGATGCCGAAGCGTTCGGCGGCTTCTTTCTGGGCACCCCTTTTGTTTTGGGTTTTCCGTTCAGCAATGAAATCAAGAACGGATTGTTTTTCTTCAGGCGTGTAGCGCCTCTTATTTTTGGTACTGTCGTTGGAATTCATGATGTTGACGAGTGGTTATTTATTTAACTAATCATCCTTGGTCTGGCAAGAAAAAAGTATATGTGTTATAACATTTTTTAAGAGGATTCTTAAATGACTGGTACGTATTCTTGAAGTTCTATTACGGGCGCTTTACTTTATTCATGATTGTTGTTGTTAACATATTGTGTTTTTTATGATTTTGCGGGAGAATACGCGGGATATTTAAACGCTTTTCCATGTTATATCCCGGGTGAAGCCTTTTTTCGCAATCTGCCTGTTGAACCACGCACGGCGGCTGTTCCCCGCCCGTTTTCCAGACGGTATTTTGAGGTTGCAGGGGGCCGCGGAATCGTATAAAATCACTCCAATTTCCCAGCCATTTTATCACGATGACCGATCAGACAGGAACCCCTTCTTCGCCGGAACCTCCCAAATTGCGACGCCGTTTGGTAACGGCAGCCCCTGCGGCCGCACCCAAGGTAAAGTTTGTTTCTCCCGCCGCGGAAGGCGTGGAGGTTGTCAAGCCGCGTTTTCTCACTCCTGAGTTGCAGGCCAAGCTGGCTCAGGAGCAGGAGGAAGCCGCCCGCCGCGCAGCGGAACAGGCGGAAGCGGACAGGATTGCTGCGGAAAAAGCGGCTGCCGAGCAGGAAGCCGCCCGTATTGCTGCCGAAAAGGAGGCGGCGAGAATAGCTGCCGAGCAGGAAGCCGCAAGAATCAAGGCGGAGCAGGAGGCTGCCGAAGCCGCGCGCATTGCCGCAGAAAAGGAGGCCGCCCGTGTAGCTGCCGAAGAGGAAAGAGCGCGCCTTGCGGCGGAGCTGGAGAAAAAGGAAGCCGCTTCCGCTCCGCAGCCCGAGCCTTCCGTGGACGCCCAGATTCAGGATGCCCTTGCCAAGGTAGCGGAGGCCCAGAAAGCCCTGGCGGAGGCTCAGGCCGCTGCTCTGGCCCAGGCCGCAGGGGTAGCGCCTGCGGCTGTGCAGACCCCGGAACCGTCTGTTCCGGAGCCTGCTCCTGCGGGGGGGGCTCCCAAATTGAAAGTTTTCAAGACGGCCGCGGCTCCCGCTGCGGCGGAAAAATCCCCGGTCGCCGCTCCGGAAAGCGCCGTTCCCAAGCTGAAAGTATTAAAATCCCCCGTGGGGGCAGCACCAGCTTCTTCCGTGGCTCCCGCTGCGGTTCCCCAGCCTGTGGTCGCCGAGGGAGTTTCCCCTGCCGCTGGCGCTCCTCCGGCGGGCGACGGCGGTATTCAGCCTCCCGCCGGAACGGAATCCGCCCGGGATATGGCCGCTTCCGTGGATAAATCCAAATCCCTGCTGCGGGGTGTTATTTATGGGGTATGCGCTTTGGTTGTCATCGCTGCCGGCGTAGGGATTTATGCATGGAGCACCAACAGCAAGAAAGAAAAGGTGGAAGGTGAGAACGCCCGCTTGAATGCGCTGGTCGTGGAAGGCGGGAAACTGGGCCGCAGCCGTCTGTTTGACTCCAAGAATCTCAGCCGTGTCCCGGATGTGAAAGTCGTTCCCGACGCGGAGGATGCCGCTCTGCTGCTCGCCAATGTGAGGGGAGTCAAGGGCAACAGGGAAAACTGGCCCGGCGCCGCCCACCTGGTTTCCATCATGGCCCAGATGGATGACAACATTGCCCGCCAGGTGGTGGAAGACATGAAAAAAAATGTCGGCAGGTACAGTAAGGAAAAATATTCCATGATGGTGACCCTTTTGGCCAAGTCTTCCAGCCCCGCCATGCGCGACATGCTGAAAGACCTGTACGCTTCCATCAGCGAAAGCAAGAATAAGAAGATCCAGGACAAGCAGGCCGTGGTGCTCAAGTACATGCGTTTTGCCATGAAGCTGGACGACCTTGACGACGTGATGAAGATCCTCCAGAAGAAGGATGCTTCCCCGGATTTGATTTCCTCCGCTTTCCGTACGGCGCGCTACCTGATTGACGAAGCTCCTCCAGCCAAGCGCAAGGCGCTTTCCTCCAAACTGCTCCAGTATCAGAAAGATATGCCGGAGGAAAACATCAAAATGCTCTACAAGCTGCTGGCCCGCACCGGTGATCCCAAGGTGCTGGACATGATGGAAAAGAGCTATAAGGAGGATACCAAAAAGGCGCTTGCCATCATTACCGCCTGGGGGGACTGGAATACGGATGACGCCGTTCCGTACCTGTTCAAGGCCTGGAAAGACGAATCCCTGCATGAACGCGTGCGTTCCCAGGCCCATGATTCGATTCTCCGCGTACTCTCCGTGGACCGTGACCGGGATGACAACGCCACGCTCAAGTTGTTTGACCCCCTTATTGCGGATGCCAAAACCAGCGAACGCCGCCAGTTTCTGGTTTCCGCATTCAAGAGACTCAGCAACCGCCCGTATGTGATTCGCCTGCTGGGCCGCATCAAGCAGACTGCGGAAGACCAGAGAAACGCGGTGGAACCAAAGTTCCAGGCTGCGGAGGAGGCCTTGTTCAAGGCGGAGGACAAGTTCAAGGCCAATCCCGGCGATGCGGCAGCCAAGGCCGATTATGAGGCCAAGGAAAAGATTTATAATGAGTTGTCCAGTCAGAAGACCGGGGAAGACAAGGTGATTGCGGCGGTGGACAAGGCTCTGGAAAAGGTCAGGAAGACGCCTGTTCCCACCAGGAAGGCCGCTTCTGCCGAGGACAGGGATGATGACGACTCTTCCGTGATTAAGACAATCTAAACGGTTTTAACGGCCGTATCCGAAAACCGGAGGGAAAATAATCCCTCCGGTTTTTTATGTGCGGGAGTGACAACCATGATTGGCTGGCCGCTTCTGCGCAGATGAGGCCGAATTGGCCGTCGAGCCGGGCGGAAGGGGGTAGCGGACTTACTTCATGTATTTTTTGATTTCCGGCAGCAGTGCGTCCGCCCAGAGACGGTAGCCTTTTTCTGTAAGGTGGACGAGGTCCCCGGTAATTCCCGGCAGGAAAGTGCCGTCCTTGTCCAGGAATGCGGAATTAATGTTGACGACATGGACTCTCGGCATATTTGTTTTGTCCAGCTCCCTGTTGATCATTTCATTTTGGATGCGCAGGGGGTCTTCCGCCGTTTTCCCCCGGGGAAAGATGTGCAGAAGAATGATTTCAGTGGCGGGGTGGAGCCGATGGACCCGGGAAGCTATTTCCCGGATACCCTCCGCCGTTTCCTGCGGGGTCTGCCTGCCTTTGTATTGCCCTGTGTTATTGGTGCCCACCATGATAACGCATACTTGGGGGGAATGAGGCGTTTTAAGGGCAGAATCGTCAATGCGCCACAATACATGTTCCGTCCTGTCACCTCCTATGCCGAAATTGACAGGAGCATAGGGGGAAAAATATTGAGACCATATTTTTTTGCCGTCGGTTTCCCAGCGGTGGGTGATGGAATCGCCGATAAACAGCAGTTGGCATGGTGTTTCCGCCAGGGTCTGCTTTAACAGGGCGTGCCTCTGGCTCCACCAGTCAGCTTTTGTTTTGGAAATGTGGGCGGCATCGGGTTTTCCTTTTTCCGGCTGTTGGGAGAAAACAGGCAGGGCGAGTCCGCATCCCAGAAGGCAGATGGAGGCGGATATGGCGTTGATAGACGGGAAATGGTTCATGTTGTTTATTCAATACGGAGAATGTTTCTGCCGCCTTTCTTTTGGAGGATAAAAAATCCCGTTGGTATATTGAATGCGTTTTCCTGCCGGTACGGCATGGTACCGAAACATGGCGTGGACCCGGCTGGAACGGCAATTCCGTATTTCCTGGCGTAATGGTACTGCAGCAATGGATGGACAGCTTTGTGTTCAGGAATTGATAAAAAGAGGGAACGGCTAACGTATGTTCACGGACAGAGTCCGTTGAATTATCTGATGAATATTCCTGTTACCTTGATTTTGCTTGCTTTCCACATGGCTGCGGCGGCTTCCGCATCCATCTGTGCTTCCCGGAAAACAGAGTGGGCGGATTGGAATTATTTAACTTCTTACGGTCAATCCCTTTCTGTGGGCTGGACGGCTAAGCCCGTTGTAACGGAAAAGCAGGAGGAAGGGGGCTTGTATATGTTCAGGGGAGGGGTGAGAGCGTATGAGAACGGCAGTGACCGCAAGATGCTGGTTCCTCTGGAGGAAGGAGTGAACGGTCCGCGCGGCGAAACTCCCGTATCCGGGGCTGCCTGTCGTTTGTTCCGCCTGATGCAGCATTATTCTCCCGTTACGGCTTCCCGTATCCGGTTGATTTGTTCTGCGACGGGAGTGGGTGGGGCGAGCCTTGGTTCCCTGGGCAGGGGAACTGGAGCCTACAACCGCATTTTGGATGATTTGAAGGCCGCCAAAATACTGGCTGACCGGGAAGGGAAGACCCTTTCCATGCCTGCGTTTATCTGGACCCAGGGAGAGACGGATCACCAGGACAGAAAGACGAGGGAATGGTACCGGGAAAAAATGGAAAAGCTGATCAGGGACATAAATCATGACGCCAGGGCCGTGACCGGGCAGAAAAACGATGTGGTCTGTTTCGGCTATCAGGTTGGTTCCCATTTGAATTATTATCAGTTTAATCCTACGGATTATCCGGCTATTGCCCTGGAACAGCTGGAGATGGCTTTGGAGAAGGACAGCCGGTATGTGATGACGACCCCGATGTATCATTTCGAGTATAGCGACGGAGTCCATTTGACGGCGCCCATGTCCCGCCTTTATGGGGAGTATGTGGGCTATGTCATGAAGAAAGTCCTGTTGGATGGGGCGGACTGGAAACCCGTGCATCCCCTGACCCATAAAATCAGGAAGTCCGGAAAGGGTTGGACGGTGGAAGTGGCATTTTATGCTCCCTGCCCCCCTTTGGTTCTGGACACGAAGACGGTTGACGATCCTGGCAATTATGGTTTTTCCCTTGTGGGGGCTGAGGGAGAGGATATTGCCATCAAGTCTGTCCGGCTGGTGGGGAAGAATGCGGTACAGCTGTTGACGGAGAAGGACCCGGGGAAAGGGCGTCTACGCTATGGGATGACGATTAATGAGCACCGTCTTTCCGGTCCGCGGACGGGGGCGCGGGGCTGTCTGAGGGATTCCCAGGGAGATGAGGTTAAGGCCCATATCCAGGGCAAAGATTACCGAATGGATAATTGGTGCCCCTTTTTTGATTACTCCCTGTCAAAAGGGCATTGATTTTCCGGAAATGGCTGCATGATCTTTTTTTGCCGCAGGTTGTTCCCCCCCTCTGCAAACGGAAAAGGATACCCGGGCGGCTTGAAAAAAACAGGAAAGGCTTCAGCCGATGCATACTGATTCCGGATTGTTGCGGAGGGGAGGCTTGCACGGCCATGCATGGTGTTATGCTGCGGCTTTCGTGGCCGGATGATGGCGAGGTTGTGATAACTTGACCGTAGAGCAGGAGAACTTGCGGAAGTTCATCGTAAATGCCTCTTTTTCCACGAGGTTCATTTTTTCTTCCTCCGGGGGGTATTCCCTGCTTCCGGTTTCTTTATGGCTGGCCCTTACAGAAGGAGCCCTGCCTGGTAGATCAGCGTAGCCGTTGCAAAACCCAGGAGGGTCAATCCGCCGAATTGAGCCAGAGCGAACCACCAGGTGCCCGCTTCCCTCTTGGCGACGGTGACGGTGCCGATGCAGGGCAGGGCAATCAGGCAGAATATCATGATGCTGATGCCCTGGAGAGGGGTGTAGCTGGCTTTAAGGCGGGCGTTCAATGTCTGCTGGGCAGCCGGGACCGAATTTCCGTCTTCCACCGCATAAAGGATACCCATCTGGGTGACGAAAATTTCCTTGGCGGCAAAGGCTCCTACCAGGGCGGAATTGATTTTCCAGTCAAATCCGGCCACTTGCGTGACGGGTTCCATCCAATGGCCTATTTGTCCGGCGTAGGAATGTTCCATGGCCGCTGCGTTTGTCGGCGCCGTGTTTTCTTCCGGCCTGGGGTAGGTGTTCAGAAACCACAGGATGATGGAGGCCCCAAGAATGAAAGTGCCTGCTTTCCGGACGTACATGAAGGCCCGTGACCACATCAGGATGCCCACCTTCCGCAGGGAGGGGAGGCGCAGGCGCTTCATGTGGTGGAGGGAATCCCTCTGGGGCGCCTTGAAAAGCGTGTTTTTCAGAAGCCGGGCGCAGCACAGCGCCAGCAGGACGCCGCTGGCATAAATCCCGAACAGCACGGGGGCCTGCAGGCGGGAGGGAAACAGGGCGGAGACGAACATCATGTAGATCGGCAGGCGGCCCGCACAGCTCATCATGGGCAGCACGGCGATGGTGACCAGGCGGTCGCTGCGCGTTTCAATTCTCCTGGTGGACAGGATGGCGGGAACCGAACAGCCGAATCCCAGCAGGAGGGGGGCAAAGCTGCTGCCGTTCAACCCCATGATTTTCATGATGCGGCTCATCAGGCGGGAAACCCTCATCATGTATCCGCTGTTTTCCAGAACGGTAATGGCCCCGAAGAGGAGAACCACGTTGGGCAGAAAGGCCAGTACGCCGCCCACGCCTCCTACCACGCCTTCCCCCAGCAGGGATTGAAGGCGGGGCCACGGTTCCAGCATGCGGCAGGCCCAGACGCTGAACAGCTGGGTACCCGTCTGGATGAGCCTGACCAGAGGATCCCCGATAGCGAAGCTCAGGAAGAAAATAATATAAACGATGCCCAGGAAAATAAGGGAACCCCATATCCTGTGCATCAGGACGGCATCCAGTCTGGCCCTCCACAGGTTGTCCTTCGCCTCTGCCTCCCGTTCCATAACGTTTACCGGGACGTAACTTAAAATCTGTTCATTTGACAGGCAAGCCTAAAAGCCCGGTTCCGCGGAAAGGGGCATGGAAACCAGGCATTCCGGCCGTTTTTGGGGCGGGGCTGCCGCATGGGCCCCGGATGGGGCCGCAGGCTTTGTTTTTTAGCGGCGCATAGCCGCCAGGCCCTGGATGAAAAGGATGGCCGCAGTGCAGCCGAATACCATGGAGGGCAGGCACTGAAGCATGTACAGCGGATCTGTGGAACCGTTTCCGTAGGAGGGGAAAATAAAGGCCAGAATCAACGCGATCAGGGACAGCCCCCATGCCAGCCATGATGTAGCGGGAATCCGGCGGCCGGATGCTGCGGCTGGCCGCTGCGGCAGGTTTTCCTGCCGGATGCCGCGTTCGTCAGTATCGCGTCCGGAGAAAGACGTCCGCTTTTTTCTGACGGGAGGCAGGGCGGGGTGCGTTTTCATGGCGTTTTCCGGTTTGCGGCCGGATGGCGAAGAGGAGGCTTCCCCGAAGGGAAGCCCCGTTGTAACGTGAATCAGAAGGCCGCACGCCGGGCAGCGCATGCCGGTTTTGGCGTCCAGTCCGGCCGGGTAGGTGTACCCGTGGCCGCATTGGGAGCATGTGGCGGATTCTCTCATGATCTGGCCCGAATGGATGTTAGTCGTCCAAGGGAAGCAGGTCCTCCTGGTCAGCCTTGGTTTCGGGCCTCTGGCGGATTTCCTCAAGCTTGGCTTTCATCTGTTCGCAAATGTCCGGATGCTGGGAGGCTACGTTGTCAAGTTCCTTCGGGTCTTTTTCCAGGTCAAAGAGGCTTCCTCCTTCCGGGGACTTGCTCATTTTTGCGGAGGCTCCGTTGATGCCGTCGCGAATGGCCACGCCGGCGGGAATGAATTTCCATTTGCCGTGGCGAATCGCCAATGCCTTGCCGGTGCTGTTGATGACATGGTAGTCACGCCCCTTGGCGGATTTGCCCAGAAGGGCGGGCATCACGTTTTCAGAGTCGCGGAAGGAATTGGCCTTGCCGGGGGCCAGCAGCTGTTCCAGGGAGGCCCCCAAATCCATTTGATTGAGCAGGGCTTTGCTCGTGGTTCCGGGTTTGATCACGCCGGGCCATTTGACGATAAACGGAATGCGGGAACCTCCTTCCAGAATGCTGTATTTGCCTGCGCGGAAGGGGCCGGCGGGGGAATGGGTGGCGTTGTCCCGGACGGCGAAATCCCTGTAGCCGTCATCCAGCACGGGACCGTTGTCGCTGGAGAAGATCACCAGGGCGTCTTTTTCCAGACCGGCCTGTTGCAGAGCCTCTGTAATGCGGCGCACACAGTCATCCAGTTCCACGGTCACGTCACCGCGCACGCCGTGCCGGCTCTTGCCCACAAAGCGTTTTTCCGGGCAGCGCGGCACGTGGATGTCATGCGTGGCGAACATCAGGAAAAACGGTTCCTTGGCTTTGGCGCTTTTTTGAATGTATTCAATGGCCTTATCCGTAATGATATCGGCGTTTTCCTCATCCTTCCACAAGGCGCTTCTGCCGCCCTTCATGAACCCGATGCGTCCGATCCCATTGATAATAGCCTGGTTGTGTCCGTGGCTCCACATGAGTTTGAGCTGGTCCTTATTATCCTTGCCATTGGGAAGCCCGGGGAAGTTGTGCTTGTAGGATACTTCAATGGGGTCGTTCGGGTCCAGGTTGCGGACATTGCCGTTTTCCAGAATCACGCAGGGAACGCGGTCGCCCGTAGCGGCGAAGATAAAGCTCTCGTCAAATCCGATTTCGTTCGGGCTGGGGGAGATATGTTTGTTCCAGTCAATCTTCTTCCCCTTTTCCCCCAGGCCCAGGTGCCATTTGCCTATCATGTAGGTTTTGTAGCCGTGGGATTGGAGCATCTTGGGCAGGGTGGGCTTCTTGGTATCGATAATGAGGGCGGCATCTCCCGGCAGGATGCCCGTGCCTTCCTTGCGCCACGGATATTCCCCTGTGAACAGGGCATAGCGGGAAGGGGTGCAGACGGATGTGGTGGAATAGGCGTCCGTGAAGCGGCAGCCCTGCTCGGCAAGCTTGTCGATGGCGGGGGTGGGAATTCCCTTGGCTCCATAGCAGCCTACGTCTCCATAGCCGAGGTCGTCAGCGTAAATCATGACGATGGCCTTGGGTGGCTTGACCGTTGGCGTGACTGCGGCCGGGCAGGCCGCTGCCGCCGCCATGGCAAGCATCAGGTGTAATGCGGATTTATTCATGTTGTCAGGTGTGTGTGATTATAATTTTCCGGAAAAGATGGTCGGAAGGATGCCGTTGTTTAAGCGTGGGCCGAACCTTCGGGGGGGTCCGGAGGCTGTTCGCCGGGATGTTCCGGCGGAAGCACGGGGTCCGTCATGGGGCGCATGCTGGCATTTTGCCAGATGTACCGCTTGTAAAGGACCTTGATGGCGGCTGTCAGGGGGACAGCCAGCAGGGCGCCGATCAAGCCGCCCAGGATGAGTGTCCAGATCAACACGGAAAACATGACCGTGAGCGGGTGGAGTTCCACGGAATCCCCCACGATTTTCGGCTGGATGATCCATCCGTCAAATTGGTTGACGGCCAGGAAGATGCCCGAAACAATCAGCACGTGCTGGAAATCCCCCCATGTGAACCAGGCCAGCAGCACCGCAGGGATAAAGGCGGTGATGATGCCCAGGTAGGGAACGATGCCCAGCACGCAGACCGCGGCGCCGATGGTGATGGCGTACGGCAGGCCTATCAGTTTCAGGCAGATGGCAATCAGAATGCCTTCAATGATGCTTACCAGCATTTGGCCGCGGAAGAAGGAAATCAGGTAGCCGTTGATTTCCTCCATGGTGTCCACCACGTCTTTTCTGAATTTGGAGACTTTCAGGGGCAGGATGCTGGGCCATTTCTCTTTGATTTTATCCGCCTCCAGCAGAAAGTAAAAAGCGAAAATGGGCGTGATCAGGATGCTGACCATGATTCCTATGGTGCTGTACAGGGCCCGTCCCCCGGAAGTGAGCCAGCTCATCAGCTTGTCCTGGTAAAAGGAGGAATTGATGGTCATGTAGGCTCCCAGCTTTTCCCGGGCGGTCCGGGCGTTTCTCAGGTCATGGACTTCCGCTTCCGTATAATGGCTGGCATTCAGTTCCCGCAGGCTGGTGCTGTAAACACTGTCAATGGTGCGGGAAATGAAGGGGATTTCAATGGTGGAGTCAATCAGTTCGGAGGTTTTGTCCCATAGCTCCATCCGGTTGTCGATCAGTTCATCCGTCTGCCTGATCAGGGGAGGGAGAATCGTGGCTCCAAAGCCTACCAGAACGGCCAGAGCCGCAAACATGACCGTGACTACGGCCCATGGACGGGAGAATTTGAGACGCACCAGCCAGGAAACGATGGGTTCCAGCAAATACGCCACGACGGCGGCAATCAGGATGGGCAGGAGCACCGGTTCCAGAAACCCCAGAAGTTCCACTACTTCAAAAATGACGAAGGCCGCAATGCCCAGCATCACCAGAATGGATACGCCTGTCAGGGCATGCCAGCAGGTTTTCTTCTGGAAGGGGGAGGGAATGGCGGGGGCGGCGGAAGTGTGGGTATTTTGATGTTGTTCGTTGTTCATGCCGGTGTAGAGAGATGGCTGGTTGCTGGCCCGGCTCAGGCAGCGGAGGCCTTGTCCGTTTTCCCGTCAGCTGCGGGAGAGGCTTCATCCGGAGTTTCTCCGGCCGTAGCCGGAGGCTGCTGGCCGTCTGCGGAGGGCTGGGTCTGTTCTTTTTTTTCCTGCTGCCTGACGTGGTTTTCGAATTCCTGTTCCGTAATGGCCTGGGGCGTGGGGTAATAATCCCCGGCAGGGGGCGCGGCCGGAACTTCCCATTGGATGCGCACCAGCCTGTTCCTGCGCTGGACCACCACGCTGGCCTGAGCCCCCCGCTGGGTGGTAACATATTCTACGAGGTCCGGATAGGGATTCTTTCTTCCATTGATGGAAATAAGCACATCTCCCGTCCTGAGGCCGGCGTCCCATGCGGGAGACCACTCTGCCACGTAAGCTTTCATGGGGCCGTTCCCGTTGCTGTCCTGGATAAAGGTGCCTCCCATCAGGTTGAAGGAGGCGGGGGCGGGCATCCGGTGGCTGGTGGAGCTGAAATAAAGGGCGTTCCCCGGGCCGTCCAGCCAGAACTGGCGTGCGGCCAGAGCGCCGTAGCCCAGGATGATGTCGATGTCATCGGGGATGCCCATCACTTCCGGGTTGGCGAAGCTTTCACAGAGCAGGATATTTTTTAATTCCAGTGGACCGAGCTGGAAGGAGCTTACATGCATGCATTCGTGGGCGTAAAAGCCGCCTGCGGCGGGGCTATAGCCGGAATAGACGCTGACGAACGCATCCGGGTAGGCCTGCTTAATGGCATTCCAGCGTTTTTTGGAGATGTAAACGGCGTGGGGGGCTCCCGTGTCCAGAATGATGCGCCTTCCGTGCCTGTCCGCGATTTGCGGATAGTCGGATCCGGGAATCAGGGAAAGCTTGTTCCAGCTTTTTATTCTGGAGGGAAGTTTATTGAAAAAACGGTGGGAGCGTTTGGGATAGTTGATGTTCCACACATATTTCCGGATGCATTCCCAGCCCAGCAAACCGTCATACGGGGCCTGGTCTGCCATTACTACGTCCTGTTTCCGGGAAATGGGTTCCCCGTCATCCTTCAGGGAAACGGGCACGTTGGCCGTGCGCATGGCGCCCCTGCCGCGCAGGCGTGCGCCGATGGATTCCACTGCCGGGGAGAAAAGCAGGGATGTCTGGACTGCTCCCGTGTCTACGCCCATCATTAATTGCGTTCCGGAGCTCCACGCCAGCGCCACGGGGGTGCCGTCCAGGGGATTGGCCGCGTCAATGGGCGGGGAGCTGCTGTCCTGGATAGGCCGGTGCGATACGCAGGAAACGCACAGCATGGTTGCCAGAAGCATGATGGAGGAACGGAACATAAAGTATTCCGTTCATAACAAACAGACCATAGGCTGGCAAGGTTTCCTTCCTGCTTACAGGGCTTTTTGACGGCATCAGAACGTAAAAACCGCTGCCTGCCGGAGGGTCGCTCATGCAGAAGCATGATATTCAAAATGCGGGCGCGTGCGTTTTTTGAGGCTCTATATCTATATCATGGACGGGAATTTTGCCGTCTGCCGCGTCCGGCGTTCCGTTCCAGCGAGGGGGCGGCTGCCTTCATTTTCCCCATGCTGTCCCCAAGGGAGGGCTGAAGCTGGAGCGCTCCCAAAAATCTTGATTTTCACAAGGAGCCGTATAGGGTAGCGGTGAGCCGCTATGACCACCCCTACGTTTGAAGATGCCGTGAGCCGTATCGTACGGAAGGATCCCCGTTTTGCGGAACGGGCATATTCTTTTCTGAAAGATGCGCTGGATTTTACCATGCAGCGCGTTGAAGAAAGGGAAAACGGCTCTCAGAGGCATGTCAGCGGGCAGGAACTGCTGGAAGGGTTCCGGGATTACGCCCTCGCCCAGTTCGGGCCCATGGCTTCCACCGTGATGAAGGAATGGGGGCTTAGGAACGGGAAGAATGTGGGGGAGATGGTTTTTTTACTGATTGAGGAAGACGTTTTTTCCAAACAGCCGGAGGATTCCCTGGATGATTTCAAGGGCTTCATGAGCTTCCGCAAGGCTTTTGAAGAGCCTTATGAATTTCAGGACCAGCCCAGTTGAACCGCCCGATACCGCCATGAACAAGGAACCCGATGTACGCTGGCCCGCTGAATGGGAGCCTCAGGATGCTGTCTGGCTGTCCTGGCCCCACCGCAGGGATTTATGGCAAGGGGGGCTGGACGAGTTGCAGCAGACTTATGGGAGCGTGGCCGCTGCCATTGCTCCGCATGCCCTTGTATGCGTGAATGCCGCAGCTCCCCTTCATCCCGGCGTCAGGCAGGCGATGCTGGCCTCCGGAATGAGTGAGGAGCAATTCCGCCTGTTCAACCACCCGACCAACGACGTATGGTGCCGGGACCACGGCCCCGTTTTCGTCCAGGATGTGAAGGACGGTTCCCTGATGCTGGCGGATTGGCAATTTAATGCGTGGGGCGGCAAATTTGCCCCGTGGGACCTGGACAACGGCGTTCCCGCCCTGATTGGGGCGGCGCTGGGGCTTCCCGTGCGCAGTTCTTCCCTGATTCTGGAAGGGGGGGCGATTGAGGGCAATGGGGACGGCTTGCTGGTGACGACGGAGTCCGTGCTGCTGAATCCCAACCGCAATCCGGATTGGAGCCGGGCCATGATTGAGGAGGAATTGAAGCGCATGCTGGGCGTCAGAGCCGTTTTCTGGCTCGGTTCCGGCATTGAAGGGGATGATACGGACGGCCATATTGACGACATGGTGCGTTTTGTGTGCCGGGATGCCGTAGTCTCCATCGTGGAAACGGATTCTTCCTCTCCCCATTACCGCGCTCTGGCGGAGAATAATGAACGCCTTCAGGATTTGAGATGCGTGGACGGTTCCGGGGTGGAGGTGATTCCCCTGCCGATGCCGGATCCCCTCCATGCGGAGGACTGGCGCCTGGATCAGCTCCCTGCCAGTTACGCCAATTTCCTCATTGTTAATGAGGCCGTCATTGTTCCCGTATTCAACCAGCCCCGGAATGACGATCGCGCCCTGGGCATTTTGCGTGAATGTTTCAGCGGAAAACAGGTAATAGGGGTGGATGCCCGCAAGCTGGTGCTGGAAGGCGGCGCCATCCACTGCATCACCCAGCAGCAGCCTCGGCCGGGGAAGGAGGGACTGTGAGCGGAGGGGAAGGAATAACGGTGGATGTGATTCTGCCGATGGAAAAGGCCGGCAGCGAGCGCGTGCGCCGCGCTGCCGTGGCGCGGAAGCTGGGTATTTCCCCCTCCCGTATCAAAGATGTGCGGCTGGTGAAGGAGTCCATTGACTCCCGGCAGAAAAAAATTCTCTTCCAGCTTCGGCTGCTGGTCGGGGTGGATAGCCCGCTGCCGCCGGAACGTCTTCCCTCCCGGGATTATCCGTCCGTCCGTCCCGGCTCCCCCGTGGCGCTGATCGTTGGATTCGGACCGGCCGGGATGTTCGCCGCGCTCCGCTGTTTGGAACTGGGTATGAAGCCTGTGGTTCTGGAACGGGGGAAGGATGTTTCCTCCCGCCGGTTTGACCTGGCTCCCATCCTGCGCCGCGGCACGGTGATGGAGGATTCCAATTACTGTTTTGGAGAGGGAGGGGCAGGCACGTTTTCCGACGGGAAGCTGTTTACGCGCGCCACCAAGAGAGGCCCCGTCCGGGAGGTTTACGAGATTTTTGTAGCCCACGGAGCGCCCAGGGAAATTTTAACGGACGCCCACCCGCATATCGGCTCCAATCTGTTGCCCAATGTTGTCAAAGCCATCAGGGAATCCATCCTTCGCGCGGGCGGGGAAATTCATTTCAATGCCCGTGTGGAGCATCTGCTCCGTTCTGCGGACGGCCGCCGCATACGCGGCGTGGCCTGCGCGGATGGCCGGGAATTTGCGGCGGATTCCGTTTTGCTGGCTACCGGGCACAGTGCCCGGGACGTGTACCGCATGATGCTGGCGGAGAGGCTGGCTCTGGAACAGAAATCCTTTGCCGTGGGTGTGCGCATTGAGCATCCCCAGGCGTTTGTTGATGCGCGCCAGTACCACCTGAATCCGGAGCAGAGGCGCCCGGAGCAGCTTCCGGCAGCCCGTTATTCCGTGACGACCACCATCCAGGACCGCGGCGTCCATTCCTTCTGCATGTGTCCCGGCGGCTTCATCGTGCCCGCCGCCACGGAGAACGATGAGGTAGTGGTCAACGGCATGTCTCTGGCCCGGAGGGATTCTCCATTTGCCAATGCCGGTTTTGTAGTCAGCGTGCATACGGAAGATACGGAACCGTTTTGCAGGGAACACGGGGTGCTGGCGGGCGTGGCGTACCAGAAAGCGCTGGAGACGGCTTCCTGCCGTGCCGGAGGAGGCATGCAGAAAGCCCCGGCCCAGAAGGTGGAGGATTTTCTGAAAGGGCGCGTTTCTTCTTCCCTGCTGCCTACCAGCTATCATCCCGGCATCGTATCCCATCCCCTTCATGAATTGCTCCCGGAAGGGATTGTCTGGCGCATGCGGGAGGGGCTGCGGCAGTTTGACCGTAAATGGCGGGGATTCGCCGGAGCGGACGCCCAGCTCATTGGCTGTGAGACGCGCACCAGCTCCCCCGTGCGCATTCCAAGGGACCCCGCCACGCTGGAGCATCCCGGTCTGGAGGGCCTGTACCCATGCGGCGAAGGGGCGGGTTACGCCGGCGGCATTGTTTCCGCCGCCCTGGACGGACGCCGTTGTGCGGAGGCCATGGCGCAGCAGGCGACCCGCTAGGTTTTTTCAAGCGTCCGGCCGCCGGAGCGATGCAGTTTTTCTGCGTTTCTGGATGAAGATACGCCCCTGCGAGCCTTGTTATGCCGGAACCGGATGCCATCAAGCCGGGAATGGGGGCAGGCTTGTTTTTCCCGGGAAGGAAAGACAGTCCGCCGTGGCGGCGGCCGTCAATGCTGCGGGATGCGGCGGAAGGGAAGAATATTGTTGACCCTGCGCAAAAGATTCCTGTAACGTGGTTCCATGTCAAATCTGTTCCGGTGGGGAATTCTCCCTGCGTTTTTGATGACTTTTTCCGGCATGTCCCAGGATATAGCGGCGCCCTCCATGGCTAATGTGGATTTGGAAATGGAGGATGAAAAGAAAATAGCGGCGTACAGGGAGGCCATGGCCAGGCATTTGCAGCTGGGCATTATTTGGATGTGCATTGTGGAGTTGGAGGAAAAGGATAATCGTGCGGTGCTGGTGGCCACGCTGAAATATATTCAATCTCCCGAATGGGCTGGGATTCTGGATAAATGCCCTTCCGATTACCGCGCCATGCATCTGAAGATGATTAGGGAGTCCGGGAAATTGCTGGAACGGGTGGAAAGAGAGAAGATGACTGCCGATGAAATTCAGAACGCTTACGGAAAGTACGGAGGCCAATACATGAAAATGGGGGGGAGCATTCTGGAAAAATATCGGCTGGAGAATTGTTCCGTACAGTTTTCTTTATACCTGATGCGGGAAACGGAAGGATTGGATGATAAGGAAAGGTTGAAGGCTCTTTACCGTATCAGGAAGGATATCCTCTCCGGAAAACTGAAGGTTCCCGGAGAGGGCGGAGGGATGGGCGAATCTGGGTTGGAGGAATGACCGGGATGCCGGGCCAATTTCCCGGAACGGTTCCGGAACTCCTGTGTTTCCTTTCTCCCGTTGTCCATTTCCACCCGGGGCCTTCCTTTTTTTGCAGGTTAAGTCTTGCCAGGGCAGGGGGCTTGGGGGCATAATCTGCAAGTTTCACAACCGCACACACAGCCATGAAAGTCATCGTCATCTACGGCAGCCCGAATGATAAGCCCTTTATGGAACCGGCCCGCGAGTATTTTGCTCAGGAGAATGTTCCTTATGAAGAAACCGTTCTGTCCGCCCACCGCGACCTTCCGGAGCTGATCAGGTTCCTGGGGGATTTGGAAGCCAGCGGAGAAAAAGCGGTTATCCTGGCTGTGGCCGGCCTGTCCGCCGCCCTTCCCGGCGTGGTGGTGATGAGCTGTTCCCTCCCGGTTATCGGCGTGCCGGTCCCCGGAGGCCCCCTGAACGGCATTGACGCCCTGCTGGCGATTGCCCAGTGTCCCGGCGGCGTGCCCTGCACTACGGTTGGCTTGCATAAGAAAACCCCCGTCAATGCCGCCATGGCCGCCCACCGCATTTTAAAACTGGCGGGGCTGTAACGTGAACTTTTTCCCCCATCCGGCAAATGACTCCTCCTTCACAGGAAATCGTATTGGACGGTCCGGGAATTTCCCGTGCGCTTGAGCGCATGGCCCACGGCATTGTGGCCCGTTTCCCCGGAGAACCTCTCGCCATCGTCGGCCTGCTCAGCCAGGGGGATGTGATTGCCCGGCGTCTGGTGGACAAGGTAAAGGAGCTGGGAGTGGAAGCCCAGTACGGCTCTATTGATATTTCCCTGTACCGGGATGACATCTTCAAGCTGGAAGCCCGGCCTTCCCTCCGTTCCTCCAATTTGCCGTTTTCCACGGATGACATGAGGGTCGTGCTGGTGGACGACGTCCTTTATACGGGGCGCACCATACGTGCAGCCCTGAACGCCCTTTTCGACTACGGCCGTCCAGCCCGTATTGAACTGGCGTGCCTGATTGACCGCGGCGGGCGGGAAGTTCCCATCCAGCCGGATTATACGGGGCACGTGCTGGACCATGCCGGAGCCAAGGTCATCGTAAGCATGAAGGAGGCTGACGGCGAGGACAGCGTGGTCATTCCCTCCCACTGAAAATTTCCCAATCCATTCTCCGTTTCCCATGAATCATCCCCGCAAGGATCTTCTTAATATCTCCTCATTGACTGACGAGGAAATTCACACGCTGCTGGATTCGGCCGGCCCGATGAAGGAGCTTTTTACCAAAAGCGTCAAAAAGGTGCCCGCCCTGAAAGGCAAGTCCGTTCTGACGCTTTTTTATGAACCCAGCACCCGCACCCGTTCCTCTTTTGAGGTAGCGGCGGAACGCCTGTCTGCGGACGTGACCAATTTCACGGTGTCCACCTCTTCCGTGGTGAAAGGGGAATCCGTACAGGACACGATCGCCACGCTCCAGGCCATGAAAGTGGATTATGTAATCGTGCGCCATTACAACAGCGGCTTGCCGAACGTGATTGCGCGCCATACCTGCGCCAGTGTGGTGAACGCCGGGGACGGAGCCCACGCCCATCCCTCTCAGGCGCTGCTGGATTCCTTTACCATCCGGGAGGTGTTTCCGGATGTGAGGGGAAAGCGCGTTCTGATTGTGGGGGACATCCTGCATTCCCGCGTGGCCCGTTCCACCTCCCTGCTGATGAAGAGGCTGGGGATGGAGGTCGCCTTCCTGGGGCCGGGTTCCCTGGTGCCGCGTACCGAACATTCCGGCATTCCCCGTTTTTCCGATTTCAATGAGGCGTTTGCCTGGAAGCCGGACGTAATTTACCTGCTGCGCGTTCAAAAAGAGCGGCAGGACGCCCCTTTCTTCCCCAGCGCCCGGGAGTACAACAAGATTTACGGCGTCACGGAAGAACGCCTGAAGCGCATTTCCGGTGAAGGCCTGTACATCATGCATCCGGGGCCGGTCAACCGCGGCGTGGAAATCTGTGACCTGGCGATGGACTATGAGCGCTGCCTGATCAACCGCCAGGTGGAAAACGGCATCGCCTGCCGCATGTCCATCCTTTACCATCTCACTCCGCAAACCCAGCACTGATTGTTCATGAAAACTTCCGTACTTATTCGCAACGCCCGGCTGACGGACGGTTCCGCCCCGGCGGACCTTCTGGTTTCCGGGGGGGTGATTACAGCGAAAGCTCCTGCCGGAACGCTTTTGGAGAGCGCCGCGGAAAAGGCGCTGGATGCTTCCGGGAAGCTTGTTCTGCCCGGCCTGTTCGACATCCATGCCCATTTGTGCCAGCCCGGCCGGGAGGACAAGGAACGTGTGGCTACGGCTACCGCCGCCGCCCTGCATGGAGGAGTGACCGGACTGATGGCGATGCCGGATACCGAACCCGTGATGGACAATGCCGCCCAGATTACCACGTTCATGGAAATATGCCGGACGGATGCTCTGGTGGAGGTTATCCCCTCCGGGTGCCTGACCAAGGGGGACGGCGGGGAAGAGCAGGCCTCCTACGACTCCCTGCGCGCCAAGGGCGTCCGTTTCATCACGGACGGGGACCGTGCGCCGGACAACATGCTGCTGCTGTACCGCGCCATGCAGTACGCCAGCAATTTGAACCTTACTTTCGCCCTGCGCGGAGACGTGCCGTCCCTGACGGCCAGGGCGGCCATGCACCCGGGCACTACTTCCTACCGTCTGGGGTTGATGGGCTCCCCCTCCTGTGCGGAGGAAATAGGGCTGGAAACCATCATCCGCCTTTCCGTGGATACGGGCAACTCCCTGCATGTGCAGACCGTCTCTACGGCCGGCAGCGTGGATATCCTGCGCCGCTGCAAGCAGAAAACCGCCGGGTTGAGCGCGGAAGCGGCGCTTCACCATCTCCTGTTCACGCATGAGGACGTGGGCCGGTACGATACCTGCTACAAGACGCTGCCGCCCCTGCGCGACCAGTCGGATGTGGATGCCCTGATTGCCGCCGTGAATGACGGCACCATTGACTGCATTGTTTCCGATCACACGCCCTGCACGCCGTTTTCCAAACTTCAGGATTTCGTTGTCGCCCCGCAGGGCATGATTGCGCTGGATACGTTCCTGCCCGCTATTTACCAGTATCTGGTGGAACCTGGAAAAATGTCCTGGCAGACGGTGGTGCGCGCCTGCAGCGATGCTCCCCGCAGGCTGATGGGGCTGGCCCCCGTCTCCCTGGAAGAAGGGGCTCCGGCCAATCTGGTGGTGTTTGACCCGGAAGGAGAAACGCCCGTCACGGATGAAACGCTCCGCAGCCGCGCCCGCAACACTCCATTCCTGGGCAAGACCTTGAAGGGAAAAGTGGATGCCGTGGTGTTCGGAGAACAGCTCCACCGCTTCTGATGAAAGCGTCACGGAGAAAGGCCGGCAGCTATTAATTATTAACTATCAGTCTCCGCTTGCAGCCCGTCGCCCGCGTCAGCACGTGTTATCCGGACAAATTCGGTGCGCCGCGCCAGAGCGGCCTGGTTCCGGATGCGCGGGCGCGGCTGGTATTTGAGCCGCCGTTCCGCCATCCGGATGCCGTTCGTGGTCTGGAAGGGTTTTCCCATCTGTGGCTGGTCTGGGTGTTCAGTGAAAACGTGGATAAGGGGTGGAGCCCTACGGTCCGGCCTCCGCGGCTGGGGGGCAATGTGCGCATGGGGGTGTTCGCCACGCGTGCGCCGTTCCGTCCCAATCCCATCGGGTTGTCTGCCGTCAGGCTGGAACGGGTGGAATTGCATCCTCTGGACGGCCCGGTATTGCATCTTTCCGGCGTGGATTTGGTGGATGGCACCCCCATTCTGGATATCAAGCCCTATGTTCCTCTGGCGGACTGCATTCCGGAGGCGTCGGAAGGGTTTACGGCTGTCCCCTATGAACGGCTGGATGTGGAAATTCCCGAATCTTTTGGCGATTCCATGTCTCCGGAAGAGAGGAGTGCACTGGAAGATACGCTGTCCCTGGATCCCCGTCCCCAGTATCAGGATGATCCGGAACGGGTTTACGGCCTTTTGTTCTCTGGCTGGGAGGTGAAATTCAAGGTAGAGGGAAAGCGGCTGTGCGTATTGTCCCTGGAAAGGAGGCGAAGCGGTTCCGGCCTTTGATTTATTTTTACTGGTGAGGCCAACGTGTTTTTCACGCGCTCTGTCATTCTGATTCCGCTTGACTTGCGTCCGGATAAAGAGTACCTATCGGTACATTTTTGAAGCATGCTTCATTGTTTTATGGCCGACCCTTTTACGATTTCGTTTTTGATGAAAATGATTACGGACCGCGTGGATATGATGCTTACGCGCGGCTTGACTCTGGAGCGTGTTACGGCCTCCCAGGGCCGGGTGCTGGCTTACCTGATGTCCCGTGACGGAGAAAACGTCTCCCAGAGGGACATAGAGCGGCATTTGGGAGTCTCCCATACCACGGCCAAGGGAATTGTCCAGAGGCTGGAACAGAAGGGCTGGGTAACCACGGCTTTTGACAGTGAAGACGGACGGCTGAAGAATGTGTACCTGACGGATATGAGCCGGGGAGTTCATGAGTCCATTTGCCAGCAGATAGGAGTGATTGAAAATACGCTGCTGGACGGGGTGCCGGAGGAAAGCCGCAGCATGCTGAGGGATCTGCTCCGGCGCATGTACGACAATCTCAAATAATAAAAGCCCGTGCTTTTTTCCGGGGAACGGGTTTGGAAAAATATGAAGCATGCTTCAATAATATTGTTAACCAACAACATGAAAGCACACTATATACTGATAGCGGCCCTGTGCGGGCTGGCAGGGTGCCGGGAAGACAACGGCGCTGCGGATGCTGCAAACCGGAGGGAAATGCCTCCGCTCAAGGTTTCCGTGATGAATATGGAGCAGAGAACGGTGGAGTTGAAATCTTCCTGGTTCGGCCATTTGCGCGGGGTGGAGCAGGCGGACATCAGGCCGCAAGTTTCCGGAACGCTGATACGCCAGGTTTACTGGGACGGCTCCATTTGCAACAAGGGAGAACTGCTCTTTGAAATTGACCCGGCTACCTATCAGGCCGCCGTGGACAGGGAGGCGGCCAACCTGGCTACGGCTCGTGCCGTCAAACTTCAGGCGGAAGCTTCTCTGAACAGGGTGCAGAAGGATTTGGACCGCTATGACAAACTGATCAGGACGGGGGCTATTTCCGTCAAGAACCTGACGGACGCGCAACAGAACCTTAAGGAGATGCAGGCTGCTCTGGAAGAGGCGGAAGCGGGCATCAAGCAGGCGGAAGCCTCCCTGGAAAACGCCCGGATCAATCTGGACCGCACCAAAGTACGCGCGCCGTTCCGGGGACTGGCTTCCAAGGCGACGGCCAGCGTGGGGGAACTGATTTCCGCCAGCGGCTCG
This sequence comes from Akkermansia muciniphila ATCC BAA-835, assembly GCF_000020225.1. Classification (NCBI taxonomy): domain Bacteria; kingdom Pseudomonadati; phylum Verrucomicrobiota; class Verrucomicrobiia; order Verrucomicrobiales; family Akkermansiaceae; genus Akkermansia; species Akkermansia muciniphila. Next base: position 137,029 of record NC_010655.1, on the reverse strand, counting down.
CCGCTCACTACCATGTCTTCCATCGACCCCATCCGGGTGGATTTTTCCGTGACGGGAAAACAGGTTCTCAGCCGTCTGATGGATGGAACCGTGAATGTGAAAACCGGGCGCATGGGAGACATGCCGGATTTTGAACTGATTCTGGAAGACGGCTCCGTCTTTGAAAAGAAGGGGAAGGTGGTTTCCGTGGACAGCGAGGTGAGCCGTTCGACGGGCACCGTCAATTTCATCGGCCATATTCCCAATCCGGATCTGAAACTGCGTTCCGGAATGGCGGTGCGCGTGCGCGCCGTGACGGGTACGGAGAAGGATGCCTTGCTGGTTCCCGCCCGCGCCCTGCTTTCTTCCATGAACCACCGCAACATCATGGTGGTGGCTCCGGACGGGACGCCGCGCCGCATTGACGTGCAGCCGGGGGAAACCGTAGTCCTTGACATGCCTGACGGCAAGGGCGGAACGGCCCCCATGCTGATGCAGATAGTGACGGGAACGGTCAAGCCCATTCCGGAATCTCTGAAGGAAATAGGATTCGGAAAGCCGGCGGATGCTCCCGTCATTGTGGAAGGCGGCATGATGGCCGCCCAGTATTCCAAGGCGAACAGCCTGATGCGGGAACATGGTGCCACGGAAGGGTTCGGGACGGTTGTCCCCGTTCCCTTCATCTATACCGCCCCTGTTTCCACCACTCCTTCCGTAACTGCCAAATAAGCCATGAGTGCGTTTTTCATCAAGCATCCCGCAATCGCAGCCGTGATTGCCATTGTGACCACGCTGCTGGGGCTGGTCTGCATGTTCAACCTGCCTATTTCCCAGTATCCGGAAATCACGCCGCGCACCATCCAGCTTCAGGCCATGTTTCCGGGGGCCAGCGCGCAGGCGGTGGCGGATTCCGTGGGCACTCCCCTGGAACGCCAGATTTCCGGCGTGCAGGGCATGGACTACATGACGTCCGTTTCCTCCAACAACGGCGTGTATAACCTTTCCGTCATTTTTGAACCGGGTTCTGATACGGATATTGACCAGGTGCTGACCAATATGCGCTATGGGCAGGCCTCCTCCCAGCTTCCGCAGGAAGTTCAGAGCACGGGCGTGACCATCAAGCAGCAGCCGGGGCTTCCGCTGATGATTTATTCCCTGACATCCCCGGACGGCAGTTATAATTCCGTGGATTTGGCGAACTATGCCCAGGTGAAGCTGGTGGATGAACTCAAGCGCGTGGAGGGCGTGGGGGAAGTTCAGGTGTACGGCGCGGGGCGTTATGCCATCCGCATCTGGCTGGATACGTCCAAAATGACCCATTACGGCGTTTCCGTCAATGAAGTGCGGGGCGCCATCTCCGCCCAGAACACCACCAACCCCGGCGGCAAGATTGGGGCGGACCCCGTGCCGGACGGCCAGGAGCAGACCATTACCGTGCGCACTCAGGGGCGTCTTTCGGAGCCCCATGAATTTGAAGACATCATCATTCGCCAGAATGGGGATGAAATCCTGTACCTGAAAGATATTGCCAAGGTGGAACTGGGAGCTGAAGACTATTCCGCCACCGGCCGCCTGAACGGAGAAGTTTCCGCGGCTATCGTTATCTTCCAGTCTCCGGGTTCCAACGCCATCGCTACGGCGGACCGCGTGGAAAAACTGCTGGAAGCCAAGGCTCCGCTGATGCCGGAAGGAATTACCGGGCGCGTTTCCCTGGATACGACTACGGCGGTGCGCTATTCCATTGATGAAATCAAGCACACGTTCATGGAAGCCGTCATCCTGGTGGCCCTGGTCGTGTATGTTTTCCTTCAAAACTGGCGCGCCACCCTCATTCCGCTCATCGCCGTTCCGGTTTCCCTTATTTCCACGTTCTGCCTCTTTCCCGTCCTGGGGTTTTCTCTGAACACCATTTCCCTTCTTGGCATGGTGCTGGCCATCGGCCTGGTTGTGGATGACGCCATTGTGGTGGTGGAAGCCGTGCAGGAGCACATAGACAAGGGGCTCAATCCGCGCATGGCTTCCTTCGCCGCCATGCAGGAGGTATCCGGCCCCGTCATCGCCATTGCCTTGGTGCTGGCGGCGGTATTCCTGCCTTCCCTGCTGCTGGAGGGCATCACGGGAACGCTGTTCAAGCAGTTCGCCGTGACCATCGCCATTTCCATGCTCATTTCCGCCTTTAATGCGCTGACGCTTTCCCCTGCCTTGTGCGCCCTGTTGCTGAAACCCCGGAATGCGGGCAGGAAGAGCCTCTTTTCCCCATTTCACCGTTTGTTCAACTGGTGTTACGGACGTGTCTCCAACGGCTATACCCGCATGTGCGGAAGCCTGGCCCGCAAGCTGGCGATTTCCATCCCCCTCCTGTTGTTATTCTGGGGGGCGGTGGCTCCTGTGGCGGAGCGCGTTCCCGGCGGCTTTCTTCCGGATGAGGACCAGGGCTTTCTGCTGGCCTGCCTGATCCTGAAGCCGAATACCTCCCTGCAGGTTGCCTATGAACAGGACAAAAAATTTGAGGCGGCCCTCCAGGATCCCGCCGTGAAGAACCTTACTACCGTGGTGGGGCTCAACATCCTCAACAGCGTGCAGACTCCCGGCGCCTGCATTGCCTACATTGAGCTCAAGGACTGGAGCGAACGGCCGGAAACCTCCGCGGAGCTGGCCGGAAAGCTTCAGGGAAAGCTGGCCCAGGCCGGCCTGGACGGTATGGCGATGGTGCTGGAACCTCCCGCCATCCCCGGCGTGGGAACCGCCAACGGGGTTACGATGGTACTGGAGGATCTGGAAGGGCAGGGCGTAGCTTATCTGCATGAACAGGTGCAACGGTTCCAGGAAGCGGCTTCCCGGCGTCCGGAAATAGCCTTGTGCATAGACATGATGATGGCGGACATGCCGCAGAAGTACGTGAACCTGGACAAGGAAAAATGCAAATTCCACAAGGTGGATATTGACGTGGCCAACGGCATTCTGGCCTCCTACAACGGTTCCTCCTTCATCAATTACTTCAATGCCTTCGGCCAGCAGTGGCAAGTGTATATCCAGGCGCAGGGCGAAGACCGCGCCAGCCTGGAGAAGATGGACGGCTTCTTTGTCACGAACGCGGACGGAGCCCGCGTGCCTCTCTCCGCCCTGGTAAACATCAGAGAGATAGAGGATACGGAATTCGTGATGCACCATAACATCTACAACGCCGCCAAATTGAACGTGATGCCCCGGCCCGGCCACTCCACCCAGCAGGTGATGGACGCGCTGGAGGAAGTGTTCCATCAGACGATGGATCCTACGAAGGTTGGCTTCGACTACCAGGACATGAGCTTCCAGGAAAATAAAGTGCGCAACAGTATTGGGCTGGGGGCCATCTTCACCATGTCCGCCGTTTTCGCCTTCCTTATCCTGGTGGCGCTTTATGAGAAATGGTCTCTTCCCCTGGCGGTTTTCCTCACGGTTCCCATTGCCGTGCTGGGGGCCTATGCAGGGTTGTTCTGGCAGGGCATGGAGCTGACGCTCTACGCGCAGATCGGTCTGGTGATGCTGGTGGGTCTGGCGGCCAAGAACGCCATCCTCATCGTGGAATTCGCCAATCTGGAGATGCAGCGCGGCAAGGGCCTGATGGAGGCTACGCTGGTTGCCGCGCGTCTGCGCCTGCGTCCCATTTTGATGACTTCTCTGGCATTCGTTCTGGGATGTATCCCCCTGATGCTTTCCTCCGGTTCCGGAGCTCTGGCGCGCAACGCTATCGGTACGGTGGTGGTGATTGGCATGGGGGTGGCTACACTGGTGGGCGCTTTTCTGATTCCATGTTCTTATGTGTTCATCATGAGATTATTCCGTATTAAATTCTCCCTGAATGATCTGAAGGAGGATCCGGATGAAGTGGGAGCCAGGAAATACCTGGCCGCCCATACGAAGGACTGATGTTTTACAGATTGTCCTGTTCCGGCGCTGACCATCCAGGGCAGCGCCGGAGCTTGCTTTCGGAACCGGAGGGGAGTATTTTCTTGTCCGGACGCCGGGAGTAACGCCGGGTCATTTTAAGGGAATGAATGAGTACCGGCAGATAACTGAAGCTTTTCAGGAAAACTTCCGTAACTACGGAGAATTGGGCGCCTCCGTTTCTGTCTGGAAGGAGGGAAGGGAAATCGTTTCCCTGCATTCCGGGTTTGCCGCAGCGGATAAAACGCGTCCATGGACGGAACATTCGCTGGTGCCCGTTTACTCCGCCACCAAGGGAGCCGCATCCGCCACCCTTCTGCTGGCCCTGCACCAGCAGGGAGCCTCGCCGCAGATGAGCATGGGGGAACTGTGGCCTGAATTCCCGCTGCCCTATGCATCCATCGCGCAGATGATGTCCCATCAATGCGGTTTGGCGGCTTTCTCCCGGACGGCAAGCGTGTTTGACCATGAGGATTGCGTGCGCGCCCTGGAGGAAACCGTTCCGGCGTGGCAGCCGCCGGAACACGGTTACCATCCGCATACTTACGGAGTGATGCTTGATGAACTCATGCTGCGGCTGACCGGGGAACGCCTGTGGCGTTACTGGGAGGAATGCATCCGCAAACCGTTGAATCTGGATTTTTACATCGGGTTGCCGGAATCCGAATGGAACCGCGTGGCGACGCTGTATCCCGGCAAGATGGACATGTCCAACATGGGTACGCCGTTTTATCTGGAATACATGAACAAGGGCACGCCCGTAAACCGTGCGTTCAATACTCTGATAGGGCTGAACAGTGTGCGGCAGATGAACACGCCGGAAGCGTGGGTGTACGGAGTTCCGGCCTTTGGCGGCGTGGCTTCCGCCCGCGGCATGGCGCAGTTCTACCAGGCCTGCCTGGGGCTGGATGAACTCCGGGTATTCCCGTCCGACGTGCGCGGCTGGATGCGGAACGTCGTCATTGACGGGCCGGACCTGACGCTGAAAACGCCCACCGCCTTTTCCTGCGGCTTCATGCACGATCCCGCAGACCCCGCCACGGGCCGCAAGCTGCGCCATCTGTTCGGCTCCGGCGGCTTCGGTCATGCCGGGGCGGGCGGTTCCCATGCCTTTGCGGATCCGGCCCACGGCCTTTCCTTCGGCTACGCGATGAACCGCATGGACTTGAACGTGCTGCCCGGCGTGAAGACCCGGAACCTTATCAGCGCAGTCATGAAAGAAGTGGCTGGAGAGTGTTCTTAACCTGAGCCCCGGCTATCTGTTCAATTCCATCGGAAGTTTCCGGATAGTTTATTCGTTCCTATTCTTGCGGCCTTTTTTAATCTGAATGTGGGGGGACAAAGAATGATTCTTCAGTCATTCCCTTGTTGCCGTGTCCCCTGTTGAAAAATCAGGGTTCCGTTTGCCGGGGATGGCGACCCCGGCCTTTGGAGGGAGCGGCTGGTTACCACCCTCCGCCCAGGGCGCGCGCGAGCTGCACCACGGCCTTGCGGATGTTCTGCTTCATGGTGACCAGGGATTCCTCCGAGCTGAGCCAGGAACGCTGGGCGGTGATCACGTTCAGGAAGTCCGTCTCGCCGTTGATGTACAGGGTGCGGGAGAGCTGGAACGCTTCTCTGTTGGCGTTGTTTTCCTTGTGCAGGTATTGCATCTGGGAGGTATAGCTGCCATAGGCGATCAGGGCGTCCTCCACCTCGGAGACGGCGGTAATGAGCGTTTTGCGGTAAGTTTCCGCAGCTTGTTCTGCTGCGGCTTTCTGGGCGCGTACCGTGGCTCTCAGGGCTCCGCCCCGGAACAGGGGCTGGAGCAGATTCCCTCCCAGGGACCAAGCGTTGTTGTTTTCCCTGAAGAGCTGGCCGAAATCTCCGCCGCGGCTGGAAAGGGAGCCCGTCAGGCTGAAGCGCGGGTACAGATCCGCTACGGCTACGCCCACGTTGGCCACGGCCGCGTGCAGGTCCGCCTCAGCGGCGATAACGTCGGGCCTGCGCCGCAGGAGTTCGGAGGGGAGGCCTACCGGAACGGTGGGCGTTTTCTCAAAGACGGAAGCTTTGGGCAGCGTCAGTTCTACACGGGAATTGTATGTTCCCAGCAGCACGGCGAGCTGGTTTTTAGAGGAGGCCACCTGTGCTTCCAGTTGCGGGATGCGGCTTTCCGTGGAGGCGACGGTGGAGGTGGCCTGCTCCACATCCAGACGGGGGGCGAATTCCGTTTTGTAGCGTTTTTCCGCAATGGTGAGGGTGCTGCGTTGGATTTCCAGTTGTTCCCTGGCGATGCGGAGCTGTTCGCAGGCGGTAATCCAGTCAAAGTAGGCCGTGGCGACGTCCGCCAGCAGGGCTGTGCGCACGGCTCCTGCGGAAGCTTCTGTGGACATGAGGGAGGCGCGGGAGGCCTCGATGGAACGCCGGTTGCCGCCAAAGAGGTCCAGCTCCCAGGAGGTGGACGCTCCCAGGGAGAAGTTCTGGGAAGTGGAGCTGCGAAAACCTCTGTCCGGGGACAGGCTCCACCCGGCGCTGGCGTCTGCGGAGGGAAGCAGGGATGCCTGGGAGACGCGGAGCTTTTCCCTGGCCTCCCGGATGCGGAGCAAAGCCACCTTCATGTCCGGATTGTTGTTGAGGGAGGTGGAGACCAGGCGGTTGAGCTGGGGGTCTCCAAAGATATTCCACCAGGAACGCAAATCTTTGTCCGAACTGTGGGGGGGCCTGTTCGCCTCCCACGTGGCGGGGAGGTCATTGGTCGGCGTCCGGAAATCAGGGCCTACCATGCAGGAGCCAAGGAAACAGGCGGCCAGAAGGGGGAGATGTTTGAACGTGGATGACATGGAAAAATAAAAAGTAAGGTGTTATTCGTGGCGAAGGGCATCAATGGGGTCCATCTTGGACGCCTTCCAGGAGGGGTACCATCCGAAGGCCAGGCCGATGAATACGGAGACGCCTACAGCCAGAGCCATGGCTTCCGGGGAGGAGGCCGTGGCCCAGTTCATGGTGCGGCTGACGATGATGGAGATCGCCTTGCCGAGCATGATGCCCAGCGCGCCGCCCACCACGCAGAGCAGCACCGCTTCCAGCAGGAACTGGCGCATGATATCCTGCGGACGGGCGCCCACCGCCATGCGCAGGCCAATTTCCTTGGTCCGTTCCGTGACGGAAACGAGCATGATATTCATGATGCCGACGCCGCCGACGACCAGAGAGATCATGGCCACGATCATCAGCAGATTGGTCATCACTTCCGTGGTGCTGCTCATGGCGCGGGACATTTCCGCCATGTCCCATACCCGGAAATCGTCCAGCTGGCCGTCCTTGAGGTTGTGTTTGGCACGGATCACTTCCGTAATCTGGTCAATGGCCTCGGAGGAGCGTTCCGGGTCTGAAATCTGAGCCATGATGGAATCAATATTGTTGAAGCGCCGCGGATGGGGCGCGTCCGTATAGGGCTGGTCCGTAGTTTCCGTGTAGTAATCCACGGAACTGGCGGTGTATTTATCTGCCCGGTTGAAGGTGGTGGTGCTGTTGCCGGTGGAAGTGGTGGTGGAACCGCCGCCCAGGCCCTGGAGGCGGTAGCGGATGCTTGTCCACGGGAGGATGATGGAGTCGTCCTGGTCGCGTCCCATCATGTTGGCCCCTTTTTTCTGAAGGATGCCGATGACTTTGAACATGACATTCTTGATGCGGATATCCTTGCCCAGCGGGTCTTCGTCCCCGAAAAGTTCCTTGGCCACCGTCTGGCCAATGACGCACACGCGCCTGGCCTGTTCCACATCTTCCTCGGAGAAGGGCTGGCCTCGCGCCATGTCATACCAGCTTTTGATTTTCAGGTATTCCACGGAACCGCCCTCTACAGTTTCCGGGCTCCAGTTCTTGTTGCCGTAAATGACTTGGCCGCTGGCGCGCACCACGGGGGTAGCCCGCAGAACCATGGGGCAGTCCTTCGCAATGGCTTCGCAGTCTGCGTTGGTCAGGGAGGCCCGTCCGCCCGCGCCGGTATTGACGCCGCTTTTGGAGATGGCTCCGGGGCGGATATTCAGCGTGTCCGCCCCCATGGAAGCGATGGTATTTTTAATCTGGAGCGTAGATCCCTGGCCGATTTCCACCATGGCGATTACTGCGGCAATGCCGATGATGATGCCCAGGATGGTGAGGGCTGCGCGCATGGGATTGCGCACCAGGGCCCTGATGCAGGTTTTAAGGAGAGGAAGGAATTTCATACGTCGTCCTTGCTAAGCATATCGGAAATCCCTTCGCAGATAAGGCCGTCCGCCATGTTGATGGCCCTGTCCGTGAAGGCGGCTATTTTGGGGTCGTGCGTCACCAGGATGACTGTGATTCCCTGTTGGCGGTTCAGGTCCTTGAACATGTGCAGCACTTCCTTGGAAGTGGTGGAGTCCAGGTTTCCCGTTGGTTCGTCCGCCAGCAGGATGCTGGGGTTGTTGATGAGGGAACGGGCAATGGCTACGCGCTGCTGCTGTCCGCCGGAAAGCTGGGCCGGGGTGTGGTCCATGCGGTCGGAAAGGCCTACCAAATTCAGCAATTCCACGGAACGTTCGCGCATGGCTTTCATGCTGAGGGCGGGGTGGGCATATACGGCAGGCATCATCACGTTTTCCAGGGCTGTGGTACGGGAGAGCAGGTTAAAGTTCTGGAAGACGAATCCGATGCGCTTGTTCCGGAGAGTGGCGCGTTCTGCGGCGTTGAATTTGGCAACGTCTTCCCCGGCAATATAGTAATGGCCTGAGGTAGGGCGGTCCAGACAGCCCAGGATATTCATCAGGGTTGATTTCCCTGAGCCGGATGCCCCCGTGAGGGAGACGAATTCCCCTTCATTGATATCCAGGGTGATGCCCTTGAGTACTTGAAGGTCTATTTCTCCCAAGTGGTACACCTTGGTTATGTCACGTAAGCGGATCACGTTGTTGGAATGCTTGATGCGGTAAAAAAGAGTGATTGAGCGGTCGGATGAAGGCGGTTCCCCGGGTTAGGGAGGCGGGGGCGGCCCGTCATTGCCAGCCGAGGCTGCCGTTTTCGTGTTGCCTGTGCTCGGCTTGCGGCGCGGGGGCATTTTGGGCGCGAACGGGTTTTCCCCGCCGGCGGAGGCGGAAGAACCGTCCCCCGAACTGTCGGAGCGGTTCAGTATCTGAGCCGTAGAGACGATTTCCATTCCTTCCCGGAGCGTTTCTCCCGCAATGGCCGTCAGCATGCCGTTGCTTTCCCCTTTGGTGACCAGGTGGGGATAAAGAAGATTGTTCCGCAATTCCCAAACCACGGCTTTTTTCTTTTGTCCGTCCCGGACGGGGGCGGCCAGCTCCGGCTGCATCCGGTCAAAGGCCGCTTTTTGTTCAGCACTGACCAGTTCTGTTTCCGGGCGGAAGCGGAGGGCCGCATTGGAAACGAGGAAAGCGTTTCGTATGTCCTCCACCACGAATTGGACATTTGCCGTCAGATAGGGGATAAGAAGCTTGTCCGGATTGGGTACATCAATGTCCACGATGTAAGTGACCACATTGGACGTCATGGTTGCGTCCAGCCGTATCTTGTCCACCGTTCCCTTGAATTTGCGGCCGGCGAAAGCGTCCACGGTGAACAGTACCTCCTGCCCCTTGCGGATGCTGCCGATGTCCGCCTCGTTCACAGCGGCCCAAATTTTCAGCTTGGAAAGGTCTGTGGCGATGTAAAACAGGCTGGAGGCGCTCATGCTGGAAACCACTGTTTGGCCTATGTTGACCAGGCGTTTGACCACGACGCCGTCCACGGGGGACTTGATGGTGGTGTATTCCAGGTTGCGCATTTCCTTTTTCAGCGCGGCTTCCGCCTGTTTCAGGGAGGCTTCCGCTTCCTGCAGGGAGGCTTCCGCCACGGCTACGTTGGCGCGGGCGGTTTCTTCATCCGCAATATACTGGTCGTAGCTGGATTTGGACAGGGCATCCCCAGGCCCCAGCTTTTCCGCGCGTTCCCGGTCCAGTCTGGCCTGCTGGTGCTTGGCTTTGGCCTGCTGGATGTCCGCCTTGGAGCGGGCGATTCCGGCAATGGCCTGCGCTTTGGAGGCTTCCGCCCTCTGAACGTCCAGCTGCACGGGAAGCTTGTCGATTTCCGCGAGCATCTGACCGGCTTTTACAGGGCTGGAATAATCCACCACCTTGCCGTTCAGGTCCTTGCCGAACTCCATGATGATTCCGCTGACCTGGGCGCCTACATCTACCAGTTCATCAGGCTCCGTGACGCCGGTTGCTTCGATGGTGATCATCAGGTTTCCTTTTTCAAGAGGTTCTGTCTGGTAGTCCACCTGGATGGCTTCATTTCCTTTCCACTGTTCCCAGGCAAACCAGATGCCTCCGAGAACGGCAATGACGATGATGAGTTTGATGAATCCCTTCACGACTATATTATACTTCGCAATAATGAAAAAGTTGCACGGATGTTAAAAACTTTTCCGCAACGGAGCATGATCCTATCATGATTTCCGGAAATGTCTAAGGGATTATTATGTTTATTAACAGTTGCTGTTTATTAACTAATAATATTTCCTTTCTTCCTTCTCGTCCAGTGACGGAAGGAGCGGGAATGGAGGGCCACGAAATATCTGAAGGCGGCAGTTGCCGGTGGCCGCATTCGATCTTTTGGGGAATTGGCTTCTCCGTATTTGTAAATGCTGCGAGGGTGAGAAGAGCGGGGAAAGGAGGTGAATCCCGACAGGAGTAATGTTGCCCAAGAGGGCAATCCCGGCTGACCTGCGGGCTCAAGGAGGGGAAAAACGTTGAAAGAACGAGCTTTCTGGATTCAGGTGATGGAAAAAAGACACCGCTGCACCGTCTCTGGCTGTGAGCCACGTTCCCGTGCCTCAATAGAGCGGGGACTTCCGCCGCTGTTTTGACTTTTCCGGTATAGGACGTAGTCAGCCCTGCGTCGGGGCTGCCCCCATTAGGTTGTAATATCGGTCCGGGCCACTTTGCCAGGCGATGACGAGTGCAGCAGCCACCACCTTATATACCTCATGGTAGGGAATGTTCCAAGGTGTTTTTGCAATCTTTTCAGACATGGAGGGAACTTTCCCGTGGAGCGATTGATTTTGAAAGGGATGCTGCTTTCAGCGGTGTTCTTCCAGCCATTCCTTTAACACAAGGCGGTCCGCAGGCGCCCAGGGCAGTTCTTCCAGCGTACGGCGGGAGAAGAACCCCAGGTTTTCATGTTCCAGAGGCCGGGGCAGGGCGCAAAGTTCCAGACGGCACAGAAAGGGGATAAGGCGGATAATGCGTTCAGGCTCCCGGTGCCGTACGGGGGTGAGCATGCGGACGGGGAAGACGGTGCATCCCAGCTCTTCCCGTATTTCCCGTATGACGGCGTGCCGGGCATTCTCCCCTGGTTCCACTTTTCCGCCGGGGAATTCGTAAAGAAGCCCGTTGGACTGCCCCGTTTTCTTTTTGGCGCCCAGAAGAAGAGGGCCCCGTGCGGCGGGCAGTTCAATCAGGGCACAGCAGACGTCCAGCGTGTTCATGGGGCGTAAAAGTCCAGGTTATGCAGGTTGATGATGCGGGTGTCCGTATCCAGGACGCCGAAACCGATGCGTCCGGTCCTGCCCTGGAGTTCTCCGGGATTGGCCAGCAGGCAGCCGCCGCATCTTTCGCTCACGGCCTGGTGGGTATGGCCGTACAGGGCGGCGTCTGCGTTTCCGCTGCGCGCTTCCCGCAAGGCGTATTTTGGGTAATGGGAGAGGGAAAGTTTCATGCCGTACCGGGTGATAAGGGCATGTTCCGGATGCAGGCGCGCCGCCGGGGAACTGGCGGCCATCCGCCGCATGGTTTCCACATCGTAGTCGTTGTTGCCCGGAACGGCATCCAGAGGAAAGTCCTCCGTCAGTTCAATCAGGCGCCGGAAACTCTCCGGGGTGGTGCAGTCGCCCAGGAAAATGAAATGTCCGCAGCCCAGCAGGCGCATCCGGTGCATGGCTGGCTCCAGATGGTCTGTGCGGTTGTGCAAGTCGGAAAAAATGCCTATCTTCATCTTTTTTCAACAATTCATGGCATGAATGGGCCATGCCTTCAATTCATCCGGCAGGGAAAGCGGGAGCGGATGGCCTCCCTCCTTGCGCAGCAGGCAGGTGAAACCGCCCGCTCCTGCTCCGTGGAAGGGCATGAGCCGGTAGCAGGCTTCCTGCGTCAGGGAGGAACGGAAATGCTCCAGCTCCGGCACGGTTATGGTGTGCAGGTCCGGATGGCGTTTCAGCAGGTACAGGACATTGCGTTCATTTTCCTCCGGAGCGTAAGTGCATGTAGTGTACAGCAGGAAGCCGCCGGGAGCCAGACACCGGAGGGCGGCCAGCAAAATGCCCCGCTGCCGCTTGGCGTTGCCTCCGGTGACGGAGGAATTGAAACAGCCGGGGTTGGGAATGCCTTTGGCCAGCAGGGACTGCCCGCTGCACGGGGCATCCGCCAGAATGAGGTCAAAACACCCGGGGGCCAGTTCCGCCCACTGGTCCGGGCGCAGGCGCTGGGTGTACAGATTGGTGAAGCCGCAGCGAAGCAGGTTGTGGCGCAGAATGCCCAGGCGCTTCGGATTCACTTCGTTGGAAACATGCTCCTGCGGAGATACCCGCGTCTGCGCCAGAATGCTTTTCCCTCCCGGCGCCGCGCACATGTCCAGGCAGCGTTCCGGACGAAACGGAAGATGCGCCAGAGGGGCCGTTTCCCAGACGGACGAAAGATCCAGGGGATAGTAATAGCCGCATTCGTAATCCGGCAGGGAGCCGGGTTTGGTTTCCGCCTCTCCGGACGGGAGCGCCAGGATGGAGGAATGCCCCCACTCCTGCGGCGTGTCCTTTGCCGGCAAGGGCGGCCTGTAGCCTTCCGGTGCCTTCGGGGTGATGACCAGCGCGCTTCTGGAACGGTTCCCGGCCTGCATGGCGTCCAGGAAATCCCGTTCCTGTTCCGCCGTCAATTCCAGTTTGCGGGCGAGTTTGAGTATTTGGGAGGAAGACACGAGATCAGGCCCGGAATGTTTCTCCGAAGTGGGTGTTGAGAGCCAGATGGGCGGCCCCCAGGATGCCCGCCTCCGTACCGAACTGGGCGGGAAGGATTTCAAGGTATTCCACCAGAGGGGCGGCGAGCTGGGTTTTCATGATTTCCTGAAGGGGCTGGAAAAGCAGGGTTCTGGCCTTGGCCACGCCCCCGCCGATGATGATGGCTTCCGGGTTCAGGAGATAGCAGCAATTCATCAGGGCGCAGGAGAGTTTTACGGCCAGGTCCCGCCATACTTGCTCGGCTACTTCATCACCAGCCAATGCGGCCCGTTCCAAAGAGATGGGGTTGCAGTCCACAATGGCCTTGTCAATGCCGTGGCTGGCATACAGCGTGCGTGCATCCGCAGCTATTTCCCGGTTGCCTACATAATCTTCCAGGGAGCCGCGGTTTCCGTAATGGCCCAGACGCCCCCGGTAGTCGATGCTCGTCTGCCCCAGCTCCCCGGCGGAGCAGGTAGCCCCGCGCAGAAGTTCTCCGTTCACGATCAGGCCGCTGCCAACGCCGGTGCCGAGGGTCAGGCAGACCAGATGCCTTTTTCCTTTTCCGGCGCCCAGCTTCCATTCCGCATAAGCCATGCAGTTGGCGTCGTTTTCCACGTATACGGGCAGTCCGCAGGCAGCCTGGAGCATGTCCTTTACCGGAACGTTGTTCCAACCGGGCACGTTGGTAAGCGTATAAACGGTCCCCTGGTAAAAATTGACGAACCCCGGCATTCCCATGCCGATGGCCTGCACTTCCGGGTGATTCAGCCGCAGCATATTCACGAACTGGGCTATGGCTTCAATCAGTTGATCGGGATTGCCGTATTCCTGGGTGGCTATTGAAGGAGCGTGGGCGATTACTTCCGCGCCCTTGACGACCCCCATCTTGATGGAGGTGCCTCCGAAGTCAATGCCGATGGAGGGAATGGTTGAAGCTGTCATATAACGCCAATATAGAATTTTACCGGGCGTTGAAAAGGTTAAAAGAAGTATGTTCCCGGTAAAATCCCGACAGGAAAATAGAGGGTGCAAAAGGGGGGGGAATGACTTGTTTCATCACTGAATTTTCTTGAATGAACATTTGGGCGTTTGTAATGTCTCATAGTCTAGTCAGCGGGGCGTGTTCCGCCCTCTGTTCGTGAAATATTGTCAACCTCAGCCCATAGAGACACCTCCTATGCCTACTCCCAAGAAAACCAATAGCAAGACCGTCGCCAAGGAAGTTCCGGCTTCCAAGAAAAAGACCTGCGGGAAGTCCGATTGCAAGACCGCTGTAGACCTGGAGGCTCCCGCTAAGAAGAAATGCTGCAGGAAAAAGGCGGCTGAACCGGAAAAAGCCGCCAAGCCCGCCAAAAAGGCTGCCGCCGCCGCGGCTGAAATGGAAAAGAAGCCTGCGCCGAAAACGGCCGGAAAGGCTCCGGTTAAAAAAGCTGCTCCTGCTCCCGTTGCCCCGGTTCCCGCTCCCGCGAAAAATGAATTGACGGATGAACAGGCGGAAGCCATTGCCGCCGCCAGGGCGGAACTGGCCGCCAACCCCGAATGGGAGCCTTTTGTGCAGATGCAGCGCCAGCATCTGCTGGACTTGCGCGACAGGGCTCTGGACAACATGAGCGGCGTGGCTCGCGATACTCTCCGGAATCATCCGGAAGGCAGTGAGGCTTCCGGCTCCGGGGAACACCAGGCGGATGCCGGCAGTGACGCCTATGACCGTGATTTTGCGCTCAGCCTGCTTTCCAAAGAGCAGGACGGCCTGTATGAAATCGAACAGGCGCTCGCCCGCATTGACAACGGAACATATGGCATCTGCGAAATGTCATACAAGGTCATTCCCATTCTGCGTCTGGAGGCCATCCCCTTTGCTCGGCTTACCGTGGAATGCCAGGCCCAGTGGGAAAAGGAAAAAGGCCAGAATGCCAGGTTCCGTCCCAGAGTGGCCCTGGGCTTTGCCGGAGGACAAAATGATGTAGATTTATCTGTTTCTCTTGACGATGACGAAGAATAGTGTATAAATCCTCCCCCGTAACACATTTTCATCATGCCAAGAGACATCATCATCCTCGAATGCACCGAGGCCAAAGCCGAAGGAAAGCCTACGTCCCGCTACGTCACCACGCGCAATAAAAAAAGCCTGCGTACTCCCGGCCGCCTGGAAAAGATTAAGTACAATCCTTTCCTGAAGCGCCGCACGCTTCATCGTGAAATGCGTTAACTGGTTCGGCTTATCGATTATCTTTATTATTATGTCCACTGAACCCAAGACTGTAGAACGCCGTATTCGTTTCCGCACGTGCAATCGCCAGATGCCGCGCCGCCGTCTCGACATCCCGATGGATCAGGTCAATCTGCTCAATCCTGATTTTCTGTCCAAGTTCACCTCTGAAACCGGCAAGATTCTTCCCCGCCGTGTGACCGGGCTGTCCGCCAAGATGCACCGCAAGGTAACCCGTGAAATCAAGCGGGCCCGTTCCATCAACCTTCTGCCGTAACAAGCCCCAAGGAAAATCTCTTTCGGTAGAATTGTCTTTGCAGGCGGGAGTTTGTCCGGTAACAGGGCAGACTCCCGCTTTATTTCCACCCATCATCCTTTTTCCCCATGCAGGAACTGAAAGATACCCAGTCCGAGGCGGATACGCGCAATATTTCCATTGACCGGGTGGGCGTAAAAGGGTTGCGCTTCCCCATCCAGATACAGGACAAGCTCAACCGCATCCAGTCCACTGTGGCGACGGTTTCTCTGGCGGTGGATCTGCCGGAAGAATTCAAGGGCACCCATATGAGCCGTTTTGTGGAGGCGTTGCACCAGCATGGCCCTTTGCTGGATGTGCATACGGCCCTGGCCATTCCGCGGGAACTGCTCCGCCGTCTGTCCGCCCGCCGTTCCCATGTGGAAATGGAATTCCCGTTTTTCCGCTCCAAAAACGCTCCTGTGACCGGAATTGAAGGGCTCATGGATTACGTTGTCCGGTTTGAGATGGAGGCGGAAGCGAACAACAAACTGGCTGATTTCAAGCTGACAGTTATCGTTCCCGTGACGACGCTCTGCCCCTGCTCCAAGGCCATGAGTGCCTACGGAGCCCACAACCAGCGCGGGCTGGTTACTTATTCCGTGCGTTTTGCCTCCAGGCCCGTCTGGATTGAAGACCTGATTGACCTGGTGGAATCCTGCGCGAGCTGCTCCCTGTTCAGCGTGCTGAAAAGGCCGGATGAAAAATGGGTGACGGAAAAGGCTTATGAAAACCCTGTCTTTGTGGAAGATCTGGTGCGCAACGTGGCGTTGAAAACGCAGAGTCATTCCGCCTTCAGCTGGTACCGGGTGGAAGCGGAAAATTTTGAATCCATCCATAACCACCAGGCATACGCCGTCATTGAGCGCGATTTGCGTTCCTGAACCATTTCCGGGCCGGATTTATGAACGATAACTGGTGGGCCATTGCCTCTCTCATCCTCTCCCTGGCTTTCACAGGGCTGGGATGGCGCCTGCTGGCTTCCGGTCGGCGGTTTTTATATGCCCATCTTTGGATGGCGTGCCTCTTTGTTCTCCAGACAGGGGCGCTATGCGTCAAAGCGTACCAGACGGGAATGTGTCCCATCCGCGGCGCTTCAGAGGTGCTCTTCTTCCTCTCCTGGAGCATCAATCTCTTTTATCTGATGCTGGGACGTGCTTACCGAATGTCCGTGCTTGGCATCTTTACGGCTCCGGCTATTGCCGTGCTGACGGTTTTTTCCCTGCTGATAGGCCGTTCCGGAGCGGACGTGCAGGGCACGCATGACTTCTGGGTGACGGCACATGTGGGCATAGCCATGATGTCCTACGGAGCCGGCGGCCTGGCCGCTGCCGCGGGGGCGGCGTTCTGCATGCAGAATGAATGTCTTAAAAGACACCGAATTCCCGGTACCTGCCGTGTGCTTCCTCCCATCCGTACACTGGAAGCCAGCATGAAGCGCCTGGTTCTTGTGGCATTCCTCCTTCTTCTGCTTGGGGAATGGCTTGGGTGGCGGGGGAATCTCCCCATTAATGCGGCCAAGACCTCCATTGTCATTCTTCTCACGGCAGGCTACAGCGTCCTGCTGTGGTTCATCTACCGCCGCGGCATTCCGGGAAGGATGTTGGCCTGCTGCTGCGTGGCCCTCTTTATTGCATCCATGAGCATTTTCCTGGTAAGTTGATGAGAATGGTTTGTTTAGGCTTGAATCACCGGACCGCTCCCGTGGAAATACGGGAGCGGTTTGCCGTGCCGTCCCATAAACTCCGGGAGGAAGGACAGCGCATCCGTTCCCTTCCTGGAGTGGACCAGTGCGTTGTGCTTTCCACCTGCAACCGCATGGAAATTTATTATTGGTCCAACGCTCCGGAAAATGCGCAGGAGCACATTTTATCCCATTTTCTGGGTGATGGGCGTGGGGAACTGGATATGGCTTCTTATTTTTACAGCCATCAGGGAGAAGATGCTCTAGGCCATCTGTGCCGCGTGCTGAGCGGCCTGGATTCCATGGTGCTGGGGGAAACGGAAATCTTCGGACAGGTAAAAACGGCTTACCAGACGGCCCTGGATGCCGGAGTAACTGCGGCCTGCGCCAACAAAACCTTTCAGAAAGCCTTTACTATCGGTAAAAAAGTGCGGACGGAAAGCCAGATTCATGCCGGGGCAACCTCCGTGGGATCCGTGGCAGTAGAGCTGGCGGAACAAATTTTCGGGGATCTTTCCGGCACCCGCGTCCTTATTCTGGGGGCGGGCGAGATGAGCCGCGTTACGGGGCGCGCCCTTCATGCCCGGGGTGCTGAGGGCATTTATGTGGCCAACCGCTCCTTTGACCGTGCGGTAGAGCTGGCGGGCATGATCGGCGGCCAGGCCATCCGGTATGACGTGTGGGGGAACTATCTCAGGGATATTGACGTGGTGGTGGCCGCCACCGCTGCTCCCCACTGCATCATCACCCGGGAAACGCTTCTGCCTTTGCGTGCCTCCCGTAAATACCGCTCCCTCTTTTTGATTGATATTTCCGTGCCGCGCAACATTTCTCCAGACGTGGCGGATATTGACGAAGTGTATCTCTACGATATTGATACCCTCACCCAGCTGGCGGATGAAGCCAAGCGCAGCCGGAAGCAGGAGGTTTCCCGGTGCGAGGCCATCATCCGGGACAGCATCTCCAGATATTTTCCGGATTCCGCTCTTTATGACCAGTAAAAATACCCTCATCATCGGCACCCGCGGGAGCGCCCTGGCCCTGGCCCAGGCGGATATGGTCCGTGCTGCCCTTTCCCTCCGTTATCCGGAACTGGACGTGCGCTGTGAAATCATCCATACTATTGGGGACCGCCGCACGGATGTTCCTCTGGCGGATGTGGCCCGCGTTTCCGGCATGGTGGACAAGGGGATCTTCATTAAGGAACTGGAGACCGCCCTCCGGGATGGCCGCATTGACGTAGCGGTGCACAGCCTCAAAGATGTGCCGAGCGAGCTTGCAGCCGGCTTCACGCTGGCCGCCGTCTTGCCCCGTGCTGCCGTGGAGGATGTGCTTATCACGAAAGAACCGGACTGGAACGGTTCTGGAACGCTGGCTACCGGAAGCGTGCGCCGACGCCTGATGGCGCGCACGTACTGGGGTTCCGGCCTGCGGTTTGAAAACCTGCGGGGGAATGTGCCTACGCGTTTGGGAAAGCTGGTGGAACATCCCGGCTGGGATGCCGTGATTCTGGCCAGGGCCGGTTTGGAACGCCTGGGGCTGTACGCGCCGGAAACCCTTGTGGAAGGAAGAAAACTTTACATGCGTCCCTTGCCGGTGGAAGTTTTTATTCCTGCTGTGGGGCAGGGCATCGTTGGAATGGAATGCCGTTCCTCGGACAGGGAGACGGCGGAAATGCTGGAAGGCATCAATGATCCGGAGTCTTTTGCCTGTGCGCTGGCGGAACGGGCTTTCCTGGTACGTCTGGGTGCGAACTGTTCCACGCCCGTGGGTGTTTACGCCCATCCGGATGGAGAGGAACTGGTTCTGCGGGCTGCGTATTACGTTCCGGGCAGGGAAGAGCCTTTTGCCGTTGTGATTCGCGGAGACCGGAAAGCCCCTGAAGCGCTGGGCCTTCGGGCTTTTGAAGAATTGGGCCTGAGTGGATGGCGGAAGACTTCCTCGTGTTCCGGATGCGGAGAAAAATAAAAAGGCTCCGGACCGGATCCGGAGCCTGAATCAGGCGAAAAACTCGCGGGCATTAATGTTTTTCCTTGGAGCCTGAGCTTTTATCGCTCATAAACTGCCCGGTTGAAGCATCGCGTTTGATGCGCCGCCCGGTTTTGCTTGTGGTAGTCTCGGAGCGTTTTTTGGAACTGCCCTTATGACTTCCACCCATGTGGGAACTGCTGGCCATATTGTATTCACCTCCTTTCCATTTTCTTCGCTTGTTCATGAACGAGAGAAGAAATCCTGCCGTATCATAGGTTCCCGTGACAGCATTTGGGGCTTGCGGATGGAGTTTGTGCAGGAATATGCTTCTATTTATGAAGCAAACCGTTGCAAAAGGTAATCCCTCAGAGCCGCAGCTTCGTTGTGCTCCGTATTTCTGGCGGAGTACAGCAGCGTAACCTTCCCTTTCCGCGCCAGCCGGAGCAGATGGGAAACGGCTTCTCCGTTTCCATCCAGTTCCTCGTCGTACTTTTTGCGGAATGCGTCCCATCTGACTGGATCATGAGCAAACCACTGGCGGAGCGCCGTGGATGGAGCTATGTTCTTCAGCCACTCGTCCCAGGAAGCTTTTTCCTTGGAAATGCCGCGGGGCCAGAGCCGGTCCACCAGGACGCGGTATCCGTCCCCGGGTTCCTTGGGGTCATAAATTCGTTTGATGGTTATGTTCATACAAAAAGATTCGATAAAGGAATAGAGCCGGGAAAGTTTTTTTCTGTTGAGCTGCGTCGGGACATGCGTTTTACGGGACCGCCAACCGGGGCAGTCCGCGATTGGGGGAAAAAGAAACAAACGATTCTGTTCCGGAGAGGCTGCCGCTTCCGGCGGAAGATAGCTGAATCCGCTTAAAATTCCGGCGTAACGCCTGTGCGGACTTGCTGCGCCAACTGTCGGCTTTTCATCTTTCTGGCTGCAGTACGCTCTGTGTTCCGTGGACAAATAAGCTGACGTGGAATCCGGTAAAAAAGAAACCGGATAAGACGGGGAAACTTCTGTATGGAGCGGCTTCTCTGGAAAAAGGATATAACGGCTGCTGCACATATTCCTTTTTCCCGATTCTCCGGAATACTATTTCCTCCAGGAAGGGTCGGGCGTCGTTCCGCGGGCCTGAAGCATCATGATGAGCATCTTGAGCTCATTGAGGCGCGAGTAGTGTTTTTTCCTGACTTCGGGATCCAGGGCCCCATAATACAGCCACCGGTCCGTTTGGGCGGACATCAGGCGCTGGGCCGTCATGGCCATGGACAGGGCGCGTCCGGGGGACTGGGCAGCAATGGCCGTACTCCAGGAATACAGCATATTATTGTAAATGGTAGTCCAGGCGAACATTCGGTCATCAAACCTGCCGGGACTCTCTACGTATGGGCGGAGCAGTTGCTCCGCTTCCGTGAGGCGTCCCTGCAGGATGTAAAGGAGGCTTTTAGCCGCCGTCAGGCCGTGGTTTCCGGGGCTCAGTAATTCCGCTTTTTCTTCCTGATGCTCCAATGCTTTGAGCCGGGCCGGGTTTGGGGGGGGAGAACTGCCTGCGGCATGCAGAATGTTGCGCCGCACCAAATCCGGGTCCAGGCTGCAGGAGGCGGCCGCTTCCAGCATGGGCAGCCGGTTGCCGGAGGAAGCCGGGACGGCTTGAAGGGAGTTTTTCCAGACCGGAAAAGCCAGAAACGCATAACACAGCGCCAATATGGCCATCAGCAGTGCGGCGGTCGCTTGAAGCCAGCGGCCGGCTTGGCGCGAAGCCTTCACCCTGGAAAGAGGGGCCGTGCAGGTAATGCCGCCGCATAGGGCGCTGGCTCCAAGCAAGGCAGGGTTATGCCAGATGAATTCCCCATAGGCGTGGAAAGCGGCGATGCACAATACGCAGAACGCCGCCGGTCCCAGAGGATTGGGCCGTTGATGTTCTCCTGACAATTTCAGAACGCTCCGGAGTCCGAAAATAAGAAACAGGGCCAGCAGAGCTAGCATCAGCCCCAGCCCGGCATAGCCGTAGTCGCAGGCGGCTTGTGCGTATTCGTGGTGGGCAAAATTGGGGAGGTTGGCTCCGGAGAAAAACTCCGTGGAAAGATTGGTGTACATCCGGCTGCCGTGACCGAACAGCGGAGCCTGGTCCGCCAGCGCCCAGGCCAGTTTGGACAGGTCCAGCCGGTTGCCGAAGGAAAACGTATCCAGAAGGGCGGCAAGCCTGCCCGCCCCCCGGGACAAATCCAGCACGGCATAGGACGTGCCCAGGAAAAGCAGGATAATAAAGAGGATGGACGCCGTGTAAAATTTTCTGTTATTGCGGAAAACGCTGGAGGTATAAATAAAGAAGCACAGGGTTACGCCAGCCAGGGCGTTTGGGAAGGCGGACCGCGAGCCGCACGTGAAGGAAACGAGGATGAGCGCCAATCCCGTGAACAGGCGGATGCCCCATTTTCTGGCGGAAGCCATGCTGTATGCGCAAAGGAAAAAACCGGTGACGGACAGGAAATGGGCGGAAAAATTTTTGTATCCGAACAATCCGATATTGCGGATTTCCGTGCCGAACAGGGAATAATCCGGTCTGAACCAGGAGGCTTCCGTTCCCGTTATGTTCTGATACCCCCACAGCAGGGCATTCAGCAGCCCCAATGCCGCAGCCAGTACGGGAAGAATGCTCTTTTCCCCGTTTCCGGCTCCGGCATACGTTCCCGCCGCGAACATGACGATGGCCGTGGCGATAAGGCCCAGATCCGCTACGCTCTCATAATAAAACCAGGGGGAAAACCATGCCCGGACAAGGAAATAGCCGCCTCCCAGGCCCAGGGCCAGCCAGCCCGGCAGTCCGGGGCTGGGAATCTTGTATCCCCGGAGAATACAGAAGCAGAACAGCAGGAGGGCTGCCGCCAGAAAGCAGGCGGGAAGGAAAAGGGTGTGCCATTCCCCGCCTGCCGCCGTCGTTGCCAGGAAGATGTAAAAAAGGGCCAGGAGGCCCGCCAGAATTTTCCCGGCGGCAGTTTCAGCAATGCGCGGAGCGGGGGAGGTGCTGGGGGGAGAGTCTGGCATGGCTGGGAATTTATCTGGAAGGCTGCAGTATAAACGCGGGAAACTTCCTTGCCAAGAGCAAGCTCCCTGTTGTATGTGGGAGGATGCGTCCGAATGCCAGAGTTCTGGTGGACAAGACGGAAAAGGTGTCCGTAGCCGGACAGGGTAAAATGCTCCCTGTTGCCAGGGAGAGTTTCTGCCCCTTGCTGCGGCTGAAATAAAACTGAGTATCGGTAAGGGAAAATAAATATACTGCGGAAGCGGGCGTCAATCCGTCTTTGGCTGCATATTTTCCGTTTGCCGTAAAATCTTGCAGCGTTTCGGCCTGTTTTCCGGAAAACAAGGTTCCCTTATCCTTATGCCTGTAGGCCGAATTTACGTTTAATTTCCGGAACGGAATAATTCACCAGCGTGGGTTTGCCACCCGGGGTGCAGTACGGCACTTCACAGGCAAGCAAATCCTTTAGGATGGCAGGGGCCCGGTGAGGGGAAATGCGCTCCCTCCAGGCGGATTTTCTGGCAAATTCCCCAATGAAGGTCTCATAAGCCACGCGTTTGGCATTTCGGCTGAATTCGGACTGGGTGAGACGGTCCACCAGCTCCAGGAGAAAAGCGCGTGCGTTTTCCAGTTCCAGCAGTGCGGGGATGGATTCTATTCTGATTGTATTCTGTCCAAAGGGCGTAACGGCCATGCCGGCCTGGTCAAAATGCGGGGCGAACTGCCGGATGACGGCAAAATCCCGCGGGTCCAGATCCAGCACCACCGGATCCAGAAGCTGCTGGGACGGCATGGGGGCTTCCCGGCGTGCGCGCAGCCGTTCAAATATGATGCGTTCCCGGGCCGCCTTGGGATGCATCAGAACCAGGCCTTCCGGCGTTTCAAACAGGGCGAATTGCTGGCGGAGTGTTCCCAGATAGGAAAATCCGGCGGAGGCATCCCTTTCCAGAGCTGCGTTTTCATGGGCGTTTCGTGCCGTCTCTTCATCCTCCTGACGGTGAAAATCCAGTTTTCCCTGGGTGGCGGGAACCTGTTTCAGGGGAATGGCCCGGAGGGTGGGGGGAGGGACAGCCCCATGGGATTGTTTGGCAGAGGAGGAAAGCGGCGGTTGGGCGGCGGAAGAAGCAGGGGCCGGTCTGGCGGCCGCCGGGAAAGCAGAACCGGGGTTGGTGGAACGGGCGGGTATTTCCCCATATGGCGCGGTGGTAGAATGGGCAGGAGGAAGAGTTCTCTCCGGCTCCGGCGCGGCGGCAGCGTGGATTTCCTGCCGGGCATGCTTTTGAAGAGTGTTGGCTATGGCTTCCACAATGGTGTTTACCACGTCTGCGGAACGGCGGAATCTCACTTCCTTCTTGGCGGGGTGCACATTGACGTCCACCAGAGCGGGTTCCACCTCCATATACAAAAAAAGCGCCGGATGCAGTCCGGTGGGGAAGCCTCCGTAGCCGTCCCGAATGGCCCTGTTAATGAGCTGGTCCTCCACGGGGCGCGTGTTCATAAAGACGTACTGCCCTTTTCTGGTGCGTCTGGCTTCGGAAAGAGGAAGCAGGAATCCCGTGATGGAAATACCGGGGCCGATGGTCGTTTCTATCGGAATCAGGGCCGCCGCTGTGGCAGCATCCGTCAGTGCGGAAATGCGGACGCGCAGATCCGCTGTAGCGGGAAGGTCGAAAACAAGCTGGTCGTCCCGTTTATAGGCAAACCGTACTTGGGGATAAGCCAGGGCATGCAGGCGTATCTGGTGCTCCACATGGGAAGCTTCCGTTTCTGCGGATTTGAGGAACTTGCGGCGCGCTGGAGTATTGTAAAACAAGTCGGCCACCTCAATGGCGGTGCCGGGAGAGACGCCTGAGCTTCTCGGTTCGTGTTCCAGGCCTCCGTCAATGCGTATTTCCCAGCCTTCCAGATCCTGCTGCTGCCTGGTACAGAGTTTGAAGCGGGAAACGCTGGCAATGCTGGGCAGAGCCTCTCCGCGGAATCCCAGGTGTGTGATTTCAAAAAGCTCCTCCAGGGAAGAAAGTTTGCTGGTGGCGTGCCGTTTGGTGCACAGCTCGGCGTCTGCCCGTGACATGCCGCTGCCGTCGTCCGTCACCTTGATCATGCCCACGCCTCCGCGGCGTATTTCCACCCGTACGAATTTGGCTCCTGCATCCAGGCTGTTTTCCACCAGTTCCTTCACAACGGAGGCGGGGCGCTCCACTACTTCTCCTGCCGCCACTTGGCTGGCAAGGGTGGGAGACATGACGTGGATGGATGGCATGGCGATGACGGATTGGAAAAGACTGTTCCCGAAAGCGGAACCCTAGCCGCCGGCGACGATGGAGACGATTTCCACCCGGTCGCCGGGAGAAACCGTCACCCGGGAAAAATCCTGCGGCAGGAGCGCGGCCCCGTTGTGTTCCACGACGACGGGTTTGCCTTTCATGTTCAAAAGTTCCAGAAGCCGGGAGACGGAACAGGGTTCCGCCAGTTCGTACGGGGCTCCGTTCAGCATAATATCGTTCTGGGCTGCCATGACGGAAGCTACTGTACCACAACAGGAGAAAAAATCCAGAATCATCCCGCGGGGATGGCGTAAAAAAGATTCCGGTGCAAGTTGGAAAAAAGAAAAGCTGGCATCGCGTACGGGACTCGAACCCGTGTTGCCCGCGTGAAAGGCGGGAGTCCTGGACCGCTAGACGAACGCGACTTGAACCGGCTTTGACAACATCTTGGAGGCGGGAGCGGGAATCGAACCCGCGAATAACGATTTTGCAGACCGTCGCCTTACCACTTGGCTACCCCGCCGCTGATGCTGTGCGCGGATACTAGGGAAAAGAACCGCGGGTGTCAATCTCGTTTTTGGAAAAGATGCTTTGTTTTTAAGTGAAGGACTCTCTGGAAACAGCCTTTTTCTTTGGCGGAACGGACAGAGAAGGAGGAGAATGCTTGTTTTTTAAGGCATCATGATTGTGCGGCGGAATGCCGCCCGTGCCTGTTGTCAGATCTATATGGAGCAACTTTGTTCCAAAATGGCGTGAATTAGGATATAAAAATGCACCAGGAGTTTTTTTGCAAGTTCACGGCAGCACGTAAAATTAGAGGGGAGGTCGTTCCTCTTCGTTCCGAATGAGGGGGGACTACGCGTTAAACGTGTTGATGGGTTCAGGGAACGCCGCCAGAATACTGGAAGGCTGATGGTTCGGTCTTTCCAAAAAGTAAACAACAACAATAGCAATGAACAATTATATACCAATCAACAAGGCAGTTAATCCCGTCTACATCTATCAAGGGAATGAGCCTCTTATCAGCAAGACGCTCGGAGTTGACGCGATGACGTTCAACTTTGACGGTTCGGCGTGCGAACACGCCACTTGCACCGGAGCGCCGGAAATGTTCATCAAGGTCGAGGAAGACGGCCTGTACTATTTCGGCGTGGAAGCCGACGACACAGGCAGCCTGACGATTGCCGGTGAGCAAGCTATAAAAAAGGATGGGATACCACCCAACGGCAAACTGAATATTGAAACCGATTCCAGGTACCTGAAAGCTGGCTATTACAAGGTGGCCTTGTCTTACACGAATAATGCCTACACCCCCGTCAGCAACAATGCCATTGCATTCAACGTCACGATGGACAGGGAACCCATTCAGGCAGGGAAGTATGAAGGCAACTCAACGATGAAGCGCGAATTCTCGTCGTCCCCCAAAATCAAATTGTGGACGATTGAGAAGGAATCCGCTATCACCTGTGAGCCATCCAAGGAAGTGGGACTGGAATTTGAGAAACCGGACCCCGTCTATTTGGAAGGGAATGGTGACTGCAATGTAAGTAGCTTGAGACCTAAGATTTGCGTAACGGTTTGCAAAGATGAATCGGAAAACGTATGGAGGTGTCGTGTTGTTTCCGTTTCTGCCGGAGCCAAGCTAACTATGTATGAAGGCATTTACGTGAATCCCTATGTTGATCCCCCTCTCAATGAAGAAGAAGCCACCGAAGCGGTCAACGAAATGAACGGTTATCAATCTCGTGCAGAAGTTGGAACATGGCACACGCCGCAGGCTTCCCTCGCCCACGAAGAACACCACCGCCGTCAATGGGAGGATGCCTACAAGTTCTACTGGAAGGACTCCAAAATACAGGAAATGCTTGAAAATCAGACTATCTCCTGCGACAAAGAACCGAACATGGATGAAGCCGTGAAGTTCATGCAGGCTCTTGCCAATGAAATGGCATTGGACCTTTGGAAAGAAACGTCAGACTATGTACTGGCGTTGCCGGATGATGCCAATGACAGACCCTATTGCGCGGGACAGGAAGTCCTGAACGAGGCAACCGCCTATGTCATTCGTCTGGCCGACGCGATGGGGTGGAACAATGTGCCCAGGTTTATCACGAAACCTGGAACGATCGAGCCTCCCTGTTTCATGCCTCCGGTCAGCGAAGGTAAAACCCGCAGCATGGCAATTGCAGAGGAATCGACACCTCTTCAGATCTCCATTGTGGACACATCCCAATTCACGGAGGGCAAAATCACAGTCCGCTTCTGCAACGAAGGAAACGAGCCTGTCCGCATTCCCGATGAAATCAACGACGAAACGTCCGATTTCTTTTTCGTGACGGTGTTGAGGACGCAACAGGGGAAAATGCGCGTTCTGAACAGGGAAATTGGCACCATGACCTTCCAGCGCCCCTTGAACTACCGGGAGCTTGCACCCGGTCAGGAATACAGCGTCACGATTCCGGCGTGTCTGGATGAAGTCGATCTGGAAGGCTGGAAACAATGTTCTTGTGAACTGGAAACGCGCTACTATAATCAGCAGGGTAAGGATTGTTTCCTGGGGGTTCTCCGGGCAACGGCCAGGTTCACGCTGCAATGAAAAAAATCTTCCGGTATTTAGTACTTCTGGCAAGCCTGTCCCTCCATGCGGTTGCGTGGGGGGACATGGCCGACAACGGAGTGGAATGCTCCGTGGTGATGGAAAAAACCGAATTTGACGCGAGGGCTGCCTTCCCTGACTTCAAGCTGGTGTTCACGAACAAGGGCGAAAAGACCGTGCGTCTTTTCGATGACTTCTATCCTCTCAAGGATAACGGCCCGAATATTTTCATAAAGATTTTTCAAAAACAAACACGAGGGCAGAAGAAAGAAGCTGCGTGGTACAACCCCAGGTATCAAATTGAGCGAGGACGTTTCTTGAACTTCATCGCGCTGAAGCCCGGAGAGAAGCATGAAGTGCTCATTAAGGATGCGTACCTGCTAATGCTCTATCTTAAACCTTTTCGCCGTCTTATCAATGGTGAGAACTACGAGTTGGAAGTTAGTTTCCATGACGGATATGGAGATCCCGGTGTTCGGAGGAAGTATGTAGGAAGAAAAGATTTCTCCGTGGTCGATCAATCGCCCTGGAGATAGTGAGACATTTTATTACAAGGTGGCTTTAAAGTATGAGAATAACGCTTACGATCCCTCTAGTGGCAATGCGGTCGCGTTCAACGTCACGATGGACAGGGAACCTATCTAGGAAGGGAAGTACGAAGGGAACTCGACGATGAAGCGCGAATTCTCGCCTTCTCCCAAAAGCTCGCGCTGCAATGAGAAAATCTTCCAAATTTTAGGGCTTTTGGTCAGCCTGTTCTTCCATGCTCCTGCATGGGGGGATATGGCCGATAACGGGATTGAATGTTCCGTGGTGATGGAAAAGGCTTCGTTCGATCCAAGAGCCGCTTTTCCGGACTTCAAGCTGGTGTTTGCCAATAAGGGAGAAAAGGCTGTGCGTCTTTTCGACGACTTCTATCCTTTCAAGGAACGCGGGCCGAATATGATCATCAAGATATGGAGTAAGGGAAACGGAAAGAAGGGAAAAAGGCCAACGGCATGGTATCTTCCCTCCTATCAAATGGAGCGTGTCGCGAATCTTATGCACTTTATTACTCTAAACCCCGGAGAGAAACATGAAGTGCCCGTCAAGGATGCGTATTTGCTGCTGACCTGTTTACAACCTCTGGCCAGCGGGAAAATATATGAATTGGAAGTACGTTTCCGGGACGAATATGGAGATCCGGGTGCCCGGAGGGAGTATGTGGGGAAAAAGGATTTTATCGTCATTGATCAAACTCCCAGGTGAATTTGAAAAATTAATATAGCCCCGTTCATGAAATATGAACGGGGCTTTTTTGTGGAGGGGAGGCATACTCCTTCTTTGGAATTTTAAACTATGAAGCCTGTGCTAAGGGGTATTCAGGGAATGAAATTTGAATGCTGAAATAAACGACGATGGACAGCAGGGGGACTCGTTTTTCCTGTAAATCCAGGGAAAGGATATTTCCGTAACATGGACGGGGAAAGTTTCAGGAACCGGTTGTGTCCGCCCGTGCAAAGGAAAGGACGCTGTCAGACTGGCCGAGACTCCGCATTGATGCAAGTGGTTCGTGCGCGTTTTCTAACGGCTGGATAGAAGTTGTTTCAACTCCGGAAGGCGAAAGTGCAGCGGAGGAAGTTCTTGCTCAAGCTCAGCTGATTTTTCTTTTCTCAGCATTTCAGCCCGAGCTTCCAGTTTTCGGGCTTCTGCCAGAATTTTGCGTATTTCCTGCCGGCCCCGGCCTATATGGGCGACGGCCCGGGAAGGATCCGGAGTAAAATCCGGTCCTCCCTTAAGATATTTTTCAAAGTATTGCTGGTAGCGTTCCGCCAATTCCCTTCCTCTGGCAAAAAGCTTGCGGTCTTCTTCCACATAGGCCGTCACGGCGGGATCCACGTTTTTCGTGCTCAGGTCCGCCAGTTCTTCATCCCTTTCCCGCAACAGGTCAGCCGCATCCCTGCTGCTTTCTTCCAGGCCCGGAAGGGTAGGGTTCTTTTTCAGTTTCAGGAGGTGTTGCACCAGTGCGTCGCTTTTTTCCGAGTATTCCGTATTGATGTCCGCCACCTCTTTCCAGTAGGAGACGGTAGGATCACCGCAGGAGGCCATCAGGAACGCGGCCAGCATAGGGAGCATGCGCCGCAGGAAAACAGAGGCATTCATTTATCTTTTGTAGCATGCCCCAAGCGGGAATCAAGGGTGTTTTCCGTTTCCCCTGTTGCTGTTTCACGTTGAAAAGCGGTGAAGCTTAATTGATTTCAATTCCGGAGTTTTTCTTTTCCACCGGAGGGGGCATTTCCACCACGCCGCAGCTGTTTCCGGGGGTCAGCAAAATTTCCACTTCCAGAGGCAGGGTCGTATCCGCCAGCAGCCCTTCCGGGATGGATATGCCTATGGGAGCGGAGCTTTTGCCAGGCAGCACTTCCTGGGGGGAAATGATGTCCAGAATGAGGCGCCCATGTTGGAGGATATTGATTTTACTGATGGAGAAGGCATCCTTCAGGCTTGTGTTGTGCAGAGTAACGCCCTTGAGCTGGGACGGGGCGAACGGCCCTGGAATAGTGAAGCGCAGAATGGTGTTTTTTTCTCCGGCGAGAGGAAGGGGAAGCCAGTACGCCGCGATAGGCGCGTTGGGATTCAGGCTGTCCGTGGAGTAGGAGGATCCATTGAGGCGTTCCATCATCAGGCTGGAAAGTTCCGGGGAGGCGGGTACGCCCCAGCCCTGGGAGTACATGAGGGAAAGCAGGTACAGGGCCTCCTGGTCCCGGTATTGGACCGCCATTCTCAGGAAACGCGTCGCCTGGGCGTAATCCCGGGAGGCAAGGGGAGGCTGCTGGGGAAGGCGGGGAAAATAGGAGGGGATGTCCATGAGCAGGATGCCCAGCTCTTTCATGGCTTCATAGCACCCTCCTGTGGCGGAACGGTAAAGCCATTCCACGCCTTCTTCCGGCCTGGAACCGCCGGGACAGTCCGGAGACATGAGGGTTTTCCCCAGTGCCTGCTGGGCTATCGGGTAGCCGGCTTTGGAAAGTTGCTCCAGGGCCGGCAGCATGCCCGGCATGGAACTTGCCTGGTCGAGAATATTTTTGTTCTCCGGGGAGGGCGCGGCGATTGCCGCCACAAGATTTTTGTAGGCCGGGTCATGGAGCAGGGCTGGTTCCGGCACGGGAGGAGCAGCGATGAAACGGATTTTCGGGAAGGCTTCCTCCGTGCGTTTCGTCTCGTTTTTGAAACATGCCATTTGCATGGGAACAGCCTGGTGGGCGGCATTTTCAAAGGAGTACGTGTAGGTGCGGTCCGTGGACAGTTCCGGAAGTGCGGGAAAGAAAAAGGTGGAGGTGGATTGCCCCGGCACCGTGAAGGAGGGGACGGCATTGATGGAGCGGTCCACCAGGACGCCGTTGGAGTCCCGGATGGTGAGGTACAGTTTTTCCCCGTTTGCTGCCGGGGGAATGATTTGGAGATAAATGCAGGAGATGCGCAGTTTTTCCGGCAGGATGGGAGGAAGCCCGGAACGGGTCAGGATGGTGTCGTCAAGGCGCAAACGGAACTCCGTCAGCGACCGCGGTTCCAGCGCCGCGTCTTCCGTTATTTTGAGTTCCGGAATGCGGATGGATGCCAGATCCCGTGGCGGCGGTTCCGGTTCTCCCACGTTGGAGCTTGCCGCGGGCTGCTGGATGGCTTCCTTGATGGTATTGATGGTAGTGCCCATAGGGGCTTTTTTCATGTAATCCAGCAGATAAAATGCTCCCGCTCCCAGCAGGATGGTGCATGCGCTTCCTACCAGCAGGGACATCATGTGGCGGTTGCGGCGAAGAGCGCGTGCGGACTGCCTGCGTGAGGCGGAATGAAGACCGTCCGTTCCGGTGGCGGCCTTTCTGCTGCCGATGTTTTTCCCGGCGCCGGGAGTTGGCATTCCTTCCGGATGGGCATGGCGGAGGTCTGCCGGGAGGACTTGAATAGTGGCGGAGGATTCTTCCCCGGAAATGGCGCAAATGTCGTGAATCCATTCGCCGGCAGTCTGGTAGCGGCAATTGATCTGGGGGGCCAGCGCCTTGTCCAGGGAAAGCAGGAACTGCCGTGAGTAATAGCGGGTGAGCACGGGGTCGCTGTGCAGCGGCTGCATTTCATCTTCCGCCAGGCGCGCTTCCGCACGGTCCGGAGGATTTCCTGTAAGCAGGGCGTAAAAAGTGGCCCCTACGGAATAGAGATCGCTCCACGGGCCGATATTCGTTTTGCCCAGCGCCTGTTCCGGGGAGGAATACCCCTGGGTGGTCAGGACGGTGGCGGCATGAAGTTTCAGGGCATGCCGTGCCGCTCCGAAGTCGATCAGCACGGGCGTGCCTTCCTCCGTCAGCAGGATGTTGCCGGGTTTGATATCCCGGTGGTAAATGTGCCGGGAATGGAGATAGTCCAGAATCCGGAGCAGACGCGTCAGCAGCCCCTTGAGTTCGTCTTCCGTATACCGGTGTCCGGTGCTGTGAAGTTTTTCCCCCAGATAATCCAGGGAAAGGCCGGTAATATGCTCCATGGCGAAGTAGGCCGTGCCGTTGGCTTCAAAGACGGAAAGGATTCTGACGATGCCGGGGTTGTTGAGCTCCGCCAGCGTCTGAGCCTCGCTCAGAAAACTTTTCAGAGCCCAGGTGTAATTTTCCAGATCGTGTTCATTATTGGGCCGGATATGCCCGGTCAGAGGGTCCCGGTAGGAGTATCTTGAAGGGAAGTTTTCCTTGATAACCACGTTGCGGTTCAGGAACAGATCCTTCGCCAGGTATGTGATGCCAAAACCTCCGCTGCCCAGGACGCGGATGATTTCATATTGTTCCAGGCGCGTGCCGGGAGCCAGCTCCCGCTGGTAAACGAAAAAGGCCCCTTTTTCTTCCGCATGGGGCAGGGGCGGACGTCCGGGCAGAATCTGTTCCAGGCCTGTCGTCGGAGCGGGAGGCGGGACTTGCCCTGTCACCCGGGGCTGGTCGTCTGGCTGGCCTTCTTCTGCTGGCATGAGGGGAAAGTTCCTGAAACGGAGCTGGAGCATTCTTATATGCCGCGGAAGTCAAGTCAAGGGGAATGCCTGTTTTCCTCCGTCTCCGGGGGGGCGGTATGGAAGATGTTTTCCTGACGTTAAATGGACGCAACAAACCCGGAAGGCAAAATGAAGGAGGAAGTTTTCTGCGGTGCCCTTTCTGCCTGTTCCTCTCGCCGAGGTTTGCGGCATTCCGGGAAGCTTGTTTCTTCAAATGTTCAGGGTTTATGGCGTTTGATGAATTCCCGGGCTGCTTTCAGGTAGGCGTCCGCCGCAGCTCCGGAAGGATCGTGTTCAAAAATGGTGTGGCCGAAACTGGGAGCCTCCCCCAGCCGGATGGAACGGGGGATGACCGTTTTGTACAGCATCTGGGGCAGATGCCGTTCCACCTGGTCGATGACCTGGCGGGAAAGATTGGTGCGGCCGTCATACATGGTCATCAGTACTCCTTCATGCCGAATGCGGGGATTGGCGCCGCTGGCGCAGATTTGCGCCGTCACGTGCAGAATCTTGGCCAGCCCTTCCAAACCGAACCATTCGCATTGGAGGGGAGTCAGCACTTCGTCGCAGGCGGCCAAGGCGGAGGTCATTAAAACGCCCAGGGAAGGTGGCGTGTCCATGATGCAGTAATCATAGGTGTCCGACTCCCGCAGGGGGGCGAGCGTTTCCCGGAGGCGGGTCAGATGGTTGCCGGAACGGGCCAATTCTATTTCCACGCCGGCCAGGTCCATGGTGGAGGGGATGATATCCAGCCGTTTCCTGCCGGAAGGCAGGATGCACTCTTCCGCCGGAAGCTGGCCGAGCAGGGCCGGATACAGGCTGGGCATGTCTTTTCCGTCAATGCCCATGCCGCTGGTGGCATTGGCCTGCGGGTCCAGGTCAATGACAAGGATTTTCTTTTTCAGCTGAGCCAGGGCGGCAGCCATGTTGATAGCCGTAGTGGTTTTTCCCACTCCCCCCTTCTGGTTGGCGATGGCGATTATTTTCATTCAGGAAAAGGATGCGGAAAAATGGTAGCATAACGGGAGGCCCTTTCAATCATTTTCCCGGAGAGCCGGAAGCTCTCTCAAGCCTCAGGGTTTTCCCCCTTGGGGGGCGGTGTGTTTCAGAGGGGGAAAGAGCGGGGAAAACCGCTGCCGCAGATACGGCGTCAGGGAGCTGTTGGAATGGCGGGGCGTTCGGAAGACAGGATAAGACGGAAGCCCAGCGCGTTATCCCTCGTATTTTCCGGCAGGGGAGTGCGGATGGAAGTGGTGAGCTGTTTGGGGCGGAAGGACAGGTAGCTGCCTCCGCGGGCGACGCCGTAGTTGCGGATGGGGAGGGATTCCGGCCCCCCGTAGGAATCGTCTACCCATTCCATGACGTTTCCTTCCAGGTCGTACAGGCCCAGGTGGTTGGGCGGAAAGGTTTTTACGGGGGCCGTATACGGCTGTCCGTCGTTATATCCTACGATAACGCGGGAGGACGGCAGGTAAATCAGGGCGGACTGGTCCGCAAAATTTCCCGTTTTATCAGGCGGCGGCCATGAATACCCCCACGGGAAGGCTTCCCGGGAGTTTTCATGAGGCAGCGTCTTTTCATAGGGGGAGGCTCCCTGTTCATCCGTCAGACGCACCCAGGAACTCCATTCCTCATCCTTGGGAAGACGGTAGGAGTCGTGCTGATCAATCAGGCCCAGGGCCCGCTCTTTGCTGGTAAGCCATCTGGCGAAGGCGCGCGCATCCTGCCTGCTGACATTCACCACCGGGTGGTCTTCTCCCTGGGGAAAGCCGGGCCGGGCCGGAGCTTTCCTTCCGGTAGCTTTCAGGAATTCCTGAAAGTCCTTTACGCGCACTTCGTGGGTCATGACCAGAGCATTCCCACCCACAGGGACCAGTTTGATGCCCAGGCTGTTGGTCCAGGGCGAGCCAAAAACGACAGACTTGTCCGGTTCCAACTGCAGGGAAAGGTATAAGTCCTGCGGATCCAGCCCCCTGCGACGCATGGTGGCGTGCCCCGGCAGTTTGATTTCAATGACGTAGGGAACCTGGTTGACGTATTCTTCAATGGGGGTACGCCCGATGAGCCTGTTATTGAAAAAAACGCTGGCTCCCGGCGGATTGGTGGTGACGGTAATGGGCACCTGGAACACGCGGGTGACGTTCAGGACGTAGGCATTGTGGTTTTCCGTGCTGCCGGAAGCCTGCGGAAGCGGATCCGCATTGATGGAAAATTCCTTGCCCAGCAGCCCCTCCCGCTCGCATTTCTTGTTCAGCCACGCCAGGTAGGCCGTGATGCCGTCCTGCGTGAGCAGGGCCACATCCTTCTCCGGATGCCCCGGTTCCGTCTGTTCCCTTTTCATCTGGAAGTTCCCTTTCTGGCGGTCCTCCTTCAGAAATTTGTTGAACAGGGCGGCGGTAAGGGGGCCTTGCGCCACATGGCGCGTTTCTGCGGGCAGGTACGTAACACCCTCCGTATCCTTCCAGGGCTGGCTGTCCGTAGGGGGATGGTACTCTTTCAGCACGCCGCCCAGGGCCAGCGTGGACCCTCCTTTGACGGTTCCCGCCTCTTCCTTGTCCGCAAACCCCGATTTCTTGATGGTATAGGCTACCGGGGAGCCGGAAGGCAGTTCAATGGGGCCGTAGGGAGTTTCATCCAGATAGTTGCCGTCCGCATCATACACGGACGCTCCCGCCGGGGAGCTGGTCACCAGCACGTATCCGGTCCGGGATTCTTCTTCCGGAGCGGATGAGTGGATATCCGGATGAATATCCGAGGCAGGTTCCTCCGGCGGATGCTGGCTGTTGTTGAGCCATAAAGCCCCCCAGTAGGCAGTCAGGGCTCCGGCGGCGGCTGCAGCCAGAAGTTGGAGGGCCCGTCTGAGTTTGCGGCGTTTCTTTTTCTTCTGAAGACGGAAACGGGAAGGCACTTCATACCCCCGGAGGGCGTCTATTTTTTCCGCCAGCTCCTCTGCGGAATCAATGGAGCATTCTTCAATGCGGGGTTCCGCCGCCTGGCAAATGATGGTGTTGAAGGCCTGCCATTTCTTGCGCACGGTGCCTTCCGGCAAGTCATCCGGGAGTTCGGGAAAATCCATGCGGTCCTTTCCCGTGCTGATTTCATACAGAACCTTGGCCAGCGCGTAAACGTCCGCCCGCCGGGTGCCGGGGCCGTCGGGGGGGATGAATCCCTCCGTCCCTACAAAGCTGCGCTGGTCCAGATGGGCCACCAGGCCTATGTCCGCCAGTTTGGGGCGCCCGTTGACAAAGATGACGTTCGCCGGCTTGATGTCCCGGTGCGTCAGGTTCTTGCTGTGCAGGTACAGCAGGGCGTGGGCCAGCTGGCTGCCTACCTCCAGGCAGTAATCCAGGGGAAGAGGCTTGTTGCCGGAAAACTTCTTGTCCGTCTGGAGCGTGCGCGGAATATATTCGTCCGGTGTAATATGAACTCCGGTGCGGGCGTCGTCGCCCAGTTCCATGACGTAATAATAAAACGGGGAATCCTGGTCATGCCTCCCTACATGCAGGATATGGACCAGCCCCGGATGGTTGCGGGCGATGGGTTCATAC
Source organism: Akkermansia muciniphila ATCC BAA-835 (assembly GCF_000020225.1). Lineage (NCBI taxonomy): Bacteria > Pseudomonadati > Verrucomicrobiota > Verrucomicrobiia > Verrucomicrobiales > Akkermansiaceae > Akkermansia > Akkermansia muciniphila. The sequence goes on along the minus strand of NC_010655.1, from coordinate 101,549 downwards.
TGGAGAATGCCCTCAAATTCCCGGTTGAAAGAGCGCTCGTCTTCAAAATCCTCCCTCCATACGATTTTGACGGCGCGCCACGCCCCGGTCAGGGATTTTGCCAGCCATACTTCTCCGTACGCGCCGCTCCCTATCTGGCGTACAACTTCATGGTCCGGAATGGAGGGAGTGGGACGCACCACCCGCTTGACGGGCAGCGTCGGCAGGTTGCCGCCGGGCATGGGTGATGCGTCCGAAGCCATGGAAAGCGCGGGAATCAGGAAATAACGCCCAGGTTTTTACCTACCTTGCAGAAGGCCTCAATCGCCTTGTCCAGCTGTTCGCGGGTATGGGCTGCGGAAATCTGCGTGCGGATGCGGGCCTGTCCCTTGGGAACGACGGGATAGAAGAAGCCGACGGCGTACACTCCTTCGTCCAGAAGCTGGGCGGAGAATTTCTGGGACAGGACGGCATCCCCCAGCATGACCGGGGAAATGGGGTGGTCCTTGCCGCCGATGGTGAATCCGGCTCCCGTCATCGCGTCACGGAAATACTTGGTATTGGCTTCTACGCGGTCGCGCGCTTCCGTGGACTGTTCCAACAGGTCCAGTACTTTGATGGAAGCGGCTACGATAGCCGGGGCCACGCTGTTGGAGAACAGGTACGGGCGCGCCTTCTGGCGCAGGACATCCACTACTTCTTTCGGGCCGGAGACGTAGCCGCCGGAAGCGCCTCCCAGTGCCTTGCCCAGGGTGCCGGTGGTGATGTCTATATGGCCGAACAGGCCGCGGTATTCATGCGTGCCGCGGCCCTTTTCGCCCAGGAAGCCCGTGGCGTGGCAGTCGTCAAAGTGGACAATGGCATTGTACTTGGCTGCCAGCTCGTGAATCTTGTCCAGCTGAGCAATGATGCCGTCCATGGAAAAGACGCCGTCCGTGGAAATCAACTTCACGCGCGCTCCGGCGGCGTCCGCTTCCTGGAGCTTGGCTTCCAGGTCTGCCATGTCGTTGTTGGCATAACGGAAGCGCTTGGCTTTGCAGAGGCGCACGCCGTCAATAATGGAAGCGTGGTTCAGGGAATCGGAAATAATAGCGTCGTCTGCAGTCAGGAGGCCTTCAAACAGCCCGCCGTTGGCGTCAAAGCAGGAGGGAAACAGAATCGTGTCTTCCGTGCCGAGAAATTGGGTAAGACGTTCTTCCAATTGACGGTGAAGGGTCTGCGTGCCGCAGATAAAACGCACGGACGCCATGCCGAAACCCCACTGGTCGATGGCTTTCTTGGCGGCTTCCATCACTTCCGGATTATTAGCAAGGCCCAGATAATTATTGGCGCACATGTTGATGACGGAGCGTCCGTCCTTCAGCGTCACCTGGGAGTACTGCTGGGAGGCGATAAAGCGTTCTTCCTTGTAAAGTCCTTCCGCACGCAGTCCGTCCAGGGTGGAAGTGAGGATGTTTTTGAATTCGGGGGTATACATGTTGAATAATGGAATATGAATTGAAATAGTCAGCAAGTGAACGATCAAGGATCACACGGTTGCTCCCGCATCATTATCACAACGGAAGCGGGAGGAAAAGCTTAAAGAATACGGCCTGATGCCCGGAGGCGGGAGCCGTCCTTTCCCCGTGCAAAGTAAAAAAGCGGCAAGGGCGTAGGCATCCGCGCATTACCTGAAAAAGAAGGCAAAACATCGGAAAAATCAGCATTTCCCGGATACCGGGCAAAAAGAAAAGCCCCCTCCCGTTTACGGAAAAGGGATTTGATGCACCAGGGGATATTCGGATGCGCTTGGAAAAAATAAAGGCCGGAGCTGATTTGCTCCCTTGAACCTCCATTACCGGTTCCGGTTATGCAACCATCCCCCCGTTTTCTTACGGAGCCGCGGATTTGGCTGAATTCCAGCCCTTCGCATGAACCTCAAGCCGGAACCGGTTTCCGGCAGGGAGAACTTTCCTTTTTCTGGACGCCATGGGGAAACCTCTGCGATGCAGGCGTCCGGAGCAATTCCTATGATCCGTTTCAGGATACCTGGAGGTAAGGGGATGAATACGATGTATCCCGGTACAAGGGGGAAGGTCCATTTTTTTCGGAAGCCGGTTCTTCAACGTTAGCTGCTGTTCAGAATGGTCTTCAAGGGCAAATGCCCCCTCTTTGCCCCCCACCTTCAGGTGAATTTCAGGGAATCTTTTCTGGAGCGCCGGGCAGTGCTGTTTCCCCCTCCTTCTGAATCTGCTGCTTCCGGGGGGAAGGGCGGAATAAAAAAAGTTCAGCGTTCCCCATCCGGCTTAAAGGGAGGAGGCCGCAACCTGGGGTTTCTTGGCGATTTAATCCTCTGCTTTCAGGGAAAATTCCAGCATTCGGTCCCCCTCAAACGTGAAAAACGCCTCAAACCGTTTCCCGTCCAGCATGGCGGGCAGCCAGAACCGGTCATCCTGCCACATGAGGTCATAGGGAATCCCGTCCACCGGACACCAGAAGGGCTCCGCCTCGGGGGTTTCCGTGGGGGTGCCTGTAAAAGACGTCGCCATAAACACGTGGCAGCGGATTTCCGGAATGGTGCCGCAGGCAAAGGAAAAATTCAGCACGCCCATTTCCCGGGCATCCTCAATATCAATGTGAAGCTCTTCCCGAACTTCCCGCAAAACGCATTGCAGGGCCGTTTCCCCCGGTTCAAACTTTCCGCCGGGGCCGTTCACCTTGCCCGCGCCGATTCCCCTCTTTTTGCGTATCAGGAGAATCCTTCCTTTCTGCACCACGAACATCAACGTGGCGAGAATATCGGGGGTCCACTGTGCGGGCCATTGAAAGCCGCTGCTTTTTTCTTGCATGGGCGCATATTACAGGATGGGAAGGGAATCATGAAGAAAAATGCGGAATATTGTGACCATCACACATGCTTGAAAAGGGTTGAATTCTCTTAAAGAAGCTTGAAATGCCTTGAAAATGCGTGTTTGTTGCGGAGGAATGGGAGGGAGCAGAAGAAGTCGCGCCCATAAATGCCCGTAAGGGGGCATTTGCCCCGTTGGGGACACTCTCTCCTGCGTTCCGCGCGTGCCTCGCGCAGGACTGTTTTTGCCGTCTCATCTTGATGGGCATTTCCTGAGTGGAGGGCGTTAGGGATATATGCCATACTTGTTCACATCTGGGCATTCCTTCAACCTCCGAGGCTTCTGCAGGGCGGGATAAAAGGGGAAATTCCTTTTCCGCCATGACTGGAATGAATCTCTTTTTCCTTTTCCCGCAAGGCCGTCGCGTTCTATGCTTCTTTATCTCTCCCGGTTTATATTTCGCCGGAAGGTTCACTTTCAACATTTGCAAAAGCATGTATGACGTCGTAGCTCTCGGAGAATTGCTGATAGACTTCACTCCCTGCGGAATAAATGACCGGGAACTGCCCGTTTATCAGGCCAATCCGGGCGGAGCTCCCTGCAACGTCCTGTCCATGCTGTCCAGGCTCGGGCGCAAAACCTCCTTCATTGGCAAAGTGGGCCACGACATGTTCGGGAAAATGCTTCGCCGCACGCTTCAGGAAGAAGGCATTGGAGATTCAGGTCTCGTCGCATCCCGGGAAGTCAATACGACGTTGGCTTTCGTTCAGATTGACGAACACGGAGACCGTGAATTTTCCTTTTACCGTAATCCCGGCGCCGATATGAAGCTGACTGCGGGAGAAGTGGCCCTTGAATTGGTGGAGCACGCGCGCGTCTTCCATTTCGGGACGATTTCCATGACGCATGATGATGTTCGGAGGGCTACCCGGCATGCCGTCAGCCATGCGCGGAAAAAAGGAGCACTCATCTCTTTTGACCCCAATCTCCGTCCGCCCCTGTGGCCTGATATGGAACTGGCCCGGGAACAAATGCTCTACGGATGCGGCGCATGCAGCGTCATGAAAATAGAAATGGAGGAACTTCTCTTCCTCACCGGCTGCGCCACCATGGAAGAAGGATTGAGGATTTTACAGAGGGAGTTCGACAATTTGCGCCTTATTCTGGTGACGGGGGGCAGAAAAGGAAGCTGGGCTGCCTATGAAAGCAAACTTATTCACCAGCCTACGTACTTGAACGTCAAGACTATTGACACAACAGGAGCCGGAGACGCCTTTTTGGGATGCTGCCTGGACCGGATTCTGGAAACCGGGCTGGAAAACCTGACGGAAGGCCAGTTGGCGGACATGCTTTTGTTCGCCAATGCCGCCGCTTCCATTGTGACGACACGCAAGGGAGCCATCCGTTCCATGCCGAGCCGTGAAGAAGCCGTGGCCCTGATGGCGGAGGGTTTTTAACGGATGCCGTAAGGGCCAATCCTTCACTGATTACGTCCGGATTGTTTCCGGCAAGTAAGAGTTCGGGGGGGCCGGAAGTGGGGAAATGCCTTTCTTTTTATAGCGCATGCCCTCCCCTGTTGATAAAAAATGTGTTGCGGCTTATTTTCCCGCCGCCGGCAAACGAAAACCGCAAGAGCTGAAAACCAGCAACTTGCGGTATGAAAGAGGATGGTGCTCGGGAGGGGACTCGAACCCCTACGGTTTATCACCACTAGATCCTTAGTCTAGCGCGTCTACCAATTCCGCCACCTGAGCATGGAGGCCTTAAGGCAGAGAGTTTTTAGCGCAGAGAAATGAAAATATCAAGCTTTTTCTTCTTTTTTATCTTTCCGGGCCCGTTTTTGCGGACAGGTTTTTCTTACCGGACCGGGAGGGAGGTTGTCGCGGGCATGATAGCAGGGCGCAGAGTAACGGCTCCGGTATCATATTTTTCCGAGGGTTTGAAGAGCCAGCCGGGGTTGGCGTTGGCCACTTCAAACCTGGTCGGTTTGAAGATGGGCAGCTTCAGATTGGAATTGGGTTCGTAACCGTATTTGCCCGTGTATTTGCCGTATACCCTGTATTCATAGTTGTTGTCGTAGGCGTAGCGCGGATTTCCGGTGTATTCCGGCAGGCGGTCCGGGGTGCGGCAGGCGCTTTCATCCATGATGACGAGTTGGGCCGTTCTCCAAGTCTGGCCCGGCTGGCGCAGGTATCCCCAGAAGCGCGTTGCCGGTACATGGTAGCGGCGGCCGACGAAGTAGTTTCCCCTGGGTTCGCAGGCTATTTCCGCATTGCGGGCGTTGATGCCGGCAATGTCTTTTTCCAGGGTGTTGCACTGGGTCAAGGCGGGAAGGAGGGCGGCCCCCAGCAGGGAAAGCAGGAGTTTGTTCATGATGACGATGGTGTTTTTTTCTTATTTAAGAGCATTTGAATGGCGGCGGAAGCCGCAAAGAAGCCAAAGGTTCCCGTGATATGGGTGACGGAGCCGAATCCGGCGTCACAACCCGTTTTCCCTTGAAATTCCGGATCACGTGTGCAGGAGGTTTTTCCGTCGCAGGTGGGGTATACGGGCGTTTCCTGGGAGAAAACGCAGGGGATTTTCAGTTTCCGGGCTTTTTCTCCAAGCGGAAGGGCATAATCTTTTTTCAGCCTGTAGCGTAAGCTGGAGAGCAGGGGATCCCCCCTGGTGCGGGAGAGGTCGTCTATTTCTATCCGGGCGGGATTGATGCGCCCTCCCGCGCCGCCGCAGGTTACCAGCGGTTGCTTGCCGCGGTAACAGGAGGCGATGAGGTGGGCCTTGGGTATCAGGGAGTCGATGGCGTCAATGATGACGTCCGGTTCCGCCGACAGCAGTTTTTCCGCGTTGGAGGCCGTGTAGAAATTGCTGATGGGAATGACTTCCGCTTCCGGGTTGATTTCCCGGATGCGTGTGGCCATGGTTTCCGTTTTGGATTGCCCGATTGTGGACGCCAACGCATGTATTTGCCGGTTGGTGTTGGTAATGCAGAGGTCGTCCATATCCATCAGAATGATAGTGCCTACGCCTGACCGAGCCAGGGCTTCCGCCGCCCAGGAACCTACACCCCCAATGCCGACGACGGCTATGCGGGCGCTTCTGAGAAGAGATAGTCCGCTGTTTCCGTACAGGCGGCCTATACCGCCGAATCTGGCTTCATAGTTCATGACCACGTGTCTGTTCCAGAGTATGGGAGATTAAGGGGAATAAGGGCGCCCGGGTTTCTGTCCGTTGCTTCATCCTGAAAATATGGAAACGCGGGAAATCCTTGGATTCCGGACGCCACAGCCAGCTTCCCGTTATTCCGGGAAGGGGAGGCGGGACGCCGGCAGCTTTTTCCTTCCGCGAGTGTGATGGAGGGCGTCCGTTGAAACAGGTTTTTCTTATAATCCGCGTTCTGGTCGCGCTTCACGAGGCTTCCGCCATGTTCGGAACATCCGCAGAGAGCCGCCACCGGGCACGGGAAGAGGAATGCTGCTGAAGCATGCATGTCAGGAGGCCGGTTTTTCCACGATTTTATTGATGCGGGCGATGCTGAGCGCCCTGCCTGTGGCTTCATCTATTTGCACGACGGCTCCGCAGAGGCGCACGGGCCAGTTCGCTACGGGGAATTTGGCCGGCATGGAGGTGCGGAAACGCTGGAGAATAGGTTCCCGTTCCCGTCCCAGCACCCCGACGGCAGGGCCGCACATGCCGGCATCCGTCAGGTAGGCCGTGCCGCGCTCCAGAATGGTTTCATCCGCCGTCTGCACATGGGTATGTGTCCCGACGACGGCGGAAACCAGGCCGTCCAGATTGTAGCCGGTGGAGATTTTTTCACTGGTCGTTTCCGCGTGCATGTCCACAAAGATAACCCGCACGCCTTTTTCTTCCCTGAGCCTTTTGGCTTCCGCTTCCGAGATGAGGAAGGGGTTTTCCAGCGGCGGCTGAATGAATGAGCGCCCCTGAACCTGCATGACGGCTATTTTCCCCTTGGGAGTTTCCACGACTACGCTTCCGTGCCCCGGTGTTCCCTGCGGATAGTTGACGGGGCGCAGCACCCGCGGTTCGGATTCCATCCACGGGGCCAGCTCCGCCTGGTCCCAGACATGGTCTCCCGTTGTGATGACATCCACTCCGGCGTGCAGCAGTTCCTGTGCCAGACGGGGCGTGATACCTCTCCCGGCAGCCGCGTTTTCCCCGTTGACGATGATGAAGTCCGCCCCGTGTTCCCGTTTGAGTTCCGGCAACATGTGTTTCACGGCGGTGCGTCCGGGTTCGCCGACCACATCGCCTATAAAGAGTATGGTAATCATGGATTGGGACGGAGCTGGCGCAGATGGCGGTTTTTACTGTTCTTCCCTGGTGACGGGCACTACCAGAACGGGCACGGGGGATTTCCGCATCACGGAGCTTGCTACGCTGCCCAGAAAGACGGTGGAGAGGAAGCCGTGGTTATGCTTGCCCACCACGATCATGTCGATGTGGTGTTTTTCAGCATAATTAATGACTGCTTCGCTGATTTCAAATTCATCTTCCACCGCCTGGATGATCGTGGCGTCCGTCAGCCGGGAGAGTTTTTCCGCCGTCTGTTTCAAATGGTTTTTGGCGATGGAAATGACTTCGTTTTCTTCCGTCTGGTCCATCACGGGAACGGGCACTTCATCCGGCAGAACGCCGGAGACTTCATAGCAAATGCTGGGTTCCACAATGTGGAGCAAATGGATGATGCTGTCGTTGGGGCAGGCCAGTTTGCCGATTTGGTGGATGACGGCGTCCGTGGCGTTGGAGAAATCAATAGCTACCAGAATATTCTTCATATCTTTCTGTATAACATTCCGTACTTTTCCATGCCACAAAAAAACGTGTGCTGCCCCGGCTTTCCCGGGTGTTCCGTTTTATTCCGTTTCAGGCCAGCCCCACGGCGCGGCGCACCCTGTCCAGCACTACAGAGGCCGTCTCGCGCGCCTTGCGGGCGCCTTCTTCCAGCGTCCGGCGCACATAGTCCTGATTGGCTTCCAGTTCCGCCCTGCGTTCGCGCGCGGGCCGGAAGTATTCCCAGTAAGCGTCAAAGAGGCGCTTTTTGAAGTCTCCATAGCCGCATCCCCCGTTCTGGAAACCGCGCACCATGTCTTCATAACCCTGCGCGGAGGCAAAGAGTTTGTAAAGCTGCAGGATGACGGAACCTTCCGTCGGTTTGGGATCTTCCACGGGGGTGGAATCCGTGGGGATTCTCATGATGAGTTTGCGGACAGCTTTTTCCTCTCCGAAAATAGGGAGCGTGTTATTATAGCTTTTACTCATTTTCTGCCCGTCCAGCCCCGGAACAATGGCTGTGCTTTCCGCAATGAGCGCATCCGGAAGTTTGCAGGTGCCTTCTCCGAATTGTTCGTTCATTTTGCCCGCCAGGTCGCGTGTGACTTCCAGATGCTGTTTCTGGTCCTTGCCTACGGGCACCAGGTCGGAGTCATACATCAGGATGTCGGCAGCCATCAGCACGGGGTAGGTGAACAGGGCGTTGCTGGGGGAGAATCCCTTGGCGATTTTATCTTTGTAGGAATGGCAGCGTTCCAGCAGGCCCATCGGACAGACGGTGCTGAGTATCCAGGCCAGTTCATTGACTTCCGGCACGGCGGACTGGCGGAAAAAGACGCATTTTTCGGGATCCAGGCCCACGGCCAGAAAGTCCGTAGCGAGGTTGCTGCAGTTTTCCCTCAGCGCGTTCGCGTCGTGAACGGTGCTCATGGCGTGGTAGTCCGCCAGGAAGTAGAAAGATTCCCCGCTTTCCTGCATGCGGACAGCCGGTTCCATGGCTCCGAAGTAGTTGCCGACATGCAGCTTGCCGCTGGGTTGAAGACCTGTGATGATACGCATTGCGCGCGGGATTTTGCCTGTTCGCGCCCGGCAAGTCAAGAAAGGGGAGAGTCAAAGACAGGCGGGGCCGCCGGCTGGATTTTTTTCCGGCATGTGCCTGCCTCACGAGATGCGTTCAGCAGGGGTGCCTCTTCTTGTTTATGGAATGTCCGGAAAGGGCCGGTCAGCGAGGAAAAGGATGGGTGTGAAATTTACTCTTCCAGTGCCTCCAGCACATTGTGCACACCGTCCGCAAAGCTTGGGTAGAGCGGTTCCCAGCCTAGGGCCAGAAGGCGGGAGCAGGAAATCCTCTGGTTGGAGAAGCCCCGGCGCGCTTCCGCCGGGAGCGGTTCAGGCTGCGGAGCGGGTTTCCCCAGCAAATTGGAAAGGTAGGAGTATATTTCTCCCATTTGCATGGGGGTGCGGTCCGTCAGGTTGTAAATGCCGGCAGGCGGTTCCCGCAGGGTGCAGAGCAGGTGCAGGGCGGCTGCGGCATCATCCCGGTGGATGTAATTGAGCCATCTGTTCATGGCTCCGGGGAGGGCCTTCCCCTTCGTGACGTACTGGGAGACGAGAACACAGCGGCCCGGCCCGTACAGGGCTCCCAGCCGGACGACCGTGCCCCCCGCTGCCAAAACCGCCTGTTCCGCCTGAATAAGCAGCCCGTTTTTTCCAGAGGAGGGATAAACGTTGTGTTCCTCCGTAATCCAGCGTCCGTCCGTGATTCCATAGACGGCTGTGCTGGAACAGAAGATGACCGGCGTTCCGGAAAAGGCTTCCAGCGTGTTCCGCGTTCCATGAGCGTAAAGGTTGCGGTAGGCTTCCTCTCCGCCTCCCCTCGTGCTGGCGCACATGACGATGATCTGGGGGGAGGGGATGCGGGCGGCCAGCCCCTGCATGGAGGCCTGGTCTGCAACGTCTGCTTCGTAAATGGCTTTTTGCGGGTCAATATCCGCCGTCAGGGCCGTATGTCCCGCTTTCCGCAGGCTTTCCGCCAGGGCTTTTCCCAGATACCCTGTTCCCAGAATGAGAACGATGCGGGGATTCTTACACAGAAGGCCGGTCATGAGTCATTGCGGAGGTGCTTGAGTTCCATTAGCATTTCAGCGCGGGAAATATCTTCCGGCCATGTGATTTTGGGATTGGGCTCATGATTATGCACCAGGCGCGTAGGATGGCCGATGAGTTGCAGGGCGGTTACTTCATCCGTTACCTGAATATTCCGTTCCGTGACTTCCACATAGGCGTCCAGGAGAAGAGGATATTGAAAGACCTGCGGGGTTTCCATGCACCACAGCCCGTCCCGTTCCACCTGTTCCGGAAGCGTAAAGTGTTCTTTGTCCGCACGCTTCAGGGTGTCCGTTACGGGATGTGCGGAAGCGGACGCCCCATATTCCCTGGCGGTTTGAATGCAGCGGGAGATTTGCTCCACCGTAATGAGCGGGCGGGCTCCATCATGCACGGCCACGAATTCCGGGGTATAAAGCAGGGCTGCCAGTCCGTTCTGCACGGATTCATGCCGTTCCGCCCCTCCGTCCACACGGGTAACGGGTATTTCCGTTTCCAGGTTTGCGCCGTTAATGGCATGAAAACGTTCCTCCGGGCAAACGACTACGATTTCCGTGATTTCCCGGCAGTTGGCAAAGGCGCGGATGCTGCGTTCCAGCACCCTGACGCCGTGCAGGGGGGCCAGCAGCTTGTCAAATCCGGCACGCCGGGAGGACCCGGCCGCAACGATGATGGCGGCGCAGCATTTCATGACAGTCTGGCTGACACCATGCGGGCCAACTCCTTGCCGTTGACTCTGCCGGCAGTGCGTTCCTGCATGAGTTTCATGACCTGCCCCATATCTTTTTTGGCAGAGGCTCCCGTTTCCTTCATCACGGTTTCCAGAATGGCCGCCGTTTCTTCTGCTGTAAGCTCTGCGGGCATGAATTGCTTGAGAACGGTGATTTCTGCCTCTTCCTTTTCCGCCAGTTCCGGGCGTCCGGCGGCGCGGAATTGTTCCGCAGAATCCTCACGCTGCTTGATTTGCTTGCGGACCACGGCCAGTTCTTCCGCTTCTTCCAGCCGGGTTCCCAAGCCTCCCTTGGCGATGGCCGTGTTCGTGAGAGCCGTCTTGAGGGCGCGCAGGGTATTGAGGGTAACGGAGTCTTTTGCTTTCATGGCGGTTTTCATCCCCTCCATGATTTGGTCGGAAATCGTGTTCATATCTCCATTAACTAAGCGCATCCCCAGGTGTACTTCAAGCCGTAAATTGAAAAAGGCCGCCAGCGCGGGGAATGCCGCCGGCGGCCCGGATAAGGGGAATAAAAACGGAACAGCCGTGTTTATTTTTTTCCGCCAATGGGCATGATGTGGATTTTCTTTTCCGTCATGCCCGGAACCACCATCATGGAGTCATACAGGATAAAGTCCGCCGCCCCTTCAACAGGGCCAGTGGCTACCGGGGCGGAACGCCCCGTCTTCAAATCCAGCCTGCGGACAGCTTCCGGTTTTTTATCCTTGGACCAGTCGCTGTAGTAAAGGGCGTTGTCACGGTAAACCAGTCCGTCATACTGTCCCCGTTCCTTGGAAAGTTCCGTAACTTCCCGGGAAACGGGGTTAATGGAGAGCAGGCGTCCGCTGGGTTTGCCTTTTTCATCCGTTGCGTATTCGCAGAGGTAAATGACCTTTCTTTCCGGGTCCCAGGCCAGGCCGTTCGGTTTGTAGATGGGTTGTTTGGTGACCAGTTCCCCATAAGAGCTGGTATTCGTGTCCACATAGAAGATCTGGTTGGTATCCGTGGAGGAAACCATGAGCCTGCCATTGATGAACGCCAGGTCATTGAGGAATTTCATGCGGGATGGGGACAAGTCCACGTATCCTTCAATAGCGCCGGTCTTGGCGTTTATTTTGAATACCATGTCCACGTCCGTGCAGTAAAGGAAGCCGTCCTGATACAGCAACCCTTTCGGCGCGTCCAGGGTATCTACGTCCGTGATTTTTTTCGGCTCTGTGGAACCGTGCGGAATGACGCCCAGGTAGCCGTCCTTGTCTTTTTCCGTAGGCGTGAGCCTGGAGCCGATGCAGGTGAAATAGATATTGCCCTCGGCATCCGCTGCAACGCTTTCCGGATGGCCGTCAATGGCAATGGTGTTTTTTTCCAGGGCGGGCAGCGGTTCAACGGGGGCCGGCTGTTTTTTTGTCGGCGGCGCGGCCAGCGCGCTGCACGCCAGGCAAAGAAGGAGTAATGTCGCTTTCATGGGGTGGTGTAAGAGTTTTGAACCTTATGGCATGGGAGCAATGGAAAAGCAAGCCCCGCAGAGGCTGGCAGGCTGATGGGCGGAGTTGCGCCCCGTTCGGGCAAACGGGGCGCTTCCCGTGTTAGATGGTTCCTGCATCCAGATTATTGGGCTGGGGCATGTTTTCCATGCGGATAGAACGGTTGACCGCGTTCAGGTAGGCCCGGGCGGAAGCTTCAATGACATCTGTGGAGGCTCCCTTGCCCACAATGGGCTTGGGCTGGCCGAAGTCCACATGCACTGTTACTTCTCCCAGAGCGTCCTTCCCTTCGGAAGCGGCGTTGACGCTGTAGCCTTTCAGCGTGCCTTTGCGCCTGGTGATGCGCTCAATGGCTTTGATAACGGCGTCCACGGCGCCATTGCCCGTGGAGCTGTCTTCAAATTTCTTGCCTTCCTTGAGCAGTCCCACCGTAGCCGTGGGCCGCGCGTGGCTGCCTGCCACGAATTGCAGGAAGTCCAGTTCCCATAGACCGGTGGAGGCATGCAGGGAGTCGTCCACAATGGCGGAAAGATCATCATCATAAACGAATTTTTTGGAGTCGCCCACTTTCTTGAAGCGTTCAAAGACGGTGTTGACTTCCTCTTCCGTAAGGACATGGCCCAGCTGTTCCAGCCTGGATTTGACGGCAGCGCGTCCGGAATGCTTGGTGAGCGGGAGTTCCGTGGCTCCCCAGCCGACCGCCTGCGGGTCCATGACTTCATAGGTCTCCCGGCAGTTGAGGATGCCGTGCTGGTGGATGCCTGAAGAGTGGGCGAAAGCGTTTTCCCCCACGATGGCTTTGGACCGCTGCACCTGCATGCCGCTCATGCGGGCCACGATGCGGGAAGTGCGGACGATTTCCTTCGTGTTGATGTTGTCCGTGACGTCTCCGAATTGTCCGGCGCGGGTGCGCAGGGCCATGATGACCTCTTCCAGAGCCACGTTTCCGGCGCGTTCGCCGATGCCGTTAATGGTTCCTTCCACCTGGCGGGCTCCGGCGCGGACGGCTGCCAGGGAGTTTGCTACGGCCAGGCCAAGGTCATTGTGGCAATGCACGGAGATGACGGCTTTGCCGATGTTCGGCACATTTTCCTTCAGGTGGCGGATGATGCGGTAGAACTCGTCCGGTGTGGTGTAGCCCACGGTATCCGGAATGTTGACGGTAGTGGCGCCGGCGTCGATGACTGTTTCCACGACTTTGGTCAGGAAGTCCAGGTCTGTGCGGGAAGCGTCCTCCGGGGAAAATTCCACGTCCTGGACAAATTGTTTGGCATAGGATACGCCTTCCGCGGCCATGCGCAGGATTTCGGATTCCGCTTTTTTCAGTTTGAACTGCATGTGCAGCTTGCTGGTGGCCAGGAAAATGTGGATGCGGGCACGTTCCCCGGCGGGTTCCAGGGCTTTGGCCGCCGCTTCAATGTCCGCCTTTACGCAGCGGGCCAGACCAGCGATGCGGCATTTTTTGATTTCGCGGGCGATGGTGTGCACGGCTTCAAAGTCGCCGTCGGAGATGCAGGGAAAGCCGGCTTCAATCACGTCCATGCCCAGCCGTTCCATTTGACGCGCCACTTCCAGCTTTTCGCGTAGGTTCATGGATGCTCCGGGGCATTGTTCTCCATCGCGCAGGGTAGTGTCAAAAAAGTAGATTTGATCGGACATAGGTTAATGATGTTAAGCAGTGGCATGATAATGTTTTGCTCCAGTAACGCAAGCCCTACGCGCTGCATGCTTTCACAGAGCGTCCGGGCGGCGGAAGAGGGCCGCCGGAGAGAAGAATGACGGAACCGCTCTTTGCTTAAAAGGAGGAGCTTTGTAGGATGGAAGGGTGAAGATCAGATTTTACCTGAATGACCAGGCGGAGCGCATCATGGCTCTGTGGAGCGAAAGCCGCGGGGAATACCTGGCGGCGGACTCCGTGCTTGCCGAGGCTGATGCCTGCATTTGCGGAGAAACGGGTTCCTGCGGAGAGGAAATGAAGCGCATTGTCGCGTTTCTGGATAGTGCCGCCGCCAAAGCTGTCAACCCTGAATGGATGATTGATACCGCGCTGCCCTGTTCCCCTTCCAAGCTGGTGTGCCTGGGAAAAAGTTATGCAGACCATGCGAAGGAGTTTGACGGGGATTCCGTGCAGGAACCGGCTGTTTTTCTGAAGTCGCCTTCCGCCATTACTTCCTGCAGTGATGTTGTTTTGTATCCGCCCGGCTGCGACAAGCTGGATTATGAGATTGAATTGGCCGTAGTGATTAAGGATGTGCTGAAAAACGCTTCCCCAGAGGAGGCCGCACGGGCTATCAGCGGCTATACCCTGATGTGCGACTATTCGGAAAGGGCCAACCAGCTGGAACATGGCGGGCAGTGGACCAAGGGGAAGAGCTATGACAGCTTTGCCCCGATGGGGCCCACGTTCATTTCCGCTGATGAACTTGGGGACGGCTCCGGCATTCCTCTGGAATTGAAAGTGAACGGGGAAGTGCGCCAGAGCGGCAATACGGACGGCTTGATCTGGCCTGTTCCGCGTCTGATTGCCTATGTTTCCCGGTTCATGACTTTATGGCCCGGAGATGTGGTTTCCACCGGCACTCCGGGAGGCGTGGGGATGGGGATGAAGCCTCCGGTATATTTGAAACCCGGGGATGTGGTGGAATGGGGAAGCCCCGCTTTTGGCTTCGCTTCCCAGGCTGTGGTAATTGATGATGAGGGGTAGGGGAATGGTTCTCCGGCCTTGTTGAATGTGGAGGGGGAAGGGAAAGCTCTGTCCCTTCCCGCTTCTGCGTATTTCTTCTGTATCCGGCGCATTGTTTTCCCGTGGAACGGAGCCGCCGGTGCTGCGTGGGCGGCAAATGACGCCTGCGCATGTGGGCAGGGCGTTGTTTTCTCTTGATTACTTCGCCGCGGTTTAGTGAAGTGGCCGCGTGAAAAACGTGGTTTTGTACGTGGTCATGGTGACCGGGCTGACGGCCCTCTTCGTTTGGCTGAAAGGCAGGAATGCGGAACGTGACCCTGCTTCCTCCGCCATGGTTGTGTCTCCGGAAGGCGCCGCCGCGCGTCCTGTTGTGCTGGTGGATGTCCGGACTCTGGATGAGTACCGCACGGGACATAAGGAGGGCGCCTTGAATATTCCGGCAGATGAGGTGGAACAACTGGCCCCCCGGCTTCTTCCCGATAAGAACGCCGTGATTATGCTGTATTGCCGTACGGGAAAGAGAGCGGACAAGGCGCTGGAAGCGCTCAGGAAGATGGGTTATTCCCATGTGGAAAACCTGCACCGGTTCGAAATGTAACTTTCCGCCCGATTGTTCCGTGCGGGGATTCCGCAAGGCGCCGGGCATGCTGTTTCCTGGTTCGGACGGCGGAATTTTCTAACGTAAAAGGCACGGAATGGATGTGGTTTTTCCTAATAAGCAAATTAAATTCAGAATTATTTAATTTAAAATCGACTGATTTTGAACGTTTTGAGTCGAAATTCTCTGTAAAATATCGAGATTGTTTATTTTAGTCTAGTTTTATTGAGCTTCTCTGTTTTTTCATCTGAGTAATTTGCTAAATATTAAAATCTAGAATATTTTTTGAATAATTTTAAAAATGTGCTCCAATCAATTATCGAAAAAAGTTGATTCTCCATATCTGGAAAAATAATAGAAGATGGCTTTGCTGGCTATAGAGAACGAGATGTCTGCCATTTCTTGTTCAGTCCATTGTTTTTCTCGGAAATAGAAAGATCCCCTGTTAAAAAGTTCTCCTCGACCTTGAGCATAAACATATTCTTTGTTGAGCTGACCGAACATGGCTATGGTGATGACACGGTCTCTTATGGATGAACCTTCAACGAAATCACAACCATCTCCAAAACAAACAAAGGGAAAAATTGACTCTCTAATCATGGAAGCTCGGAAACCAATGACGTTTTTTCCTAATCTTTCTATGGCATTCCCCTGAGCTTGTCTTTTTTTTCCTTCCTTTGCCCTCATATCATTTGTACCTTGGTTTTTCTTTTCTGATATGAGGATAGGAAATCGCCGTTCATCTTCACTTTTCATATAAAGAATTCCACCGTCTGGTTTCATTGAAGAAGCGCACGAGGGGGCTGCAAAGTCAACATCAGGGAATTGGGTTCGAAGGTGGACAATAATATCTATCAATTTAGCTTGTGGTTCCCATTCAAGGGTGATTCCGGGAAATTTCTTTTTCAGACGCATAGAAACAGATTTCACAGCTTGACGTAATAATTTTTCCTGCTTGGATGAAGTAGTATTAATAATTGTACCTTCCCGCTGGGTACGCAATGCAATTTTATGAGACATAGTGAGATGGCTATTAGAATTTTTCGACAAGGAAGAGGAATTCCTTAACTTTTATTGGGCGTTCGTTAAGATTTCTGCACCCTCTGAATGTGTTATAATCAGTTTGTAAGGATTGCAATTTACCTATTTTGGAGAGGAAGTTGATAAAGTCGTTGTATTTCACAAATCCCTCTGAATTATAAGATATTAGGATGAACTTTGCGGGGCAGGCTTGGACGGTTGAAAACAATTCATTCTGAGCTGATTGGCGTTTATTATAGAGAGAACGGTTCCAGTCGTCAGGGATTCCAGAAACTCGGGAAAATGACAGTGGTTTTTTATTATTTGCTATTAAATTGAGCATGAAATAATTTGAGCCATAGGGGTGTTGGTTATAAGGAGGGTCAAAATATGCAAGATCAACCGCCTGTATTGTTTCCATTAGTTGTCGTGCATCCTGTTGGTGAATGTAGCAGTCAACATCAAATCGAGAAAAAACAGGGAGTTTCAGTTCAATATTTCCCAATATGCGTTTTAGTGCATTTTTCCCATGTCCCCCAAACTGCCCAATCCCTTCGTGATTTTTATAGAACCCCTTGAAAACACCTGATGTATTGTTGTGCACAGAGGCTTCATACAACAGTGGAGCCAAGAAGAACTTTCTTAGATCAGGAGCAAGTTCATCAATCGCTTGCCTTGCTGTATCAATGTACATAGCGTTCCTTTTTGTGTAGAAAACCCTATCATTTTGTGTTATATTATCTTCATCGGCAGGAGCATACATTTTTGTAATAACTCCTTCATGCCAAGATTCTTCAATTCTTTTATGAAGGCAAGATAGCTCGTTTTTAAGCAAGATAATATCTACAGAAGATTCATTGGTCATGTAGCACTCATTGATAACCCTTGAATAATCTTCCAAGTCGTTACAATGGAGGCTTGAAGAAAAGCGTCTCAAATATCGGGAAACCACCCCAGAACCAGAAAAAGCATCCAAACTGCTTATTTTGTTCCTTCCCAACCTCTTACAAACCACTTCTATCCCTTTTCCTATAAAATCAAGCAGGGATCGCTTGTTTCCTATATATGTGATTATTTGCTCTGATAAATAATCTAGATATTCGTTAGTTAATTCGAAATCATCACATTGGAGAGGAAGCGTTTCCTGCTTCCTGCTTCCTGCTTCCTGCTTCCTGCTTCCTGCTTCCTGCTTCCTGCTTCCTGCTTCCTGCTTCCTGCTTCCTGCTTCCTGCTTCCTGCTTCCTGCTTCCTGCTTCCTGCTTCCTGCTTCCTGCTTCCTGCTTCCTGCTTCCTGCTTCCTGCTTCCTGCTTCCTGCTTCCTGCTTCCTGCATGGACGTGTGATTAGTTAGTACGAAAATAGATGTCAAGAATTATAATACCATCTTCTAAAATTATCAAGCCACGAACAACTCGGCCAATTTATCAAAAACCATTGTGAACAGTATTCAAAAGCTCTCAATTCCATTCATGTGTATCCTGCTTTCAAGAGAAAAAGTTACGGAATGGTCAATTTTCAACTACATAAAAGCACATTCCTTTTTTATCAAGTATGTTGTAGACTGAAGATTAGTCAATTATTATGGATGTTATTTTTTTGCGAACTTTTTTGGAAATATTGAGATATTGTTTTCCACTTAATAGATTGTCGGGTTTGTTAAAATTTGAAATTACTGCATGGATTTTTTCGGTATTATATTCTTTCGCCCCAATCAAAGTAGTTGTGTATGTCCTCTTGCCTCGTTTTGTCTTTGGTTTGTTTTCGTCATCCTTATCCATTTGTTTCTCCATGTTTATTGTCTTAGCAAGGTTTATCCACTACATGGTTTTCGTTCACTTTAATAATAGCTTCAAATATTTACTTGTATTCCTCTTTCTCCATTGCTTTGTGTATCTAGTGCAATATACTTCGTGTAGATGATTTATCTGCATACAACAACATACATAAGTCAAGATAGATGTTTTCAAAAATCGTTCCCTTGATGTAGAAGATCTGACTTACAATGGTTGAAATATAGATCTATTTTAATTCAAAATAATTTATGACTATTTATAAGTTAATTTTGGTGATATTTGTCAAACCTAAAGTGGATAATTCTAACTGAATTTAAGCCGTTCATTCTTTAATCAGTTCCAGTTTCCCATTGGAGGATTTTCCGCCCACGGAGCGGACCCTGGCTCTGAGGGAGCATCCGTTGTTGGCATGGATTCCCTTGGGAAGGGAAAGTTTGTAGAAATTCCCGCGGGAAGGCTTGCCTGCCAATCCGGCGTGCCGGTCGTGGGCGATTACTTTGCCGTTTTCCAGGAGTTCGACGCCGTCTATTTCTAGGGCATGGCTGCCGGAAGTGAAGACGAAGCGCACCCCCCGGAGTTTTTCAAGATCAGCGGAAGAAACGGGCCAGTCCAGATAACTCCATTCCGTGGATACCGTCGCGGAGGTCCAGTTTCCTATAATTGATCCGGCTGCTTTTCTTTTCAGGGAAGAAGGCAGGGGCGGCGCCTCCCGGATAGCCTGGCGGCAGGCGTTGACCAGATCTCCGGGAGCGTGCGCAGCGCTTACGCCAGTGGAACGGACCCATTTTTCCTCCCATGCTCCCATATCCGGATTTTTTTCGGAAAGACGGCTCTGAATAAAGTGTTCCCAGCGCGGCAGATAGTAGTCCCTGATAAGGCCGCTCCATATTTTGGCGGCGTAGTCGTCTACGGGAGGCCCCCATCTGGTCACCAGCCTTCTGGCGTTTTGTTCATACTTGTTTTTTTCCTCAGGAGAAGTTCCGTGAGACCGGGCAAACGATATCCAGCGCGACAGCCTCCAGGTGGGGTGCCCTTCCAGAAGGGAATCTGCCAGAAGGGCGTATTTGCGGAAATAGGCCATGCATTTTTCCGCGTTTTCCTGATCCTGTTCGTCCAGAGCTTCCTGGGCGGCCCGGATGGCTTCATTCATGCGTATGCCAAGATAATGGACTGCCATCTCAACGGCATCCTGGCGGAACAGGGGGGATTGTTCCAGGCCGCGGGTGTTGACGAACAGGGAGAGGCCTTTCAGAAAATCTTCGCTTGTGTTTACGGAACAGCCGCGGGTGCCGGGTTTCATTTGCCAGTTGAAACGGGGATGGTCCTTTAAGTTGGAATAGGCTGTGCGGCGGAACAGATTCCAGGCTTCCTTCATGCTGTCCGGATAATTTCCGTATCGGGCACGGCAATAATTTTCCAGATATTGTTCCACGTTTTCCTGGCGGTTCCTCCATGCGGCATCCGTGATCAGTTCGTAGATCACATCGTTATTTTCTATTCCTTCCGGGGCCATGCCCATTCCGGAGAGGCGCCCCCTGGATGAAGAGTTCAAGGCTTCCAGATGGCCGTTGGCGTAAAAATCCATTACCCCGGTCATGGCGCATTTGCCGCCCATGTTGGGAACCACGCTGTAAACCCACGGTTTATTGAAAAAACCCTTGAAGACGTCCCAGTTCATGCCGTTGCGCCAGAAAGTCTTGTTGTAATCCGCCGCCAGGTCCAGAAGGAGCATCTTATCGTCCGGAACCTTGCTGAGCAAAGCCTTCAGAGTATCTGCGTTCCAGATATTGCGCTGGTATCCGAACATCCATCCCTGCATGACCCATACCGCATCCGGGTTGGTGGAGGAAATGGAGCGGTAGATTTGTTCCCCGAGGGAGCTGAGCATATTGTTGCGGGCTTCGACGCCTCCTTTGTTTTCGGGAAGTTCCATTTCATTGAAGGAGTCCGCAAGAAAATAGGTGTTTTTTCCGAATTCCTTCTGCCATTCCTGCATGTACAGGCGTCCTATTTTAAGGAAAAGGGGCTCTTCCGGAGAAAGAAAATGGGCGTGGTTTTTTTGAGGCCAGCCTCCCCACCCCAGCCGGTGAAGCTTCGCTTCCGGATAAAGGCGGAGGATTCCCCGGGGAACGAAACCGGAAAAAGCGGGACAAATGGGGGTCATGCCCAAGGATTTCATCCTGTGCAGGATGCGGTGCTGCAGGGCGATTTGTTCCTTGTGCCAGCTGGCGGGCAGGGGGCCGTCATGATTGACGATGTTTCCCATCCGCTGCCAGGGAAGATGGGCCGGCCCCGTGTAAAATTCTTCTATTTCTTTTTCCGTCAGCCCCAGTTGCTTCCAGACCCGGACGGCGATCCCCTCCGTGGCAACCAGAGCCAGGGGCATGTTGATGCCGTGCAGAGCCATCCAGTCTATTTCCTTTTCCCAGCGTTCCCAGGTCCAGTAGGGCATCGTGTATCCATAGGTGACCACATTGAAATAATAGTGGTTGCGGAAAGGAGAAACGATGCGGCGCGGCGCGGTGTCCGGCAGCTGTGCCGGCCAGCGAATGTCTTTGTTTTCCCAGGATACCATTCCCAGACGGTTCGTTTTCAGAAAATCATAGAATCCCCGGCAAAGGGCTGTGCCGCTGCTTCCCCGGATCGTCAGCACTCCTCCGGAGGCTTTCGTCTCGAAAACATCATATCCGTCTTCTTTTTCAATGGTTTCCAGGTGCAGTTTTTCCGGGGAGGCGGCCAGAGACGGCACGGTCCGCATGATGACTGCGCGGGCGGCTTCCCGTTCCCTGTTTTTCTGCATGTCTTCCGCGAATACATGCAGGCTTGCCATCATCAGAAAGATCAGAATTCTGGGAAAGGATGAGATCATGCCCGTAAATACGCAGGGAGGGTCATTGTCCTTTCAGGGGATGGAAATGGCAGTTCCGCGGAATCCGGCCCAATGAAAAGGCCCCTGCATGTCAACATGCAGGGGCCCTGGTTGAAAAGCCTAAAAGCGTTTATTCCGCCTTGGGTTTCCGCGGCGTTCTCTTGCGCGGCGCTTTGGGCCTGGCTGGTTTTTTGTCCTTGATGTGCAGGAAGGTGAGCGTCTCCGTCCCGTCCGTTTCCACGGCTTCAATTTTATCGCCGGGTTTCACGTCTCCCCTCAGCAGGGATTCCGCCAGCGGGTCTTCCAGCAGGCGTTCGATGGCGCGGCGCATCGGGCGGGCGCCGTACTGCGGGTCATAGCCGTTCTTGATGATCAGGCTCAGAGCTTCCTGGCTCAGGGCAAGCGTGATATTCTTGGTCTTGAGACGGGAGATGAGCTTGTCCGCTTCCAGATGCACGATGCGTTCCAGGTCGTCCCGTTCCAGCATGCGGAAGACAGAAATGTCATCAAATCGGTTCAGGAATTCCGGCCGGAATTGCTTGCGCGCCGCTTCCAGAATCTTTTCCTTCATGGCGGCGTAGTCCGCGTTGTCGGCGGCCATGGCGCCGAAGCCCATGGTGCTCTGCCGTTTGGCGGAAGCGGCCCCCACATTGGAGGTCAGGATGATGATGGTGTTGCGGAAGTTGATCTTGCGTCCCAGCGAGTCTGTTACGCTGCCTTCTTCCAAAATCTGGAGAAGCAGGTTCATGACGTCCGGATGGGCCTTTTCCACTTCATCAAAGAGGATGACGGAGTAGGGCCTGCGCCGGACGGCTTCCGTGAGCTGTCCGCCTTCGTCATGGCCTACATAGCCGGGAGGAGAACCGATGAGACGGGACGTGGTGTGTTTTTCCATGTACTCGCTCATGTCCACCTGAATCAGGGCGTCCGAGGTACCGAACATGATTTCCGCCAGATTGCGGGCCAGATAGGTTTTGCCCACGCCGGTGGGGCCCAGGAAGAGGAATGAGCCGATCGGGCGGCGCGGATCCTTGATATCCGCACGGCTGCGCCGCAGAGCGCGGGCGATGGCGGAAGCCGCCTCGTCCTGGCCGATGACTTTGCTTTTCAACTCTTCCTCCATCCGCAGAAGCTTGGTGGTTTCCTTTTCCTCCATCCGGGCCAGCGGGATGCCCGTCCATTTGGCGAGTACGCTCATCACGTCTTCATCCGTCACGGGAACGTAGTTGGTCTCATAGGAGTTGCGCCAGGTTTCCAGCATGTTCTGAAGTTCCGCCTTGGCTTGTTTTTCCTCGTCGCGCAGGCGGGCTGCTTCTTCAAAAAGCTGGGTTTCCACAGCCTTGTCCTTGCGTTCCTTGATTTCCGCAATGCGGATTTCCATGTTGCTGATGTGGTCCGGGCGGGTCATCTGGGAGACGCGCTTGCGCGCGCCCGCTTCATCCAGGATGTCGATGGCCTTGTCCGGCAGGAACCGGCCCGTCAGATAGCGGTGGGAGAGCTTGGCTGCGGCTTCAACGGCTTCCTTCGTATAATGCACCTTGTGATGTTCCTCATACTTGGGCTGGATCCCGGCAAGAATCTGGATGGTGTCCTCCACGGAGGGTTCCCCTACCTGCACCTGCTGGAAGCGGCGTTCCAGGGCGGCGTCCTTCTCAATGTGTTTCCTGTATTCGTTGAGCGTGGTGGCGCCTATGGCCTGGAGCTCACCCCGGGAGAGGGCGGGCTTGATGATGTTGGAGGCGTCCATGGAGCCTTCCGCGGAGCCGGCGCCTACGATGGTGTGCAGTTCATCAATGAAAAGGATGACATTGCCTTCCCGGCGTATTTCATCCATTACGGCCTTAAGCCGTTCCTCAAACTGACCGCGGTATTTGGTGCCAGCCACCATCAGCGCCAGGTCCAGGGAGATGACCCTCTTGCTGCGCAGGAGCTCCGGAACATGGCCCTGGGCTATTTCCTGGGCCAGCCCTTCCACGATGGCGGTTTTGCCCACCCCGGCTTCACCGAGCAGGACGGGGTTGTTTTTGTTCCTCCGGCACAGAATCTGGATGACGCGCTCAATTTCCGAGGCGCGGCCGATGACGGGATCCAGCTTGCCGTCCCGGGCCAGCTGGGTCATGTCCCGGCCAAAGGCCTGGAGCGCGGGTGTCTTGGATTTCTGCTGCCTGGAGTAGGAGGGGGAGGAAGGCTCGTCCGTCGGGATGGCGGGGGATTCATTTTCCTCCTCGTCGTCATCGTCGTCCGGGATGATGTTGTCTTCATCCGCATCCATCTGGTATTTGGGGGTCAGCACGTCCAGCAATTCGCGCCGCGCTTGTTCCAAATCCACGCCGAAGTGGCGCAGAATCTGTCCGGCCACGCCGTCGCCGTCACGGATGAGGCCCAGGAGCAGGTGTTCCGTGCCCACATACGTGTGGTTGAGTTCCTGGGCTTCCCTGTTTGCCATTGCCAGGACTTTGCGCACCCTGGGGGTGTACGGGATGTTGCCCTCCGCCTGGGGTTCCGTGCCCCGGCCTATTTGTTCCTCCACCTGTTTGCGCACGGCGGTAAGCTCCACGCCCAGATTTTCCAGGATGGTGACGGCCACGCCCTTGCCCAGCTTGAGCAGGCCGAGCAGAAGGTGTTCGGTTCCTATGTAATGATGATTGAAGCGGTCCGCTTCCCGGCGCGCATGCGCCAGCACTTGTTGCGCCCTAGGCGTAAAATTATTCATGGATGGTCAAAAAAATTGTTTGGTTGCATTAGTTGCCGGAAAGTTCTTTCCGAATAATATCAGCGCGGATCTGGTCCCTGTGTTCCGGAGTGGTTTGGTCCGTGGTGGACAGGCGGGCCAGATGGGCCGGCTGGATGTTCATGATGGTTTTATTGACGTTTTTTAATGCCTGGTGGGAAAAGATGTCCAGAGACGCTCCCATCCGGAGGAAGGAGAGCAGGGCCAGCGCCTCCTGCGTGGAAAGCAGAGTGGCATTGGTCAGAAGGCCGTAGGCGCGGGAAACGCGGTCCTTCACCTGCAGGGAAGATGACTGGAGCAGCCGCCTGCGTGCGTTCCATTCCTGATGGGCCAGGTCGGAGGTGAAGCGGGTCATGCGTTCCACAATCTGGTCTTCACTGTCCCCCAGCGTGGACTGGTTGGATATCTGGAAAAGGTTACCGGTGGCTTCCGTCCCTTCCCCGTAAAGGCCGCGGACGGTAATGTTGAGCTGCGCGGCCGCCTGAACGACCTGCTGCATCTGTTCGGAGATGACGAGGCCTGGCAGATGCATCATCACGGAGGCCCTCATGCCCGTGCCCAGGTTGGTGGGACAGGCGGTAATGTAGCCCAGCCGCGTATTGTAGGCGTATGGGAGCCTGGCCTCCAGTTCGGAGTCTATTTTGGAGATGGCCCCCCATGCTTTTTTAAGCTGGATGCCGGGCAGGATATACTGCAGGCGCAGATGGTCTTCCTCATTAAAGAGGATGCTGGCATTCTGGCTGCGGGAGATGAGGACGGCGCAGCCTTCCGAACGCGCCGCCAGTTCCCGGGAAATGAGGTGGCGTTCCACCAGCAACTGTTTCTGCTGCTGGGTAAGTCCGGAGAGCTCCGCATAATAGCCTCCCTTCATGACGGGGATTTGGCGCGCTTCTCCGGAAGTGAGCTTCAGCGTTTCCTCCCTCTGCTGGCGTGTGGCCCAGCCGGGAAAGGGGGTGGCGGTCAGGTTGCGCGCCAGGCGGATGCGGGAGGTGAGGACGATGTCGTGCTCATCCCTTGATTCCACCATCCATTTGGCGGGGTTGTTGAGTAAGTCGTCAAAGAGCATGTATGTTAATTGGTCGGCGTGCGCAATTGTTTGATTTGATCGCGGAGTTTGGCGGCGCGTTCATAATCCTCTCTTGCCACTGCCAGGGAAAGCTGTTGTTCCAGATCGCTGATGGTATGGGTTTCCGTTTCGCGTTTTTCGGCCCGTTCCGGCGTTTTCCCGTGATGGTGGGAATCAGGCTGGATCTGGGTAAGAAGAGGGAGGATTTCTTCTTCAAAGACGTTGTAGCATTCACTGCAGCCCAGGCGTCCTACGTTTTTGTAATCCTGAAGGGTGAAGGAGCAGATCGGACAGCTTGTGAGGGGCAGGGATTGCAGGGCCGGAATGGGAGCGGCGGGCCCCGCCGCGCCTTCCTTGCCGAATTGGCCCTGAAGGTTCGGGAACAGTTTCTCTGCCAGATCGAAGGCATCTGGATCCAGCAGACCCCGCTCCTGGGCGCATTTGGCGCAAAGGCAGAATTTGGTGGACTTCCCGTTGATGATCTGTGTCAGGAACACCGTTGCCGGTGCAGAGCATATCTCACATTTTTTCACAACCCGCATTATAATGGCGCTCCCTGTGGCGGACTAGTAGTCTGCGTGTCATGGATTGTCATGAAAATGGGCTTTGTTATTGTACTTGAGAAGAATTCTTCCCGCGTTGTTTCAAACGTCCGCACCGTGA
The DNA here is from genome assembly GCF_000020225.1 of Akkermansia muciniphila ATCC BAA-835. NCBI lineage: Bacteria > Pseudomonadati > Verrucomicrobiota > Verrucomicrobiia > Verrucomicrobiales > Akkermansiaceae > Akkermansia > Akkermansia muciniphila. The sequence continues at coordinate 76,227 of NC_010655.1, read as the reverse complement.
TGAATACAAATAGGCTGTGCAAAAAATGACGCCCAGCACCAGAATGATGGTGGCGCCCAGATGCCAGCCCAGGGGGAAGGACAGGTAAAAAGCCAGCAGGGAGCCCAGCCCTCCGATGATTCCTCCCCCCCAGAAGAGATGGGACGGCTTGTTGGTAAGCAGGTACACCGTGGCGGCGGGGCCGACAAGCAGCCCCAGCGTCAGGAACGCTCCCACGGCCTGCAGGGAGGAAACGAGCACCAGAATGATCAGGGTGAAAATGCCGTAGCTGATGAGGCGGGAGGGGATTCCCAGCGTGGTGGCGATGTCCGGGTCAAAGAGGCAGATCAGGATGGGGCGGCGGAAGAGCAGCAGGATCAGGACGCTGACGGAGCTGATGGCGAAGGCGATCCACAGGTCGGAGTCGGACAGGCTCATGATGGAGCCAAACAGCCAGTCGTCAATTTTCTGCTGCAGGCCTAGCCTGACCAGCACGATGAAGCCCGCAGCGAAAGCCGTGGTATGCAGGATGGAAAGGGCGGTGTCCTGGTTCAGCCGGGATGTACGGGAGACGAAGAGGGAACCCAGACCCACCAGCAGGGCGGCCACCACAGCCCCCGTCAGCAGGCTCCAGCGGGTAAGGCCGAAGAGGAGCACCGCCACCGCAATGCCCGGCAGCAGGGCGCAGGAAAGCGTGCCGATTTGGAGGGCGGATTTTTTCAGGATTACCAGCCCGCTGACGAAGCCGTTGGCGAAGCCGATCATGACGCAGGCCAGCAGGGACCGCTGCGCGATGGGTTCGCGGAGGAATTGGAGAAAATCATCCATCATGAAGCTTGGGTTTCCGGTTGAGGTTCCATTCCGTATGTCTCCCGGATGCGTGCGGGGGTAAGCACTTCCTTCGGGGGGCCGAAGGCGGCCAGCTCCCTGTTCATCAGCAGGATGGTGTCGAAGATGTCTGCCGCCGTGTTCAGGTCGTGGTGGGAGGCGATGACCAGCCGCCCTTCCGCCGACAGGGAATCCAGTAGCCTCCCCAGGGATTGGCTGGCGGGGGCGTCCAGGCCCGTGAAGGGTTCGTCCAGCAGGAGGACATGGGCCTCCTGCGCCAGGGCCCGAGCCAGAAAGGCCCGCTGCTGCTGGCCGCCGGAGAGTTCTGAAATCTGGCGGTCCGCCAGGGATTCCATACCAAGAACGTGAAGGGATTTTTCCACAATATCCCGGTCATGCCTCCCGAATTTTTTCCACAGGCCCAGGGACGGATAGCGGCCCATTTCCACCAGCGCGCGGACGGTGATGGGGAAAGACCAGTCTACGTCGGAACGCTGGGGCAGGTAGGCTATTTCTCCCGGCGTGTCGTGCAGGGGGCATCCGTTCCACAGGATTTTTCCGGAATCGGGGCGGATCAGCCCGGCCAGAGCCTTGATCAGCGTGGATTTTCCTGCACCGTTGGGACCCATCAGAGCCAGCGTGTGGCCGCAGGTGATGGAAAAGCTGATGCCGTTGAGCGCGAGAAGGCTTCCATAATAAACGCTGAGGCTGTCCACTTCCAGTCGGTGGCGGTCCGGGTGGCTGGCGTGCGCGCCCCAGCAGATGTGGTCCTGGGTGCAGGGAGGGGCTGGGCTGTTCATTTCCATGAGAAGGAGTAGCTGTCGTTCAGGGAGGGGCCGAAGGACCAGCGGGTGGCGGAGACGGTGGTTTTCCCCTCCGGTTCCAGTTCCAGCGTGACGGGGGTGTCCGGCGTGTTTTCCGGCCAGCGGGCGGAAACGGTAAGCGTTACGGAACCGTTTTTCAACGGCAGGCCGCATTCCGTTTCTTCATGCAGCCCGGGCGTTTCGGGCTGCCAGAGAAGACGGCCGCCGCAGGAGATGGAAAGGGCTTCCGGACGGTGGGCGCATCTGACCGTGATGACCGTGGGAACATCCGCGGTTTGCGCCGTGGGGGCGGAATGCTCCGCTTCCTGTGATCCGGTGGTGGGTGCCGTCATGTTGTAGAGGAAGAATCCCAGCAGGATGACGACTCCCAGAGTGGGAAAAAACTGCCGCAGGGGTGTGCTGGTCATGGCCTGGGAGACGGGGAAAGGGCTTCCTTGATGATGCCTGTGTTTTGTCTGAACATGGATTCGAACGTGTGGCCCTCAGGGGCCAGCCCGTCGGTATTGATTGGTCTGGCAACGGGGATGTTCAGGGATTTGGCGATTTCCGTAAGGCTCTTGGGGTTGGAGGAATATTCCGGGAACAGGGCTTTTACCCCGGCTGACCTCAGCTTTTTCAGCGTGGAGGCCAGCTGGGCGGAGTTGCCTTCATCTTCACGGCTTATCCCCTGGATGCTGATGCTGCGGAAGCCGAATTCCCTGCAGAAATGGTTCATGGCCGCATGCCCCGTAACCAGGACGCGGTCCGTTTCCGGAATGTCCGCAAGTTCCTTTCTGGCCCAGGAGGAAAGCTGGTCCATCTTTCTGTTCCACCGGGACAAGCCGACTTTATAGTCCTGTTCATGGTCCGGGTCCAGCCGCGTGAGCGTTGCGGCCAGGGTGCGGGCGGCGCGTTTCATATTGGCCGGTGTGTGCCACCAGTGGGGATCGTTGGGACCGTGGGCGCAGCAGTCTCCGTCGTGTTCGTGGTCATGGTCTGCGGTGTCTTCCTCCACGGGAACATCCGGGACGGAGGCTCCGAGATCCAGAATTTGCGCGCTGCCTCCCAGGGCGTCCTTTAATTTGGGAAGGTACGGCTCCAGGTTTTTGCCGGAGGCCAGCACCAGGCGCGCCCGTCCTGCGGCGGCAATGTCCTGCGGCGAGGGTTCAAAGCTGTGCAGGTTGCCGTTGGGGCGCAGCAGGTCCGCCACCTGCACGCGGCTGCCGCCGATGGCGCGGGCCATGTCTCCCAAGACGGGGTGCAGAACCGCGATTTTCAATACTGGGGCATCCTGGGCCTGAAGAGAGCAGAACAGGCCCAGAAGACACAGAAAAGGAATCAAAATGCGCCGGAGCATGTTCCGCATGATGAACCTTCCCTTCAAGTGATGCAATGGTCAAATTTGTCTTCTGAAATGGGATGACGCTGACTTTTCAGGGATTCTGCACGGCCCTTTTTTGTTTTTCAGCGTTACGGTGAATTTTTGGTCAAGAAGGGAGAAGGCGGCGCCCCCGGCATCCAGCCCCACCAGGATTTCCGTGCGGGACGATTGCCCTTCACAGGAAATCCATCAACATGCCGCTTCCTGCAGGGAGGCGGCTGCGCCGGGCGGTCTCCGGATGAGCCGGGTGATGGAGTGATGACAGTTCCCGAATATTCCATGAGGAGCGGGGGGATCTTCCTGAAGAGGGAAGAGAAGGCGGGGAAGTTTCTTCTTGAAGTCTTTTCCCGTGTTCTTCCCCTGATGGCGGAGGACGGTTTTTTCTTGAGGTGGAAAGTTTTTTCTGGTTCCATTATCGCGCATCATCATGAATGGTTTTCAACTTCTCCAATGTGGCTTGAGCGTGGCGGCCTTTCTGGCCGGCTCCGCTCTGGCGGCGACTCCTGCCGTATATCCGTCCCCCCAGCAGTCCAAATTCACCTCCCAGACGGTTGCTTTCTCCGGGAAGCCTTCCGTGACAATACGTTCTGCCAAGGCGGGCGGGAGCAAGCTGTTGGACGGGGTTCCGGAAAAATCCGGAGCCTACAAGCTGGTGATTTCTCCGCAGGGAAAGGTGGGCATAGGAGCCCATGACGAACGGGGGGCATTTTACGCCATGCAGACGCTGCGGCAGCTGGGAACGAAGACCGGCGGAGAAGGCGTGATTTTGCCCGTTGGGGAAATTACGGATTGGCCGGACATTGAATTCCGCGGAACGGTGGAAGGTTTTTACGGCACTCCCTGGAGCCATGAAGCCCGTCTGAGCCAGCTGCGCTTTTACGGGCAGAACAAAATGAACACATACATCTACGGGCCGAAGGACGATCCCTACCATTCCTCCCCCCACTGGCGGGATCCCTATCCCGCAGACCAGGCCGCCCAGATCAGGGAACTGGTGAAGGTGGCGAAGGAAAACCATGTGGACTTTGTCTGGGCCATCCACCCCGGCAAAGACATTAAGTGGACGGAAGAAGACATGAACAACGTCATCAAAAAGTTTGAGATGATGTACAAGCTGGGCGTCCGTTCCTTTGCCGTGTTTTTTGACGACATCTTCGGAGAGGGCAAGCGGGGGGACATGCAGGCCCTTCTGCTGAACAAAATCAATGACGAATTTGTCAAGGTGAAGAAAGACGTCACTCCCCTGGTCATGTGCCCTACGGAGTACAACCGCGGCTGGGCCAATCCCAAGCCGGGAACTTATCTGGATATTCTGGGCGACCGCCTGGACCCCTCCATCCACGTTATGTGGACGGGGAATTCCGTCTGCCATGACATCACGCTGGAAGGCCAGCAGTGGGTGAACAGGAGAATCAAGCGCCCTTCCTACGTCTGGTGGAATTTCCCCGTTACGGACTACTGCCGTTCCAACCTGTGCATGGGCCGCGTGTACGGACTTGCCACGGAACCGGGAGCCAGGGAATCCATGGGCGGATTTGTCTCCAACCCCATGGATAAGCCGGAGGCCTCCAAGGTTTCCCTCTTCGGTCTTGCGGACTACTCCTGGAATATCAACGGCTTTAAGTCGGAGGAATCCTGGAAGGAGGGAGTCAGGCGCCTGTTCCCGAAGGCGGCGGAAGCCATGCAGGTTTTTGTGAACCACAACTCCGACCAGGGGCCTAACGGCCACGGTTACCGGCGTGAGGAATCCGTGGAAATAGAACCTGTGGTCAAGCGCGTGCTGGAAGCCGCCCGGGAAGGCAGGATAGAGAAGGCTGATGCGGCTCTGCTTAAAAAGGAATTCGCTCGCATGGCTTCCGCTGCGCCTGTCATCCGCGCCAAGGCCGACAATCCCCGGCTGATGAAGGAAATCGGCGCGTGGGTGGACGCCTTTGAACAACTGGGGCGTGCTGGCCAGCATGCCGTGGCGGCGCTGGAGGAAAACAACGCCGGAGAGGCCGCGACCCACCTGGTGCAGGCCACGCAGGCTTTGGCGGCCATGGATGGAATTTCCCGCCGCCATAACCAGGAAGGGCAGCTGTACCGTTCCGCGGTAAAGACCGGTTCCCGGGTGATGGCCCCCGCCGTCAATGAACTGGCGGATATTGTCTCCAAAAAAGTTTTCCCGGCCATTGCCGGCGCTCCGGCTCTTTCCCCCAAGCCTCTGGTCAAGGGGGGCAGCATGGATAAGGCGGAACTCTTCTGTGACGGGGACCGCGGCTCCTTCTGGCACTCCGGCGCTTATGGTCAGCCGGGAGACTGGTATGGCGTGGACTACGGAATGCCCATTCCCGTGCGGAGCGTGGAAGTGCTGATGGGCCGCAACGACAAGGACGGTGACTATGTAGAGAAAGGGCAGCTGGAAGGCTCCCGCGACCTCAAGACCTGGAAGCCGCTGGGGCCGGAGACCGCCGGAATGCAGGTAGCCTGGAAGGCTCCCAAGCCGGTTTTGCTCCGTGCCGTGCGCTACCGCGTCATTGAGCCGAAGAAAACGGGCAACGGACGGGCCGTCTGGACTGCCGTGAGGGAAATAGCCGTCAACACGCCTCCTTCCGCTATGGCTTCCTCCAACGTGGCTGGGCTGGAGGGCGTTTCCGTGCAGAAATCCGACAAAATCGTGCGAATCAACCGCGTAATGGAAACGCACAAGATGAAACCCGGAGAATTTATTTCCCTGCGGTTGGATGGCCCCACGGACGCCACCTGGCTGGAAGTCAACCTGGAACGGGATGACGTCAACTCCTGGGCTGAGGTAGTGCTGGATGTGGAAGGTTCCTCCAAACCCGTGGTCCAGAAGCTGGACAAACAGGGCAAGAACTTCATTGCCAGGGGAAATCAGCTCCCCAAGGGGATCAAAGGCATGAAACTGGTCAATAAAAGCGGGAAGGAACAGGACATTGTTCTGAACATGTTTAAATTTGACGTTCCTCCTTCTGATCCTGGCACCAGCCTGGTCTCCCTGAGCGACAGAAACCTGAAGACGGTTTACCGTGCCGATAAGCCGTTGGACGTAGTCGTTCCCAATCTGGACAACCCCAGGGCTTCCAAGGTAGTCGTAGTGGGATCCGCCGCCTTCGCCATCCAGGCGCGCCGCGGCGAGGGTGCCTGGACGCTGGTCGGCAAGAGAAACGCCGGTCCCGGAGTCTCCGAATTTGCCATTCCTGCCGGAACTTCCGCCGTGCGCCTGACCTACAAGGCTCCCCAGCCGGATGCAATCATTAATGAAGTGATTTTTTCCTCCAGGAAATAACCGTCTCAGGCGCTGGCGCCTTACGCCGAACTCCGTCCGGAACGAACCGGGCGGAGTTTTTTTTGAAAGGGCCGGGCGCGCGGCGTGCGGACTGTTTCCGGAAACGGAAGCGGACGCTTCTTTTCTCCGCTTTGGCCGTCTGTTGCGGAAACAACCTTGACCCTGTTGGATGCGGGGCTAAAATACTGCCATGACGCCGGGTTTTCATTGGACTCTACGCCCTTCCGTGAAGGAGGATGATCCGGTCTTGAAAGCGTTTCCTGCGGAACTGCCCCTGCTGGTCAAGCAGCTCCTGCTGCAGCGCGGCTTCACCGGGGGAATGGAAACGGAACTCTTTCTGGACCCCAGGCTCTCCCACCTGAGCGACCCTTTCCTGATGGGGGAAATGAGGGCTGCCGTGGACCGCATTTTCCGGGCCGTGGATGAAGGGGAAACCGTGTGCATTTATGGGGACTATGATGTGGACGGTGTCACCTCCGTGGCGCTTCTCCGGGCCATTTTGATGGCTTATGACCTGGATCCCCAGTATTTTATTCCCGTCCGTTCCCGGGAAGGCTACGGACTCAGCGAGGCCGGCATCAAGCGTTGCCTTTGCGAATGTGCGGACCCTCCCAGCCTGCTTATTACGGTGGACTGCGGCACTTCCTCCGTGAAGGAGGTGGACATGCTTAACAGTCTGGGGATAGACGTAATCATTCTGGATCACCATGAGGCGGGCCCTTTGGGGCGTCCGGATGCAGCGGCGGTGGTCAATGCCAAAATTGAGGAAAACAGCCCATATACTTATCTGTGCAGCGCGGGCGTAGTCTTCAAGCTGGCGCATGCCCTCCTGAAGGAGCGGAAACTGAAAACCTTTGACCTGAAACTTTATCTGGACCTGGTGGCCGTGGCAACCGTGGCGGACATTGTTCCCCTGGTGGCGGAAAACAGGATTCTGGTTCGCCACGGCCTGGGCAGGCTGGCGCACAGCCGCCATACGGGCCTCAAAACCCTGACGGAAATAGCGGGCATCCGACCTTCCGACTCCGTCAACCACGCGGGCTTCCTGAACGCCGCCCACGTGGGGTTCAGGATAGGCCCGCGCATTAATGCCGCCGGGCGCATGGATTCCCCCATGGATGCGTTGGAACTCCTGCTGACCATGGATGCCAGGAGGGCCGTGCAGCTTGCCCAAATGCTGGATTCCCACAACCGCAAGCGGCAGGAGGAAGAGGAGGCCATCCGGACGGATGCGGTGGAAATGCTTCATAACTCCTTTGACCCGGAGAGGGATAACGTCATTGTGCTGGGTTCCCGCGCGTGGCATCCCGGCGTGGTGGGCATTGTAGCCTCCCAGCTGATGAGGCGGTACCACAAGCCGACCTTCGTCATCGCCTTTGACGAAAGCGGCGTGGGGAAGGGCTCCGGCCGTTCCATTCCCGGCGTGTCCCTGGTGCAGGCCATTCACCATTGTGCGGATACGCTGGTTTCCGGCGGCGGCCATGACATGGCGGCGGGGCTGGTGATTGAAGAATCCCGCATGGACGATTTCCGCCGGGCATTCAACCGTTATGTGTCTGAAACCACGACGGAGGAACAGCGCAGCCCCGTGCTCAACATAGACATGGAAGTGTCCTTCCAGGCGTTGACGCTGGATTTGCTGGACAGCTATGAAAAGCTGGAACCTTTCGGCAACTCCAATCCACAGCCTCTCTTCATGAGTTCCGACGTTTTTCCCACGGAACCGCCCAAGCGCGTGGGAACCAATCATCTGAAGCTTTTCATGCGCCAGGGCATCGTGGAGCGTGACGCTATTTTCTTCAACGGAGCGGAACGGGAGCTTCCCAATCCTCCCTGGGATATCGCTTTCACGATTGACCGCAACGTGTACCGCGGCCGCGCCTCCCTGTCCATTTCCATTCAGGAAATACGTTCCCACCGGGAAATGTAGAAAACGGCCTATTGCTGTGAATAGCAATAGGCCGTTGAGTTGTGAATAATGTGTCAAACCTTATCCTATGGTAATCTTAATAGATTGTTATTAGGCGTATTATCCAGTTTGGGGTTACATAATTTTCTCATCTGGAACTGATTTCAGGAATGAGTTCCAGTTATTGGAATTCTATGTTTATTCGTACATTATAACCTTGTTTAACAGGCAGTTTTTTTGTGAAGGAAGGCACTCTCTTTCAAAATTTCAATGGATGAGACAACTCTAACAATGTCATATGTATTTGAGGTGTCTTGACAGAGCAGGTTTTAAAGAGCATTGTCTGTCCCGTTCCCCATTCAGGGTGGATTTATAGTAAAAACAAGCAAGATGAATACCCTGTTTCTGCAAGGTCGTCTATTGCTGCTTCTCGGACGGTAAGTCCGTGAAGATATCTTGATATGCGCCGGTGAGCCGTTCCGGGGCGAGGGAAGTAAACGGCTGTCTTGATTTGCACCAAAGGAATGATTCCGTAACAGGAACGTTTTCCGTGCGCAGTTCCCGAAGGAACGACCTCTTAACATTTTTACTGTAAATGAAAGAACAAATACATATTTTTGATACGACGCTGAGAGACGGGGAACAGTGCCCCGGCGCGGCGATGAACGTGGAGCAGAAAATACAGGTGGCCATGCAGCTGGAAACGCTGGGCGTGGATATTATTGAAGCGGGCTTCCCCGTTATTTCAGACGGCGATTTCCGAGTTGTCCGGGCCGTGGCGGAACGCACGGAAAAAGCCGTGTCTGCGGGCTGGCCCGCTGCGTGGAAAAGGACATCGCCGCCCATGAAGCGTTGAAGGCAGCCGGGGAACGGGAGCGCATCCATCTGGTGGTGGCCACCTCCCCCATCCACCGGAAATACAAGCTGGGAAAAAGCCGGGAACAAATCAGGAACATGGCCGTAAAGTCCGTTGCCATGGCTTCCGATTTGTGCGGGGAAGTGCAGTTTTCCGCAGAGGACGCTTCCCGCACGGAGCCGGAATTCCTGGCGGAGATTGTAGAGTCTGTAATTGACGCGGGCGCTGCCGTCATCAATATTCCGGATACGGTGGGGTTCACGATGCCGGAGGAATATTTCCGCCTGATTTCCTATCTGAAATCCCATGTTCCCAATGTGGACCGCATTCGGCTGTTCACCAGGACGGCGTGCTGAAAAACCGCAGCACGTATGAAGTGATGGACCCGGAGGAAATCGGCTGGGGCGCTACGGAACTGCCTTTGACCAAGCATTCTGGAAGGCACGCCGTGAAAATGCGCCTGAGTGCGCTGGGCCTCTCCGTTTCGGATACGGACATGCCGCGCCTGTTTGAACTGTTCAAGAAACGGGGAGATCGATGCAAGTTCGTATATGATGATGATTTGGCAGCCCTCGTGGACTCCCTTTAAGCATGAATTTCCACTACCCGGAAATTCCCCACAGAATTTCCGGATGGTTGTTGTATTTGTATGGGGATGTGTTCGGCATGGACTTGCCGACCGGGGAATTTGCCGGCAGTCGTTTTGAAGCTCCGTCATATGCAGGAGGGGAAGCAGAGGCGTCTTCAACAGGAGCCTTTTTCTTCTGCGCTGGAAAAGGAAACCCCCTGCAAGTGAAAAGCTTGCAGGGGGTTATCTGGTAGGCCCGGTAGGGTTCGAACCTACGACCAAGGGATTATGAGTCCCCTGCTCTAACCGCTGAGCTACGAGCCCGTTGCAGAACAACGTGAAAGGATGCTAGCAGAATTGGAGGAGGAAAGCAAAGTTTTTATCCTGCAGTAAACGTTTTGGATTTGCGAATGGGCCGGGAGGCGGGAGAGGCCGGAGAAAGGTTCAGACTTGCAGCTTCGTCCAGCTCCGCCCCTTGACGATTTTATAGAGGATGGCGGATTGAACGGCCATTTCAAAGGCGAAAACCAGCCAGATGCCCCACAAAGTCATGGTTTCCGGTGCCAGCCTGAACCATACCCAGGTGCAGACGACCCGGAAAAAGCCCATAATGCCGTAGGAAATAAGCATGACTCTCCGGGTGTCTCCCGCGCCGCGCAGGGACATTTTCATCACGATGCAGGCGGCGAAGAAGGGTTCCACCACCAACATGGTGCGCAACACGGGGATTCCGGTATCAATGAGGGTCGTGCTGCCGTTGGAAAATATCTCCATGAACAGGGCGGGAAAGGCGCTGAAGAGCACTCCCAGGCCTGTCATGAAGATGACGGCGTACCGCATGCATTTCCAGATGGTGATGCGGGCCATAAGCGCGTTCCGGGCGCCCAGGTATTGCCCCACGAGCGTGGAAGCGGCCATGCCGATGGCGAAGCCGGGCAGGAAACTGAGCGATTCAATGCGGACGGCAATATTGTGGACGCCCAGCACGCCTTTAACAGGCAGTTCACTGATGATGGAAAGGCAGAACATCTGGATGCCCCACATGCCGAAGACTTCCACGGCCTGCGGCAGCCCGATTTTCAGGATGCGCTTCTGCATGCCCATGTCCGGCCGCAGATGGGAAAAGCTGAGGTACAGGGGCGGGGCATAGTGTTCTCCCCGTTCCCGGACAAGTTCTTCCAGGGATTCATTTTTCCTGCCCGTGAAGATTTTTTTTCTGCGCCGCAGCATGATGAACAGCAGGATGCACATGCTGATGCCGTAGCCGCAGACCGTTCCTGCCGCAATTCCTCCGATGCGCCAGCCGCCCAGAGGAGCGTCCGCAAAGACGAAGATGACGCTGAAGATGACATTGAGGATGCCTACGCTCATCATGATCCAGAAGGGAAGCCGCGTGTCTCCGGAGCCTCGCAGGGCGGCATTGATGGCAAAGACCACGCCGCTGAACGGGGCCGCAAATGCGGCCATATAAACGTATTGCAGGGCGTAGGCCCGGGCGGTTTCATTCATGGTCAGTACGTGCGTGACCAGGAAATCGCTGCATGTGAAGAGAAGTCCGCAGGAGATGGTTCCTGCCAGGAGCCCCAGCATGGCGGCCTGGTGCAGGCCATGCTGGGCCTGGGGATAGTCCCTGGCGCCCGTCATGCGGGAAACGATGGCTGTGGCTCCCATCATGATAGACCCCTGGATGACGAAGCCGAACCACATGATGAAGACGACGGCGCCCATGCCGTCAGAGATGTTGATGGTGTCCTGGGCGTCCACCCCTATTTTAGTGGCGATGAAAAGGTCGGACGAGGTGACGAAAAAGCTCAGCAGCTGTTCCAGGAATGGCCAGAAAGCAATCACGGCGATTTGCCGGGGCAGGGATAGTCCGGCAAGTTTTCCGCCCAGGCGGGCGCGTGCCGCCTTGCCGCGTATGATGCCTTCTCTTGCGTCCCCCGCACTCATCGCTGGGCTGTGTAAATGCTGGCAATTCCCCCGTTCAGAGCTTCCGCCGTGATGTTGCTGTAGCCGCATTCCCGCAGCAGAGTCTTCATGGCCTGCCCGCAGGGGAAGGCTTCAATGCTGTCCGCCAGGTAGTCGTATGCTTCCCGGTGGCCGGTCATCCACCCTGCGATGACGGGAAGGATGCGGTGCAGATAAAACCGGTAAGGGCTTTTCAACAGGCTCTCAGGCAGGGAAAAATCCAGAATGAGCAGATGGCCCCCCGGACGCAGCATACGGCCCATTTCCCGCAGGGCGTCCGGATAGCTGGCCATGTTCCTCAGGCCAAAGGCGACAGTGACCGCATCATAGGAGGCGGAGGGGAAGGGCAGGTTCATGGCGTCTGCGCAAACCAGATGATCCAGTCCCCGCCTGGCCGCTATGTCCAGCATGGGCTGGCAGAAGTCGGACCCGGTGAGGCGGATTTCCGGCATTGCGTTCAGGATGGCCAGGGCCAGGTCTCCCGTTCCAGTCGCCAGATCCAGAAGGTTTTCCGGTTTCCATTCGGAGACAAGCTGAACGACGCGCTGGCGCCATAGCAGGTCCACACCCATGCTCAGCACATGGTTGGTAGCCACATAGCGCGGGGCAATAGCGGAAAAAGCGGCTTTGACGAATTCTGGATTACGCATGCGGAAAGGGCTGGGGGATAGTAAAAAAGAGCACTATAAGTGCTCTTTTTATGAAGGAAAGGGGATGGGGTGTCGGACGGGACTCGAACCCGCAACGACCAGAATCACAATCTGGGGCTCTACCATTGAACTACCGACACCATTTAGTGTTGTGGTGCGGCAGACATTACCCGTCCTCTTCCATTTTGGCAAGAAGAAAATGAGTTTAATGAGTTTTTTGGACGGAATATTTTCTCAATTATACAATGAGAACATGATAGGACGGTTATTTGTTTCCCATTTGGAAAATTGCGGAGAAACCGTGTGGTCTTCTATTGCACCCTCCTGGATTTGATGTAAACTTTTTTATTATGGGAATTGATGTAATATACGCCGCCTTTCGGGCCGACCCGGTAGGTTCTGTTTTCCCGTGCCCGGAGGGCCCGGTGGGCAGTGTGTTCTCCCGGCACCATTCCGGAACACAGAGGCGTATATTCCGGAAGGAGCGGTTTGCGGCTGCATTGGGGAAGGCAGAAGAGAACCGGAAGGAGGACGGCCTGGATGAAAAGGTAGTGTTTCACAAGAGCGTTACTATCCTTTTCAGAGGGTTGTTTTGTCAAGTGGGAGAGCCCGGCTGAACGTCTTTTCGTGAAAAGAATATGATTTTTTATGGGTTATTTGAAAACGAGTGTTTGAATTTATTTTATTTCCAATTATTGTTGCTGAAGCCGCTGCTGCGTTTTAGTTGTTAACCGCTCATTCATCCGTATCCGCTCCATGAATTTCTTTCCTCATATTCCCATGTTGTCCACTGTATTCAACAATATAGGTTGCTATTTATTGCCGTTCGGAGTTGTTTTGCTGTGGCTTTTGTATGAGTCAAAAAAAGTAAAGACCATCCTTCTTGCCGCGCTGGTGCTTTTGAGCATGGTATGCATGTTTTTCCATGAAGCCTTCGCTCCCAGCAGGGAATATCCGTGGGACTGCATGGTGGAGCATATTTTTACGGGAACGCTTCTGCCTTTCCTTTGCCTGCTGGGATATCTTCTGTACGTGTTTCTTTGTACCTGCATTCCTGTTTACCGGAAGGTATGGAAGGGCATCGGTTTTTTCGTTCTTGGAGGAATGAGCCTGGCTTTTGAGTACGTGAATGTGTTCTTCCCGGTGGCGCTGCTGGCGGGTTATTTATTCCGTTTCACCATTTTCCGGAAATTCAGGAATCACCTTCCCCTGGTCAGGAAATGTCACGGGGTTCTTGCCGTAGGGGTCATTCCGGGAATCTGTCTGATCGGTGTTGTCAGCGCCATTCTGTTTCCTCCTCCGGAGAGCTTTATATGCGACAGGATTCATGAGGAAATGGAGCGTGACATGGCTTTGTGGAATTACCAGAGCAATCTGGTACTGCTGTCCAGCCGTTTTCTTAATATGGAACGCGAAAACGGCTGTATTACCGTAAAGTACTATTGCGAAACGAATATGGGCCCTGCCGTGTACAAGGCGTTCTGCAATAATTACGGCGGTTATGTGCGGGCGGAATGTTCCCTGCTGAACAGATAATTTCCCTGATGGGAAGGAGTCCGCCTTTTCAGGTCGAAGCTGTTTAGATCTGAATGTCTCCGGTGAACACAAGGTCTGCCGGTCCGGTCAGCGTGACGTCAGTGAAACGGTCCCCTGTGCGTTGGAATCCGACTTTAAGCGTGTCTCCGCCCGCCACGTCCACCTGAATGGGGGAGGGGGCGTCCGTCAATACGGCATGCAGCAGCGCACAGGCGGTCATTCCCGTTCCGCAGGCAAGCGTTTCATCCTCTACGCCGCGTTCGTAAGTACGTATGGCAATGTGCCCCGGAGACAGGATTCTGGCGAAGTTGGCATTGGTGCCTTTGGGTGAAAAGGCCTCATGGTAACGCAGATAGGCTCCCAGCCTGGAAATGTCCAGGCCCTCCAGCTTGTCCAGAAACGCAACGGCATGGGGGACGCCCGTGTTCAGGAAATGGACATCTGCCCCCACAGTCGGATCGGCATTCAGCACGAAGAGCTGCATGGAGTGGGGATTGGTCAGGTTTACGGTGACGTTGCCGTCTTTTTCAAAGGTTGCGGTGACGACGCCGGCCATGGTTTCAAAAGGAAGGGGGGCTGTCTTGTCGTGATGAAGCAGGGCGGCGGCAAAGTTGCCGAAGCAGCGGGCGCCATTGCCGCACATTTCCGCTTCTCCGCCGTCCGCATTGTAATAACGCATACGAACAATTCCCCCCTTGCCCTGGGAAGGTTCCACGGCGATCAACCCGTCAGCCCCAATGCCGAAGCGGCGGTCACACAGGGCTTCTATGGTTTCTCTGTCCAGCACGGAGGAGAGGCTCAGGTCACGATTGTCCACCATGACAAAGTCGTTGCCGGCACCCGTCATCTTGTAGAAGTGAAGCAGCATAATAGTAAGTTGTGTTGTGCCGAAAGTCTAATGTTCCCGGCCGGTTTTGGCAAGGCGGCTTACATGAATGACATGGCATCCACATCAATGACAGCCGTCAAGTCTTCCCCCAGGCCGGCTTCCTGCACCAGTTTCCGGAGAGTGCGGGAGAGGATGCGGGCGGATGGCCCCTTGACCGTAATCTGGAATCTGAACTGTCCGTGCGCACGGGGGATGGGGGCAGGCATGGGGTCGGTCATCGTGGCGGGAGGGGGGAGCATGCCGCGCAGGCGGGCCGCGAGGGTTTGCGTGGCGAATTCCGCCATGCTTTCATGCTGGGAACGTATGGTCAAGACGGCGATATGGGTGAAGGGGGGGAGGTCGAAAGTACGCCGCATTTCCAGTTCCTGGGCTGCAAAGCCGTCCGTGTCATGGTGCCGGGCGTATTGCAGGGAGGGGGACTGGGGCGTAAAAGTCTGGATAATGACTTCTCCGGAAAGATCGCCGCGGCCGGCGCGGCCCGCTACCTGCGTCAGGAGCTGGAAAGTGCGTTCCCCTGCACGGGGATCCGGGATGTGGAGCCCCAGGTCCGCGTTCAGTACGCCTACCAGCGTCACGTTGGGAAAATCCAAACCTTTGGCGATCATTTGGGTGCCCAGGAGAATATCTATCTTATGGGCGCGAAACTGGTTCAGAATGGTCCGGACGGCGTTTTTCCGCCGGGCCACGTCCGCATCCACGCGCGTGATGCGCGCCGCAGGGAAGGTGCGGCGCAGGAGTTCCTCCACTTTCTGGGTTCCGTACCCCTGGAGCAGGATGTTGGCGGACCGGCATTCCGGGCAGGAACGGGGCGGGAGGGCTTTGAATCCGCACAGGTGGCACATGAGGCGGTCTTCCGTACGGTGGTAGGTCAGGGGCAGGGAGCAGTGCAGGCACGTGACTACGTGGCCGCAGTCCGGGCATTGGATGGAGCGTGCGAATCCGCGCCTGTTGAGCAGCAGGATGACCTGTTCCCCCTTGTCGAGACGCCGGTCAATGGACATCCTGAGGCGTTCGGAGATAACGTTGGGACCGGATTTGTTCCTTCCTTCCGTTTTCATGTCCAGGATGCGAATGAGCGGGAGCTGCTGGCCGTCCGCCCTTTCCGTCAGTTTTACCAGGGAATATTTTCCAATCAGGGCGTTATGGATGCTTTCCAGGGAGGGAGTGGCAGAGCCAAGAAGCACGGCGCAATTTTCCAGATGGGCGCGCAGCACGGCCAGATCCCGCCCGTGGTAGCGGGGGGAGCTTTCCTGTTTGTAAGAGGCGTCGTGTTCTTCATCCACAATCACCAGGCCCAGATTTTGGAGGGGGGCGAAGACGGCGGAACGGGGACCGATGACGATGCGGGCTTTTCCGGAACGGATGGCATGCCATTCGTCAAAGCGCTCCCCGTCCGAGAGGAGGCTGTGCAGCACTGCCACGGAGGAAGGCAGTTCTGCGAAACGGGATTTGAAACGCTGAACCGTCTGGGGCGTCAGGGAAATTTCCGGCACCATGATCAGGGCGGATTTTCCGGATTTTACTATTTGGGAAACGGCCTGTAAGTAAACCTCCGTCTTGCCGGAACCGGTAACTCCTTGCAGCAGGACCGGTTTTTTGCGCTCTGCCGCGCACATGGCCGTGATTTCTTCCAGCGCTTTCTGCTGCTGGCTGTTCAGCTTCATGGGCTGGGTGGGGACGAATTGCTCCCCGGTGCTGGGGTCCCGGTGCACGGCCTCTTCTTTCAGGGAGATGAAGCCTTTGGCTTCCAGGCTGCGGGCAACGTTCAGGGCTCCGGCGCCGAATGCCGCCAGGGGGGCGGACTGTTGTTTCGCGGATGAGAAATAATCCAGCATTTGGGCCTGCCGGGGTGCTTTGCGGTACAGGGCGTCCAGTTCCTCCCGTGCCGGAGTTTTTTCCAGATACACCATTTTGCGCATTTTTTCCGCCGTATTTTCCTGACGAACGGTTTCCGGGAGCAGACACCGGATCATCTGATCCAGAGCCACGGAGTAATAGTCCGCCGCCCATGAGGCCAGATTCATCATCACCGGGGAAATCAGGGGCTCCGGATCGATCAGTTTCAGAATGGGCTTGAGCCTGTCCTTCCAGGCCGGGGCCGGTTCTGACAGCGTAAGCACGGTTCCGGTAGCCGTTCTGTTGCGCAGGGGCACCTGTACGCGGCAGCCCGGCTTGACGTCTCCCGCTTCCGGAGGAATACCGTAATCCAGTACCAGATCGCTTTGTCCGTCAACCAGAATGCGCGCCGCCTGCATGGAGTGAAAAGGAGGATAACATTAACGATAGCCGAAGGGGAAACGGGAGACGCCGCTCATGTCCTTCAGAACTTCAATGTAATTGTAGCCGTATCCATCCATGATTTGCGTTACGACGGATGCCTGGTCGTACCCGATTTCCAGGGCTACAAAGCCGTCTTCGTTCAGGTAATCCCTGGCGCGGGCCAGAAAGCGTTCAATGATTTCCCAGCCTTTAGGGCCTCCGAACAGGGCTGTATGGGGGTCTTTCATGACTTCCGGGGCAAGTTTTTCCCCCTCTGCAATGTATGGCAGATTGGCCACGATAACGTCAAAGAGCATGTTCCGCCCGTTTTCCCCTTTTTTTCCCTCCGGAGCAGAATCGGCATCCTCCGCATGCGGATCCGTTTTTTCCTGGGAAATGTTGGCGAACAGATTCGTCTGGATGGTGGAGACTCTGGCTCCCAGCCGCATGGCATTTTCCAGGGCCAGATCCAGAGCCTGCGGGGAAATGTCCGCCAGCACGACTTCTCCGGCGCGCTCCTTGAGTTCCAGCGCCAGCGTGACGCCGATAACGCCGGAGCCCGTGCCCATGTCCAGGATGCGTACCGGATGGTCCGGGATTTTCTTTAACACCATTTCCACCAGTTCCTCGGTTTCCGGGCGGGGAATCAGGGCGCGGGCATCCGTCAGGAAATCTCTCCGGAAAAATTCCGTGACCCCCAGCAGATGCTGCAGCGGTTCTCCCGCTGCCCTGCGTTTCAGCAGTTCGCGCAGGGGTGCCAGCTCCGCTTCTTCCACGGGCCTGTCAAACTGGGAGTAAAGAGCCGTGCGGTTGCAGTGCAGGACATGGGCCAGCAAATGCTGCATGGTGGCGCGTGCCTCGTCGCACCCCTGGCGGGCCAGATAATCCGTGCCGGCCTGAAGGACTTCCAGTAAAGTTTTCATGAAAGGAAAAAGGAAGTTAGGACATTCCGGCCTCCGCCAGGCGTTCCTGCATTTCCGCATGCTGGAGGGCCATAATCAGGTCTTCCAGCTGCCCCATCAGGATACCGTCCAGATTGTGGGACGTGTAGCCGATGCGGTGGTCTGTCAGACGGTTCTGCGGGAAGTTGTATGTGCGTATCTTTTCTTCACGGCCGCCGGAGCCGATGAGATTGCGGCGCGCGGCGGAGTATTTTTCCGCCTCTTCCCGTTTTTTGGCTTCAAAGAGCTTGGCGCGCAGGATTTTCATGCCTTTTTCTCGGTTTTTCATCTGGCTGCGCTCTTCCTCGCACCGGACATAAACGCCCGTGGGTATGTGCCATATCTGAACGGCGGATTCCGTTTTGTTCACATGCTGGCCTCCGGCTCCGCCGGAACGGCATACTTCGATGCGGAGATCTTCCGGGCGGATTTCTATGTCCACTTCCTCCGCTTCCGGCATGACGGCCACGGTGGCGGTGGAAGTATGGATGCGCCCCTGCGTTTCCGTAGCGGGAACGCGCTGCACACGGTGCACGCCGCCTTCATATTTCAGGAAGCGGAACACTTCTTCCCCGGCAATGCGGCAGACGACTTCCTTGAATCCGCCCACGTCCGACGGGCTGCTTTCCAGATGCTCGAAGCGCCAGCCGCGTTCTTCCGCAAAACGCTGGTACATCCGCAGCAGGTCTCCGGCAAACAGGGAGGCTTCATCCCCGCCCGTTCCGGCGCGGATTTCAATGATGGCGTCCCGGTCTTCCGTCGTGTCGCGGGGTAGCAGGCTGTACTGCACGTCGCTCCGCAGTTTTTCCAGGGCGGCTTCCAGTTCTGGAATCTCCAGGGCGGCCAGTTCCGCTAATTCCGGATCGTCCGTCTTGGCCAGTTCCTGGTTGTCCGCCAGCTGTTGTTCCGTGGCGTTCAGGGAATCCCATGTTTCCATGAGTTCCTTCAGGCGGCGGTGCTCTCTCATGATTTCCGAGGCCTTTTTCTGGTCATTGAAGAAGTCCGGTTCGGCAATGACTGTTTCCAATTCTTCAAGGCGCTGGCGGCGTTTTTCAATGAGAGGTGTGTAATCCATGGCGTTTGCGTGTAAAGGATTTTAAAAGATGGCGGGGCTTTCTGAAAGCCAAATCCGGGGGATGTAAGACATGTTCCGGCATTTAAAAGCAGGGAGGGATTCCGCTTCCGGCGCCTCTGCCGCGCTTTCCTGAATCCGGAAAACCGGGCCAAAAGAAAACCGCAGCCATTACGTTTTTCCAATATGCTTCCCTGAAAAGGGGAAAAGCGGAATTATCGTAACTGCCGCGGCGGTAAAGCTGGCATCGCGTACGGGACTCGAACCCGTGTTGCCCGCGTGAAAGGCGGGAGTCCTGGACCGCTAGACGAACGCGACTTTTAGGTTTGCAGGGACTGCGCGGCGAAGTAAATACTACCGGAAGCCGAAAGGCAAGAATTATTTGAATCCGAGTTAAAAAAATCGTTATTTTCCTTCCGGTATGTGGGATTCGTCGTAATCGTCCAGCCTGTGCTGCCAGAGGTAGTACCGCGTTTGCTGGACAAGCACGCCGGAAAGTGCCAGCAGGGAAATGAGGTTGGGCAGGGCCATCAGGCCGTTGGCGCAGTCTGCAAAAATCCATACCAGTTCTATTTTAGAGACGCAGCCGATGAAGACCGCCGCCACCCAGATGACGCGGTAAGGCATGATCAGCCGGATGCCTCCCAGGTATTCCAGCGCTTTTTCTCCGAAGTAGGACCAGCCCAGAATGGTGGAAACTACAAACGTAACCAGGCTGAGCGTGAGCAGAGGGGAGCCTATGTAAGGAATTTTGCTGAATGCCAGCGTAGTAAGCCTGGGGCCGTCCGTGCAGGAAATGTCCGGATGCGCGATGATGCTGGTGGTCAGCACAATTCCCGTCAGGGCGCAGATAATGACGGTATCCCAGAAGGGGCCGCTGGAAGAGATGAGCGCCTGCCTGACGGGGTTGCGGTTCTGCGCTGCGGCGGAGGCGATGGCTGCGGATCCCAGGCCGGCCTCATTGGAAAAGAGGCCCCGGGCCACACCGGTTCTCATTGCCGCCATGACGGCCGCTCCTGCTGCGCCCCCGGCGGCGGCTTCTCCCGTGAAGGCGCAGTCCAGAATATACCGGATGGCGGGAATAATATACTCTGCCTGTACGGTCAGGATATACAGGCATCCCATGATATAGATGACGGCCATGAACGGCACGAAGAAAGCGCATACCCTGGCAATGCCCTGGATGCCTCCCAGCATCACCAGAGCCGTCAATGCCGTCAGAACGGCGGCTGTTCCCCAGGAGGGAATGGAAAAGGCGTGGTGGAGCTGTTCCGCCGCTGCGTTCCCTTGCGTCAGATTGCCGATCCCGAAGGCGGCAATGGCCGTGAAGACGGCGAAGGCTGCCCCCAGCCATTTGCTGTTCAGACCGCGTTCCAGCACGAACATGGGGCCTCCGCTCATATTGCCGTCCTTGTTTTCCACCCGGTATTTGATGGCGAGCAATCCTTCCGAATAACGGGTTGCCATTCCCAGAACTCCCGTCAGCCAGCACCAAAAGACGGCGCCGGGGCCTCCGGCTGCAATCGCCACGCCCACGCCGATGATATTCCCGGCGCCGATGTTGGCTGCCAGGGCCACCATCAGGGAGCTGAACGGGGAGATATCTCCCTTGTCCGTATGATCTTTCACAAAATACAATTTCAGGGCCTTAAGCAGATAACGCTGCGGAAACCGCAGGATGGCGGTGAGGTACAGGTGCGTGCCCAGCAGCATGATGAGCAGGGGCCATCCCCACAGGAAGCTGCTGAAAGCGGACAGCCAGGATGTGAGCGTGTCCCCGGTCTGGAAAAAGGCATTTTGGAGGGCGTCAAGCATACCGGGGGATTCTAGGGAAAAGAAGCGTGGTGACAAGTCCTTAAACAAATGACGGAGAAAGGTTTTTCACAATGTCATGAGCCTGGGCCCGGAGTTTTCCGTTTTTGGGGAATCGGTTCCAGGAAAAATGCCGTCTCCCGTATTCGAGTATCGTTCCCCTGAAAAGAAGATGTGTGTTCCTGGTGCGGCTCTTCCTTCCCCGGAAGCGGAGGAGGCAGGTGCGGACGAGCTGCTGACTGTGGAAAGGGTTGCCTGTTTCCGGCGCGCGCATTCTTATCACAGGCTCCGCCATGTCCTTGGAATGGTTAAAACCTTCGGACAAGACGGTGTTGACTGCGGCGGTGGGAGCAGATAAAACCTTGAAACAGGGTGTCAATCCGGCCGAGGGAAAGGCGTTTCCCGCTCAGGCGGTTGTGTGGCCGTGACGGTACAGGCGGATAATCAATAATTAATTAAAGAAAAAATGATTGTTTTTACGGAAGAGAAGAAATTTTCCAGGGAAGATGTTCAAGAATTGTTCCTGTCCGTTGGCTGGATTTCCGGACAATATCCGGGGCGTCTGTTCAAGGCTCTCATGAATTCGTCCACTGTTGTTACGGCTTGGGACGGTGACCGCCTGGCAGGGCTGGTGCGGGTGCTGGACGACAGCGAGATGGTTGCCTACATGCATTATGTTCTGGTGCATCCCGCTTATCAGGGCAGGGGGATTGCTGGAAAAATGGTGGAAATGGTTAAGGAAAAATACAGGGACTACCTGTATCTTGAAATCATGCCGGAGGAGAGCAGAAACGCCGCTTTTTATGAGAAGCACGGCTTCCGGGTTATGGAAGACGGCGTAGCCATGCAGCTGTGCAACTTTTCAAACAGGAGCTGATGCGGGGCGCCGGGGAGAGGTTGTCTGCGGCTGCCGGGGCGCAGGCGATGCGGCCGTTGTCCGCCGGATATATCCGTTTTTCAGCATACTGTGCCGGAAGGCTGTTTTTTATGGCTGAAATCCGCAGTCGAGAAACTGCGGTCTGCCTCGGGGGGCTGGACAGGATACAGTAAACCCGCGGGAATCCTTTCGGATTTTGGCTCCGCGGGTTTACCTTCTCATCCCGGATCAACTCCGGAAAAGGTTTAGATTCAGTTCCCTGATGATGGATTGAAGTGCCGCCTGCCCCTTGACGGTATTCCCTGCGGGATCCAGGGGAGGCGAAAAAGCCGCCATGGCCAGCTTGCCGGGAGCTACGGCTACCAGGCCGCCTCCCACGCCGGACTTGGCCGGAAGGCCGGCTTTGTACATCCAGTCCCCTGTGGAATCATAAAGGCCTGACATGCACATTTCCGCCAAAATGGGGGGAACGTTCTCCTCTTTCACCACACGCTTCTTGCTGACGGGATTGACTCCGCCGTTGGCGTAGCAGGCGCCCATCAGGGCCAGCTGGGAAGCGGTGATATTCAGGGAACACATGCGTGTGTACAAATCCACAATCATGGGCGGCGTATTGTAAAAATAGCCGTAGCTGTCCAGCAGCCAGGCAATGCCGCGGTTGTGCTGGTTGGTAGCGCTTTCCGACTTGTAAATCTCCTGGTTCACAGTCAGGGCCGTGTTGGCGAAGTTATTGAAATTATGGATCATGTTTCCCCATATTTCATCGGAATCCGAACCGTTGACCAGGCTGACCGTCGCCATGGCCCCTGCGTTGACCAGGGGATTGAGGGGCTTGCCGCCGTGCAGCTCAATGGCCATTACGGAATTGAAGGGTTCCCCGGTGGGGTCCGCTCCGATTTTCGCGCGCAGCTGCTTCATGCCGATCAGATCCATGACATAAGCCAGGTTGAATGCCTTGGAAATGGATTCAATGGCGAAGGGCGCGTCCGCGGAGCCTGCGGTCAGCAGGTCTCCGTTGACGGTGACCACGGCAATCGCCAGCAGGTCGGAAGGCACCTGGGCCAGGGCGGGAATGTACGAGGCGTTTTTGCCTCCCTGGACGGTTTTGGCGTAGGCGTATGCGTTATCCAGGGCCGTCCGGATCTGTTCATTGGAAGGAATGTCACTCATGGGATATGGAATGGCTAGGGGTTGCTGCGGAATGGGAATCATTGTTTTTCTCCCATCCGAAGGGTTCAAAGGCGTCTTCGGGATCCACCGGCCGTTTCCAGGAGGGTTTGGCCATGGCATGGATGATAAAGGGAATACCCGCGAAAATGAAGGTACCCACCACCAGAAGGAGAATGTACATGGTACTGCTGCCTACGGTAATTTGGTTAGGCGGGATGAAGCTCACCAGGAAAGCCGCCAGGCTGGCCAGGAAGCCGAGCCCTCCGACAATCCACATGCCGAAGGTTCTGCCGCCGGGAATGCGGAAAGTACGGGGCGTATTCGGTTCCCGGTAGCGCAGGTAAATGCCTGACGCGAACATCAGCATGTACATGATGAGGTACAGAATGATGGTCAGCTGGGAAATAATCTGGTAGGCGGATTGCACGGAAGGCATGATCACAAACATGATGGAAAGCAGGGTGACGATTCCCCCCTGGATAAAAAGGATGCCCATCTGGACGTTGTTCTTGTTCCGCTTCTGCATGACAGGCGGAAGGTTGCCGGCCAGGCCCACTTGGTACAGGCCTTTTGAGGGGCCTCCCACCCATGCGGTTACCTGGGCCAGAACGCCGACGGCCAGCGCAAGCGCCAGAATCCAGTTCATCCAGCCGAGGCCGAAGAAGCTGAAATAGCTGTCATAAGTAATCAGCAGGCTCTGCACCAGATTAATCTGGGAATTGGGAATGATGAAGCCGATGGCCAGCGTGCCTAGAACGAAAATAAGCACCGTAATGATGGCGGAAATCAGAATGGCCAGCGGATAATTGCGTCCGGGATTATTCACATCCTTCACATGCACGGCGGACATTTCCATCCCCGCGTAAAACAGGAAGATGCTGGCTGCCAGAACGAGGTTGTTGAAATTGCTCATGTCCGGCACCAGCTTGTCCCAGCTCATATCCAGCAGGATCGGGTTGCCGCCGGCCCAATAGCCCAGGCCCAGCAGGATCAGGATGGCTCCGGGAATAATGGTTCCGATGATGGTTCCCCATTTGGTGACGCCTGCGGAAGTCTTCATGCCGCGCAGATTAAGCAGGGTGGCCGCCCAGTACACGCACAGCACCACGATGAGAACATACCATTTATTGGCGGCAAGCGCTTCATCCCATCTTTGTCCGGGCCCCATGAAAGCCAGGGAAACGGCGGCGAATGTCAGAACGGTAGGGAACCAGATGGTACTCTCAATCCATTGCAGCCAGATGGCCAGGAACCCCCATTTTTTCCCGAATGCCTCGCCTACCCAGCGGTAAACGCCGCCCTTTTGGGGCCATCCGGTAGTAAGCTCCGCGGCGACCAGGGAAACAGGCACCAGAAAGAATACCGCGGCGAAAATGTAATAAAAAACGGAACTCAGTCCGTAAGTGCTTTCCGCAGGCATGCCGCGCAGGCTGACAATGGCGGAAACGTTGATCATGGCGAGAGTGAATACTCCCATGCGGAGGACGGATTTTACCGCCGGAGCGTTATTGGTTGTTGCGGGGCCTGTTGGAGCAGCCCCTGGTTGAGTCGTATTATTCATTGGTTTATTCCGGGTTGAGAATTGGGACGGCGTAAAGAAAGTGCCGACACCGGCCTTATCTGGACGACCAGGCGGGAGACCCTTTCGTTGAAGGGATGATGCAGATAGAACCGCCGGAGTTTGTCTTAATGGAGGCCGGGAAATTTTTAGACCTTCCGGATGGGATATCCTGGCCGGCAGTGAATGGCCGGGAGTTGGGAAACGCGTCAACACATGGTTATCCCTTATGAATTTTCAAGAAAGATATATATTTTATAAAATGTTAATTGATAGAAATTTATTCTTATTAATAACAATTATTCAAAAATAAATCCTTGTTCTGTTTTATTTCCTGAAATAGAAAAGAGTAATAAATACGGGGAAGCATTGGCTTCCCGATATTCGTCCCTTAATATCTAACTATTTGGATTTCATGAAAAAACGGCAGTTTCAGCATCATGTGGATTCTCTGCCTGATAATGCTCTCACAGTGTCCGGAGGTGGGCCGGCTCCGTTTGACAAGGAGGCCGGGGCGTTTAGCGGCAGCTGGGACTGGGGGATTATTGTTGATCCGCTCGGTCCGGGGGAAACGGCAGAGTGCCGTTTAATGCTGGGGGTAGATGATAACGGTACTCTGACCGTTGACGGTGAAGGAATTTTCATTCCAGGGGAGGGTAAATACCATGGAGGCACTTATAGGGAAAAAAGCTTGAGCTTTCCCATTGAACCGGGACCGCACCGTGTACACATGACTTATGAGAACGTTGCTGTTCCTCCTGAATGGACTAATCTGGCAATCCTTAATTATTCCATTGAAGTCATGGTCTCGGATGGCACCTCTTCATCCTCCTATCAGCCGGATGAAGGTTATCCGGAACCTGTGAGTACGGAAGATGAGGGAGAAGACGTGCCGTGTGAATGCGGGGGGGACGGCAATGGCTCCCAAAGCAGTTCCAGTTCTCCCTGTCCGGAGGAAGACAACGGAGAAGGGGATAACGGTGAAGATGAGGCCCCCTGCACCTGTGAAAACAATGAGGGCGGCAGCAGCAGCTCTTCGGCGCACGGCGTGCGCGGTTCCTCCACCCTTTATGGTTCGTCGGCTGCCGGCAGGCGCGTGGTCGCCCGGACGCTCAAGACGGAAATGGTCTGGCGTACCAATTTTGGCTCTTTCCGGGGCATGACGGGGTTGCCGCAGGGGTTGCTGGACATAGTAGGGTACACATTCTCGTCTGAACTCTGGTCCCCTCGTGCGCTCCATTACTGGCATCCGATGACTCATGAAATCATTTCGGCGCCGCTATCGGGAATTGGAGCGAATACCGCTTTCCAAATCAGGAGCGGCGGAACTGACATTAATTACTACTGCTACGCGGATGGTGGCGGCAGCGGGGTTGACAGTGTTGCCCCCATTGCGGGATCCGCCAAGCGCGGAGGGTCTGCGTGGTTCGGGAGGAGGTCCGCTTCCTCAGCAAAGGCGGGAGAATTCTGCCTCAGTATCCGTTCAACCGCGGGCAATACTGTTAACTATACCGCAGGTGTGGCCTCTTCCTTGAAATACTCCACCGGCTACACCGCTAAAAATGGCGCGTCCTACACAAGAGAAGAATTTGACGGAAAGCTGGATATCGTGCGGGCTTCGGATGGAAGCATCCGGCAGATATGGAACCTGTGGGATGGGCTTGCCAACATCGAAAATGTTACGGAATCCGGATATCGCATCGCCCTCTACCTCCCCGAACAGGTGGATGGGAAAAACAGCTCCACCGGCCTTTATCCCGTTACGGGCGACCCATTTAAAACATTCACGATCACCGGGGACGCGGCAGCGGGCAGGCTTGCCGTCACCGAACAAACTGCCGGGCGCGCGCCCTTCACCACCCGCTACTGGCAGGGAACTGACGGAGCATGGAACATGTCTCAGGGGGAAGGAGAAGATTCCATCTTCACTCTGAAGGAAAAGCAGATTGTCTCTCCCGGAACGTGGAAACTCATCACTACCATCCAGAGAGGGGAAAACGGTATCCCTATCTCCCGTGTCTGTGAGACTTATGCCGTCACCCGCAATGGCAATTTGTGCACCAGCCGTATTGAAGGCTACGGAACGGATTACGCCCGGGAGACGACCTACGAGTACACAGGCATGGGAAAAATCGCGAAGGAAACTGCTCCTGACGGAAGTGTCAAAACATGGGCGTACGACCGTTTTGGGCGTGAAATCGTGTCCAGTGTCCCCTGGGCGGAAGCTGGAGATAAAGTCACTTACACCACTTATCGGGATCAGACGCAGGCGGATCCGGATATTCTCACCCAATGGGTGACGTTGACGGCTACTGCGGCGGAACTCTGGCGAACGGATTATACTTACATTGAGGAAAATCATGTGCGGCGCGTGGAAAAACGCACCACCGCATTGGGGGAAGAAAATGTACGGCTGGAAGTGAAGGAATCCTGGCTCGGCACGGCTCCCAATGTTTATGCCCGCGGACGCTTGAAAATGAAACAGGACATGGGCGGAATTCAGACGCATTACGCTTATGAAGAGACGGACCAGTACGGAGCCCTTTACAAGGTGACTGCGGAAACGCGGATAGCGGGTGCGTGCGTGCCCGGCCTGAGTTCACGGAAGGTTACTTACGTTTCCGGCCAGGGCAATAACATGCGTTATGAGCAATACGTACAGCTTGCCGATGGTGTTTGGTCAATGACGGATGCGTCTTCTTATGAATATGATGTTGAGAACCGTTGGGTAAAGCGCACCCGCGCCAATGGACGCGTTTACGAGCGCATGATGACCTGTTGCGGCCCTTTATGGGAAAAGGATGAGAATGGCGTGACGACTTCCTATTCCTACAATACGGCCCGCCAGCTGACAGAAACCATCCGTTCAGCCATTGCAGACGGGGAAACCATGATCACTCCGGAAACCATCACGAGTTACACTCGTGATGCCCTCGGTAAAATTACCTCCCTGCGCAGGGATACAGGCCCAATGACGACGGTGGAAAGCCGGGAATACGATTTGCTGGGGCGTCTGGTAAAAGAAACCGATATTCTGGGGCGCTCCACCGTTCGCTCCTATAGCGGGGATGGCTTGGTAGAAACTGTTACCACCCCCGCCGGCGCTACCCTCATCACCCGGAAAAGTGCTTCCGGAACAATATTGCGGCGTTACGGCACCGGGCAGCAGGATATCCTCTATACTGTTGAGGTCACGGAAGAAGGGATCCGCACGACGGAGGCTGTGCCGGGCGGGGAGGGGGGCGATCCCCACGTCGTGACGGGAAGCTCCACTGTCAACGGCTTTGGCGACCTTGTACGGGTCGCTGCCGCCAATACCTTGAATGGGGAAAACGTGCGCACGCTTGCATACGATAACAAGGGGCGCCTCATCAGGGAACAGCTGGCGGATATGGCGCCCGCCCTCTACGCGTATGATGCTTTTGGGAACAGGACCAGGGCAATCGTTGCCCTGGAGGATGACCCGACCATCCTGAACTCCCGCATTACTGACTATGCTTATGTGACCGAGAGCCGTGAAGACGGAGTCTATAGTCTTGTTTCCATAACAAGCTATACTTCCTCAGGTACTCCTGTTCTTCAAAAGCGGGCGGCCCTGCTCTCTGCCCTGAGCCCTGTCCTTGCCGGCAAAACCGTCATGACGGATTCCCGCGGCCATGATGCCGTGGAATGGATGGAATATGGCGGCGGTTCTGTTCGCCTGCGGAAGAAAACCGTGCCCGGCGTCGAGAGCGTCTTCCTCACGCGCATCGTGGACGGATTCACGACGGCGGTTACGGGATTTGACGGTGCAACTGTCCTTCGGCGGCGCACCTATACGGAAACGGGCATCACCTACGCGGACACAGATGTGCGCGGGAATGTCTTTACCTCCGTCTGCGACATCGCCGGCCGCATCATCTCCGGCACGGATGCCGCGGGCAACACGACCACTTACGCTTATGGCCAGCCTTTTGATCTGCCTACCTGCGTTACTAATCCTCTTGGCAAAACGGCCTGTTCTTTCTATGACATCCGGGGCCGCAAGGAAGCCGAATGGGGGACAGCCGTACAGCCCGCCGTATATGCTTATGACGCCGCCGGCCATATGGTTAGCCTTTCCACTTTCCGTGTTCCCGGAGATGTCATTACCACTGATCCCCGCCTCCGGACGGATGGGGACATCACCACATGGACGTATGATATCGCTACGGGGCTGGTTATCCGCAAAACCTATGCCGACGCCACCCATGTGGATACCGTTTACGATATGCTCAACCGCGTTGCCGCTACGACGGACGCGCGAGGAACCGTTGCTTCGCGCTCCTACGCCCCCCTTACTGGGGAGCTCGTTTCCATTACCTTTAATGACGACGGTTTTACCCCCTCCATCAGCAGCCTCTACAATCATCTGGGGCAGCTGACGCAGATTGACGACGCTTCCGGAACGCGCATGTTCACGTACAACCAGTATAACGAACAGGAAACGGAAACGACGGCTGGCCTTGCGGCAAGCGTCTTAACCCTCCGCCGTGACGGAGTGGGGAGGCCTGCGGGCTACTGTCTGGATTATGCGGGCTCCCCCGCCTTGCAGACGGCATGGGCCTATGACGCCTACGGAAGGCTATCCTCCGTTTCGCTGAACGCCGTCGGGAAGCCCTTCACCTATGGCTACAATGAGGAAACCGGCCTGCTGGACACTCTTGATTACCCCAACACCCTGAAACGGTGGCGCACTTTGGAAGAAAAGCGCGACCTCCCGGTGAAGATTGACTACCTGCGCCCCGGCAGCGCCAACTACCCGGCTAAAACCGACTACTCTTACGACATACTGGGGCGCCCGGTCACGAAGAAAGACTACTTTAACGCGCCTGCACCCGACCTGACGCACACCTGCGCCTACGATGACAGGAATGAACTTGTGAGCGATGCGATGAGCCGGGGCGGCACATACAGCTACTCCTACGATAACATAGGCAACCGCAAAACGTCCCTGGAGGGAACGGATTCCCTTCCCACTACATACGTTGCCAACCGGGTCAATCAATATACGGATATCACCGAAGGTGAGGAGGCTCCTTTTGTGCCGAATTATGACGCCGACGGCAACCAGACGAAGCTCCGGACCGCCACCGGGGAATGGGAAGCCTCCTACAACGCGTTGAATCAGGCGGTCAGCTTCATACAGGGGGACAGGCGTATTGAATGCGTATACGATTATCTGAACAGGCGGGTTGAAAAATCCGTCTATGAGGGAGAATCGCTTATGTCAAGGAAACGGTTCATCTATCACGGGTACCTGCAAATCGCGGAACTGGATGCCACGGAGGTTTTGGAGTCTGTGGCGCCCGTCCTGCGTAAAACGTACCTGTGGGATCCGCAGGAACCGGTGGCCACGCGCATTCTGGCCATGGGCGTCTTTGATGAAACGGGAGCCTACGTGGAAGATCTTTACTACACGCATGACGCATTGAAGAACACGACGGCGCTCTTCGGCATCAAGGCGGGGCGCCGAGCCTTGTACGAATACGGCCCGTACGGCTCTGCCGTGAAGATGGAAGGAAATGCGGCGGAGTTGAATCCGTTCCGGTTCTCCAGCGAGTATGCTGATGACGAGCTGGGGTTGGTTTACTACAATTACCGCTATTATAATCCCCAAAATGGTAGGTGGATCAGCAGAGATCCTATGACAGAAAAAGAGAGCTATCTTTTGTATGGATATGTTAATAATATGCCTACCTTATATTCTGACGAATTAGGATTAGCGCGTACAATAACTACAAATAAGGATGATTGTTCGATCAATGTGAGCCTGAATATCGTGATATATCCGAAAGGTGGAGATTCAATTAATAATATAGAAATGCGTACTACAGCACAGCGAATAAAACAATCGATTGAAAGCAATTGGAATGGATATGAGAAAGGATGCTGTGTAGTTAATGTGACAGCGGATGTGTCTGTTCAGAGCAGGAAAAGCAGATGGCTTTATAGATTTCTCAATAGTGATGAGAATAATATAGAAATAACATCAGATTCATCTCATCGTTCATATGTTAACGGAGTTGGAGGCAGATATGGAGTATGGGGTTCTCAGGCCGTCCCATGGGTTTATGCGCATGAAGCCGGCCATCTTATGGGGCTTTCTGACGATTATCAAGATGTCGCCAATTCAGATGGCTCCTTAACTTCCGTTCCTAACGCGGGACATGAAGGACATATAATGGGGGAATATGGAGGAAAAGCCAATCAACATGAAATAGATGCTATTTTAAAAAATATCGAATGTCCATGCGATGAAAATCAATAAATATATTTCAATATTCTTTATCATTTTATTTTCGATATTGTTGATTGATTGTGCAATATCTGAAGAAAATAAAAATCAACATATGGAGCCAGATCGAATTATCTTGAGAGATCTGACTAAAAATTTACAAGTCATTGTAACATTTGGTCATTCCTCCCGAGGAACACAAGAAATTATACTTAAAGAAAATCAGCACATGAAATTCTTTGGCATTGATTTTGCTCTGCGTAAAGGTATTTTATACGCGAAACGAGATAAAGAAGAGAAGGTCTTCCTTTCGCCTGGGTCATATTATATAAACATATCTCCTATAAAGGGGACATGGGTGTCGGGTAAGACATTTATTCCTTTTGAAGGGAAATATCATCCCAAACAATAATTGGCATGAATATAAATTTATGCCAATTGTTTAATTGAGTAGACATGCTCAATATTTTTTTTCTGATTCAGTTATTTAATTTCGGAATTATGTGGAATAATCTTGCTGTAAGATTTCTAGAATATTCTTGATGTTGATATTCAGTAAATTGCTTCGATAAAAAATCGGGAAGGTCAACGAAACAAGACTAAAGTAAATAATGCCGATAAATTATTTACAATGAAAAAGAAAATATGGATTGTAATAGGAATAGCCACTCTTTACTTCATTTATTTACCGTTCTCCCTCTTCTGGTCGGGCATAGATAAGGGAAACGGTATGGAGAGGAGTGTAACTCTGTTGAAAACAGTGAAAAAGGATTTGGAACTCCATAAGATATTTGCCCGGCATGGAATGAAATTAACAGGCGATGGAGCTTCCTGGAGAGGTAAAACTTGTGAGATCTGGTTCGTTGTCGAAGACGGAACAAATGCCCGGATTCCTCCGGAAGTCGAGGAGTATCTGTTAAACAACCCTGACCTCGTGAAAGGCTGCCGTATCGAAGTGCAAATCAAAATTCCCCCTGAATCAAAAGAAGAGCCTTACAGGGTTTGTTGCGAAAAAATATATTTTCCTTGGAGACTTTTCTATTAAATAAATGCGGAATTATGTTCCCTATTTCTACGGAAATCGCTCTGCTTGTCTTATCTTTTTCTAATTCTTGATGGAGGGAGCCAGATTCTCATCGTTGCCGACCGACTTTCTGCGGCAGTTGATGAACGAAGCGTTATAAGATTATTTTAAGCATGTGCCATCATTGATCCTGTTTCCTATAGTTTGTGTAACGCTATTCGACAAAAACATTCGCTTTTCTGTCTACGATGAGACGGAAACCCATATGGAAGAGTTGTACTATACACACGGCACGTTCAAGAACACGAACGCTCTATCTGGGGAATCGTTCAGGACAGTGTGCTTTGCACGAATACGCTTCTTATGGTCAGTCTGGCCGTCAAGAGAGAATAGAACGTGGCAGGAATGAAACTGTCGCTGATTCTTCAGCGAATATTCGAATGCTTAGATGAGGAAACCTGATTTGCGTTATATCATTCCGCATATGACAGATGGCGGCAGGTTCTTGATCCGGTGATCATTAAGTCCGCCTGTGTCCCGGAGGATAAATACTGAATCATTAAGCAATAATACAGGATGCGCCTGTGATAACCGGCAACGTCTGCAACGTTGACGGAGGCCGCCTTTCGGCAACATTTCCATGAAATGCATGGAGGAGGAACGTCCGGTGGGCCTCATCAGAGCAGATGAAAATTGTTTCCTGGAACGGTGTTGCAATAGGGGGGCAGGTTTTTCTGTACGAACCATAATATAAAACCCGCACATCATCAACATCTGTGCGGGCCTTTTGCTATAAAAAATTGGAGCGGATGATGGGATTCGAACCCACGACATCAACCTTGGCAAGGTTGCGCTCTACCCCTGAGCTACATCCGCTTGGAACGATTGGAGCCTTACGGCGTCCGTGTGCCAAAAGTATATAAGGTTTTTTTGCCTTGGCAAGATTTTTTTAGAGAAAAATCCTGTTTTGCCGACATGTGTGCGTTGTTGCCAGCGTATAGGGCAGGAGAGGGGAGAATTCTGCCCTGTGGGGTATGCCGCTCCGTTTCTTGTTCATGCCGTTTTTGGGGAAAGCAGAGAGGCGTAAAAAACGGGATTGTTCCGAAAAGGCCCGTTTTGCCTGTCTTGGAACAATCCCGTTGAAAGGGGGTGTCAGGGTTCAGTAGCTTCTGGCCCAGAGAACACGGCGTTTCGTCATACGTCCGGTGAGGATGCAGGGTGCCGGTTCGCCGCGGCCCAGCTCGCCGAGCGGGATGCAGCGGATGGAAATGCGCAGCCGTTTAGCCAGTTCTTCTTCTTCTTCCGGAGACCCGTCCCACGGCACCTGGAGCCAATCTGCATCTCCCTCTCCGGAGAAGTTTTCTTCCAATTCCCGCAGAGTGGAGGCGGGGCGGATATGGGAGTCCCGGAAGGCAATGGCCCGCTGAAGCAGGGTGTCCTGGATGCTTTGGAGAATATCCGCAGCGGTATCGATCAGTTCCGTTTCCGGGACGAAGGATTTTTCATTGGCGGGCCGGTCGCGCCGCTGAAGGCAGACGGAGCCTTTTTCCAGGTCCCGGGGGCCTATTTCCAGACGCACGGGCACGCCTTTTTTCACCCATTCCCATTTCTTGGCGCCGCCGCCCAGGTCGCGCCTGTCCACCAGCACGCGCAGCGGCTGGCCGTGGAAGGTTTTGGCGCGGAGGGTGCGCGCCAGTTCCTCGCAGTGGTCCAGAACGGCCTGGCGGCTTTCTTCCTTGGGCGTGACGGGAATGATGACGATTTGCTGGGGAGCGACGCGGGGCGGGCAGACGAGTCCGTCGTCGTCGGAGTGCATCATGATGAGCGCTCCGATCATGCGGGTGGAAACGCCCCAGGAGCTTGTCCATGCGAATTGCTGGGTGTTGTCCCTTCCGGCGAAGCAGATGTTCTGGGACTTGGAGAAATTCTGCCCCAGGAAGTGGGAGGTCCCTGCCTGGATGGCCTTGCGGTCCTGCACCATGGCTTCCACCGTGTAGGTTTGTTCCGCTCCGGGGAAGCGTTCCGCCTCCGTCTTTTCCCCTGGAATGGTGGGGATGGCGAGCACGTCCCGCTGGAATTCTTCATAAACCTTGTGCATGGTGAGGGTTTCCTCAATGGCTTCCTCGCGGGTTTCATGGGCCGTATGCCCTTCCTGCCACAGGAATTCCGCCGTGCGCAGGAAGATTCGGGGCCTCATTTCCCAGCGCATCACGTTGCACCACTGGTTGACTTTGAGGGGCAGGTCCCGGTAACTGGAGGTCCAGCGGGCGAAAGCCGCGCCGATGACGGTTTCCGAGGTGGGCCGGATGACGAAGGGTTCCGTAAGCTCCCCGGTGGGAATCATGCGTGTCTTGCCGGTGGCTTCATCCTTTTGCGCTTCCAGCCTGTGGTGGGTGACTACGGCGCATTCCGTGGCGAAGCCTTCAGCATGCTCCGCTTCCTTTTCCAGATAGGAGATAGGAATCAGGAGGGGGAAATAGGCGTTCGTATGGCCGGTGTCCTTGAAGCGCTGGTCCAGGTCCTTTTGAATGAGTTCCCAAATGGCGTAGCCCCATGGCTTGATGACCATGCAGCCGCGGACCTCGGAATTTTCCGCCATGTCGGCGGCCTTGATGACTTGCTGGTACCACTCGGGGAAATCCTGGGCGCGGGTAGGGGTGATTGCGGTTTGCTGAGACATATTGGATGGTTTGTTGAATAGAACGGGCGGGGCCCGCAAAGGAAACTCGGAATAATATTAAAAGGGGGCGTTTTTGTATTCCCGGTAATTGCTGTAGGCGAAGAGGGCCATGAAGATGGGGATAAAGTAGCCGTGGAAAAGCTGGAAACTGAGCAGTCCGATGAGGATGGCCGTGATGAAGCCGGTCATGAATACTTTCCTGGGGGAGCGGATGTACTGGGCGATCAGCTGGCCGCCGTCCAGGGGGTAGATGGGCAGCAGATTCAGGATAGTCCACCATTCTCCAATCATGATGAGGCAGGAGAGAATGTACAGCTTGGGGGAGATGAGCGCTGCTGTGAAGGGGCTGATGGCCAGGTCCCAGAAGTTCAGGTTGTAAGAGGCCATGACAGGAGCGACGATATTCCAGGTGAGCCACAGGCTGATGATGCCCAGCAGCAGGGTCATCATGGGGCCTGCCAGAATCATGAGGGCCCGCCCTCCGCGCGTCAGTTGCATGCCATGGCTGCTTGTCAGGCCGCCGAAGAGTTCCAGAACAATCGTCTGCTGGCCGCCGCCCAGCTTGCGGCCCACCAGCGCGTGTCCCATTTCATGGGACAGGATGGCGATGAAGCCGGCAATGACGAACAGGGCCGGATAAATGAGATCTTCCACACTGCTGATGCTGAGGGCGCCGCCGAAAATGGCCAGCACCACCCAGAAGCTGGGGCGGATGTAAACAGGTATCCCGAACAGGGTGAAATGAACCATGCGCGAGAGGGTAAGGGCAGATTCCCGTTTTGCCAAGCCCGGAGAATGTGCATGCACCGTTTTGGCGTTGGAGCGGCGCAGCGAATTATGTTAAAAGTCTTTCATGAGGCTGTTTTCCATCATCCTGTGCTGTGCCGTGCAGGCCGTCCTGGGGTATGACGGGCCGCCGCCCCTGACGGAGGTGGACGGCCGTTCCCCCATCCGCATGGGCGGGGAGATGCTTGGCGGCTACCGTTCATACTATGTCCACCGGGGGGAAAAGATGGGGGCTGATTCCACGGAGGGCCAGATTTCCGGCGGAGCCTCCCTGTCTGATTCCTGGGCGGTGAGCGGGGAACTTTTCGCTATCCGCAACTGGCAGGGCCGCCATTTCAGTCAGGCCACTTTACACGGGGAAGTCCAGTATTATCTGGCGGACGAATGCACGGCCGGGCTTTTTGTCAACGGGCAGTGGTACGATTCCTGTCCCCTGAAGAACGGGGCGGAGCCGGGCCTGTCCCTTAAATGGAATCCCACCCCTTCCTGGTCTTTCCGCGGTTCCTTCCTGTATGATTCCGGACAGGAGGGTGCATATTCCCAGTGGGGCGTTACCTGGCAGCCCCTGCTGTGCGAATCCGTCGCCATGGTGAATACGGTTTCCCTGGGTTTTGCCCACGATTATCTGGGAAGGAACGGCTTGAAAGAGCTGATGGTGCGCACGGGGGCGCTGTGGGCCGTTTCCGGCGGTCTGCGGGTGGAGCCTTTCCTGGGGTGGTATTGCGGCTACGGGCGGGACGATTTCAAAAAAGTAGTGCTGGGGCTTTGGTGCTCTTACGTTTTTTAACGGGCGGATTTCTCCGGTTTTCCGGCATTTTCCTGTTGCCAAACGGGGAGGCTTGGTCATAATGGCCTGCGTATGATGAAGCCTACACTTCTTGTTTTAGCAGCTGGCATGGGCAGCCGTTACGGCGGTCTCAAGCAACTTGACCCAATGGGCCCCAACGGGGAAGTAGTTCTTGACTACTCTGTTTATGATGCCATCCGGGCCGGTTTCGGAAAAGTGGTATTCATTATCCGCCGTGACTTTGAAGATATTTTCAAGGAAAAGGTCGGCAGCCGTTTTGCCGGCAAGATTGAGGTGGATTACGCTTTCCAGTCCCTGGACGACCTGCCGGAAGGCTTCTCCGTGCCGGAAGGCCGGGAAAAGCCCTGGGGCACCGCCCACGCCCTGCGTGCCGCCCGCCACGTGGTGAAGGAACCCTTTGCCGTAGTGAATGCGGATGACTTTTACGGTGCGGACGCTTTTGTGCAGGCCGCCAAGTTTCTGACCTCCACTACGGATGAACCCGGCAAGGCCCATTACGGCATGATCGGCTATCCGCTGAAGAACACCCTCTCCGACAACGGGGACGTGAACCGCGGCATTTGCTCCATCAAGGGCGGCCTTCTGGATGGCGTGGAGGAATTCGTGAAAATCCAGGCTGACGAAGACGGCGTAGTGCGCGGCAACAACCTGAAGGGCGAACGCCTGCCGGTGGATCCTGCAGAACTGGTTTCCATGAATTTCTGGCTGTTCTCCCCCTCCTTCATCGAACTGACGGAGGATCATTTCATTGACTTCCTGAAAGAACACGGTCAGGAACCCAAGAGCGAATGCTTTATTCCCACCGTGGTGGACGCCCTGATTCATGCGGACCGGGCGGATTGCGCCGTTCTTCCCACTTCTTCCTCCTGGTTCGGCATGACCTATCCGGGGGACAAGCCCATGGTTGTGGAAGGCATCAACAAACTTATCCAGCAGGGCGTATACCCTGAAAAGCTCAACTAAGCCTTTTTCCCTATGCACGATCTCAAGGCTGTATCAACCCTGTTCGATCTCCGCGGCGATTTTGTCCACGGTTATTCCTACGGCAGCGGCCACATCAATGACACCTACTGTATCTGGGTGGATCAGGCGGGACAGCGCATCCGCTACATCCTCCAGCGCGTGAACCATAACGTGTTCAAGCAGCCCATCCCTCTGATGGAGAACGTAAAGCGCGTGACGGACCACGCCCTGAAGCGCCTGAAGGAGGAACAGTGCCCGGAAGCTTACCGCCGCACTCTCACGCTGGTTCCCTCCGTGGACGGCAAGCCGTACGCCCTGGATTCGGACGGCAACTGCTGGCGCGTGTACCCGTTCATTGAACGCGCACGCACGTATGACCAGATTGAAACTACCAGGCAGTGCCAGGAAGCGGCGCGCGCCTTCGGCGAATTCCAGAAGCTCACGGCAGACCTGCCCGGAGAGCCCCTGTTTGAAACCATTCCCAATTTCCACAATACCACTTCCCGCCTGGCGGCTCTGAAAGAGGCCATCCAGTCCGACCCCCTGGGGCGCGTGAAGGAAGTGCAGAAGGAAATAGACTGGTACCTTTCCCGTGAGTCGGACTGCCATCTGGTGGTGGATTACCTGAAATCCGGGGAATTGCCCCTGCGCTGTACGCACAATGATACCAAGCTGAACAATGTGATGCTGGACGATGTAACCGGAGAAGGCATTTGCGTGATTGACCTGGATACCACGATGCCCGGTTCCGCCATTTACGACTTCGGCGACATGATCCGGACGGCTACGTCTCCCGCCGCGGAAGATGAAAAGGACGTCTCCAAGGTCACGATGCGCATGTTCATGTTTGAAGCTCTGGTTCAGGGTTACCTGAGTTCAGCCAAGAGTTTCCTGACGCCTCTGGAAAAGAGCCTGCTGCCGTTCTCCGGCAAATTGCTCACGATGGAATGCGGCATCCGCTTCCTGACGGACTACCTGTCCGGTGACGTGTATTTTAAAATCCACCGTCCGGAACACAACCTGGACCGCTGCCGCACGCAGATGGCCCTGGTAGAATCCATTGAGGCGCAGATGGATGAAATGAAGGCCATTGTGGACCGCTATTAACCAATATCTACCAACATCGGAAAAACATGAAGATTCTCGTAACCGGCGGCGCCGGATTCATCGGTTCCCACATTGTGGAACACTATCAGGATAAGGCGGAGGAAATCCGTGTGCTGGACAACCTGCGCACGGGCTATCTCAAGAACCTGGAAGGGCTCAGGCACACGTTCATCGAAGGTTCCATCTGCGACCGGGAGCTGGTGCGCCAGGCGGTGCAGGGAGTGGACTATATTTTCCACATGGCCGCGCTCGTCTCCGTGCCGGAATCCATGAGCAAGATCAGCGAATGCATCGACATCAACGTCAACGGTTTGCTGAACGTGCTGGAGGAAGCTTCCGCCGCCGGAGTCAAAAAAATCGTGCTGGCGTCTTCCGCCGCCATTTACGGAGACAATCCCACGGTGCCCAAACTGGAAACCATGTACCCGGAACCCAAGAGTCCCTATGCCATTACCAAGCTGGATGGGGAATACTACCTCAACATGTTCCGGGCGGAAGGAAAAATTAATACGGCAGCCGTGCGCTTCTTCAATGTCTTCGGCCCCCGGCAGGACCCCAAGGGCGCCTATGCCGCAGCCGTGCCCATTTTCATTGAAAAAGCTGTCAAAGGAGAAGACATCACCGTGTATGGGGACGGCTCCCAGACGCGCGATTTCATTTATGTGAAAGACATTGTAGGAGCCCTCACCTTTGTGGCGGAACACCCGGAAGTCACCGGCGTGTTCAATGCCGGTTACGGCGGCCAGATCACCATTGAAGAGCTGGCGCAGAACATCATCAAGGCTGCCGGGTCTTCCTCCAAGGTGCTTCATGCCCCGGAACGTCCGGGAGACGTCAAGCATTCCCGCGCCTGTGCGGACAAGCTCCGCAATGCCGGATGGCAGCCCAGGCATACTTTGCCGGAAGGCCTGGCGACGACGCTGGAATACTTCAAGGGCATTCTGGGCAGGTAACCTTCTGTAATTTCCGGTTTTATATTACCCCCGGACTGCCTCCGCTCCTGCAGCGGAGGCAGTCTTTTTTATGGGAAACTGGGGCTGTGTATGACAAATTGAACGGGTGTTGAAATTCGGATGATGCAAAAAGACTTTTTTATCATGGGAAAAGACGAAGAGCAAGTATCCGAAAAAAAGGGAAAATTATTTATAATCAAGAGCGTTTCATGAATTTTCACAAAACTTTGCTTTGACAATAAGGTAATGGTCGGAAGCCGATATCCCATATTTGTTAGAGGGAAAAATTTTCTGCGGAAAAAATCCGGACTGGCATTGAATGTTATTGACGGAAGAAAGACGTAATAATAGAGACTTCGGGCGATATGTATTTCTTCAGAGATTCTTCTGCCAAGCAATTGCCTGCGTTTAAAGATCCCTGTTTTGAATTGGCCATGGCCCGCCGGAAGGAGGAAGCCCGCTGGGGATGGATACCTTTTGCCATCTTCGTCTTCTTTTTGCTTGTGTACCGCTTCTTTGGCCTTGTCATGCCGAGCAATAATGCGGACGGCTCGCAGTCATGGCTCTTTTTGCTGGTGCTGGCGGGCTGGGGGCTCCTGGCTCTCGTCCACATGGTTGTGGTTCCCATCTGGATGCTGATCGCCTCCCTTCATTACTGGGAGGTGAACCGCAGGGGATTGGCTGTTGCGGGGCTGCTGTTCAGCATTTTGGCTCCTGTCAGCATGGTTTTCATGCTGTCCTGCTGGTCCATGTTTGGATAAAGGTGCATTTTCCGTCCTGAGGGGGGGAACGGTGTCGCTTCCGCAAACTTTCAGGATTCCGGGGATTGGCCTTTTCTCCGGCCTTTCAACCGGGTAAAGTGTTTCCGATGGATTTGTTCAGTTTACAGGAAGAGGAAGCGCGGGAAGGCTTTGAGCCCGGGGCGGACACTTCCGCCATGCCGCTGGCCGCGCGCATGCGCCCGCGCACCCTGGATGAAGTGGCCGGGCAGAAGCATCTGCTGGCTCCGGGTAAGCTGCTGAGACGGGCAATTGAGACGGACCGGTTTACGTCCCTGATTTTCTACGGGCCTCCCGGGTGCGGAAAAACTACTCTGGCCGCCGTCATCGCCCGGACGACGAATGCCCATTTCATGATGCTCAATGGCGTGGAATCCAATGTAGCGGACATCCGGGAAAAAA
Source organism: Akkermansia muciniphila ATCC BAA-835 (assembly GCF_000020225.1). Taxonomy (NCBI): domain Bacteria; kingdom Pseudomonadati; phylum Verrucomicrobiota; class Verrucomicrobiia; order Verrucomicrobiales; family Akkermansiaceae; genus Akkermansia; species Akkermansia muciniphila. The sequence continues at coordinate 36,124 of NC_010655.1, read as the reverse complement.
TAGCCCAGGCGCAGATGAGGATGAGCATGCACGGGCGGAAAACCGTTCTTTTCGTGGATGAGCTGCACCGGTTCAACAAGGCTCAACAGGATGTTCTGCTTCCCCATCTGGAAAAGGGTACGGTCAGGTTTATCGGGGCGACCACGGAAAATCCCTATTTTGCGATTAACTCCCCCCTCCTGTCCCGTTCCCAGGTTTTTCCGATGGAGCCGGTGCCGGAGGAGGAGCTGGCCGCCCTGCTGAAGCGCGCCCTGGCGGATGAGGTGCGCGGGCTGGGCGCATCCCGCGTGGATATGGAGGCGGAAGCCCTGAACCATTTGGCCGCCAAAGCGGACGGAGACGCCAGGAAGGCGCTCACGGCTCTGGAAGTGGCTGTTCTGTCCACTCCTGCGGGGAAAGACGGCGTCATTCATGTGGACATCTCCGTAGCGGAGGAATCCATCCAGCGCAAGGCTATCAGGTACGATCGCCTGGGGGATTCCCATTACGATACGATTTCCGCTTTCATCAAATCCATGCGCGGCTCTGACCCGGACGCCGCCCTGTATTGGCTGGGGATGATGCTGGAAGCCGGGGAGGATATCCGCTTTATAGGAAGAAGGCTGGTCATCGCCGCGTCGGAGGATGTAGGGCTGGCGGATTCCAACGCCCTGCGCGTAGCTTTGGACGCGGCGCGCGCGGCGGAAATGGTCGGCATGCCGGAAGCACGCATTCCTCTGGCGCATGCTGCGGTTTACCTGGCGACGGCCCCCAAGAGCAATTCCGCCTACATGGGCATCAATGCCGCTATGGATGACGTGCGCAATGGGAAAACGCTGGCAGTGCCGGAACACCTGCGGACGCCAACGCGCAAGAAGCTGGCTGCCGCCGGAGGCGCGGATGCCGCCAGGCTGGAATACCTGTATTCCCACGACTATCCGGAACATTACGTACCCCAGGCCTACCTCCCGGAAGGCCGCGTGTATTACACCCCCACCGGAAACGGGCTGGAACTGAGGATCAGGGAACGCATGGAATACCGCCGTCAACTGGCGGAGAACGCCGGGGAAGGCGGGAAGAAGGGGTAATTCTTCCTTGAAAACGCGGGAATGAGAAGAAGGTTTCCCTTATTGCTCCTTTGAAGCTGCCGGGAATGTTGTTCGGCTTTGGCCGGCAAGAAGCAGGGAGAGAGGGATGCTTCCGCTTGGGCGCTGGCTGGAAATTCTTCTCCCATCGGAAAAAAGGCAGGAAATTCCTTGGGAATGTCCTGCCTTCGTGAAGGTTGTGAATGGCGGTTTTGTTCGTTTGCCGGCAGGAGTCAGGATTCCTTGGTCACGATGATGTCGCAGTCCGCATCGAACCATCCCTGGCCCTGGCAGTCGAAAACCAAGTCCGGCTTTTCGGAACCGGAGAGGCGCAGGGTGAATTCGCGCCCGTTTTTGTCCTGCCGGTCCTTGGGCAGTTCGCTGACTACGCGGTTGCCCTTCATGAAGCGGGGGTTGCGGATATTGCAGCCGCCGCTGTTCATCTTGAAGGTAATCTTGTAGTTTCCGGGGCCGTCAAGCATGCTGCTGACGTTGACGCGGGTAGGCGTCAGTTCCGGACGCAGGTCGTAGCCTGTGAAGTGAGGACTTTTCAGGGTGACGGGTTCCGTCAGGTAGCGGTAGTAGTTCTGGGCGCCTATTCCCATGAGGGTTTTAGGGGATATCCTGGCGATGTCCGTCAGGGTCTTCAGCGCCTGGTCCTTTTTCCCTTCATTGCGGTAGAGCCAGAACCTGGCCGCCATGACCTGTTGTTTTTGAAGGGGAGTCAGGCCGGGGGTTTTGAGCTGTTTGTTTACATAGGCATGGGCGGTTTTGTAATCCTTTGGACCGCCGTCTTTGGCGGAATCATTCACCATTCTCTGCACTTTTTCGATGTAGGGCAGATGCCTGAACGTGTATTTGAAGTGCACTCCCTTGATGTCTTCCGGATCCGCCTTCTTGATTTTTTCCAGAATATCCTTTCTGGAAGAGGCCGCATAAGGAGGAAGCTGCTGAAGCCCTTCTCCGTAAAGAAGGGCCGCGGCCGTTCCGGATGAAGCGGCGGCTTTTTCCCACAGGGCATTGGCCTTGTTTTGCTGTTTTACGGCTTCCATTGCCTGCTTCATGACGGCTGGCAATGTTTCCCTGGAGACACCTTCCGACAGGAATACCATGTTTCCGGTGGGGGAGACCACCTGAATGGCGGGGATGTTCCAGATTTCCCCCGGGGGCTTGGGCAGTTTCTGCTCTTCTTCCGTCATTTCCTCACGCTCGTCCTGGATACACCAGAGCACGGGTTCCGGGGAGTTCTTGGCCAGGTGTTCCACAGCGCGGGTGATTTCACGTGATTTTGGGGACCAGTCCGTGCCGGCCCATACGACGATCATGTATTTATTGACGGTTTTCGCCTCGTCTTTCACGGCGCTGTAAACGGGGAGGGCCGCCTGAACAGGGGCGGACAGGAAGAGGGCTGCGGCCAGCAGGCCGGAAACGGGATTGATGTGATGAAGCATGGCGTTAATGGAGAATTTATTTTTCGTAAACGAGGATATGGCGCAGGTGCATGAATTCCGGCTGTGCGTTTTTGGCTTCCACCTTGATCCACTTGGCTTTGGTGCCTTCCGGTGCGGTGATGACCCATTCCTTGGGCATGTTTTCCGTGGCGGCCAGGGGGAACCAGGTGGCTCCGTCCGTGGACGTGGAGACCTCCATTTTCTTCATCCGGTTTTCATTGCCGTCGCGCTTGGTGACTACCAGCCCGGCCAGGTTCACTCCGTTTTTCAGTTCTACAATGACGTTCGGATTGGCTTCCTTATCCGTATGCTGGGCTCCGCCGCAGGGACGCAGCAGGTTGATATGGTCCCAGGGGCTGTCCCACTGGCTCGTGGTGGAGCACCGGACCATGCCGTCTGCGGGCACCAGTTTCCAGCCCTGCGGAATGGACGCCTTGACCGTATTGTTCGTCGCATTGGCGCCGGAGAAAGAGGCCGCCGCTTTGCTCAAGGCCTGGAAGGCCGGAATGGAGCGGGCCGTTTCCGTGGCATAGATGGCTTTGCCGTAGGCTTCCTTCAGCTTTTTGGGGTCGGGGGCTTTCCCGGAGGTCCCGGTTTTTCCCGTTTGCTGGGCTACCTTGGCGAATGCGTTGGAGAACACGTCCGCCTGTCCGTTTTCCACAAAGTTTTTCACGCCCCATTCCAACGCCTGGCCAAAGTTGGTGCCGTCCCCCGTTTTCAGGTGGGTGGAGAGGACTGTTTCCAGATAGGCCGCTTTTTCCTGCGGATTTGCCAGGAAGGCAGATTGGGAGTCCAGCACGGGCTGGAATTTCACCGCCCATGATGTGGGAGTGGTGGCGATGGCTTCATGCAGGTCCCGGAACCAGGCAATCCGGTCTGCGGGCGGAATATCCATCAGGAATTTATTCTGCACGTCCTTGAGGATGTCGAATGCGGCAAAGCCGTTGCCCTGATAGTGGGAAAGGGCGTCCTTGGCGTAAACGTACCAGTCGACAGGTTGCATGCCTTCCTTTTCCATCAGCAGGCGTTGAAGCTCCGTGCGGAAGAACGGGTGCAGCGGTGTTTGCCTGAGCGCTTCCTCCCATGCCTGAATGGCCTTGTCCTTGTTGCCGGAAGCCTCGTCCAGCCGGGCCTGGGCGGCCCACAGGTAGGCCTGGTCCGCCTTATCGTTGTCAGCAAAGACATTTTCCATCAGCAGGTAGGAAGTAGGAGCCTGGGAGCCGAAGATATGGTTGTGCATGCCTCCGTCTGGTCCGCCGAAGCCGCCTTTCCATTCCCCCCGTTTCACGCGCACCGCGTACGCGCAGTGGCCCGGTTGTCCTACCGGATAAGCGGGGATGCCGTGGGCCTGGGCCGCCATGGTGCCAAAATAGGAGAGGCCGCCGCAAACGCCGCCGATGATCTGCGTGTTTTCCGCGGTCGTGTTAAGATCCCTCCACGGCACGTAGAAAAGGGGCCCCTGAATGGTATCGCCAAAGAAATTGTGGCCCGTATAGGGAGCGGCCCAGCAGGCGGCCGTGTATCGCCGCCAGGGGAGGTTGACGTGTTCATTGCTCCATTCATAGGATTTATCGTCCCAGGGACTTCCCACGACGAAGCGCATTTCCCATGGGCGCAGTTTGATGAATCCCGGATGCAGCCTGTTTTCCTGATGCAGTTTTTTGAAAATCCGGTAGCGGCGCACCGGATTGCTGTTGGCGGAGTTGGTTTTGAGCCTTCCCGCCATGGGGCCGGTGGAAAAGACAGAGGCCAGCCCGGTGGCCAGGGATTGGTAATTCCGGAAATCCGGGCTCTTGCCGTCCGCTTTCCAGATGTCGGAGAGGATTTGAAGGCCTTCCGGTGAATTTTCCGGAATCAGGCCTGCTCCAAGGTAAAGCTCCATCCACACCGGGTCCTGTAGAAAGGTTTTGATGAAAGCGGCATCTTGCGCGCTTTTGGAGAAAACGGCTTTCACCTTGTCCGGTCCCGTGACGCGCAGGAGTTCGTGAATGTCCAGCAAATGGCGGTACTGCTTGTTCTGGAGCAGTTTCTGTTCGGATTTCGTTTGTTCTCCAGCCTTCAGGAGGGTGGAGCGCAGTTCCGTCTGCAGGCCATCAAAGTCTCCGGAGGCAATTTTTTGTGCCAGGGGCGCCGGCAGGCGGCTGGAGGAGGCCGGCGTTTCCGTTTCAGTTTCCGTCAGGCCCTGTGCCGCGCAGACGGGAGCCGCGAGCAGGGAAGTGCAGAGAAGAAGATGTGAAATATTCATGTGGAAGGGATTACTTGATAATAGCAGAAAGAGGTGGGAGGGAACCAGTGCGTTTTTCGACTTATTACGATGCCAGAAGGACGTTTTTATCATCCTTCGCGGCATATTTCAGCACAAATGGTCACAGAGCATTTTGACGCCCAGGCCGATGAGGATGAGCCCGGCTCCCGCTTCCAGATGAAAGGTCGGAAAGCGGTGCAGCCGTCTGGTCAGGAAAAAGCCGGCCGCCGTGCACAGGAAGGTGGTGAAGCCGATGGCGGCGGCGGGGAGAAGCACCGCGTGGAGGGTAGGGTCGGTTCCACACTGGGCGGATGAAAGGTAAATGCTGATGCCCGCTACCAGCGCGTCGATGCTGGTGGCGATTCCCACGGCCATAAGGGTAGGAAACGTCAGGCTGGTGACGTGGGGCATATCCTCTTCTTCGTTGCGGTGATTCCAGCCTTCGCGGAGGACGTTGACCCCGAGGAAGGTGAACACGGCGAAGCCCAGCCAGTGGTCCCAGGCCGCAATATACCGGTGCACGGAGCCTGTAAGCAGAAAACCCAGGACGGGCATCAGGAATTGACCGGCCCCGGTGGACAGGGAGAGCTTGATTCCGTTGCTCAAACGCTTTTGCTTAATGAGCAGGCCGTAGGAGAACGCCACGACGAAAGCGTCCACGGAGAGGGCAAAAGCCAGGAAGATCAAGTCGGCAAGCGGCATGCTCATTGCGGAGAGGCACTCTAGGATATCCCCGGGAAAAAGCAATTTTTTTGTTCCTTGCGCTTTTTCCTGATTCCAAATGCGGCACAGGCGGGTCGGCTGGATTCCTGCTTCCGGCCGGGGGATTTGGTTGTTTCATGATTTTTTTTGTTGTATTTCCCATAAAGAAAAATAAAAAACACACCTGTAAAGACACAAGCATACCGGATGGAAGTTTGAAAAAATATTCACTTTTGCTACATGGTATGATTCACGTTTGGAGATATGATATTCTGCGGCGGATGTATTTTTTGATATAGACCTCGTCGGAATTTGTCGGCATGCTTTGTGCTTCATGGCAGTTATTCCCGTTGACCGCCATGTTTGAAAGCATAGTTGCATTATTTTTTAGGGAATAGAAGAACGGCGTCCTTGATTATTCAAAACCGCCGTTTGTGTCATTGGGCATGTATAATTTCTGTCGCGCGACGTTTTTTCCGTCGCCCGGCATATGTTCTTAACCTATTGACGCTTCATCTTGATTGTGTTTCGGCAATGGAATATAAGGCTGCTTTTCCTGCTAATTTTACCCGTGCTCCATCCATGCGGCAATAAAGTGTCCCACCGCGTTTGGAAGCCTGATAAGCTATGATGTCGTCTTTTCCCAATCTGTTCGCCCAGTAAGGTATAATGTGACAATGACCGGAACCACAAACGGCATCCTCCGGCACTCCGCATTTGGGGGCAAAGGTACGGGAAACGCAGTCAGTTTCCGTACCTTTTGCGGTTACATGGAGCAAAAGACCGTTCAGGGCATGAACTTTTGATAGATCCGGATTGAGATGTTCGATTATTTTTATATCGTCAAACACGCATAAAAGGTCACGCCCCATATACGCTTCTCTGGGGGTAGCGCCGATAGCGTCGATCATTTGCTCCGTTACGGGAACTGGTTTTAATTCATAGGCGGGGAAATCCATTTCATAAAGATCACCATGCCGTTCTACCACCAAATCACCGCTTAAAGTTTGAAAAACAACTTTTGCCGCTTCTTTTTCATAGAAGTTCAAAATAACATAGGCACAGGCTAATGTCGCATGACCGCATAAGTCAATCTCTCCACCGGGGGTAAACCACCGCAGATGATAGCTCCCCCCCTTTTTGACAGCAAAGGCCGTTTCTGAAAGATTGTTTTCAACGGCCATATTTAACATCAATTCCCCGGACGGCCATTGTTCTAAAATGCAAATCGCCGTGGGATTTCCATGAAAAACTTTGTCAGTAAAGGCGTCTATGATATATTGTTTCATTATAATATATTTATTCCAAATCAACTGCAACTTCGGTTCTGCGCAAAATTTTCAGACGCGGGCCCTGGCATCCATGCAGCTTTTTGCGGGCTTGGCGGTAAATACTTTCCATGCTCCGTATTGCTTTTGTATCTTAACCGTTTATTAAAGCGGGCTCCCCAAAGTCCGGACGTTACTCATAAGCATTCAGGGCGGAGCCGCCGGGAAAAATGAATTGATGGACATGAGCGGTGCTTTTCAGGCTCCATAACCGCAGTTTCAAAATGAAGGCTGGACAGTTGTTGCTGCGTAAGCTTCATCATTGATTGACAAATATGTTCCCGAACCGCACGCATGACTGGCGGAAGGGGGCATTCCGACAGTCATGCGTCGAGGATGGGAAAGAAAGCTATTTGCAGTATTTTTTGATATAGGGCAGCACGGCGTCTGCCCAGATGGCGTAGCCTTTTTCCGTAAAGTGCAGGTTGTCCCTGCTGATGCCGGGGAGCAGTTTGCCGGAGGAGTCCAGAAAGCGCCTGTTGATGTTGGCGTAAGTGGTGCGGGGCAGCTTGCACTGGGCCAGAATGGCGTTGATGCGGTCGTTGTGCTGGCGCAGCTTGTCCTGGGGACCTGTGCCGCGCGGGAAAATGCCCAGCAGGAGGACGTGGGTGTCCGGGAACCTGACCAGCAGGTGTTCAACGGCACCCAGAATTCCCATGGCCGTTTTTTCCGGGGCTTCCCCTCCTTTGAAATGACCGGTATTGTTGGTGCCGATCATGACGATGCAGAGTTTGGGGTCCGTTTGGGCCGGGATGCCGGAATCCGTGATGCGGTAAATCAGGTTGGTGGTTTGGTCCCCGGAAATGCCGAAATTGCAGGGATGATAGGGGGAGAACGCCTTTTCCCATATTGGTTTTCCTTCCCTTTTCCAGTAGTCCGTAATGGAATCTCCCAGGAAAAGGACGCCGCAGGGGTTGTTTTTTATTTGTTCCACCTGCTGTTCATATTGCTTCCTCCACCATTGGGGCTGTTCCCGTGGCAGCGGAGTCAGAGGGGACGGCGCAGCCGTTGAGAGAAGGGAGGCCAGCAGGGAGAAAGCAAGTATGTGCAAAATCTTCATTGGCATTTATTGTATGAACGTTTTCCAAAAACGCCACATGAAAGTGGTGGCCTTTTTTGCTGCTGCGGTGTGCGGGCAGCTTTTGCTGCAGGGTGTTCCCCCTTGCCAGATTCCGGGGGGTGGTGTAGCTTGTGGGCGGTATGAGTGAGGTATCCCTGCAGCATGGAATGACGCGCCAGATGGCCGTCTCCCAGTCCATGCAGACAGGGATGCAGATTCTTCAGGCTTCTGCTTTGGAATTAAGGCAGATTATCCGTCAGGCGCTGGAAACCAATCCCATGCTTGAGGAGTTGCCGGACGCTTCCCCGGAAGCGCTGGAAGACGGTCCGGACGGGGATGCCTGGAATGAGCGGGAGGACGGGTGGAACGAGTTTACGGCGGAAGGCCGCCTGTCTGGGGACGCGGCCGCCCGCCGTGATTTCATGTATGAATCCGTCGTGGCTCCGGAATCCCTGAAAACCCATTTGATGGATCAGGCGCAGCATTCCGCATTGACGGGCCGCGCCCGGGACGCCCTGTTCCTGCTGATTGACGCTTTGGACGAACGCGGGTTTCTGACGGAGTCTCCGCAGGAGCTGGAAGAGCAGGGGTGTTTCAGCATGCGGGACATGGAGGAAGCTCTGGCTGCGCTGAGGGAAATGGACCCGCCTGGAGTGGGGGCGGCGAATTTAAGGGATTCCCTGCTGATCCAGCTTGAACAGCGCGGTTTGAAGCGTTCGCTTGCTTTCCGCCTGGTCAAGCGCTGCTGGCGGGAACTGGCGGCGCACAAGTATGAGGAAGCCGCACGCCTGCTGGACGTGGAACCGGGGGCCGTGGCGGCGGCTCTGGAGGTGATTAGGAGCCTGACTCCTGATCCAGGGGGGGCCTACGCCCCCGGCGGCAACCCTCATCTGCTGCCTGACGTCATTGTGGAGGAGGGGCCTTCCGGCGTGCTGGAGGTTATCCTCACTTCCGAGTATCTTCCGCGCCTGTCCATGAATGAACGGTATATGGAGTTAATGGCTGAGGGTTCCGGAAGCCGGGAGCTGAGGCAATATCTCCGCAGGGCGTTCCGTGAGGGACAGGAGCTGTTGCGGGCTTTGGATATGAGGCAGGAGACCGTTTTGCGCCTGGCCCGTGTCATTGTGCGGAGGCAGGAGGATTTTTTCAGGTCCGGCCCGTCCCGCCTGAAGGCCATGGGCATGGAAGAAGTGGCGGAGGAGATGGGGGTTCATGTTTCCACGGTTTCCCGGGCGTGCCGGGACAAGTACCTGTTGTGCAGGTGGGGGATGAAAGAATTGAGATCCTTTTTCAGTGCGGGAGTTCCGTCTGAAGGCGGCGTTTCCCCGGACGGGGCGGCTTCCGGAGCCGTGGCTGCCGGCGCCGTCCAAGAGCTGATGCGGCGGCTGATTGCGGAGGAAGATTCTTCCAAACCCCTCAGTGACGCCGGGCTGGCGGCCGCGCTGCGGGAAAAAGGGGTGAACATCGCCCGCAGGACGGTGGCCAAATATCGGGAGCAGATGAAGATACTGCCCGCTTCCCTGCGCCGGGGAATATGACAGTCCCCTATATTTTGAATTGTTTATTAATAATTTAACAATCAATGTGTTGTGTCTTTTGTTGATAAGGCGCTTTTTTTGTTTTTCTTTCCGACGGAAGAGGCGGTTGACTGATGCGGCTTTGGTGCTATAGTCCCCGCTTTATCGTGATGCGTACATTTACCTGGCCTATTGCCCTGCTGCTGGCGGGGCTTCTTTTCCAGACAGTGGCGTTTGCCGTGTTGAATACGGTTGTTCCCCTGTGGATGGAGCAATTTGATGCCGCCACCTGGGAGGCAGGGCTGGTGGGGGCTTTCTTTTTTCTCGGGAACCTGGCCGGAACGCTGCTGGCTGGCGGCGTGATTCGCCGGGCCGGGTTCAAAGGAAGTTACCAATATGCATGCCTTTTATGCGCAGTCTCCACCGTTCTGCTGCCTGTGTTTCCCGGCGTGCCGGCCTGGAGCGGCCTCCGGCTGCTGGCGGGGATCAGCTGCGCCCTGGTCTGGGTGGTGGTGGAAAGCGCCCTGCTGAGGGCCGGAACGCTGCAAACCCGCGGCATTCTGCTGGCTTCCTACATGGTGGTTTATTATCTGGGTACGGTGCTGGGGCAGTTGCTTCTGGGCTGGTTCCCCAGCGATATGCCCCTGATTGTGACGGAAGTCTGCATTTTATCAGTGGCGGGCATGGTTCCGCTGATGTTTGCGCGTCTGGAGCCGGGCAATGGACAGGTTTCATCCTCCTCCCATATAGAGATTCGGACACTGCTGAGACGCCGCAGCGTCTTTCTGGGTGTTGTGGGATGTGTGATTTCCGGCGTGGTATTGGGTACTATTTATTGCCTGATGCCCCTGTTCCTGAAGCACCAGGGAATGGACCACTCTTCCGTGGGATACTGGATGGCCCTGCTGATTGCCGCTGCCATTCTGGGGCAGTGGCCCATGGGGCGGCTGGCGGACAGGTACGGCCGCGCTTTCGTCATGAAATGCCAGTCCCTGCTGGTGGCGGCGGCCTGTGCCGGGCTGATGCTGAAGGGGGGGCTGATGGCTCCCTCCCTGATTGCTCTGGGGCTGGCCGGATTTTCCCTGTACCCTGTTGCCATGGCCTGGGGATGCGAGGAAGCTTCCCGGGATGAACTGGTGACCATGAACCAGCTTCTGCTGTTGAGTTATTCCCTGGGCACGCTGGCCGGCCCTTCCCTGACTTCGTTCCTGATGCAGAGGTATTCCGACAATTGGATGCCTATGGTTATTGCGCTGGTGGCCCTTTCCTTCATGCCTGTGCTGATGCTGGGCGGCGGCCACGGAAGGAGAAAGCTGTCCCGGTAACGGGGAGAGAGGGAAACGTCAGGATGCTTTCTCGCCCTGGCCGGCGTTTTTTGCCGGTTCGGGCGCGTCGTTGTCCGCTACCTGGTGAATCATGTCCGTCAGCGCCTGCACATACTCTTCCGTACGGGCATCCGTGACGGGATACTTGCTCCGGCAGGAGACCGTGGGAATGCCCAGGACCGCGTAATGGCGGTCATTGCCTGTGAGGGCGGAAGGTTCCCGGTGGAAGGTAGCGGGCGCCTGCTCCCAGGATTTGGCGAAGGGGGCGGCGCACTGGCCAGCAAATTTCTTGCCGTGCGGGGTGGTCGTGAACAGAACGGCTTCCCGGGAGGATTCCGGGCCCGGCTGTTTTCGTTCCCCTCCGGCATCCAGCTTCTGGGGTTCCAGATTGATCATGCCCAGGATGTTGGTTGCTCCAATGCTGCCGCTTAGGGTGCTGGCATGCACGCAGGCTCCGGAAGAGATGGATTTCCCTGCGGGCTCCGCTCCGTTCGCGTATGCGACAAAATAGATATTGTGATTGGTGGGGATGTCTTTCAGGCCTCTCGCCGTCTCCAGCAGCAGGGCCGTTCCGCTGCCGTTGTTGCGCTGTCCGCTGGAATCATAATTGGCTCCCACGACGATGCTTTGATTGTTGGAATACAGGCCGGGCTTGTAAACCAGGATGTTGTAAATGGCCGCTCCTTTTTTCACGTTTCCTCCGGATACGGGCTGCATGGTGACGGCGTACCCCATGTCCGAGAAATTCCCGGCGATGTATTTGGCGGCGGCTTCCATGGATTTGGGCTGGCTGGCGTTTCTTTCCCCGATGTCTTTTTGCAGGACTTCCGTGTGTTTTTCCATGCGTGCGCCCAGGGTCCGCGGCGTTTCCTGCCCTCCGGAGGAAAACATGGGAAGAAATGTGCAGGAGGAAAGACCGGTGGACAGCAGCAGGAATCCGGAAGACAGGAAGGCGGAGGGATGCATGCGGGGCATCATGGCTTTACAGGGTTTCAATATAATGCAGTTCACGGGCAATCTGGGCTGCCAGGGGGATCTTCATGTGGTCCGGCAGGACGCTCCAGGTATAGGTTTCCACCTCCAGATGCGGTTGCGGGCCTTTGCGGCTCCGGAGGAAATTATGCGTTTTCTGGATGAATTCTTCCGTGCTTTTCAAGGGTGGTTCCGGTGAAGCGTACAGGGGAATGTGGTAATGAATGCGCCATTGGGAATCACGTATTTCCTCTGCATAATCCCGCCCATAGGCCAGGGCATTGGGCAGGTCCGGGAAAAGCATGGCGCCTTCCCGGTGGAGGATGCTGGTCTGATGGAAATAAACGCCATCGTCAAACTGCCGGAGGCGTTCCAGGTCTTCCTCCCCACATATGCGGCATTCCAGGGCGTTGGAAAATTGCACTTTGCAGAGGGCGATGTTGTTTTCCTCCCAGGCGGAGAGGGTGAATTCCGGTTCTTCCCGGAGAATGGCGAAATGGCAGGTATCGTATGTCAGCCCCAGGTGGCGTTCGATAAGTTCGGGACGGCGGGAACGGTTGCGGAGGCCGTTGAAAAAACGGATGGCTCCATCCGTATCGTGAAAATGGCCGAAGGGTTCCGGTTCCAGCCCCAGCTGCATCAGGCAGCCGGTCTGCCTGCCCAGCACATCCAGGAATCCGCTCATGGCGTCCAGCCGGGAGAAGATGCGTTCTTCATCCGCATGAAACCAGCTGTGCGAGGCAGGGAGCGTGCTGACGGTCAGCCTGTCAGCCTGTTCGTCACCAATGAGTGCCAGAATGCGGAACAGGTTGCAGGTGTATTCAAAACGTTCCGGTGTAGTCCAGTCCGGCTGGAAAACGCGTTCTTTCACGCGCTGCCCGTGGAAATTTCCGTAAGGGAACCCGTTAAGGGTTTCTACGCGCGCGCCCTGGTCTTCCAGCCATGATTTCAGGGTTTCCGCGGCGTGCGGCGTTGCCAGAAGCTCCGCTGCCGCCCTGGCGGACAGGCGCAGGCCGATGCCCAGGGGGAGATCCTTCAGAGGGGAGTCCATCGCCGCGAGTTCCTGCCTGATGCGGGGAACGCAGGTGAAAAGAGCCTCCCTGGTTTCCGCCCAGGATTCTGCGGGATGAATATTGGTACAATAGGAAAGCATGAAGGCGTGTGTGATGTAAGGGGAACGGCGTTTTTCTGCAGGATATTTTTCTTGCCTAAATACGGTTCCGCGCAGAAGGAAAATTTCATGGAGTTCCGCTTTTTGGCGTCATCCGGGAGCTTTCCCCGGCAAGTGGAGCGCCTGCGGAGCCCTTCAACTTCCGGAATAGGGTGTCATTGGAGCAATAAAAAACAGGCCGCCTGCAAGCTGGGCCTGTTTTTGGAAGAGGAGGCATTTTGCCCCGGCCCGGAAACACGCCATGGAGGCGCAAAAGCTTCGGGCCGGGGAAGATTGCCGGCTGTTACTGGACGATGCCCAGCGGAGCAGTCGTTTTCCAGTCTCCGCGGGTGAAGTCCGGGAATACCTGGGGCATGCCGCCCTGGGCCACGGAGTATTCGGAAAGCTCGGAGACGGAGGACCAGAAAGCTCCTTCATAAACGTTCTGGTCCATCGGTTCGCCATTGCGGAGGCATTCGATGATGCGGAAGAGCATCACGAAGTCCATGCCGCCGTGACCGCCCATCTTCAGGGCCAGCGGCCCGATTCTCTTCCAGAGCGGGTGATCGTACTTTTCAAAAATAGGGGCCAGTTTTTCTTTGCCTTCAATCCATTCATGATAATTTCCGTTGCCCAGCTTTTCCCCGGCTACGCGGGTCGGGAAGCCGGCCAAGGTGCCCAGGGTGCCCTGGATGAGATTCAGGCGGGAGTAGGGGCGCGGACTGGTTTCATCCCATTCCACCAGGACGGTGCGGCCCATGGTGGTCTTGATGATGGAGGTATTCATATCGCCGCAGGCAAAGTCCAGCTTGTTCCACTTGTGGTCCGCCGGGAAATTTTTCTTGGCATACGCGGCGCGGCCCAGGGCCGGGCTGGAGAAGGAGACGAGCCTGCCGAAGCAGTCGTCCTTGCGGGCCAGATTCATGTACTGGGCAATGGGGCCGAGGCCGTGCGTGGGATACACGTTGCCGTTGCGCTTGGCGTAGTGATAGGTTCTCCAGGAACCGGTGCCGCGTTCCACCTGCTTCATCTGTCCGCGCAGTTCATGGATGTAGGCGGCTTCTCCGTACAGCAGGTCGCCAATGACGCCCTGGCGCACCATGTTCAGGTACATGAGTTCCTCACGTCCGTAGTTGACGTTTTCCATCATCATGCAGTGCTTCCTGGTTTCTTCGGAGGTATCCACGATTTCCCAGAGTTCCTTGATGGAGACGGCCATAGGCACTTCCACAAAGGCGTGGGCGCCCATCTTCATCACGTCGCAGGTAACACGGCAGTGCCATTCCCAGCTGGGGCAGACGATGACGGCGTCCGGCTTGACTTCCTTCATCATGCGCTTGTAGTCTTCCGGTCCTTTCGTGAAAATGGGGGGGCGCTTGCCCGTCTTCTTTTCCACGACGTCCGCACTGCGCTTGGCCCAGTCTTCATACAGGTCGCAAATGCCGACAATTTCCGCACCTTCTATAACGGCCATCTGGCCCACGTGCATGGAACCGCGTTCACCCACGCCGACAAAGGCCACACGCACCTTGTCCAGCTTGGGAGCCCTGAAGCCGCCCATGTAGATGGCGCCGGGCTTGCGCGGGGGCCACGTGGTCATGGGGCCGATGTTATTCGGGTCCGGAATGGTGATTTTCTTGGGAGCCAGGGGGGCTACTTCCTGGGCGTTGGCAAAGGAACCGGCAGCCAGGGCGCCAGTGGCCAGGCCCAGGGTCTGAAGGAAACGACGGCGTGATGATGAATTATCCATGGATGGTAATTATATAAAGGATTTGAATCCCCAGTTTGCCATAGATACTGAGGCTTGAGAATCTTTCTTTCACAGATGGTGAAAAAAATGCATTCCTCTGTAAAAACGGAATATCCCTGATTCCTGGAAGGAATCAGGAGGGAATGCCGCCGCCTTTTGAAAATCCCGGACATGAAAAAAGCCCCAGTCCTGCCGCAGCGCGGGAAGGACGGGGCCTGTAAGGGCATCATCCGGTTGTGCCGATGTTGCATGCCGTTGCTTGGGAATAAAACAGGGGAGCGAGCGTATCGCCGCTCCGCGTTCCGAAGGATCGGCCCTGCATCGGAGGACATCCGGAGGGTGTTGTTTGTTGCCGCCGGCGCTTGGCTGCCGTTTCCGTTCCCGGCGACGGGGAAGATCATTCCGTTTCCTGCGGCTTCTATTCAGGGGACCCTGGCAGGGGGCCGCGTGCCGTGGAATCGGGATCATCTCCCCGATCATCCGTAGATGGTCCGGTTATTGCGCCATGCCGGCGGCGGGAAGTTTTGGCGCCGCAAGCCTGGCATAGGCTTCATTCAGAGCCTTGCCCAGCCTGGGGCGGAAAGCGGTGGTGGAGGGCAGCTGGGTGCCTTCCATGCCGCAGGAGCGGAGGATGTCCGAGATGGACGGGGCCAGAGTGCGCTTCATGATGTTCGTGCAGTCTTCCAGGTCCACTCCGTATTTTTCCTCCATCAGGTTCTTGATGCGGTCCGCCATCTTTCTCATCCTCTCAATCTGTTTTCTGGACATGATCGGCTGGATGATTTCATTCGGGTCGGGGACGTAGCCGATCAGCATTCCAATGGCCCGTTTCAGATCTTCCGGCAATTCCGTTACATTGCCGCTGTTAAGGACCTGAGCCAGAACCTGATAACTGCTGGTGGCGTTTTCGTCATAATCATGAATGCCCGAGGCCAGCGCCACGCCTGCGATGCTCTGCACGTAGCGGGCTACTTCCGGGGAATAATTTCCTTCCACGAAGGTGGAGGGAACGTCATCCGCGTAAGCCTGCATGGCGGCCTGGCAGGCGAGGGAACCGACGGTGCCCGCGCATAGTGTCCTGATGATGAACGAGGTTATTTTCATGATTGAAACTCCGGTTGAAGCTTCCCGGCTGGAACGATTAGGAGAACCGTTTGCAGCAAGTGAGACCGCGCTGACTTCAATTCCGTTCAAAAGTTTTTTGAATGATTAAAATCATGCTTCCGCACGGCTGCCGTTCCTTCCGTACCCTTTCCGCGGCTCCCTGCGGGGAGCGGAACGTTTTTCCTGCATGGGGCTGCTCCTTTTCCTGCGCGCTTCTGGGACTGCGCGCAATTCAGCCGGGACGGAGGCGCTGGAAGCGTGTACGGGAAGGAGGCGTCCCAACAGCTTGTGCACATTCCTGGCTTTCCTGATTTCCTCCGGGGAACAGAGAGCGATGGCTTGCCCGGCGGCTCCGGCGCGCGCCGTGCGGCCGATGCGGTGCACATAGACCTCCGGTTCTTCCGGCAAATCATAATTGATGACAAGCCGCACGTCTTTTACGTCAATGCCGCGGGCGGCGATGTCCGTGGCGACGAGGACAGGCGTTTTCCCGGAACGGAATTCACGGAGCATGCGTTCGCGCCTGCCCTGGCTTTTGTCCCCGTGAATGGCGGAAGCCGGATAATCCTTTCCGGACAGGAAGGAGGCCAGGCGGTCTGCTCCATGCCTGGTCCGGGTAAAGATAAGCGTGCGGCCAGGGAGCTCCTGCTGTTTCAGCAGTTCCAGGGTAAGGAGCCTTTTTTCCGACTGGGAGCCGACCATGCAAAGGAACTGTTCTACCCTGTCCGCCGTGGAGGAGGGAGGGGAGACTCTCACCGTTTCCGGTTTCTGAAGCAGGGTCTGGGCCAGTTGCCGGATATTGTCCGGCATGGTGGCGGAAAACATCTGCGTGTGGCGTTTCCTCGGGATTTTGGAGACGATTTTTTTCAGGGCTGGGGCGAATCCCATATCCAGCATATGGTCCGCCTCATCCAGAATCAGGGTTTCCACGCCGTCCAGACTGACGGTCCGGCGTTCCAGATGGTCGATCAGTCTGCCGGGCGTGGCTACCAGAATATCCAGGCCTCCGGCCAGTTCCTTGAACTGGGAAGCATACCCCACGCCTCCGAAAATGACGGCGGTGGACAGATGCAGCCCTCTGGCGTAGGCGCGGATATTTTCATGAATTTGCGCAGCCAGTTCCCGGGTGGGACTCAGAATAAGCGCCCTTACCCGGCGGCCCGGCGGCTTTCCGGAACGTTCTGAAAGCTGTTGAATAAGGGGCAGGGCGAACGCGGCCGTTTTTCCGGTTCCGGTTTGCGCCAGCCCCATCAGGTCCTTGTTCTGCAGCAACAGGGGGATGCAGGCTGCCTGGATGGGAGTGGGGGTCTTGTACTCCAGATTCTCCAGTTGGCGGAGAATGGGAGCCGACAAGCCAAGCTCCCTGAATGTAGTTGATACCATGTCTGTGGATGTGTCTGTGAATGCGCCTCGGCTGCAATGAACTGACGGAATCACGGCAATAACGGAACAAAAAAGTCCGCAGGAGCGATACTGAAAAGATCAATACGGAGACGCCCGTATTCCGCCAACCGCAAATGACTATCAACAATCAACAACCAAACACCATTCAGCGGGAACGAACTTATCAAAACACGGCGAAAATCTCCTGTCAAGGAAAATAAAAACGTTTGTCCTGTTAGTATTCCGTATCTCCGCTTCAAAAACAGTTCTTGTCATGATTTTTTTATAGAAATTGAATATGAATAAATTACCGGATGAAGCGGGTGAGGAATCCGCCGTCAACCCTAAATTCTGAATATGAATGACTGATTAATTTCTGGCGGACAATTTAGGGGAGGAATACCCAAGAGGCTCTTTTCCTGTTCCGGTACAGGTTTTATCTGCATCAGGGAGCCGGCCGACATGTTAGAGGCCGCATGTCCCAATCAGCGGATTCCTCATCCGTATACTTTCCTTTGAATAGACGATGTTGAATTAGTTATGTCCCTTAAAACAAAGGTAAAGAATGGAATTGGCATTTTTCTTGTCGTGTTGTCCGTATGTTGCGGCAGCCCTCTTTTTGCGGGGCTTCAGCCGGAAGAGGGGATGGATTTGAGCAAACCCCGGATTTGGACGGCGGTGACAGGCCATCAATTAAAGGCAGCGTATGAGGGAAGAGATGGCAACAAAATCCGGTTGCTTGCAAATGGTGGAAAAATAAAAACCATTTTACTGGAAAAACTTTCAGAAGCTGATCAGCGGTTATTGGAGCATCTGACGCGGGAGGAAAACCGGGGCGGGGAAGCTGGCTTTCCGGATTCCGGCAGGAATGGCAAGGAGCATCCATTTGTCGGATTTCTTGCTGAAGCGAAACAAAAACGCCTTGATGGAGAAGAAGGTGTGGAATATTACCAGAATCTGATTGATGCTCTTTATGAAGAAATGAAAAAACATGAATTCGGGTATCCGAAAGATTTTATTAAGGAAGATGGTTTGTTCAATATGAAATATTTAAAAAGCGTTCACGGTAGGAAAAAACGAATTTCTGAGCGCGTAAATCTTTTTACGGGAAAACATTTATTTACTCCTTCCTATGGTAATGAACCTCGTTGGGAATGGGTGGATCAGAAAATAAATTTTGTCATAGAAGGAGATCTTATCCGACTTAAACAGCAAGATACTCTGTATGCAAAAAATAAGGAAAAGATGGTGGAATTCGGTATTCTGATTAATAAGAAAAAGCGCAATGCTGAAAACTATAAAGCTTGGTATACGGAAGACAGCAACGATTATTTGTACCGGTTGGAAGCTTGCGTGAATTCATCTGATGACGGCAGGTTCGTCATAGACAGAATGAATAGAGAGGAATGGCTGCATTTATGTGCTCACGATACGAAGAAAGGAATTTTCTATACTTTAAAAATTTTGGTTGATGAAAATGGAAAAATAACAATCAGAAATTCCGAAGAAGGCTCATTCCTGTTTTTTGCCACAGTTCCCAAAAACAGGGGGTCTAAAGATGTTTTTGCTTATCCGAGAAATAATGACAGGCTTGTTTTTAATTCAGTATACAGCATAGCTGTTGCTTTGGGGAGATACGATAGGAACGGCTTTCTTATGGATTTGGAAACGCTGTGGGATGGCGTGGAAAAGAGGGGGCATTATATTAATGCCAAACCTTCGGGCAAACATGATGATCCTTTAAATGTTTTTGCGGAACGCAATGTCAAGGACAGGTAAGGCGGGCTTGAGAGCCGTGGAGGCGTTCATCTTCCGGAAGAGAGGATGGACAGCTTGAACGTTCCAAGGCTTCAGCATGTGCAGGAAGGGCGACAGCGGAAGATTCCGCATGCATTCTTTCATACAGGAACCCGGCGGAATGAAATCATGCTCCCGGTATATGAAATGTCCCGGAGAATGAACAATGTTGCCTCTGTCTCCGGACGGATGGGGGAAAAGGCAATTTTCAACGCTGCAGGAATTTGCGGGCGCCCGCGCAGTAAACGGCTCCGGAATAAACGGTCAGGATGACGGAACCCCACAGTGTAACCTGGTACAGCAAGTTGGAAGCGCCGGAACCGTGCCACAGGCAGAGCGCGGCCAGCCGGTCCGTGATGGAAGGCAGGTATTCCGGCGTATGCGTCCATGTCAGGGCCAGCAGGCAGGCGATGCAGAAGGCCAGCTGGAAGGCGGTTTTCCATTTGCCGGACGTTCCCGCAGGGATGATGACGCCATGATCCTGCGCAATCTGGCGCAGTCCGGTGACCAAGAATTCCCTGCTGATGATGAGAATGGTAATCCAGGCGGGGCAGAGCCCTTCGCCCGTCAGGTAAATGAAGGCAGCGGAGACGGCTATTTTATCCGCCAGGGGGTCAATCAGCTTGCCGAAGGTGGTGACCTGATTCAGGCGGCGGGCCAGGTAGCCGTCCAGCCAGTCCGTGCAGGCAGCCAGAATGAACGTGACCAGCGCAGCCAGGTATCCCCAGGAATACCGGTCCGCGACGCTGACTGCTGCCGTAAAGACGACTACCAGGGCAATACGCGTCAGGGTAATGGCATTGGGCAGGTTCAGCATACCGGTTTATTAGGGGACAGATGGCTGCCCGTAGCAAGCTTTTTTGCTGGATTCGGGAATGAAATTTCCGGAAAACGGCGCACGGAAAAAAGCGAAGGGAATACGAAGATACGGGCAGCCGGGCGCATGATGCGTGCGTTTCAGTTCCTGCTTCCCGTTTCCGCTGTTTTGCGGCAATTAATTCCCGATCATTTTGTAGAAGTCTTCCTCGGAAATGACGGGCACGCCCAGTTTGAGGGCCTTGTCCCGCTTGGAGCCTCCTCCGTTGCCTGCCAGGAGGCAGGAGGTGGATTTGGAGATGGCTCCGGTGGCTTTTCCCCCGTGGGAGGCGATAAGCTGTTCAAAGTAATCCCGCGGATGGCTGAGCGTTCCTGTGATGACGAAGGTTTTGCCGGACAGGGAGCCCGCCGGGATTTCGAGAAGGCTGGCCCGGTAAGATTGGGATTGGGGATTGATGCCCAGTCTGTGCAGGACGTCCATGGTATGGTTCCCTGCTGCGGAGGCGAAAAAGCTCCGGAGGGATTTGGCCGCCGCCACGCCGATTTCGGAGCCATAGCTGAATTTGGCCGTGTTTTTACGCAGGTAGCCCGTTGCCAGATAGGGAGCGGTCAGGCGGTCGATTTCCTCCATCAGTTCCTGGTGGCGCTCCTGTACCGCCTCTGCGGAAAGCGCGCCTTCCTTCACCGCCTTTTTGTTTTCGCGGGTGTTGGGGTTGGTTTTGGCGGCCTGTTCCACCAGTTCATCCAGGCGGACGATGTCCCGGAGGTAGGGAGAATCCGCCACATGCTTCAGGTCGGGATGCGTGTCCGCCAGCGCCTTGGCGACAACTTCCCCCACCAGGGGAATGCCGAAGGCGATGAGCCAGCGCTCCAGAGGAAGCCCTCGCGCGTTTTGCAGGGCGTCCAGCGCTTTCCGGGCATTCTTTTCCCCGTAACGGCGCGGTTCTTCCGGCGTGCCCAGGTTCAGGTTGGCGAGCTGGTCCGGCATCAGGGAGAAAAGGTCCAGCGCGGAGGACGCCAGTCCGGAGCTTCTCAGCGCTTCCGCCACGGAAGAGCCGATGCTTTCCACATCCAGAGCGGACCGGGAACAGAAATGGGTGATGCCCGTGACGGCCTGCGCGGGGCAGGTGAAGTTGGTGCAGCGCCAGGCTACTTTCCCTTCTTCCTTCATGATGGGGTTGCCGCAGGCGGGGCACAGCCCTTTCGTGGCTTCCAGGATGCTGTAGGGCCTGGCGTCCTGCGGGCGTTTGGAAAGGTTCACTTTCAGAACGGCCGGGATGATTTCCCCCGCCTTTTCCACCAGCACCGTATCGCCTATGCGAACGTCCTTCCGGTCGATTTCATCCTGGTTGTGGAGGGTGGCCCGGGCTACCGTAGAACCGGACAGCAGCACAGGCTGCAATTCCGCCACAGGTGTCAGCACCCCGGTGCGTCCTACCTGCACGACAATATTCAGCAGGGTGGTTTCCTTCTGTTCCGGGGGGAATTTATACGCCGCCGCCCAGCGGGGCGCGCGAGCCGTAGCTCCCAGCGCTTCCCGCGTAGCCGTGGAGCTGATTTTAATAACGGCTCCGTCCGTGCCGTAGGGGAGCGTATGGCGGAGCCTGTCAATATCCCGCACGGCCTGGCGGGTGGATTCCAGGCTGTCCGTGTAATACACCGGCTCATTGCAGGGGATGCCGCAATGGCGGAGCATGTTCCAGAAGTCTTTTGCGTCCCTGAGTTCCGGGCCTTCATACGCGCCCAATCCGTGGGCCAGGAAGGCCAGCGGCCGGGCGGCCACTTGCCGAGGGTCCAGCTGCTTGAGGGTTCCGGCGGTGGCGTTGCGCGGGTTGGCGAATGCGGGGAGCCCGTCGGCGTCCCGTTCTTCATTCAGTTTGGCAAAGGCTTCATTGGGCATGAAGACTTCCCCGCGCACTTCCAGCACGGGCGGCGCGCCGGGGGGGAGGGTGAGGGGGACGCTGCGGATGGTGCGGACGTTGGCCGTTACGTCGTCCCCCACGTCTCCGTCTCCGCGCGTGGCCGCATAAGCCAGCTTCCCATTGCGGTACATGATGGAAAGGGCCACTCCGTCAATCTTGGGCTCAACGGAGACGGGCACGTTCTCCGTTTGCAGCGCCCTGGACAGCTTATGGTAGAATTCCGCCAGTTCTTCATCCGGTACGGGGGCGTCCCGCTGCTCAAAAATGTCGTCAATAGACAACATGGGCACCGCATGTCTGATCTGGTTGAAGCCCTGGAGAGGGGCGCCGCCTACGCGGCGCGTGGGGGAGTCCGGATCCGACAGTTCGGGATGGGCTTTTTCCAATTTTTCCAGCTCCAGGAACAGGGCGTCATATTCCGCGTCGGAAATCTCCGGTTCCGCCTGTTCGTAATACAGACGGTTGTGGCGGCGCAGTTCGGAACGCAAATAGTCTATGCGGCGGTGAGCGGGGTCCTCCGCGTTTCCGGGGTGGTCGGTGCCGGCATTTTCCCGCGCCTCCCCGGCCCGGGGTGCCGTTTCATTTGTTGCCTGCTGTGAAGGCTGTTTGCCGGCTGCCAGGGAAAAAAGGTCTTCCTCCATAGGAAAAATGAGTGGGGAAAATGGCTATTTGCTCAGTTTGATGACGGAACAGGGAGTTTTGGAATGTTCATGAGCCTTGAACAGGACCGTTCCGTTGACGACGGGAAGGGCGGTGTTGTCTCCCAGAAGCAATGCTTTGGAATAGCCGGCGGGCAGGGTGACGGCTGTTCCCCCGTCATTTTCGTAGCCGGTGGCATCCAGCGGCTGCATGCGGGCGTGTTCCGCTCCCGCCGTCAATTCTTTCATGGTTCCTTCACTGGGCGGCTGGGCCGGCTCCTTGTCCGGCGGGGGAATCAGGAAGATGAAGATATCCCCCTGCCGATTGATGGTGGCAGGCTGGTCCAGCTGCATGAATGCCCGTGTTCCGTACACGGCTTCACCGTTGATGTTGAGCCATCGGCCTACGCCGCGCATGGTGGCGGCCACTTTTTCCGGAATGGTGCCGTCCGCCATGGGATTGACGTTCAGCAGAAGATTGCCTCCCTTGGTAACGCATTCCACCAGTTTTTCAATGATGGTTTCCGGAGATTTGATGTTGGTGTCGTAGCGGTTGTAGCCCCATTTGTCGCTTACCGTCATGCAGGATTCCCAGTCCACGCCGGGATATCCGCGCCGGGGGATGAAGCGTTCCGGGGTAATATAGTCCCCGCAGCGCAGGTCCAGCGTGCCGGCCTGGTTTTTGTTCAGGCCGGAATAAGCGTACAGGCGGTTGTTCATGATGACGCCGGGATTGATGGAGCGCACCATGTCCATCAGTTCCGGCGCCTTCCAGCCTTTGGCCCCCTCCATGGCTCCCTGGGAGTAATCCCACCACATGATGTCGATGGGCGCGTAACGGGTCATCAGCTCCCGGACCTGGGCGTGCAGGTATTTCTGGTAGGCGGCGTGGTCGCGGGGAATGTTTTTCCTGTTAAGCATTGCCGCCTGTCCCGCAGGGTAGCAGAGGTCCGGGCAGATGGTGTTGTCATAGGACGGGTGATGCCAGTCAATAACGGAGTGGTAGAGGCCCACTTTCAGGCCGCGCTTGCGGCAGGAGTCCACATATTCGCGGATGATATCCCGGTTCACGGCGCTTTTGGCGTCGTAATCCGTCAAGGCGCTGTCAAACAGGCCGAAGCCTTCATGGTGCTTGCTGGTGAGCACTACATATTGGCAGCCTGCATCCCGGGCGAGCTGGGCCCATTCTTCCGTCAGGCCTTCCCTGGGCTTGAACAGGGGCAGAGCTTCCGCGGCGTAGGTATCCGTATCCACTTCCACGTTTTTTTGAATCCATTCGGAACCTCCGGGCCTGCCTTTCCATTCCCCGGCCAATCCGGAATACAGGCCGTAATGGATGAACATGCCGAATTTGGCATCCCTCCACCATTCCATGCGCCGATTGCGTTCCCCCGCCGTTTCCCTGACAGCGGCATGGTTGGCATCCGCAGGGAGGGGGAGGCCGGGCGCTGCTGCCGAAAATTCCGCGGGAACGGTGGCCGGGGAGCCCTGCTTCATTCCGCCGTCGCGCAGCCGGGCTGCGAACTGTTCGTCCAGGGCCAGCGCAGGCTGTCCGTTTTCCGTAATGATTTTAGTGGCGGACTGCTGGGCCGGGGCGGGAAGTCCCAGAGTGACGGCCAGGGCGGCAATCGTGGCTATGTTCATGGTTGTTCAGAATGGTGTGAGGCTGGGGGGGAAGGCTGAACCTGCTTAAATGACGTCCGTATCCGCGTAGCTGCCCAGAATCTTCAGCATGGAGCAGTGCTGCTCCAGCTCCGGAAGGGTTTCCCGTAAGGGGGATTCCTGAATGTGGCCGGCGGCATCTATGTAAAAGACGTATTCCCAGTTGATGACTTTGGACGGGCGGGATTCAATGCGTATCAGGTTATTGTTGTGCCGCTGGAAGCAGTTGACTACTTCCGCCAGGGTGCCGGGTTTATGCTGGATGCGGATGAGCAGGGAGGTGCGGTCCCTGCCGCTGGGCTGCGTTTCCTGGCGTCCGATGACGGCAAAACGGGTGGTGTTGCAGGACTGGTCCTGCACGTCTTCTTCCAGGATGTTCAGGCCGAACAATTCCGCGGCCAGCGGACAGCCGAGGGATGCCGCGCCCATGGCGGCGTTCTCCTTGGCAAGAATGCTGGCTTTCGTGGTGGAGGACGTTTCCACGAGTTCCGCGTTTGGGAAATGCCGCTGGATCCAGTTCCGCGTCTGGCCGAGAACCTGGGGGTGGGAATACAGGATGCGGATGTGTTCCCGCGGAATATCCGCCATCAGGCTGTTGCGGATGTTCAGATTGATTTGGGCGCAGATTTTGAGGGGAGAGGTGACGAAAAGATCCATCACGGCGGTGACGGAACCTTCCGAAGAGTTTTCCACGGGAACTACGCCGTACTGGGCCTTCCCCCGGTCCACCATGTCAAATACGTCCTTGAAGCTCTGGCACGGAATGAGTTCGCAACTTTTTCCGAACTGCTTGAGGGCCGCCTGGTGGCTCCAGGTTCCTTTGGGGCCCAGGTAGGCAATGGTCAGGCCGCCTTCCAGAAAGAAGGAGCAGGAAATGATTTCACGGTAAATAGCCTGGAGGGAGGCTTCCGGCAGCACGCCCGCATTCAGGCGGTTCAATTTGTTGAGCAGGGCCGTTTCCCGTTCGGGAACGAAGATGGGGGAATTTTTTTCCTTTTTAATGCGGCCGACTTCATGCACCCATTCGGCGCGTTTTTTTAACAGCTCTACAATCCGGGCGTCCACCTCGTCAATGGCCAGACGCGCCTTTGTCAGGGCGATGGTCTGTTCATCCGTGTTTCCGCTTTTTTGCTGCCTGGGGGGATTGTCCGGAGAGGCGTCCTCCCCGTGGTGCGTGGTCTCCATGTCTCTGTGAAAGCTGTGTGGTTAAAGCCGTGTCAGGGTAGCGGTTCCGGGGGGGCAAATCAAGATTAAAGGGGAGGTCTCCGCCGCGGATTCTTCTTGCATGCGCGGAAGATGCCGGGCAGGTTCATTTCTCCTTGATTGATGAAAAGAATATTGTTCCCGGCTGACTGTGACCGTAGACGCTCCTGCCGGAAAGGGGGCGTAAGAAGGTGAACGACGGGTCTATTGCCGCATCTTTGTCCGCAAGGATGGGGGCGCCGGATGACGGCGGATTGCTGACGAAGGCCGGGCCGGCTCTGGGATTTGAATATGGCGCTTTCCCGTATTCTGTCCGTTGAAGCGGCTTCCGCTGCCGGGAAATGGCGGGGAGGTTTAGTTCCGTCCTCCGTCTTCCTGTACCGGGCGCAGCTCCGGGATGGCCCCGTAAAGCCCGTTGGGGAAGAGCTGGAGCCACGGCGTGTATTCCGGCGGGACGGGCGCTTCGAAATCCATGCGCTTTCCCGTGCGCGGGTGGTCGAAGCCCAGCCGCCACGCGTGGAGCATGAGCCTGCCGGGTTTTGCCTTTTGCCGGGCGGGTTTGGCGTAAATGGGATCCCCGATGAGCGGATGGCCCAGATAGAGCATGTGCACGCGTATCTGGTGGGTTCTGCCCGTGTGCAGCGTGCACAGAACCAGGGAGGAGTCCGTGGACGGGTCTGCGCAGAGCAAATCGTAGTCCGTAATGGCGGCTTTCCCGGAACCGGGATTGACTACTGCCATTTTCAGGCGATTGACGGGATGGCGGCCGATATGGGTGAAGACCGTGCCGGAACTTTGGGAAGGAATACCCTGGACGACGGCCAGATAACGCTTTTCCGTGCTTCGGGCCGCGAACTGCGCCGTCAGGGACTGGTGGGCGCCGTCATTTTTTGCGATGACCAGGCAGCCGGAGGTGTCCTTGTCCAGGCGGTGGACGATGCCCGGGCGTTCCACTCCGCCGATGCCGGAGAGGTCCCCGCAGTGGTGGAGCAGGGCGTTTACGATGGTGCCGTCCGGGTTGCCGGCCGCGGGATGCACGACCATGCCGCTTTCCTTGTTGATGACTACCACGTCTTCATCTTCATACAGGATGTCCAGGGGGATATCCTGAGGCTGGGCTTCCGCCGGTTCCGGTTCCGGAATGCGGACGGTGATGGAATCACCGCGGGAGACGGGGTTTTTAGGCTTGGCGGGAGAGCCGTTGACCAACACGTCACCGCTTTTGATCAGGCTCTGGATCCTGGAGCGGGAAAGCTCCGGAAGGTGGGCGGCAAGGTATTGATCCAGGCGGATTTTCCCGTCGGCGTCGTCCGTAGTCAGATTCATGTTCCGTGGCGTTTGGTCAATGGCTGTAGGCGGAGGGCGGCAGGTCAATAAAGGTATAATCCAGCCCGTAAACATCCTTGAGAAGAAGCCCCAGGGCCTTTACGCCGAACGTCTCCGTAAAGTAGTGGCCGCCGAAGACCAGATTGACGCCCAGTTCCTGGGCCAGGGGGATGTTCCAGTGGGAGCCTTCCCCGGTCACGTAGGTGCGGCAGCCGAGGGCCGCTGCCTGGGCAAGATCGTCTCCCGCGCCTCCGGTACAGATGAAGATATCTCCGGCCGGAGCCTCCGG
This sequence comes from Akkermansia muciniphila ATCC BAA-835, assembly GCF_000020225.1. Taxonomy (NCBI): domain Bacteria; kingdom Pseudomonadati; phylum Verrucomicrobiota; class Verrucomicrobiia; order Verrucomicrobiales; family Akkermansiaceae; genus Akkermansia; species Akkermansia muciniphila. The sequence goes on along the minus strand of NC_010655.1, from coordinate 9,420 downwards.
GGAATCTTTCCAGAAGGCCTGCACGGGCGCGCCGAGGACGGTTTCCAGTTTTTGCTCCAATTCCGCGCATGTACCTGGAAATTCTCCGTGCGTACCGAGGGAAACGCCGTGGTAGTCCAGCCCATCATGGGAACATGGCCGGAGGCCGCAGGCCTTCGCCAGCAGGGCATTGTTGCCGTATGCGGGGTGGACGTCCAGAGGAAGGTGGGCGGCGTAAATCGCCAGGTTCCCGTCCATGGCGGCTTTCAGCTTCCGGTAGGCGATGCCGGTAATGGGCTGCATGGGCTGCCAGAAAATGCCGTGGTGAAGAAGGAGCAGGTCCGCACCTGTTTCCAAGGCCGCATGAATGGCCTTTTCTGAGCCGTCCACGGCGGCGGCCACCTTGGAAACGGTGCCCCCGTTTTCCAGTTGAAGGCCGTTCAGGGCGCGGGGGGCGTCCGGAATGGAATTCACGGAGAGGATTCCGTCCAGAAAGGAGATGGCGGTGTGCAGCTCAATCTTGCTCATGCGGGAGGAGTGGTTAGTTGTCTTCCGAAAGGCTGGCGCCGAGCAGACGTACGGCGTCCATGTTCAGGATAAAATAATTCGGGGTTGTATTTACTCTGCCGTAATAAAATCTGCTGTATCCGGCCTCTCCCGCCGGGGCGATTTCCAGCGTGATGACTTTGTCCTCCGTTTCCGGTTCCGGGGCAAAGGTAATGTCGCTGGAACCGGATTGGGACTGCACGGGGGCCGCCTCCTTGTAAGACTGGAGGATGAGTTTCAGGCGGAAAACGGGATTTTTCAGGGCTTCATGCGCTGTGGCGTCCGTATAGGGGAGCCAGGCGCTCACCTCCATTTTTTCCAGTTCATCCAGATAGCGGTTGGCGCGGTTCGGGTTGATATTCAAGGTTTCATCCTTCCCGTCTTTGGAGGCTGTCCAAGAATCGTCCAGACGGTCGAATTTCAGAACCAGGGGGCCTCCGGAACCGATGCGTTCCAGGTGCATTTCTCTGAGGTCAAACCTGCTGAAGGAAAAAAGCCTCTTTTTTTTCCAGGCCAGTGCATCCGTCAGCAAATCCTTCATGTAGGCGTTGTCCAGTATGGCGACGGTGGGTTTTCCGGCCTGGCGGGCATACCAGGAACCGTCCGCACCCTTGGAGAAAAACACCGTCACGGGGGGGCGTGGCTCTTCACCGGGCTTGGGCAGAAGGGACATGGTGAGCGTCATTCTGGGATTATCCAGCCCGTACACGGAAAGGTCCGTAACTTTGTCCGAAGCGAAGCCGGCCACTTTTCCCTGTTTAACGGTTTTCAGCAGGGAAATGAGATGCTCCGGATTAGCTTCTTGGTAACGGGCGCCCTCTACCGTGTACAGCCAGGTGGGCTTGATGCCTTTTTTCTCATCCCCCTGAATGAAGCGGGCGATGGTAGGGTAATCCTGAAAACTTTTACGGATGGAAAGGCCGGTAATCTTGTAATCCCCGATGTCCGTCAATTGCTTGGAACGCAGAAGGCCCAGATCCAGCGGAATATTGCGTACGCCGGGAACTTCCTTGTTGGTTTCCGTCGTTTGCGCCAATTCAAAGACGGCCTTACGGTCGGAAACGGTGGCTTTGACCAGTTCGGACAGGCTTCCGTTGTCCGAGGGAGGATAAATCCGGAGCGTGACGGGCTGTTCCTCCATTTGCAGGGATTTGCCGTCCCCTGAAAGGCGGCCTGTGAAATTCCTGATGGAGACGGAGGTGATTTGATCATCCGTCATATCCGGCACGCTCGTTTCCTCCGGGTTGTACACGCGCACGGCGGTCAGCTTCTGGAGCGTGCCCAGCAGCACATCCATCATGGCCGGGTCCGTATCCAGGGAGAGGGGATACGTGATTTTCCAGGGGGAGCCAGGAGTCTTGCGCTCCAGGGCGATGCGCTGGCCCCGGTTGTTGATTTCAATGGAGGCGGGCATGGCCGGATGCAGTAGCAGGGGACGGTGGTCCCGAAGCTGGCGGATGCCGGATTTGAACAGAGGGAGGATGTTGCCGGTGCCCACCAGAATGCGGGTGTCCCGGCCGTAAAAATCCGTCTGCATATAGGTGGTGTCATCCGTGGTCTTGTTCTCCGGATCGTCCACCAGCCAGGGCGCCGGGGAACCCAGCGTATAGCGCGCCACAGTGGAGGAACGCTTTCCGTCGTCGCTCATTTCCTTGAGAGTGATGGTAACGGGAGTGGTTTTCACGCCGAATTCCTTCAGGGATGCGGAATCAATCTTGTGCAGGGGCAATGCGTCCACGATGCTGGTGGAGTACGTGTACTGGAGAATGGCCGCCGCCGCGCGAGGATCCATACGGTCGTTCCAGGGCTTTTCGCACCACCAGACGCCGTTGGGTTTGCGGCGGAATTCCGCGACATCTCCCACGCAATTGATGCGCATCCAGGAAACCTCGTTCATTTCTTCCCGGGTGTACGGGAAAAGCCGTTCTCCGGAACTGAAAGCGGTGCGCCCGATGATGCGGGACAGATTGCCGTCAATCATGAGGAGCACCGCTGCTCCGACAGAAGCGAGGGTGATGAGGATGAGAAGAATAAAACGGAATGTGCGCATGTGCTTCCGGTAATGGGCGTGGGTGGAGTTAATGACGGCGCGTGTTCCAGATAATCAGGGCGATCAGCAGCGCCAGCAGGGGGAGTCCGATATTCGTCAGGAGTTCCAAAACGCCCAGGGCGTTGCGATCCAGATTCAGCTTGACGGTCAGGTCATGGCGGGAGCCGAGGCCACGCAATTCTTCACGGTCCGTCATCCAGCCGATCAGCGTACGCATGAAATCCCTCTGTTCCGGTTTGATTTGCCGGGGCTGGAGCAGGTCCGTATTGCCAAGCAGAACCAGGCGCCCGGTAGTCTTGTTCTGGTTCACGTCCCCGGCATTCCCCCGGATGAGGGCCGCGCCGATCATCAGAGGGCCCGGATTGTCTTCCCTTGCGTCGAACTGGGCAGGGAACTGGTTGTATTTGGTTTCTCCGTAATAATCCTCCGTTGTGACCAGGAGGGGGTATGGCGTAATGCGCTTCTGTTCCATGGCCGCATTGTCGGAATCCAGAATGAGGGAGATGCTCTCCCCTTCCAGTCCGGTGCTGGAATTCCAGAATTCACGGGTGCAATTCAGGGAGGGGGCGAAAATGGAGTTAATTTCAAAAACGGAACGGTTGCCCCTGTTGCGGAGCATCACGCGGTCATTCTGGGGCCGTAGCCCCTGTTCGCGGAGAAAGCGGTAAAGCTGTTTGGGTGTGTCATTCTGGGGTTCCAGCATGATTAGAATGGCGGCGTTCGGGCGCGCCCAGTACCACTGGAGCACTTCCGCCTCCTGCGGGGACAGATCATATTTGGAACCGATAATCATGAATCCTGCGGCGTCTTCCGGAATTTCTTCCAGACCGCTCATGCGGATGGGAACAAGCTGCAGGTTGACGGAACGGCAGATTTTGCCCAGCGTCGTGAAAATGCTTTCTTCCTGGTTGTTGCTCAGGGACTCGTTGAAGTTGCTCTTATCCGCCGCGATATAAATTTTACGAGGTTCGCCGTTGGCCGCTCCGTAAATGCCGGCAGTCATCATGTCTTCAATCTGGAGCGCCACTGCCTTCATGCTTTTGCCGTCCGGCCCGGGTGCGTATACTACGAAGGCGTCTCCGGGCAGGATGCGCACGTGGGCGGCGTCCGCCTGGGTGCCTTCAAACGTCTTGAGCGCTTTTTCCGTATCCTCCCGGGCATCAATGATGACCAGGTTCTTCTTGAATTCAATTCCGTAGATATTGGAGATTTCACGGGCCTTGTTCGGCTGGCGGAGGGGATCCACATACTCCACCTTCACCTTGCCGTTGGAATAACGTTCGTACTCCTCAAGCAGAGAACGCATGCGGGTGTAGTTCTGCGTGGTGCGCAGGAAAGCGAACGTGATTTTGACGGGGGTTTTGCGCTTCTGGATTTCCGGGGACTGGAGCATGTTGATGCTCTGACGGGAAATTTCATAACGCTGGTCTTCCGTCAGGTCCCGGCGGTAATACTCGTGGCAGCCTACGTAATTCAGGCATACGACGATAAGGAACAGCAGGAAAAGCTTGATCCAGGTCATCCAGGGGCGTTTGACCTTGCGGGCGGCGGGCTGGGAGGCTTCTGCGGCCGCGGCGGGGGTGTCTGGTGTTTCGCTCATAGATAAAAATGAAAAGTGGTGAAGGAGGGATGAGTCAGTGTTTCCAGCGGCGGTGGTCAATGATGCGGATGGTGACGGCCAGCGTCAGGACTGTCATGGTCAGGTAAAACACGACGGGGCGCGTGTCAACCAGCCCGGCGGAAAAGCGGTCCAGATGTTCCGAGCAGGACATGTAGTGGAAAATCCCCGCTGCGGGGAATTCCCCCCACACCACGGGAATCAGACCCATGAAGAAAATCAGGACCAGCAGGCCGATGGTGATGATGCCGGAAATAATCTGGCTGCCCGTCATGGAGGAGGCGAAAATGCCGATGGCCGTGAACCAGGCGCCGACCAGCAGCAGAATGGCGTATGCCCCGGCCCAGTCCGCCAGGCGGTAAGGCAGAACCATGCCCGCGTCATATCCGTAAATCCACTGCACAATCAGGTTGGACCAGTCCGCCAGGATGGGATAGAGAAGCATGGGCAGCCACAGGATGATGTAAAAGGCGTATGCGGAGAAGTATTTTCCCAGAACCACCTGCCATGTCTTGATGGGCGTGGTGAGCAGGGATTCCAGTGTTCCCGTCTTTTCCTCCTCCGCCAGGGAACGCATGGTGAGCAGAGGGAAGATGAACAGGAAGTAAAACCAGAACATGGGAGAATGCAGGATGAAGAACAGGATGCCTTCCTTCTGCGGGGCCAGTTGAAAAGCCTTCAGCGTGCCGGACAGGGAGACGCTCTGAAGGGCCATGACGAAAGCCAGGATAACCCATCCGTACGGAGTCATTACGTAGCTTCTGAGTTCTTTTCTGAAAATGGTAAGTACTGGAGACATGGGGAGAAAAGGGAAATGGGCGGTGGTGGATAGGCGGGGATGGAAAAAGGGGGGGTTAATCTTTACGGGTCATTTCCACGAACACTTCTTCCAGCGTGGGGGTGTGGCGGTAAATATGGCGCAGGGGGCAGCCCTGTTCCGCAAGGAGGCGCGCAGCCTTTTCACGGGTATCCGTCCCGGCCTCCGCGCGTACGGTCAGCGTATGCCAGCCGTCGGCGTCCGTTCCTTCATGGATGACCTTCTTCACATGTTCCAGGTTTTCCAGTTTCCGCGTAATCAGGGCCAGGTCTCCCCGGAATTCCAGAGTAATCTTGCCGGCTGCCCGTAGATTGGCCGTCAGGTTGGAGGGGGTATCCGCTGCCTTGATAGTTCCCTGGTCAATGATGATGACCTTGTTGCAAATCATTTCCACCTCACTGAGAATGTGGGTGGAAAGAATAATGGTATGGTTGGCCGCCAGACCTTTGATCAGTTCGCGTATCTGGCGTATCTGGTTGGGGTCAAGACCGTTGGTAGGTTCGTCAAGGATCAGCAGGTCCGGTTCCCCCAGCAGGGCGTCCGCCAGGCCTACGCGCTGGCGGTAGCCTTTGGAAAGGGTGCGGATCATCTTGCGGCGCACGGGATCCAGGCCGCATTGTTCTACAACCTTGGAGACGGCAGGCCAGATCTGCCTGGAAGAGATGCCTTTAAGCCTGGCGCGGAATTTCAGGTATTCCGTGACGCGTTGGTCGTCGTAAAGGGGCACGTGTTCCGGCAGGTAGCCCAGATGTTTGCGAGCCTCCAGGGGATTTTTCACAATGTCGAACCCGGCAATCGTGGCTGTGCCGGAAGTGGGGGGCAGATAGCCGGTCAGCATGCGCAAAGTCGTGGTCTTGCCTGCGCCGTTCGGCCCCAGGAACCCTACGATTTCCCCCTTTTCAATCTGGAAGGAGGCATTCTTTACCGCTTGAAAGCGGCCAAACTCTTTGGAAAGCTGGTCGGCGTGGATCATGGAATCAATGGGAACAGGGTGATTCTAATCCAAACCGCTTTCGCCTCAAGCTTATTCTCCCCTGCGCCGCGGAAGCGCTTCTTCCGCTTGAAAAGCCATGGGCATTCAACGGGACCATGCTTTTCCAGCAGGGCTGGAGGGAAGGAAAATCAATCCCTCAACTCCTCTTCCAGCCTCTGGACGATATCCCTCACGCGCACATCCTCTTCCATACGGGAGGCGACCAGCTTGTTCGCATGGATGACGGTGCCGTGATCCCGGCCGCCGAACGCCTGGCCGATATCCTTCAGGGAGCGTTCCGTCAGGCGGCGGCTCAAGTACATGGCGATCTGGCGCGGAAAGGCGATGCTGTTGGGGCGGCGCTTGCCGGTCAGGTCGCTGACCTTGAGTTCGTAAAAATCCGCCACGCGCTTCTGGATGGAATCTACGGTCAGGATGCGGCTTGTTTCTTCCCGCAGGATGTCGCGTAAAAGCTGCTCAATTTTGGCGATGTCAGGCATGTCTCCGGACAGGGAAGTAAAGGTGGCTACACGGAGCAGTGCTCCTTCCAGGCGGCGCACGCTCTTCTGGATGCGGCTTGCCAGAAACTCCAGAATTTCGTCGGATACGTTCATGCCGGCCCGGTCGCGCTTGCTGCGCAGGATCTCCAGCCGTGCATTGTCGTCCGGAAGGTTCAATTCTACCGTAAGGCCTGATTCCAGGCGCGCCGCCAGCCGGGGGTCCAGATTGGAAATATCGCATGCGGCGGCATCCGCGCAAATCACGATGGTTTTGTGGGCATGGAACAGTTCGTCAAACGTATGCAGGAATTCTTCCACCGTTTTTTCCTTGCCGGAGATAAATTGCACGTCGTCCACCAGCAGGACGTCTGCCTTGCGGTACTTGCGGCGCAGTTTGGTGAAGCTTTGTCCGTTCTGGGTTCGGGAAGCGTCAATAAATTCATTGGCGAACTGTTCGCCCGTGACGTACACCACATTTGTGGATGAATCCTGATGGAGCACCTCATGGCCAATGGCCTGGAGAAGATGGGTTTTGCCAACGCCGGATTTACCGTACAGGAAAAGTGGATTGAACAGGGCCCGTTCCGACTGGGCGACGGACAGTCCGGCCTGGTACGCAAAACGGCTGTCCTCATACACCACGAACGAATCGAACGTATATAAGTCATTCAGGCATGCCCTGGCGGCCGATGTACGCTGTTTTTTGACCGGTGCGGCCGGGGAATCCGCCGCCTGCGGCGTTTTGGCCCGGGAAGAAGCTTTTTGCGGCTGGCCTTCTGCAGCGGGCATGGAAGCCACTTCATCTGTGCAGACGAATTTGATCTGGCGTTCCGTGCCCAGAGCCAGCATGGCGGCCTGCTTCAGCTCCGGCGTATAGCTGTTTTCCACCCAGAGGGCGGCCATAGGATCGTCGCATACCAGCGTCAGCGCCTTCCCTGAATCCTCCAGCAGGGAAAACTTGGGAAACCACAATCCATAAACCTCCGGGGACATGATTGTTTGCAAGGCTCCCGTGATTTTGGACCAGGTGGCTGACAGTTCTGATGGCGGAGTCATTGTTATTGGAAATAAAAGATGTTGCTGGTTAGAAATAGCCGTAAGGCGTTCCGTCCCGCTACGAGGCCGCCCGCGGATGGAACCGGATCAGGTTCATCCGCAGCCGTGACAGCTCGTGGCGTCCATCGGGGTGGAGAAGGCGAACTCATCCGCTTTCAGCTCAACACCCCGGTTGACGGGAGCGCCAAATTACTGATTTGCGTCTGAGGAAAAAATATCTTTTTGAAACAGCGCGAGTCATCGTTCTGCGGCTCTACGTTCCACGGGGGTTCCACATGAAAAAATATTTTGTTCTTGCTTCCTCCGATAATTTAGTCCTCCTGAGTATATTTTCTGTATGACATTGTTAATTACTCATCATCAATGTGTTGTTGTTTTGTTACTGGCCTGGGTGACGAAAAGTGCATGATTACGCCGCCGGAAATCAACCACTTACAGGGACCGGAACGGAACTGTCCGGGAAGATGCAGGAGGGAGGCGGTCCGCATGGTTGACAACGGCCGTCCGGAAACCTAACGTGGCTGCATCATGGAACAAATGGAACAGCCAGGGGAAGCATGCCTGTCTCTCTACCGGGGGAAATTTCTGGAACTTCTGAAAGAGGGGAGGTGGGAATACGTGCGCCGGGTTAATGCCAGCGGAGCTGTCATGATCGTGGCCGTGACGAAAGAAGGAGAACTGTTGCTGGTGGAAGAATACCGCGTTCCCCTGCATGCCCGGACCGTAGGGCTGCCTGCGGGCATTTCCGGGGATGAAGGGGAGGAAAGCACGCTGCAATCCGCCCGGCGTGAACTTGAAGAGGAAACCGGATACCGGGCGGACTCCTGGACGTATCTTTTTGCGGGGCCTTCTTCCCCAGGATTGACTACGGAAATGGTATCCTTCTATCTGGCGGAAGACCTGCATCGAATATCGGCAGGAGGCGGTGTGGCCCACGAAAATATTACTGTGCACCGCATTCCTCTTCCTCAGGTGCATGACTGGCTGATGGAGCAGATGGGACAGGGAAAAGTGGTGGACCCGAAAATCTTTATGGGCCTCTATTTCCTGTCCTGCTGCGGCAATGGCATGGGACAGAAGGCATCATAATGTCCTGTGCCGTAAATGCCCGCATGTAGGAAACGGCATGGGACACAGGCTGTATGAAACGGTTGAGTGAAAAATGCTTCATCCGTAATGATTTCTCTGGAGGGGAAGGCGGGTTGCCGTGATAAAATGCTCCTGATCCATAAAAAAATCTGGACATTCTTTCCGATCCGGGTTAAATATTTCTCCGCCTTACGGCATCAACCACTTAACGGCAGGGTAGCTCAGTGGTAGAGCAGAGGACTCATAAGCCTTTGGTCGGGTGTTCAAATCACCTCCCTGCTACCATCTTCAAAGCCCCTTAAATCCAACGGTTTAAGGGGCTTGTTACTTTTAGTGCATATATTGCACATCATGCTGGAAATCAGTGAAAAAGGGTATCATATGGTCAAAAAAGCATGCACAATGATGCACAGCTTGATTGACAATTGGAAGCCTCCCCCCGGCACTTTCCGCCCTGGAAAACCGTGGAGTACTGTTATTCCGGTGCACATATCCACACGGGGATATGAATGTTGGATTGGAATCTCGCTTGTGAGAAGCTGCGTTTTCTTTTCTCAGGATTTTGCCGTTCAGGATGCCGCATGAAGTGAAGGCTCCGATACCGGACAGGTACTGGAAAATAAAAAACCGCATTGTTTTTGGAAATCCGGCGGAGGGGGGGGAAATGGGTTTTAGATGCTGCGGCGCATCATCAGAGCAGCTAAACCCGAAAGGCTCGGAGAAGCCGTAGCCGGGGACGGATTAAAAATCCGCATAATTCTTTTTAAGTTATGTGGTTATTTTATAAGATTT